>NKIO01000013.1 GCA_002255935.1 Comamonadaceae bacterium PBBC2
GTATCGGGCTGCTTTAGGACTGAGCATGGTGCGGATACGTTCTTTACGATTCGTTCGTACCTGGCGACGATGACTAAGCAGAAGGGCAATCTGTTTGAGTGTCTGGTGAGTGTGTTTAACGGCAAGACGATTCAGCCTTGTTTTAGCGGGTGAGCTGAGTAGTTACGAGACTTTAAGCCAAATCGGCCTTTGAGGCCGTGGATAGTGCGGGAGCAGCTCCTGTATTCATAGCAAATAGTTTTTGAGCCTATGGGTGCTTGATCAAGGTGCGGCCTTCAGATTCGTGATGACGATGGCTCCAGTACGCCGCTCGGCGCTGAACTGTACGTTGTCGCCGACCTTCACCGAGTTCAACATCGCCGCGTCTGCCACCTGAAACACCATCGTCATGGGGGGCATATCAAGGCTTTTAATGTCCCCGTGTTTCAGGGTGATCTTTTGCGCGGCTTTGTCGACCTTCTTGACTTCACCACGCGCCCACTCGGCCGCCACGTCTGCGACAGGTGCCCCAGCGGCTTTGGCCACTAGCACCCGGCCCTTCATGCCTGCGTCATAGTGGCCCGCGTGCAGGCAGGCAAAGCTTACCGGTCCGCTGCGCGTGAATTTCCAGATCACCTCCCCCGTCTTGCCGGGTGCCAGACTGACCAGATTGGGCTCGTCGTGCTCCATTTCTGGAAACTTTTTCATTTGCTCCGCATGCGCCTTCAGATCGGCGTCTGTGCCCAGGTTGAACTCGTGTTTGAGCTGCCCGGTATTGGTGACGACAAAGCGAACGGTCTCCCCTTGGCGGACCTCCATCTCACTGGGCGTGAAGCGCATGGTGTCGGCCATGCTGATAGCGATGGTGCGGGTCACGGCGCTGGAAATACCGGGCTGGCCAATGGACGCTGCAGCGTGGCCGCCTGGGTGGCTACCACTGGCAAAAACCGCCAATGAGGCCGTTAATAGTGCGGGAGTGGCTATGAATTTGATAGTATTTTTCATGAAGATGTTTCTTTGGGTTTAGTGGTTCATATGCCCGGTGGGCTTGCGGATCTGGACTTGGGTGGCTTTTTCGGCAGGCTGCTGCAGCGGCATGGCACCCGTGCCTTCGGACGCAAAACGCGCCGGGTCGGGCAGCGCACCCTTCCACTCGAATGCCTGGGTGCCCGCAGGCTGCGGGTACCAGCCGGGGTCTTTGTAGTCACCGGGCTTCTGGTCTTTGCGTACTTTGAGGATGCTGAACATGCCGCCCATTTCCACGCCGCCAAACGGCCCCTGGCCGGTCATCATCGGCGCAGTGTTTTCTGGGATCGGCATTTCCATCTCGCCCATATCCGCCATGCCGCGTTCGCCCATCATCATGTAGTCAGGCATGGCCTTTTGCAGTTGGGGCACCAGGCCGCGGTGGTCCACACCAATCAGTGTGGGCACGTTGTGGCCCATGGCGTTCATGGTGTGGTGGCTCTTGTGGCAGTGAAAGGCCCAGTCGCCCTCTTCGTCGGCCACAAACTCCAGTTGCCGCATCTGACCTACGGCCACATCGGTGGTCACCTCGGGCACGCGTGCACCAACAGGCCATGGCCCGCCGTCACTGCCCGTCACCGTGAATTCATGACCATGGATATGGATCGGGTGGTTGGTCATGGTCAGGTTGCCCACGCGAATGCGCACCTTGTCCATCTTGCGTACATTGAGCGTATCGATGCCGGGAAATACGCGACTGTTCCAGCTCCACAGATTGAAGTCCAGCATGGTCATGGTCTTGGGTGTCATGCTGCCGGGGTCGATGTCATAGGCGCTCAGCAGAAAGCAGAAGTCGCGGTCCACCTCGCTGATCAGCGGGTTTTTGGACTTGGGATGTGTGACCCAGAAACCCATCATGCCCATGGCCATCTGCGTCATCTCGTCTGCATGCGGGTGGTACATAAAGGTGCCGGGGCGGCGTGCCACAAACTCGTAGACAAAGGTCTTGCCCACGGGAATCGGCGGTTGCGTCAGGCCCGACACCCCGTCCATGCCATTGGGCAGGCGCTGGCCGTGCCAGTGCATGCTGGTGTGCTCGGGCAGCTTGTTGGTCACAAACACGCGCACCCGGTCGCCCTCGACGACCTCGATGGTCGGGCCGGGACTCTGGCCGTTGTAGCCCCACATGTTGGCCGTGAAGCCGGGTGCCATTTCGCGCACCACGGGCTCGGCCACCAGGTGGAATTCCTTCACACCATTGTTCATGCGCCACGGCAGTGTCCAGCCATTCAAGGTGACCACGGGGTTGTAGGGGCGGCCGGTGTTGGGCACCAGCGGCGGCATGGTGGCGGGGGAGTTTTGCAGTACGGGCTCGGGTAGTGCGGCCAGGGCTACGCGGCTGACAGAAGTGGCGGCTACTGCGCCCAGGGCCGTGGCGGCAGCGCCGGTGAAGAAATTACGTCTCTGCATGGTGTTGTTCTCGTTGTTTCGCTCAGTGGCCCGCGGAGCTGGCGGCGGGGGCAGCTTCATTGGTGGCGGGGCCTGGGGTGCTACCCATGCTCTCTAGCGGCGCACCGGCCAGCAGCGCCTGCAGGTCGGCCTGCGCCAGCCAGAAGTCCCGCGCGGCCAGCGTGGCAGCGTTCACGGTCTGGCTCTGCGCCTGGCTGTCGGCTAGCACGTCAAAGATACTGGTCAACATGCCGTTGTAGCGCAGCGTGAGCTCATCGTTGATGAACTTGCGCAGCGGTAGCACTTGCGTCTGCAGGTGCTGCGCGATGTCATAGCTGCTGCGGTAGTTGAAATAGGCCAGTCTGGCCTGGCTGCGCAGTTTTACGGCGGCGGCACGTACCGTGGCCGCGTCGCCCATCGCATCCCACAGGTCACTCGGCGTGGTGGGTGGCTTGCGTTTGAGTTGCCAATCAGCCATCAGCTGCCCCAGGTCCGTGCGTGCCGCCAGCGCCTGGGCTTCCAAGTCGGGCAACTCTAGCGGGGCCTCGGGCAAAGCGGGCAGCTTGTCCATGAGCGTGAATTGCGTTTGAGCACCCCACAGACCCAGCACCTGGATGAGTTGCTCGCGCGCAGCAAACGCCGCTTGCTCGGCGCGTGCCAGCGCCATGGCCGCCTCCGACAGCTTGGCCTGGTGCTGCGCCTGGTTGAGCTTGCTCAAGTTGCCCGCCTGCACCATGCGCCGTGCCAGCTCACCCGTAGCCTCGGCGGTAGCTTTGGCCTCGCGCAGCGCCTGCGCACTCTGCGCGCTCGCCACCGCTTGCACCCAGGCCTTAGTCGCGCGGGCCGAGAGCACCGTGATGTCCACCTGCGCCTGGCGCTTAGCCAGGTTGTCGGTGTCCTGCCAGTCAGTAATGCCCATCGCGGCCCGCGCCAGTGCGCTTTGCAGTTCGGGGTTGTTCAGCAGGGCGATGCGAACAGCTGCATCGTTGGTCAGCGGCGCAGCCAGCAGCTGGCTAATGGCCTCGTGGCTGTCCACGCTGGGCTGAGGTAGCGCAGCCGGTGCACCTTGAATGCCAATCACCTTGCCAGCGACTTGGGCCTGCAGCCGCGTGGTGCCCCCATCCGCTGGAACCGCAAAGGCACTGGCGGCAACGAACCCACCTGCAACGACAGCCAAGAGCCGGGCTGGCAGAGTGTTCTGCGCAGGTAAAGGAGGAGCCCGCAAAGCGGGCGGGGGACACGCAGCAGAGCACTCTGCCAGTCCGGCTCCCTCGCGAGCCTGTATGCATTCAAGAAAGTTGAGCGTCATGGCTTTTCTCCAGTGGTCGTTGGAGTTTTTGCGCCTGGTGCGGTGTTGGCAGGCACAGTTCGCGCCTTGGCGGCCTGCTCCTGCTCCCACTTCAGCAAGTCCGCATATCCGCGCTTGAACTGCCCCACATTGGCATTGGCGGCCTTCCAGTCCAGCGTGGTGGATTCCACTCCCTGGGGTAGGTCGGCAAATACCGAGCGGTAGGTCACAGGCGGAACAGGCGTGCGCGCCTGGCTGGCCTGCAACGTGGCCTGGCGGTCTTGTTGTACCGAACCGACGGCTTGCGCCCCTGCGTTGGGCAGAAAGATTGCGCTGAATGCAACGACGGCCGCGGCCGCTATCCAGCGACTGCGTTTCGAGAACGAAAAAAGATAAGACATGATTTCCTGACTCCGGATTGAACAAAGAGCATGAAAGGCACACAAGGTGCGCAATCGCTGCCGCAAAGTACCGGCCCAGTTAGGGCCCGAGGATCAGGAAATGGGAGGTTTTTGGCTGGGTGCCAGCTCGGCACTTGAGAACGTGGGCAGAGCAGCCCAAGGCAGGTGGTGCAGCTGGGGGCTGGCAGTGCTCACCAGCGGCGGTGTTATCAACGCCACCGTAGCACATACCTGGCAGGCGGCGCAATTGTTGCAAGGTTCGCCGCCCTGGGCGACGTTCTCGTCGCCATCGGCCGCTACCGCGTCTGCGTGGTGATCGGCCATGCCCGCACAGTGGATGGAGGGATCTGCAGCGTGGGCTTCGCTGGCCTGTGCTTCGGTGTGCCCGCCCATGCCCTGGGTCGCCATCTGCACCGCCATGCTGTCAGCCGCCCAACCCCGCAAAGGGGTGAGCACCAGTAGCAAGATGATGATGAGGGCGCGCATGGGTGAATGATAGTCCGTGGGGGCGTTTAGTTCCCTGACTTAGCTCAATTCAAAGCCATGCTGAGCTTGCGCCGGTAAGTCGCGACCAGTTGGGCCTGCGGGTCCAGCTCGGCTACGGCCTTACCGGCAAGCTCAATGCCGCCTGCGCTTTTGCCCATTGTGGCGGGGTCGATCTTCGGCTTAGGCGGCGTCAGCAGTTCCAGAATCGCCACAAAGGTCTTGCGCGGCACCGCGTCGCCCCAGGCCTTGTCGCGCATGATGATTTCCAGTAACTCGTCCATCGCGCCGGTCCAGTCGCCGCCGACCATGAAGACGCGGGCCTTGGCCAGGCGGGTGTCAAAGTCGCGCTTGTTGGTGGCAATCAAGGCATCGAACTGGGCAGGGGCCCAGGCACCGCGTTCGTCGGTCACTACGAATTTGATAGCGTCCAGAAAATGCTTGAGCGCATCGAACCGCAGTTGGCGCGGAATTTCGGCCAATGCTGGGGCCAGCGCGGCTTCGGCGTCGTCGAGCATATCGTTCTCGATCAGCAGCTTCACGTAGTCGTAGCGCGCGTCGTCGTTGCCAGGGTTCACGGTGAGTGCGGAGTGCAGCTTGTGCAGCGCGGCTTGCGGGTCGCCCGCAGCCACCAGGGCCTGCGCGTCTTCGGCTTCTTCCTGGGCTTCCACCTCAGCCTCGGAGGGAATGTGCTTGTCCAGGAATTCTTTGATCTTGCTCTCGGGCAGCGCGCCCATAAAGCCGTCGGCGGGCTTGCCGTTGACCATCAGCACGCAGGTGGGAATGCTGCGGATACCAAAGGCCTGGCTCAGTTCCTGTTGCTGGTCCGAGTCGATCTTGACCAGTTTGAAGCGGCCCGCGTATTCGGTTTCGATCTTCTCCAACAGCGGGCCAATGACCTTGCAGGGGCCGCACCAGGGTGCCCAAAAATCGACGAGTACCGGCACGGTGGACGAGGCGGCAACGACTTCGGCGTCGAAGTTTTCTAGGGTGACATCAATCATGAAAAGGTGCTCTGGGTGAAAAAGTAAAATCAGGGGTCCAATGCTTGCGGGGCGACTCCTTTGCCCGGCCCACACAACTCTATGACCATTCAAATCGGCGTCGTCATGGGTTCCAGCTCCGACTGGGACACCATGCAACATGCAGTGCAGATTCTCCAACAGTTTGGCATCACCCACGAGGCGCGGGTGGTTTCGGCCCACCGCATGCCCGATGACATGTTCGCCTACGCCGAGGCCGCCAGCGGTCGTGGCCTGCGCGCCATCATCGCTGGGGCCGGCGGCGCCGCGCATTTGCCGGGCATGCTGGCGGCCAAGACCACGGTGCCCGTGCTGGGCGTGCCGGTGGCCAGCAAGCACCTGAGCGGCGTCGATTCGCTGCACAGCATCGTGCAAATGCCCAAGGGCGTGCCGGTGGCCACGTTTGCGATTGGCGCTGCCGGTGCAGCCAACGCCGCCTTGTTTGCCGTGGCGCTGCTGGCGCATGACAAGCCGGAGCTGCTGCAAAGGCTCAATGACTTCCGCGCGCACCAAACCGAGATTGCACGCGGCATGACCGTGCCGCCAGTGCTATGAGCGACTCCAAGGAAGTCACGCTCGGTGTTATGGGCGGCGGCCAGTTGGGCCGCATGTTTGTGCACGCGGCCCAGCAAATGGGCTATTTCACTGCCGTGCTGGATGCGGACCCGCTGAGTCCCGCGGGGCGCGTCAGCCACCACCATATCCAGACCGCCTACACGGACCCGGCGGGCCTGGCCGAGTTGGCTGCAGTGTCCGTGGCCATCACCACCGAATTTGAAAATGTGCCCGCCCAGGCGCTGGCCCAACTGGCCGCAACGCGCCCGGTAGCCCCCAGCGCAGAAGCCGTGGGCATTGCCCAGGACCGCGTGCGCGAGAAGGCCCACTTTGCCGGTTGCGGCGTGCCGGTCGCGCCCTATGCGGTGATCGAGACGGCGGAGCAACTGGCGCAGGTCGGATCTGATCTCTTCCCTGGCATTCTCAAAACTGCCCGCATGGGCTACGATGGCAAAGGCCAAGTGCGGGTGAAGAACCCCGCAGAGCTGGCTGCGGCGTGGGCGGACCTGAAAGGCGTGACCTGCGTGCTGGAAAAGATGCTGCCATTGCAGATGGAATGCTCGGTCATCGTGGCGCGCGGTGCCGATGGCAGCTGCGTCAACCTGCCGGTGCAGCGCAATCTGCACCGCGACGGCATCCTGGCCGTAACCGAGGTTTTTGAAGGAAATATGCCTGAGGCCCTAGTAAAACGTGCCGTGGCTGCTGCGAAATCGATAGCAAGCGGTTTGCAGTACGTGGGCGTGCTGTGTGTGGAATTCTTTGTGCTCGACCCCACTCAGCCTGAGGCGCAAGCCCTGGGTGGCTTGGTGGTGAACGAGATGGCGCCGCGCCCGCACAACAGCGGCCACTACAGCATGGACGCTTGCGATGTGTCGCAGTTTGACCTGCAAGTGCGCACGCTGGCAGGCTTGCCACTGGTGCAGCCGCGCCAACACAGCCCGGCCATCATGCTCAATCTGTTGGGCGATATCTGGCCCGAACATCGCAGCGAAAAAACGGGGGCTGACCCCCATAAAGGTGCGCCGGACTGGGCTGCGGTCCTGGCTTTGCCGGGCACGCATTTGCATTTGTATGGCAAGCAGGATGCCAAGAAGGGCCGCAAGATGGGGCACCTCAACATCACCGGCGCCAGTATCGACCACGTGCGCGCTACCGCGCTGCAAGCCGCCGCCCTTTTGGGCATCGCGGCGTTCTGAGTGACCCACGCATGATTGTGTCTGCCCTTGTACCCGCATCTGCTGCGGATTCGATAGCGGCTGGCGCACGCACTATAAGGACTGGCGGCCTGTTGGGCTTGCCCACCGAGACGGTGTATGGCCTGGCTGCCGACGCAGACAATGCGACTGCGGTGGCGCAGATTTTCGAAGCCAAGGGCCGCCCTACCGATCACCCGCTGATCGTGCATGTGGCTGCCTTTGACGGCGGCATGTCGGCCGTGGCGCACTACTGCAGCCAGGTGCCGGCCTTTGCCCAGCAATTGATGGCGGCCTTTTGGCCTGGCCCGCTGACGCTGATCCTGCCGCGCCGCGAAGGCGTGGGCGCGGCAGCAGCGGGGGGGCAAAACTCGATTGGCGTGCGCTGCCCCGCGCACCCGGTGGCGCAGGCGCTGTTGTCGGTATTGCGCAAACCCGAAAAACCGGAGGAAGGCGAGCGCGAAGTCTGGGGCCTGGCCGCACCCAGCGCCAACCGCTTTGGCCGCGTCAGCCCCACCACCGCAGCGCATGTGCAAAGCGAACTGGGTGAAGACTTGATGGTGCTGGATGGCGGCCCCTGCGATGTGGGCATTGAGTCCACCATCATCGACTGCAGCCGTGGCGCGCCGGTGCTGCTGCGTCCCGGTGGAATCACCAGCTTGCAGGTAGAGCAAGCCTGCGGCCGCAAACTGTTGTCCAACGCCGAACTGGAAGAACAACAGCAGAGCGCGCCGCGTGCCTCGGGCACGCTGGAGTCGCACTACGCGCCCAATGCCCGCGTGCGCCTGATGGATGCCAAGGCCCTGCAAACCGCGATTGATTTGTTGGCCGAGCCTCTGGCCGGCACCAGCGGTGCGCCCACCATCGCGGTGTATGCGCGCACCAAGCTCAAAAACCTGCCGCGCCAGATGTTGGCGCGCAGCATGCCGACCGCTGCCGCAGTTGCTGCGCACGAGCTGTTTGCCGTATTGCGCGAGCTGGACGCCACCGGCGTGAAACTGATTTGGGTGGAAACCCCGCCCGACGCGCTGGAGTGGGACGGCGTACGCGACCGTCTGACCCGCGCCGCCAAATAAAGCGAGCCATGAACGACCCCAAACCTGTTGCCCGCACCCTCTTCGGCCTGCGTAAATTGCCGGCTCGCTATGCAGGCTTCGTGATGCCGCTGTTGTTATCCATTCTGATGACCTGCATCGTGTCCCTGATCAGCACCTTTAAGGGCATCGGCTGGGTGCCGGGCTTTTGGCAGCTCTGGCTCGGTGCCTGGGCGGTGTCGTGGCTGGTGGCTTTTCCTACGCTGCTGGTGGCGCTGCCCCTGGTGCGCAAGCTCACCGCAGCCGTGGTCGATACCAACGGCTAGTGCCATAAAAAAAGCAGCCCGAAGGCTGCTTTTTTCAACTCGATGTTCGGCGGGTGTTTAGAACATGTAGCCCACAGCCAGGCTGAATGATCCAGGGTTGATCTTGGATTCCATGGTTTGGCCGGTGGACAAGGTGTTGGTCACCGTCAGTGGCGTGTAGGTGTAGTTGGCATCCACATACCAGTTCTGGTTAATCGCCACGGCCGCGCCCAGTTGCACAGTGGCTGCAAACTTGGAGCCAATCGACAAGGTGGTCGGCTTGGACGGAGTGCCGCCGGTGAGGGCGGTCAGCGTCGACGTACCACGCGCACCGAAGAACGCAGCGTAGGTCAGGCCCACACCCACATAGGGGCGAAACGCGTCACGCGGGGCCAGAAAGCGCCACTGCGCCAGCACGGTAGCGGGCAGTGCCTTGACTTCGGCGATCTTGCCCACGCCCAAAATCGCGCCATCACCTGAAATATCGTGTGTAAAAGGCAGTGCAATGGGCACATCGATCGACAGGTTGTTGGTGTACATGTAAGTCACACCACCCGAGACTTGCGAAGCACTGGCGATGGACGCCTGGGTGCTGGGCAGGCTGGGCGCAGACAGGTCACCGCTGCTGACATTGGGTTTGATGGTGGTGGCACCGGCGCGCACCATCAAGGTACCGGCCGATTGCGCATGGGCCAGGCTGGCGCAGGCCAGAGCGATAGGGACCAGGAGGAATTTCACTGTGTTTTTCATGATTGTGGATCTCCTGGAAATTACAGCCAGCCGGCTTTAGCCAACTGCAGATTGATGGCTTGGCCAATCAATTTGTGCAGCGCAGGGGTCGGGTGGAAGTTGTCGGAATAGGCGTAATGGGTCCACCAGTCGGCACCGGTCTCACCCACGGGAATGCCGCTGGCAGCCGACATGCTGGCCGAGTTGCAGGCCGCTACCGTAGCGGGTGCGCTCAGGCTAGCCTGACCAGTCACGCTATCCAAGCCACCGGTCACTTTGGGGCAGGCGGGCGTGGTGATGTTGGTGAATGAGAATTGGACCGGGTTGGCGACAATCTTGGCACCTTCGGCGTTCAAATCAAACAACTGCACGCTGGTGCCGGCCAGATCGGCGGCCAGTGCATCGTTGAAGGCTTTGGTCCAGGCCAAAACAGCGCCGCGCACGGCTTCTGAAGTGGCAGTGCCTTGGGTGGCTGCAATGCCAGCCAACACGGCACGGAAGCGTGGTGTGACCGTGATGTCCGCCGAGTTCACGACGATCACCTTGGTAATGCCCTTAGCCAGAATCTTGGTCTTGACGTTAGCCGCCAAGGACTTGCCCACGGCCTGCGCATAAGCGCCAGCGGCAGTACCCAAGGTGGTTTGGTTGGGCGTCGCGCCCAAAATCGCACCCAAAGTGGCCTGGGGCAGCATGGTTCCCAGCAGCGCCAAGTAGGTGTTCAGGCCGGTTGCCGATTGGCTGATGCCCAGGTAGGCACCGGTCAAGTCGGCCAAATCGTTGCCACCACCATCGACCATGACCACGTCAGAGGCCGTCAAACCAGCCGCGGCTGCATCCATCTGGAAGGGGATAGAAAAGGGCACTGCGTTGCGCGGTGCGCTGGCGTTAGACAGGTTGTTGACCCGGCCACCGGCGACTGCGTAGTTGGTGCAAGTTGTCTTGGGCACAAAGGTGGTGCCGTTGAAGTTGAAGAACGCGCACAGACTGCTGACGCCCATGTTGGCGGCTACAACTTCAGGAAAAATCAGAAACGGGTTGGCTGTGTCGGCGCTCTGAATCGTGAATTTGTAGCCAAAGGTACCGCTGTCGGCGATGCTGTCGCCAAACACTTTGAATACCGGTGCAATTGTTTTAGGTGTGGTGCCCGCACCATCGCTGGCCCCGCCGCAGCCTGCCAAAAATACTGCAGTACCTACCGCTACCGCTGCCCATTTCCATCGTTTCATTGCCATCTCCAAAAAATAGAACGACCGTTCAGTTTTACAAACCGTCCGATGGTAAACCCGTACTCTTTTTAGGGACCCTAGGGTAAACACCGCTTCGTGCATGTAAAGCACCAAGAAACAACAGAGTTACGAATGGGTTACCACGTCAGGCCTGCGCTTCAAGGTCGCTGGCGCGCAGTCCAGTCCACCAGGGCCTGCAAGGCGGGCCGTGCGGCGTTGGCATTGACGTGGTTGACCAGTGCGACCAAGACCCAGCGCTGCCCACCGGCCCCATGTACGTAGCCAGCCAAGGCCACCACGTTGTTCAGGGAGCCAGTCTTCAGGTGCGCACTGCCGGTGCTGCTGCCCTTGGCGCGGCGTAGCGTGCCGTCCACCCCGCTGATGGGCAAGGAGGCCATCAGCTCCGGCATCACCGGCGATTGGTAGGCGGTTTGTAGCAAGGCACCCAGTGCCTGCGCGCTGATGCGCGCCTGGCGGGATAGACCCGAGCCGTTGTCCAGCAGCGGCGCGCCATCGGCCTGAATACGACTCTTCCACCAGCGCTGCACGACCGCGCGCGAAGCCACGAAGCTGCCTTGCTGCAAAGCGTCGTCTGCATTGCTTTCCGTGGGGTTGCTGGGCACCGCTGCGGCGGGAAGTACCCGCCCCAGCGTTAAAAACAGCTGCTGGGCCATCACGTTGTTGCTGTACTTGTTGATATCGCGAATGATTTCGGACACCGGTGCAGACCGCAGCTCAAAGGCCGGTTTCCAGTTTGCACCGGTGGGCACCGCCCCCAGGCGTGCTGCGCCTTGCAGCTTGCAGCCCATGCTGCTCCACAGCCCGGCCACCGCGCGGGTGGCGTAGTTTTTAGGATCGGCATAGGCCACCGCCCACACCTTTTCACCGCAGCTTTGCGGGTAGCCACCGGCAAAACGCAGGCGTTTGGGATCACTGAAGTCGGCCTTCAGCGCGGCGCGGTAGTCGCCACAATCACCACCCAGCAGGGGCACCGTGGTTTGCATTTGCACGCCGTCCAGCGGTGGGTCGTATTGCACCCGCGCCACGGTGTTACTGGCCGCTGGCGTGAACGTCATCACCACCGATTTGAAATTGATCAAGAGCGCATCGGGTGCCGCGTTGTAGGGGCGCAGCGCATCACCGTCAAAGCTGGCGGGGTCATGCTCGGGCAATTGGTAAGCGCTTTGGTCCAGCACGATGTCCCCAGCGATCGTCTTGATGCCCAGGCCTTGTACGCGGCGCAGCAGCAGCCACAACCGCTCTAGCACCAGCTTGGGGTCGCCTTGGCCTTGCACATACAGATTGCCATACAGCGTGTCGTCACGGATAGCCCCTTCGATGAAAACGGGAGTGGCCCAGGTGTAGCTGGGCCCAAGCAGGTCCAGCGCCGCGTAAGTGGTCACTAGCTTCATCACCGAGGCCGGGTTCATGGGCACCTCGCTGCGGTGGCTCAGGCGTGGTGTGGCCTGGCCCTGTGCGTCCACCACCAGAAAGGCCACGGCATCGCGCGGTACTTTGCCTTGGGCGAGAGCTACCTCCACTTCCGCAGGAAGGGGGGCGTTGCGCGGGGCCGCCCCTGCCCATCCGGGTAGCAGCAACAGACTGGCGAGCCCGCAAGCCGCAGCTAGGCGGCGGGCGCGGTGGTCGCGATGAAAGGCGCTGGGGTGTGGCATGCGGGATTATGGTATCCACCGATAATCGCCTGCTATGCCTGCAAGCCACACCCGCCCCTCCCATTTGCTCTCCCCCCGTGCTGTGGGGGTGCTCGCCGCGGTGGTCACGGTGGTGATCTGGACGGCCTTTATCGTGGTGGCGCGGGCGTCAGCCGACCCGGCACGCGGCGGCGTGCTCAACCCTTTTGACATTGTGTATGCCCGTATCTGGGGTGCCAGCCTGGTATTGCTGCCCTGGGGCTGGTGGCTGGTGCGCAAGGCGCGGCGCAGTGATCCCGGGGCGGGCTCTTTGCTGGGCTTGTCGCCTTTGCCACTGCGTACAACCGTGCAGGTGGGTTTTTTTGGTGGTTTGCTGTATGCCATGCTGGCCTACAGCGGCTTTGTGTTTGCGCCTGCGGCCCATGCCTCGGTCTTGATGCCCGGCAGCCTGCCCTTGTGGACGGCCCTGCTGGCCATCGTGGTGCTGGGTGACCGCATGACACCGGCCCGGGCGCTGGGGCTGGCCTTCATTGTGGGCGGTGATTTGATGGTGGGTGGCAGCAGCTTGCTGCATGCGCTGGATGGCAGTGGCGTGTGGCGGGGCGATCTGCTGTTTATGGCGGCCTCCTTCGTCTGGTCCATCTACAGCGTGCTGGCGCGCCGCTTTGCCTTGCAGGCCGTGCAGGCCACGATTGCCATCACCGTGTTTGCTTTTTTGACCTATGTGCCGGTGTACACGGCGCTGCTGCTCTTGCAGTGGGTGCCGGGCCAGGTGCTGCAGGCACCGTGGCCCACCGTGGGCTTTCAGATGCTGATGCAGGGTGTGGGCTCGGTGGTGATTTCGGGTATCAGCTTCACCCGAATGATTCAGTATTTCGGGCCGGTGCGCTCCACCATGATCACCGCGCTAGTGCCTGGCTTGTCGGCCATGGCAGCCACGGTGTTTTTGGGCGAACCCTTGGTGTGGAATCTGGTGGCCGGGCTGGCGCTGGTGACCACCGGCATTCTGTTTGGTGTACGCCAGGCCAAGGTGGTTGCTATTAATTCAGTAGCTTCTCCCGCACTATCCACGGGCTCAAAGGCATGAAGCTCTTAGCATTTGATACCAGCACCGACACGCTGTCGATTGCCGTAGGGCGCGGATCGGGTCTGGGCTTGCGCCAGTGGCAGACCACCGGTGTAGGCGGGGCGCAGGCCTCCGCCACGCTGATTGCCCAAATCCTCAGCCTGATGCAACAAGCGCAGTTACAACTCCAAGAGCTGGACGCCATTTGTTTTGGCTGCGGCCCCGGATCATTCACCGGCTTGCGCACCGCGTGCTCCGTAGCGCAGGGCCTGGCCTACGGCGCGGGCGTGCCGGTGCTGCCTATTCATTCTTTGTTGGCGTTGGCTGAAGAGGCGCGCTTTGCCGCATTGGCCGATCTGCCCACCTGCCAGGTGACGGCCTTGCTGGATGCCCGCATGGACGAGATGTACGCCGCCCGCTTCAGCTGGGATGGCGCGCAATGGTCGACGACCCAAGATAGCGCTTTGCAGCGCCCGCAAGACCTGCAGTGGAGCGCTTCAGTGTTGGCGGGTAATGTATTTGCGGTGTATGGCGACCGACTGGGTGCCAGCCACGGTGGTGTGGCCGGTGTGCGCCAGGTCGTCGCCCTGCCCAGCGCCGGTGCCATGCTGCGCCTGGCACCGGGCATGCTGGCGGCTGGCTTGGCGGTCGATGCCGCCCAGGCCCTGCCGCACTATATTCGCGACAAAGTGGCCCAGACCACCGCAGAACGCGACCTGGACAAAGCCCGCGCCCGTGCGGCCGCAGCCGCAACCACCGCACCCTGAAGAATCGGCAGCATGTACCAGCTTCAAACCCCACAAGAACCTCTGCGCGAACTGCGTTTTGAGCCCCTGTTGGCCGCGCAACTGGACCGCGTGGTGGCGGTAGAGCAGCAGGCCTATGCCCACGCCTGGAGCCGTACCCATTTTTTGGATGCCTTGCACTCCGGCTACCACGCGCAGGTGCTGCTGGCGGATGACAACGAAGTGCTGGGTTATTTTGTCGCCATGAAGGGCGTCGACGAAGTGCACCTGCTCAACATCACCGTGGCCCCGGAGCACCAGGGCCAGGGGCTGGCGCGGCTGTTATTGGATGCGCTGGCGCTCTGGACCCGGGGGCAATCGGTTTACTGGCTTTGGCTGGAAGTGCGCGTGGGCAACACCGCCGCCATTCGAGCTTATGAGCGCCAGGGCTTTCGTCGCGTCGGTGTGCGCAAAGACTATTACCCCGCAGCCCACGGCCAGCGCGAAAGCGCCATCGTGATGAGCATGCAACTCACCTGACAGGACTGCTCCGTGCCCCTAGAACTTGACCCACGCCAGCGCGCCATGCTCCAGGAAATGGGTGTGCGGGTGTGGCTGCCGGGCACGGCGTTTGCGCCCGAGGACGCGCCAGCACAAACAACGCAAACCGTACAAATGCCCCGGCCCACGCCAGCACCACTGCCGCGTGCCGCAAGTGCAGCACCCCCAGAGCGCAGCGCCACGACATCCCATGTGGTGACCCCACGCGCCGCCGATGTGCCACCCGTGTTGGCACCGCACGCCCCAGGTTCAACGCCTTTGGCGCTAGAGGGCCTGGATTGGCCCGCACTGGCGGATGCGGCGGCCAGTTGCCAAGCCTGTGGCCTGTGCGCCGGGCGCAAGCTAGCCACATTGCAAGCGCCCGCCCAGGCGCAGCAGGCCGATTGGTTCTTTGTGGGTGATCCGCCGGATGAAGACGAGGACCGCCAAGGCGCGCCGTTTGTGGGGCCCGCCGGCCAGCTTTTGGACAACATGCTTAAAGCCATGGGCGCGCGCCGGGGTGAGGGCGGCGCATCAGGCGCATATGTCACCAACATCGTGAAATGCCGCCCACCCCAGGGGCGGCTGCCCCAGGCCGACGAAATGGCCCAGTGTGCCGACTACCTGCGCCGTGAGCTGGCCTTGGTGCAGCCCAAGGTCATCGTCGTCATGGGGCGCTCGGCCATCCAGCACCTGCTGTCTGAACACCCGGATGCCACCGGCCTGCCCTTGGGCAAACAGCGCGGCGTGGTCTACCGCTACGCGGGCCTGCCGGTGGTGGTGACCTACGCCCCCACGATTCTGCTGCGCGCCACAGCCGACAAAGCCAAGGCCTGGGCCGACCTGTGCCTGGCCCTGGATGTGCGCGCTGGCATCAGCCCCTAGCCACAAGCCAGCCGCCAACACTCCATTGACCTGAACCTTGACCCGCAAACCCACCATGAAATTTCTCGACCAACTGCGCCAAGCCGAGCGCCAAAACAGCTCCCTGCTCTGTGTCGGCCTGGACCCTGAGCCGGCCAAATTTCCGCATGCCCTGCGCGGCGATGCCAGCAAAATTTATGACTTTTGCGCCGCCATCGTAGATGCCACCGCCGATGTCGCGATGGCTTTCAAGCCGCAGATTGCCTACTTTGCCGCGCACCGCGCTGAAAGCCAACTGGAGCGTCTGGTCGCGCACATGCGCGCGGTGGCCCCGCAGGTGCCCGTGATTTTGGATGCCAAGCGCGGCGATATCGGCAGCACGGCGGAGCAATACGCCATTGAGGCTTTTGAGCGCTACGGGGCCGATGCGGTCACCTTGTCACCCTTCATGGGCTTTGACTCGGTGGCCCCCTACCTGAAGTACCACGACAAGGGCGCTTTTTTGCTGTGCCGCACCTCTAACCCCGGCGGGGATGATTTTCAGCCCCAGCGTTTGGCAACAGTGCCAGGCACCCCTTTGCTGTTTGAACACATCGCCAGCCTGGTGCAAGGCCCCTGGAACCTGAATGGCCAGCTCGGTTTGGTGGTGGGTGCGACCTACCCGGCCGAGATTGAGCGCGTGCGCAGTCTGGCACCCACCGTGCCCCTGCTGATTCCGGGTGTGGGCGCGCAGGGGGGTGATGCACTGGCCACGGTGCGCGCCGGGTGGCGCGGCACAGCGGAGCAAACCACGGGCCTCATCACCGTGAACTCTTCGCGTGCCATTCTCTATGCCAGTGCCGACGCGGACTTTGCCCAAGCGGCGCGCCGAGTGGCCCTTCAGACACGCGATCAGTTGCAAAGCGCGCGTTACATCTAATTACTGAAGAGTGCATTCGCTTTGACAAAACGGCAGATTGCTATGCATCTGAGTGCAACTTCGTCTTTTATTTACCACTCATTCCGCACCAATCAAGGGATTTTCATGCAAGACGGCCGCATCAAAGCGTTGCATTTGATGGCACTTCGACGGTAACTTTGCAAACTGTTTCTGAGATTCAGCGTGGCTCAGTCTGGTGGGACCTCAAATCGGCACTGGTACGATTCGTGCTTAGCCCATTTTGATTCAGCCAATGAGATGTTGTTTGAGTCAATTCACTGATTGAGGGGTAAGGAATGTGGATTTTTCCACATAAACAGCGTATTCCCTATGTTGGGTAAGTGCTTAGCACGTTTTTTAGATGGTTTGGAGCAGGGTTGTGTTAAAGTGTAGTCAGCATTCGCATTACATGTGGTTACAAGTATTTCAGGGGTAAAAAATGGCTATTGATTCATTGTTTGGTGGGAACGATACGGTTGTTGGGTCTTTGTCTGATGATACGCAGGCGTTGCTCAATAGCCTTTTGACGAGTTCCGTTGGCGGAAGTTCTACTGTAGAGATCCCGACCCCGGGTTCTTTGTATGTATCCAGTGAGGGTAGTTTTGGGCAAGACCAAGGGGCTTTGGTTTCCACCAGCCTTAACGTTGGTATTACTGCACAAGTGGACTCTGGCAATCTGGCTCTTAGCGTTCAGCTTCCTCCAGGGGTTGGTGTTGCGTTCCAAGGGCTCGATGAAAAGTCCCCTGAAGAAGCTGCCCAGTATTTCTCCAATGCTTTGGATTTAATAATCACATCCAATGATCCTGGTATCGTTGCGTACAAGGAAACGCTGTCAAATCTGGTGAAAGAGATTTCCGAAGCTATCTCTAGCACGGGCGCAAAAATGTCGGTTCGTTTCGTTGCGTTTTCTAACGATGATTCCCAAACGCGCGCTGCGACAAACGAAGTTTACTTGGATGTTACGGGTAAAGGTGGCAGCTCTTCTACTGAGTTGGTTGCAGTTGTTATGTCTAGCGTTGCCGCAGGAAAGACGCTGGTGTTGTCGGGTGTCGAGGGTGCGTTGTTGGTTGGTGCCGGAACTGCTCGGATAGATGGCTTCAAAGGAGCTTATATCTCTGGGGATCAAGCAAATCAAAAGATCATTGGTGGTGCGGGGCGCGACACGATTCTCGGTGGCGGTGGTACAGACACAATTACCGGCGGCTCAGGTGCGGATGTCTTCGGCTTCTCCAAGTTGAGCGGAAATATGATAATTACCGACTTCCAAGTTGGTGTGGACAAGCTTGGCTTCGGTGGAACAATAACTTCTGTGAGCGATCTGGCGCCTAAGTTTACGGGTCTCACGCAAAACGCTGATGGTGTTACCCTAAGCTTCGGATCTGATGCATCTATTACATTGGTTGGTGTTAGCGTAGAGCAGCTGTCACTTGACATGCTGAAGTTCGGTCTGTGACGCAGTCATAACCCTCCCAAAAACCCGCGTAAGCGGGTTTTTTTATATATGTTTCGTTCTCTTAGGCGCGTGTAGGTGACAGAACCCGTTGGCATGATAGAGGAGGCATCCCCATTTAGAGTCAGGGGGTGGGCCTTTGACAAATCGAATCCTAATTTGGCCCTAGATCTTGTGCTCCGGGTAGACGGAATCGCGATTGACTGGTTTCGTCCCAACTTTCGCAAGCCAGCCATTGCAGACTTTCTAAATTGGTCACACGAGAGTTTGGGTGTTGTGGGATTTGACTTGCGTTTGCCTGCGTGGTTGGCGGATGGGCAGTCTCATACGATTGACGTCATACACAGCGACACTGGTCATGTGCTCTCGCCTGGCATTTTGCGAGTGCAGCATAGCCTAGCTCATGTCGAGTTTTGCAGTTTCGTTGAATGCGCTGAGGTAACGCGCCTGGACTCCAATTCGTTACTCAAGCAAACTACCGTTATTGTTCTAAATCGAAACGGAGCAAATGTCCTTGGCCCACTGCTTGAAAGTTGGGCATCTCACAATCGCGTTCCGAGTGACTGGATTGTCATAGACCATGCGTCCTCTGACGAGAGTTTGGCCTTACTCGGTCAATGGCAAAGCAAAATGTCCCTGCGGGTGATTGCCCTCGACCGTAACGACTCATTCTCCGCATCCTGTAATCGGGCGATTGCATTAGCTCAGACCCCCTATGTACTGCTACTGAACAATGACATCGTGTGGCTGCAAGACGCTCTTGCCGGCATGCTCAAAACCATGCAAGACACTGCCGTAGGTGCCGTAGGTCTAAAACTATTGAAGACACTATCGGGAACTTCGGCCTATACCACGGTCCAGCATTTGGGGGTCAGATACAGACAAATCGATGATGGCTATTGGCCCTATGAGGTGACACCAACGGAAAATGAGAATGAACACTCCCCACAGTTCGTTCCAGCCGCAACGGCCGCAGCTCTAATGTGCCGACGTGAAGACCTGTTGGCTATTGGTGGGTTTGATGAAGACTATTTTTATGGATTTGAGGATGTTGATCTGTGCCTCCGCTTGGAACACCAATTGGGTTTATTGACTGTTTGCCGCAATGACTTGGTAGCGCTACATCGCCATGGCTACTCGAGATTGACCGGGCGCGAAGGGCACTCGCAGTTCACCCGCATTGTCAATAACGCGAACGTCTTAGGTCAAAAAATGGGTCTGTGGGCCAAATATCAGTGGTGGAAAAGTCTACTTTCGGCAGATCATATGATGTGCGCGGAAACTTTAACCATCGGGCTGGTGGTCAAAACAGCGTTCCCAGCAAGTACAACAACCCAAAGCCTAGCTCGGCAAATACTCGCCCACCACAAGCGCGCTAAAGTTGTATTTGTGCATCCTGGAATTGACTATTACGACGCTCGCGATCTGCATATATTAGTGGTGGACTCATTTAGTTACGACACGCGCAGCCTCAAGAACGCACGGCCAGACCTCGTGCTCATAGCGCTTGTGCGTGGTGCTCCTGAGTCTTGGGTCAAGCAGCCATGGTGGATGTCTTTCACTGCCTACCTCACCACCAAGCAGCAATCCGCAGACAATTTGGCCCGACTTAGCCCTGTGAGCGCATCGCTAACCAGTAAGGCTGAGCCGCTAGGTTATTCATTACACCCTGAGGCCTGGCCTCTACGAGTTGGCATCGAATGGGATGATCAAAACGAAGCGCAGCTGGAGCATGCAAAAGATCTGCAGATCGGTCTTAAACGAGCGGGCGTAGCGTGCTGGCTTTTGCCACTTGATCCAGGGCCTGCGGGCCGCAGGGTGCTGGATGTTCGTGTGCGTATTTGTAACAAATCGAAAATCTCAGTTCCTCCAACTGCACCGATAGGCACCCTCAATATTCTGTGGTGCTTATCTTCGGTAGAAGCGAAGGCCCAACGTAGTCAGAAAAGAGGTGCTACGAATAGTCGACACTGGATTGAAACGCACCTACAACCGACAGCCCAGTTTCTTCAACAACATTGGAAAGCGCAGATTGAGCATACTTTTTCTGCATCCTAATTTCCCGGGACAGTTCCGCCGACTTGCTGGAGCCCTTGCCAAGCGCGCAGAGATTAGCGTCTATGGTTTGGGTGATCGCAGTTGGACCGAAAATCTCACACCTTTGCAAGGCGTTCATACATTGACCTATGAACCACCAGAGGCGAATGCCACGCAAGCGGCATGTCACCCCTGGGTTAAGGGTTTTGACGCTGCCGTCCATCGGGGTCAGCGCGTCATAGAAACGCTTGCGAAGCATAAATCTCAGGGCTTAGAGCCAGACGTCATAGTGGCGCACCCAGGCTGGGGCGATGCGTTTTTTGTGCGCGACTTCTTCCCCGGGGCACGGGTAATAGGCCTGTTTGAGTACTTCTACCGCCCACGTGGTGCTGATGTAGGTTTTGACCCGACATTTCCAGTGAGCATGGACGACATATTTCGCTTGCACACCAGCAACGCGACGCAGCTGTTGGCGCTGGAATCTTGCGACACGGGTATTTGCCCTACGCCGTGGCAAAAAAGTCTATTTCCGGGAGCCTACTCAAACCGTTTGCAAGTCTTGCACGAAGGTGTTGATACTAATCAGGCTAAACCAAGCGTTTCGGCCAGTTACACCCTGCCGACGGGGCAAACACTGCATGCAGGTGACGAAGTTCTTACCTACGTTAGCCGTCATCTCGAGCCCTACAGGGGTTTCCACATTCTTATGAGAGCCTTGCCTGCGGTACTCAAGGAGCGCCCACAATGCCAAGTCGTTATCGTTGGCGGGGAAACGGGTGGGGGATACGGACCAAAACCGCCACCGCCATTCGTCAGTTGGAAAGAAAAGGCCTTGCGTGAGCTGGGTACAGAAGTAGACATATCAAGAGTTCACTTCGTGGGACAACTTCCGTATGACCAGTACCTTCGCGTACTGCAGGTTTCCAAGTTGCATGTCTATTTAACCTACCCGTTCATCCTATCTTGGTCGGCACTAGAAGCTATGGCCTGTGGCTGCTCTATCCTGGCCTCAGACACCCAGCCTGTCACGGATGCCATGGTGCACGAACACAATGCAATTTTGTTTCCCTTCCATAGCCACCAGGCATTGTCAGAACATGCTGTCCACATGCTTGCCAATCCTGCAGAATACGCCGACTTGGGGCGCAATGCGCGGCAAACTATTTGTGATAACTTTGACTTCGAAACAATAAGCTTACCTGCTTACCGAAAATTGCTTGAACTGTAACAATTACCTTGCAACAAACACCATGTCGACAAAAAGCAAAGTGCTCACCCCCAAAACGAATAATGCGTTGACCCAACTAACGAAGCTGCTGCAGCAGGCGCAGGCACATATAGCCGCTGGCGACCACGGCAGCGCTTTGCGTGTTTACCGCGAGGCGTTGGCACTGGCCCCAGACAACGCTGGAGCAGCCTTCAGTCTTGCAGTTTTTTTGAATCGGGTTGGCAAAAGCGATGAGGCGCTGCAATGGCTCAAACGCTTGCAAAACTCGGTTGGTAAATTGCGAACTCAGGAGTCCGCAACAATGCGTGCGGGCATTTGGGCCCAAACCGGTTTGGCTTATCAGCAAGAGGGCCAACTTCAGTTGGCTCTGGATGCATTTGGTGCGGCGTACAAACTCACGCCTACACCCGAACTAAACCAAGTAGTAGCGCAACTTCAGCCCTTGGTGCGCAGCCCGCTGCCCGTGCAACAACTTATCTTGCATGCCCGCACCCAAGCAGAGCGCCAACAGTATGACCATGCCTTCCAAACCTACACGGCTGCGTTGCAGCTTCATCCCGATAACGCGTTAGCCTTGCACGGCTTGGCAATGGTGCAGCGCCAGCGAGGGCACTTGGCCGAGGCACTTCCGCTACTACAAAAAGCGATTGTTCTGCTGCCTGATCGCCCAGACTTTTTCAATGACTTGGGCATGATTTTTCAAGATCGCGGTGAATTCTTGCAGGCCGTAAGTTTTCATAAACGCGCGCTAAAGCTCAACCCAAGTTTTACGTGGGCCATGCTGAACCTGGGTGTAGCCCATAAGCGCCTAGGCAATAAAGAAGATGCACTCGCCGCGTATCAAAATGTGCTGCGTTTGCAGCCTACTATTCCAGAAGTGCATAACAACCTAGGCAACTTGCTGCGCACTATGGGCCGTCACGCCGAGGCTCGCACCAGCTTGCTGCAGGCACTTACATTGCGCCCCAATTACCCTGACGCTCAAGCCAACCTCCAAGCCTTGGATGCGGAAATAGCCGTCACAGAAGCAGAAAAAAACAAAGCCCTGAAACCCTCGCCTGCAGTAAAAACCAAGGCAAAGTTAGCGGTCCCTGCCGCAAATGTGGACGCCAAAAAGACAGTAAACAAGGCCCCTGTCAAAGACACCGCCAAGCTCACTGCCAAAGCGCCGATCCCGAAATCCAGCGCCACCAAAGCCCCAGTATCTAAAAAAGTTGCTATAAAAAAAGTAGCTGCCTCCGCACTACCCACGGCCCCCAAGGCCAAAAAGACTACAAAAGAAAAACCTTTAGTGAAGGGAAGCGCGCGTAAGGCCAAGGGCATGCCATGAAAGGGATCTTCATCACCGGTGCCTATGCACCCGCGCTGCAACAAGTAGCCGGTACGCTGATGGCCTGCGGGCTAGAGCCGGCTAAATCAAACCAGCGCGATGAACAGCAAGACCTGAGCTTTTGGCACGAGCAGGTATTGGCAGCAGCGGCCGATGAATCAAATGGACTACAAGCCGTCAGTCAACCCGGTCGCTTTTGGGAACAGCTGGCCAGTGATATTTTTGTTGCCAACATCCAGTCTCAAGTGTGGGGTTGGGCCGACACACGAGCCACTTGGCTGCTCGACTACTGGCTCGAGTTTGAGCCGCGCCTGAATTTCATACTGGTCGTGAACAGCCCGGAACACGCGCTTGCCCATGCCCTGCTTGCGCATGACAGATCCGTTGCCACCGACACTGTCATGCAGCAATGGCAACTTCACCATGAAGAGTTGCTTCGATTTTTCAATCGCAACCCCAAGCGCTGCCTGCTAGTTGATGCAGATGACTGTGCCCAAAATACTAAAGCGCTGGTGGCGCAGTGCGACCAGCATTGGAAGCTTGGGTTGACGCCTTCGGATGCACCTGCAATAGATTTGAAGCCACCAGGCGCATTAGCTCAATACCTAGCGCACCAGCTCAGCCAGCATTACCCGGCTTCGGCCGACCTACAGCACGAGATTGTTGCGACGGCAACTCGTTTTGGTGCCGGCCCCGCCGCAACTCCTGGGAAAGCACCAGATTTAGGTCACATCGTTGACGACTATCATCTTTTGCTAGACCGCTCTGCAGCGCAGGCCGACCTTCAAATGGCCTTGCTGGCCCAGCAAATCCTGTCTGCAGAACAGGCGCAAGCCCTAGAGGATTTAGCAAGCGCCCAAAACCAAGTTGAAACAAACCTTGAAGAGCAATACCTAGAGAATGAGGTATTGCGCTCGCAGCACCATCAATTGCAGCAGCAGCTAGAACAGCAATTTCATGCTGCCCAAGCTTTGCTTAGTCAGTTGCAAACTTTGCAAGCCGCCGGGCAAATTCTGGATGCAAACAATGCTGAGCTTGCCAGCGAGTTGGATGCACTCACTAAAATCAAAGCGCAATTGCTGGACGAATTGGAAAGTACCAAACACAAGGCTGATTCAAGGCAAGCAGAGCAACAACAAGAGGCAGAAGTCTTGCTGCTGCGACTGCATCAGGTGCAAGAAGAGCTAGAGCAGTACTTCCTGCAAACCCAGACTCTAAAAGGCCAGCTAGAGTCAGCGCGTACGGCCGAACAAAGCCTGGTTGCGGAAAAAGCAAAACTAAGCGAGCAATTTGCTGCAAACCAAGCCACGTACCAAGCTGATCTTGACAAGACAAAAGCAAGCTTTATGACCCAGCTTGCCCAAAACCAGCAACAAGAAGCTGCCCTTGCGCAGACCCATCAGCAACAAATCGCCCAACTCACAGCCCAATACAAAGAGCAACAACAAGAGGCAGAAGTCTTGCTGCTGCTACTGCACCAGGTGCAAGAAGAGCTAGAGCAGTACTTCCTGCAAACCCAGACTCTCCTAGGACAGCTAGAAGCAGCGCGTGCTGCCGAACAAAGTCTGGTTGCAGAAAAAGCAAAACTCAGCCAACAATTTGCTGAAAACCAGGCCGCTTTGAAGGCAGATCTTGACAAGACAAAAGCAAGCTTAAAGACAGCCGAGCATGCCTACACCCAATCAAAGAGCCAACTACGTGCCGCAGAAGTGGCCCTCCGGGCCGATCTTGAAAAGGCTAAAACATCCCTGCAAGCTGCTCAAAACGAAAGTGCTAGCTTAAAGACCCAGCTTGCCCAAAACCAGAAACAAGAAGCTGCCCTCGCGCAGACGCACCAGCAACAAATCGCCAAACTCACAGCCCAATACAAAGAGCAACAACAAGAGCTAAAGCGGTATTCCCTGCAAACCCAGACTCTTCAAGGTCAGCTACAAGCAGCGCGTACTGCCGAACAAAGTCTGGTTGCAGAAAAAGCAAAACTCAGCCAGCAATTTGCTGAAAACCAGGCCGCTTTGAAGGCAGATCTTGACAAGACAAAAGCAAGCTTAAAGGCAGCCCAGCAAGACCACACCAAATCACAGAGCCAACTACGTGCCGCAGAAGCGGCCCTTCAGGCCGACCTTGAAAAGGCTAAAACATCCCTTCAAGCTGCACAAAACGAAAGTACTAGCTTAAAGACCCAGCTTGCCCAAAACCAGAAACAAGAAGCTGCCCTCGTGCAGACGCACCAGCAACAAATCGCCAAACTCACAGCCCAATACAAAGAGCAACAACAAGAGGGAGAAGTCTTGTTGTTTCAACTGCATCAGGTGCAAGAAGAGCTAGAGCACTACTTCTTGCAGCAGCAAGACGCCAAGCGCCTGCTTAGCGGTGCTGAGCAGCGCTGGCAGCGCATGCTAGAGCGGACGCCAGACTACTGTGATTTTGAGTCTATCGAAGCATTGCCTGCAGAGGGCTCCGGGCAAATTCTCTGGCGGATCAAAAATCTTCATACAACCAGACGCAGTTTCCCGTTGCTGGAATTCAAAACTCTACTGCAAGACGGCATTGCCAGCATTGTCATTGAACACGCCTCCGGGGCTGAAGGCGTACTGAGTCGCTGGCCCAGTGACGCTGCGGATCAAACCGCATTAGCCGTGCAAGCTGCGGGTAAGAATATGAGTCCGACGCTGTTGAAAAGTTTGCAGCAAATAGGGACCAGCGACTGGAAACTGATGCAAATCCTGGTCACTTTGCTCCGCAAAGCGCTTGTGGCTCCCCTGGCGATCAAGGCACCCGATGAATTTGCGCCTCAACTCTTACAGACCGGCTTGGACAAGTTGCTAATAGCCCTGCAAGCCTTCCCGCCTGCCCTGCGCTTTGATGCAGTCACATTGAAGCGTGAGCAAGTTAACCCTGACTATGAACACCTTTGGCTGGGTTTTAGTAATCTCAGTCTGGGTAGCCAGCACTGGCCTGCTTTTGAATTCCGCTTTTCTTGTGCCAATGTGCGGCCCAAGCGCTTTGGCGGCCACCCCAAGTTAGAGTTTCCACAGACCGTAAGCGAAGCCCCTTTTGAAAGCTGGTTTGAAGAGTCCTATGACGACTTTGGCGGAAAACTAGAGTTGCGTTTTGCTCTACCTGATTCTATGGATATCGATGTCTGGCAGCAGCTATCTGCCGCCGACCGCACTTTCTTAATCGCCCTGGTGCACCAGCTTCCTGCCATATTGGGTGCCTTGCAAAGCGCTGGTACGCGCCTCAAGCGCTCTTGGGATGACTGGACCCGTATGGCCACAGAAGTACAGCGCGTGGTGGCATTGCGGTGCTCGGCATTGCAAGCGAAAGCGGTGCCGCCGGTACCTAGTCCGCCAAAGCTTATAGAGGCACCTGCCCCAAATCCGGTACAAGCTAAACGCCCAGCTCGCAAAGGTGCTAAGAAATGACCAGCCGTAATACCTCCGGCCCGCTGCCGCTTTTGCAAAGGCTTAGCCCAGCAGAGACCCTCATTCACATCGGCGTAGGTAGCGGACAGGGCCCCTTGCACCAGTGGCACAGTTGGGCAATTCCCCATGTGCTGCTTGTTGATGCCGACAGTGAGCGAATATCGTGGTCAGAGCCTTTGGTGGCAGCAAACTCAGGGTGGCAGGCGGTTAGTGCCGTTTTGGCGGATGTTGACGCTACTGTCACTTTTCACCAAGCCAGCAATCCTGCAGAGGATGGTCTGATTGCCGCGCAGCCGCTGCAGGCGTTGTGGCCCAACCTGAAGACAACTGCTGAGCAGGAGCGTCCGGCACAAAAGCTGGATACTCTTTTGGGCTTGGTTGACTTAACAGAAACCGAAGAAACTGGCACTTGGCTATTGGTGGATTGTTTGCCGGCCTTGCCCATACTGCGTGGGGCGGCAGGCACCCTTGTCCACTGCAATGTAGTTGTCTTGCGGGCGTTGCTGCAGCCGGTAGTGGGCATTGATCCTGGCGCAGAATTGCAAGGAATTGACACCTTCTTACAAAGCCAGGGTTTTAAGTGTGTTGATGTCCAGCGGAGCCTCCAGCCAGCCATAGGGCACGCCTTCTATGTGCGCGACTGGGCCGCAGCCATTCACAATCAGAGCCGAGATTGGGCTCAAGAGAAGCAGCAATGGAGTGCCGTAAATGCACAACTGGCTGCCGCGCGGGACACAGAGACAGCGGCCAAAATGAAAGCCCTTGCCCAGCGCGACACGGCCCTTGCAGAGCGCAACCGGGCCTCTGCCGCACACGAAGCGCAAAAGGCCTCCAAAGTGCAAGCCTTGGTCCAGCGCGACACGGCTACTGCAGAGCGCAACCAAGCCGTTGTGGCACGCGATGCTGAAAGAGCCGCCAAAGTGCAAGCCCTGGCCCAGCGCGACAC
This sequence comes from Comamonadaceae bacterium PBBC2, assembly GCA_002255935.1. Classification (GTDB taxonomy): domain Bacteria; phylum Pseudomonadota; class Gammaproteobacteria; order Burkholderiales; family Burkholderiaceae_C; genus Limnohabitans_A. The sequence goes on from NKIO01000013.1 coordinate 26,813, forward strand.
GGTCACAGCAGAGCGCAACCAAGCTGCTGCTGAACGCGATGCTGAAAAGGCAGCGAAAGCAAAAGCCCTGGCTGAGCGTGACGCTGAGGCCAAAGCCAAGACTGAAGCCCAGGCCAAGAGCGAGCTACTTATCAAAGAACGCGACCAGCTTGCTGCTGCACGTGACGCAGAGTCCATAGCCAAAACCGAAGCCCCAGCCAAGAGCGAAGCTCTAGCCTAAGAAGGCGACCGGCTTATTGCTGAACGGGACATAGAAACAGCCGCCAAAGTGCAAGCCTTGGCCCAGCGCGACACGGCCAATGCAGAGCGCGACCATGCTGCTGCTGAACGCGATTCTGAAAAGGCAGCGAAAGCTAAAGCTCTGGCTGAGCGCGACGCTGAGGCCAAAGCCAAGACTGAAGCCCTGGCCAAGAGCGAGCTACTTGTTAAAGAACGCGACCAACTGGCTGCCGCGCGGGACGCAGAAACCGCCGCCAAACTGCAACCCTTGGCGCAGCGCGACACGCTCACAGCAGAGCGCGACCAAGCCGCTGCGGCACGCGATGCTGAAAAAGCCGCCAACGCAACAGCCCTGGCTGAGCGCGACGCTGAGGCCAAAGCCAAGACCGAAGCCCAGGCCAAGAGCGAGCTACTTGTCAAAGAACGTGACCAACTGGCTGCTGCGCTGGACGCAGAAGCAGCAGCCAAAGTGCAAGCCCTGGCCCAGCGCGACTCGGTCACAGCAGAGCGAGACCAAGCTGCTGCTGCACGGGCTGCTGAAAAGGCAGCGAAAGCTAAAGCCCTGGCTGAGCGTGACACTGAGGCCAAAGCCAAGACAGAAGCCTTGGCCAAGAGCGCGCTACTTGTTAAAGAACGTGACCAACTGGCTGCCGCGCGGGACGCAGAAATAGCCGCCAATGTGCAAGCCTTGGTCCAGCGCGACACGCTCATTGCAGAGCGCGACCAAGCCGCTGCGGCACGCGATGCTGAAAAGGCAGCGAAAGCAAAAGCCCTGGCTGAGCGTGACGCTGAGGGCCAAGCCAAGACCGAAGCATTGGCCAAGAGCGCGCTACTCGTTAAAGAACGTGACCAACTGGCTACCGCGCGAGACGCGTTGGCTAGAGATAGAGCCGACCTTACCGTTGCTCACGATGAGCAAACCAAACTGGCCGCGCGGCAACGGCAGATGCTAACTGTCGCTCAGCAAGAAGCTATTAGCCTTCAACAGCGCATCGCCCAATTAGAGGCCGAGAACCATGAAAATAGTCTGCGCCAACAAATACAGCAAGAAGAAATGATCAGGGCAGAAGCACAGATTGAGCTGATAAAAGACCTACTTTTGCGCGATCCCGGCCTCTAAAGGCTGTCAAGTTGTAATCCAACCTTGCCCACCGCCGCTTTTTGCCGGGTGGTCTGGGAGGGTTGCGCATAAGACCTAGACTTTTGCAGGCCCGTCAACGCTGCTTTTTTGGCCTGCCCGTCAGACTCCATCGACTATGCTGTCATGCAGAAAGCCGCGTGGTTGTTGTGGTTGGCCTGGACAACGCGGTCGTTGTGGAAACTGCCGATGCCGTGCTGGTGATGCACCGCGACAAGGCGCAAATCCGGGTTGGCACGTGAATTTTGCAAGGCCGATCAATTACCGCAAACCACAGCCCCGATGGCTTCAACAAGATTGGTCTTTTCTAGGCTGCAATGTGGCGCAACACAATGAAGCGCACTTTGTTTGCAATTACCTACTTTCAATTTATTGTCCCGGAAAATGATGTTGGTCGGTGAGAACTCGTCGCCAGAATCGACACGAAGACCGACACTTTTAACACCTTCGACGGCTAGTCGGTTGTGTTCAATCAGCACATCTCTAACCTGTCGGTTCTTATCGGGTGGATTGGCCTTGTAGATACCAATTGCGGTGCCGCCAGGCCCAGCGATGAAATTATTGTCTGCAACGACTATTTTGTTGGCACCGTGAATCAGCTTCAGCGCCCTGCCGCTGGCACCAACCTGGTTGCCGCGCACCTGAATGTCTGCGCCAAAAAGATCAAGGCCTTCGTCCACATCCCAAATGAAATTGCCAGAAATAAGTGCATCTTTACCAGTTGCCGATCCATTGAAATTGATTCCGTCCGACTGCTCTTTTCTCGCTGTTACGGGCACCATGCGCAGGTCACCAATAACGTTATTCGACAACCGCAAACCCGTTGTCTCCCGTCCGTTGATACGTGCATCATCAACCGATATGCCCGTGAGCTGAAAACTGTTCAAGTCCGCTGGCACCGTTTTTGACTGCGTACACGACGCATGAATTAAAGAGCTGATGATCTTGACGTCTGCAGAGCTTCGAATGGTGATGATTCCCGGAGCCAATGAAAACCCCCGCAGCCGTACGCGTTGCACTGTCACGCGGGACGACTCACGGATATCCAGGCCGATCACATATCGATCGTCTTCGTATAACTTGACGATAAAAACGTCACTCAAAGTGATGTCGCTGCCCTGTAGCCGAAACCCAGTACCGTGGCGGCCAAAAATGCCGGAGTCGCCACGCACAGCCACCGAGTTGTTGAACCCGTCTGGCCCGCTAGCCATCAGCAATGTGGCCGATCCATCCGAGGCAAAGCCGGATTTGTTTCCCAACAGCAGGCTACTGGTAATTCGATATACCCGCTTTGACTTCAGCCATACCCGGCCTCCCTTGTCCAGACCGTTTTGCAGCGCATGCGTGTCGTCAGCCACCCCGTCGCCCACCGCGCCAAAATCTTCGGCGTCTTTAAACCCGACCGGTCTAACCTTGGGCGCTGAGCCCACCGCTTTTGAGTTCAGAACCCGCTGCTGAAACACCATCAAGGACTCTGCATTGGCAGAAGACAGACTGGCCGCTTCGGGCGGACAACTTGCGGGCGGTTCTGACTGTGAATGCGCTAACCCGCAACAGACGTAAAACGTCAAGCCAAGTCCAAATGCGCGGGCAGGCCGCTGTAAAAGTTCGCTATTGAATATCAATTTACCCACCGCGGAAAAAACTTAATAGAAATGGGTGCTAAGCCCAAGCGACCTATAAAGAATCAAGGTCTTGCAACTTGCCAAAGGAAAACTCCTTCAGCAAATCCAGTTGCATCTCTGCCCGAATGATTTCTTCCCGACACATTCTCAAATTAGAGATAGCCGTCTCTAAATCTTCATTCTTTGAGGCCAGTGCTACACCCAGAGTACCATGAGTTTCGATTAATGTTGCCAATTTAGCAGATAGCTCGACGATTTGATTTGTGTTGTCGTTGCATTGAATAGCTAATAATTGAGCGCTATTAACAATGCTTTCCAAGGTAACAGCAATCGTTAGCACGCACCCATCCACGGCAGTAATGTTGGGGAGTTCAGGTAACTTGAATTCTAAATATTCACCGGGATTTGGCAAAATCCAAATAGATTTCTCGTGTACCGTTGCCCCGTCGACCAACACAGCAAACTCTGATTTACTGGTAATCGCTACATCGTCAAACGGTTTCGATACTGGCTTTTTATCATTGCATATAACTTCGATCAACGAGAAATATGCCTGCACCGGAAAGTTGAACAGCGTCAGTCGAAAAACTGTGTCCCTTGATACCGCTTTGTTGATGGGAAAGATCAGTATTTTTTCGCCGGCATCATTAAAGGCAAAATCCGAACGATCAAACTCTGAGAAAACATGGCTATTTGCCTCCGTCCATGTGAGCGAACTTCTATACTTTGGTAAAGATAAGCGGACTTCGTTGTCACAGGGCAGCTTGTGTTCCAGGGTTACCGCATAGTCCATCACATCCAGCCAGGTTTTGACTGATCGCATGTAACTAAAATATTTCTCGCGAAAAGTGATCAACAAGCCTTTTTCAATACCATTTAACAGTGTTTCTAGTTCATGGCAAAGATTAAGAACATGGCCACAGTCCCACGCGTTAGCGTCAATAGCTTCGCCGTGGGCAAGCTTGGAATCGAGAAACTCCTTTGCAATAACGGCTCTGTCTAATGGTTTGACAGAAAAATTTATCTCCAAAGCGCGCTCGATACTCAGCAAAGTTTCCAGGGGGGTATTGATTACCTCTGCAAAGCGCACAAAAACTCTGGGGTATCCGTCTGAATATTCCTCAGCTGCCAAATAATAATTGCCGTATAGGACAAGCGACTTTAGAAGCGGAATCCCCTTCATTTTTCGCTGTGAGATGGCGACAGATTGAGGGTTACGCACCGTGACAACAAAACAGGGTGAAATGCCCATTTCGCGGAACACCGCCAGCCAAATCGGCAAGACGATGCACATTCGGGGGTCTTTGATGACAGGTAGGCCGACTTCAAATTCGCTTTGAAGCAGACGAGCAATCTCGTCTTTGTAGGGTTGCAATTCCGAATTATTCCAACAACCGTCCGGTAACGGTTGCACGCTGTCCCAACGTGAACCCAAACTGGCCAGTATCCGGTTGTTAAGGTCAACTACTTTGCGGCTTTCAAAGTATCCTTTTTGATTGGAGCTGTTCGCAGGCAGCAAATCAGAGCCCGGGAATGCACCCAGCAAACTCATGAGGCCAGTTAAAGCCGAGGTTCCTGATCGGTGCATGCCAAGAACAACAATCAACTTCCTAGTCATGGTGCCCAGCCGTTCAAACCAGAATTAAGTCGCTTTTACAGCCAACATCTACCTGCCTAAATGTCAAATACCTGGAGAATCCCCACGGGGCTTTGATTCGAATCTACCGCAACTAACATTCTCTTTTTCAGGCTTTGCATTAGAGTTTCTGCTTCAGCTAGGCGTGCATCCTGCGAAACAACGTGGGGATTAGTCGTCATGAAATCTTTAGCATCCATTGACATTGGATTTTCGACAGTCTGCAGCACCTTCCGAAGGTCGCCATCGGTAATGATCCCCAGCATCGAAGTGTCTGACATGACCAAAACGATTCCTAGCTGTCGCTGGGTGATGATGCTCACAACATCTCTCAGCGCTGTGTCCGGGCTGCAAATCGGCAGGTTGCTTTTTTGCATAACATCCCGCACCCGTGTCAGCAACCGGCGGCCTAAACGGCCACCAGGGTGAAAACGTGCGAAATCTTCAGGCTGAAAGTTTCTCACCGTTGACAGCACCACCGCCAGCGCATCACCCATGACCAAAGTGGCAGTGGTTGAGCTGGTAGGCGCAAGATTATTGTTGCAAGCTTCGCGTGCTACTGATATATCCAGGGTCACATCGGCGTTTTTGGCCAAAGTTGATTCGAGATTGCCAGTCATGGCAATCACTTTATTCTTTTGGAACTGCATAAAAGGTAGTAAACGGATCAACTCTTCGGTTTCACCGCTGTTGGAAATCATCAATACCGCGTCGTCGGGCTGGATCATCCCCAAATCGCCATGAAAAGCTTCGCCGGGATGAACAAAAAATGATGGGGTGCCCGTCGAAGCAAGCGTGGCAACTATTTTCTTGCCTATGATGCCTGACTTACCCATGCCCACGACAACCAGCCGACCAGTGGTCGATAAGACTATTTCTATAGTGCGTTCAAAAGCATCGCCAATCTTTCCCTCCATCTCGTGCAAGGCATCAATTTCTATGGAAATAACTTCTTTTGCCAATCGAATAACGTTCATGTTGAAATATTTCCTTGTCAATATCTAGCTTCAATACAGTTTGTAGCCTAAATTCAATATAACATCGGAGTATTCTTTTACAAAAAAGTCTTTAATTTCTTGGTTGAACTCAGTTCGCCAGCCATAAGGTCTCCCTCCATCCTGGCGCTTTGTTTTGGTTTTACTTGACATTGCTTCACTTACATACGTATTGGCAACTTCAATTTCAATGTTGAAAATTTCTGCAATTTTTTCAACGATTTCGCCGTCAAAAAAATCTTCATATTTAATTACATGCATGGTCTTTGCGACAGAAGAGAAATTCACAAATCCAGCGCAGTGACGTCTGATATCAGAAACCTCAATATCGCTGTTCTCCAACTTCAAACCGTTTGCGACCGTTATTATTTGTTCTTGATAGCTCTTTCCATCCAGTTGTTTGGAAAGCAGTTTGTGATACGAGTTAGGGCTATTCGGTAAAAAGTTAACCATAGAGTTAACGATGTCCCTTGGGTCTCTTATTAATATCAATAAGCTTCTGTCCAATATGAGCTCTTTAAGTTTCGCATTTCCACTGATATTATTTACCCTAAAGTGCCCCAAAAGACACGGTCGTGATTTATACTTCTCAAAGTTAAATGTTTCAATGCTGCTTTTCGTTACCGAGATGGGGTATTCGTTGTTTATCAAATTTACCACGGATGCCAGTAAATGCGTACCCGATTTAGGAATAGAGCTTATAAATATTTTTTGATTCATTTGAATAACCTATTTAATTGATTTTGGTTGTAGTAGATAGAATTTTTATTCACTCAATCACCAATTCCATAGCCTTTTACAGCGCCTATAAGAAGCAGAAATAGAAGGGAATTAACCTTAGGCTGGAATTGAAAAATAAGTGTTTTGTTGTTAGATGCTAGTGAGTATCTGGTCCGCAAGCTCGCGAAACGCTCCTTCGCCACCTTTTAGCGCCAATATATGCGTTGCTTTGTGCCGCACATACACGGGCGCATCCGCTACGGCATATGACAAACCACAGGCAGCAAACGCTGGCAGATCAATGCTGTCATCGCCGATACACACCGTCTCAACCTTGCTCACCCCAGCGGTCTCCATCAGTTGTAGGCACGCATCCCCTTTGTCTTTTGCGCCGTAGATGGCATGGGCGATACCCAGGTCGGCAACACGCTTTCGCAGGGCTGCAGAGTCTCTGCCGGACAACACTGCCACCTGAACCCCTTTTTCCTGAAGCATCTGAATACCAAGCCCGTCCCTGACGTGAAAGCGCTTCATGCATTCGCCGTCGGCATCGTAATAAATACCCCCGTCGGTCAGGACGCCGTCAACATCGGTAATCACCAGTTTGGTATTGGCCAGGCTGGGGAGTTGGGGCTCGGGTTCACCCGCCATGATTCTTCGCACGGTGGCAAGGCACTCGGGTGTATCCACACCAGGGCCTGTGGGCGCAACTTCGAATGCGCGAATACACAGGCCTGCAGACAACAATCGCAATTGCTCCAATTTTTCGGACGCCTCCAGCATGCTCGGTGGCAGGCTGGCGTAGCTTTCAAGCACCTCCCGGCGGTAAGCATAGACACCAATGTGCTTGAAATACCTGGCCGCTGACTCGTCGCGCGGGTAGGGGATAGCCGATCGACTGAAGTACAACGCATCGCCATTGTGGGCCAGCACCACTTTGACAATATTGGGGTTTAGCGCCTCATTGGCGGCAATTGAGTGATACAAAGTACCCACCTGCACTGCCGGGTCAGCCTTCATGCCGTCGGCCAGGCGGGCAATGTCCTGCGGGCGAATGAGTGGCTCGTCGCCTTGCAGGTTGATGTACACATCGGCGTCTACCTTCGACATGACCTCCGTTAGCCGATCAGTCCCAGATGGATGCGCCGCCGATGTCATGACCACTGTGCCACCAAATCCTTGCACTACATCGGCAATGCGTGCGTCGTCGGTGGCCACCACCACTGCCGCCATGCCTGGCACCTGCGCGGCACGCTCGTACACGTGCTGAATCATAGGTTTGCCCAGAATGTCCACCAGGGGCTTGCCTGGTAAACGTGTGGACGCATAACGCGCGGGGATTACGATAACAATGCGATCGGAGGGCATTCTCTGTGCTCGGTTACGTTGATTTGAAGCGATGTGATGTTGTTTCAATGCCTGCACATTAATCGATAACTAGCGGTGCAAATGACTTGACCAAGTCATCCAATTGTTTGATTTGGGTCAAAAATGGCTCCAGCTTGTCTAGCGGCAGCGCGCTTGGGCCATCGCATTTGGCAGAACTTGGATCTGGATGCGCCTCCAGAAAGAGCCCAGCCAAGCCAACCGCCATTCCGGCGCGCGCTAGTTCCAGCACCTGCTGTCGGCGTCCACCGGATGCAGCGCCCATCGGGTCGCGGCATTGCAGCGCATGGGTAACGTCAAATATGACGGGAAGGTCGCCACAAGTTGCTTTCAACACACCAAAACCCAGCATATCGACCACCAGGTTATCGTAGCCAAAAGAGGTGCCCCGGTCACAGATGATGATCTGGTCGTTGCCCGCCTCCTTGAACTTGTCAACGATATGGACCACTTGGGATGGGCTGAGGAATTGTGGTTTCTTGATGTTGACCACCCGCCCGGTTTGAGCCAGGGCCACTACCAGGTCTGTCTGTCGGGCCAAAAAAGCTGGCAACTGCAAAACGTCGACCACTTCTGCCGCAGGTTTGGCTTGCGCAATTTCATGCACGTCGGTCAAAACAGGTACGCCAAATTCGGCTTTGATGGCTTCAAATATTCGCAAGCCTTCGTCCAGACCCGGACCACGGTAGGAGTGAATCGATGACCGGTTGGCCTTGTCGAAACTCGCCTTGAATACGTAAGGAATTCCCAATTTTTGGGTAACCCGGACATATTGAGCGCAGGATTTCAATGCCAAGTCTTTGGATTCAAGGACATTGATACCTCCAAACAAAACAAACTTTTCTGCGTTATCGACAATTACTTTATCACCAATTTTGAGCATGAATACACCAGTAAAGGAACAATTTACATAATTAAAAGATCGAGCGATTTTTGAAAATCATACCGAACTTGGAAGAGATTCAAAATAGCCATTCACATCCGAAGAATTTCAACTCTTCTTTTCATTTTCAAACTTTTTATATCTGTGCGGAGAAATTCGTCCAGATGATCGAAATTCACTGTATCTGTCATCAAGAATCCAGGAAAAATCGCTATCAAAGACATGGCGATGCTTCTTGTTTAAGTTTCCCAAAATTGTGTCGTTTTCAGCCAATCTGTCTTTGATTGCGAGAAAAATTCTTTGAAGGACATATGTTTCCGACAAAAGGAATTCCATCCTTCCAAACATTGAGTTCGTTGCATCTCCAATTTCGAGATTAAAACTAGACACACCGTCCCAAAGTCTAATTTTACGGTGCGAATCAACCAATGGAATCCCCATACTACCTACATACCCGAGTCTCCAATGCACATATGACTGGGCAATCTTCTCCATTTTTACGAAGATACTCACCATCATGCCGTTGCGACTCTCAATGGGGTTACCAAAATCAACATACGTGTCGCAAATGGATGTTAGCCATCTCGTATTGCAAACAGCGCAAATCCTATCGGTCTCGGCCTTTAACAATTTTTCTAGTTTGCCCCAATTGGAATCAGCATCATCATTTCGTCTAATTGATGTGATCAAAAATTGAACAGCACTGTTAAGCTGTTCATCGGTATCAATGGTTAAACTGGTCATGGGATTAGCCAACATTTACCAAAGATCAGAGTTGAGGAGAATGGGCTAATTGAAACTAAGGTTTCGTCTGCACACTATTTATCCAACGCGGTCTCATCACACTCCACTTCGACCAAGGCCTCTGCTTGCGCAATGTAGTCGTCTTTGACCTCGGTGGCTTTGATCGAGGGCACCTCCTCCACAGCTCCACCTGTAGCGTGACGCAAGAACAGGCGCATCACATGCGATACACCTTCTTCAGTGACACTTCGCAGGTCCTCGGCAAAGTAACGGCCACGCGAAAAGCTGGCAGTTATGATTTCATAAGACGGGAAATAATGCACGTGGGCAAATTTGTGCCGCAAAGCCTCTGCCGCCACGCGCAATACAGACTTTGAGTAGCTGGTAGCCGACAAAACGTGTGCACCGGGATCAGCGGTGGCCATCAGTGGCACGGGGGACACAGTTAACACAATTTTTGCGTTTGGGTTGACTTGCCGCAGGCCCTCAATGAACTCCACCATGTCGACCGTAACCTCAGCCACGTCCTGGTTGTGAAAACCGTAGCGCTCTGGGTCAAATTGGCCTCCTTCAACTCCCGGGCAAAGGGGAAAGACTGCACCATCAGCCAGGGACCGCCAGCACTCGGTCAAGCCCAGTGTGAAGACAAATACATCAAGCGACTCAAACATTTGCCGCACTGCGGCCAAATGCTGTGCACGGTCCGCGTGCATCTCCGCCACCGAAATATATCCACCTGGCTGTACGGTTGGGCGATAAGGGTCCAACACTGAACCATCGGATTCCAGCCAAGCATCTTCGACAGGTTGAAACCGGCCATAGGCGCGCTGAAAGAGCTGCAACAACTGGCGGGCTGTGTATATGTTGCCGTACCGTGCTGAGAAAGTGCCATAGTGGTGCCTCTCTAGGACGGCGGGTGGTAGGATCGGGTGCCCTTTTTCCGCAACATAGTACTGAAACCCTGAGTTCCGCAAATGTCGGGCTATATGTTGGGCAAAACAACTGCCTGCTGTGGCCACCTTGGTTTCGGGGAAGATTTGCAGGTCAAAAACACCTATCGGGTCAACTTCTGATGGGGCAGGTGCCGCCACCGAACGTTTCCAAAAAGCTTTGTCTGGCAGAGACTTATAGGGATGGGTGTTAGTAACCATTCAATTTCTCCAATTCGTTTGCTAAGCTTGCGCGTTCCTGGCAATCGTTTCAATCTGATTGAGTACCGCCACGCCATACGCAGTATTGCCGTGCGTAGCGTCATTTGCATAAAATGCTGGATCAAGAAACCCGGTGTCACTGAGCGAGTTTTCTGGTGGCGGAAGTAAACCGATACCAAATTCGGTGGTCAAGTGGCGTAAAACCTCAACCTGCAACCGCCACATCTTCAAGCGCAGCGCCGCAGGCGTTACTCCCTTTTCCAAAAGACCAATCTCGGCAAACTTGGTTTCAAATCGTCTCAGAATATGTGCTGCATCCTCTTTTGGCGGCGGTGGCGAGAGGTGATAAACCTGACAACGTGCATTAGCCCGCAAATGCTGCATCCGTTTTCCGTCGCCACCACGGATACCCTTTTCCAAATAGTCCCACATCTGAGCACGCGGAATGGTGGTGCAAAGCCCTTCATCACTGAGTGCTGGGGGGCTGTTTGATTCATAGAGATCAAACGGAGTAGGGTGTTGTACCAAGGAAAGTGTCTGATGCTGATTGCCACCGATCGTCGAAATTATCAAATCAGTTGAATCGAGTGCAGAGATTCGATCAACGATAGCATCAAGACTCAAATCACCGATCATTTTCCCGTTTTTAACGGTTGAATACCGATAGGCCTCGAATTGCACGGCTCCTTGCTCACTCGTGTCACGTAACTTCAACGCGTGTTTGACTGCATCGGTGTGACTGTCGCCAATAATAAATACTCTTGTTTTGGACATTCAACTACCTCAATAATCAACCCATCAATTTTCTTGCTTTTAATTCTGCATTGGCAAAATCAAGACGATCATCTGGCACATCTTGCGTTCCAACCCAGGCAGCAAAAAGTCGCATACCTTCGGCAAGGTCAATACAGGGTTCAAAGCCCAATATGTTTTTCAGCCGGGCATTGTCCGCAAAATTGTGCCGAATATCACCCAGTCGGTACTCAGAGGTTGTTTTCAGCTTGTGTGTGGCTCCAAAGGCATCACTCAAGTGGCCTGCTATTTCAGTCACAGTGGTCTTTACCCCCATGCCCACGTTCATGGTTTGATTGACCGCACCATCAAACAGCACTGCGGCCAAAAAGGCGTTGGCCACGTCCCGGACATGAACAAAGTCGCGCGTCTCAAGCCCATCTTCAAAGATTGGCAGCACTTGCCCACGGCGAACCCTTGTTGAAAATATCGACAAAATACCGGTATAAGGGTTGTTGAGCGACTGACCCTCCCCGTACACATTTTGCAAACGCAAAATGGCGTAGTCAATACCCAGCGACGTACTAGCGATACGAACCAAATCCTCTTGGGCATATTTGGTGGCAGCGTAGATGGAGGCAGGTCTGGCCGGATCGGTCTCGCGAGTGGGAACGGGTGTCAGACACGTGCCACATGCGGTGCAAACATGCTCCCACTGGTGGGCAGCAAGTTGCTTGGCGCTGCGGCAATCAGGAAATTGGCGTATTTCGTCGGCGCAATTTTGGCAAACGTAGGCTCCCTCACCGTAGATCGAACGGCTGGACGCCAACACAATTCGCTTGACTGCGCGGGTACTGTCGTTGGCCAAAATATCCAGCAGCAATGCCGTGCCGCCGACATTGACATCGTTATAGCGCTTGATTTCGTACATGGACTGACCGGTTCCAGTCTCGGCGGCCAAATGCACTACAACATCAACTTCTTTCAACGCGGCCCGCAAATCGGGCTCGCTGGTTACGGAGCCTCGAATAAATTCGATCTGCCCGTTGTGCAACCACTCCAAACCAACTGGCACGGAGCCGTGAACCTGCGGTGAGAGAGGATCAAGGATCCGCACAGACTGCCCGGCGGCCAGCAGCGCCTGTGTCAAATGAAACCCGATAAAGCCGGCACCACCGGTAATCAATATCTTGCCAACTTTAAAAGTCATACCGGAAACTCCAAGGTCAAAGAAAACAACTCGGTTGACATTCAGCTATAGCCGCTGCGCGCAGAACGCCATTCTGGCTTGCTCTTTGAACCACTCTGCTGAAAAATCAACGTCCTGGTACTCCCGGAAATACGGACCACCCACGGTCCAGTGAACATTTTTGACATCTGCAGGCGGGTCTTTATATTCGCCCACCAGCCAGTTCCAGCGCACATCAAGTTCGCCAATTTGATCATCCTGCAGCCAGCCAAACCGATGCAAATCCATGGCGCTACCAGTATTGACAAACTCCTTAGTAACCTTTTTGTTGGATTCGTGTCCACAATTCCAAAGCATCACGGAGGACCAGTTCTTTCTTGGGTATTGATACTGAACAGCATTGAGAAACTTAACCTTGTCGCTTGGCTCATAGTCGTGTTTAACCACGTAGATTGCCTTGCCTGGGTCTTTATCGACAGCGTCAAAAATCTCGTTAATGTCCGTGCGTAACATCATGTCGCAGTCAAAAAAGATGCCATACCCTTCGTAATTGCACAAGTAAGGCACCAGAAAACGGCTGAAGGAAAACTCGTTAGATTGCTTCGGATCGCGATCGCGGGTATACGTCTGTTTCAAGTTTGCCAAATTGACTGGAATAATTGCAACAGGGCGGCTCGATTGCCTGTATATGGAGTGGGCCATGGTGTGCCAAGCAACACTCTCAACGTTATCGAATCCGATAAACACTTTGATGATATCTGAATGCATAATATGCTCCCGGTTAAATGACAATAAAAAATGGCTTCAATTTAATCCAAAGCCTTTTGACTGGGTTTTCAATTCTCTAGCCTGAGAGATAACATCAAGCACTTGCTGACGAAGTCGCTCTATCGAATAGGATTCCGCAAGTTTCTTCTGCGCTTTGATCACTTGGTTGAGTCGTAATTCTGGGTTCAGGGTCAAATACACAAATGCGTCATACCATTCGTCTTCAGTTGAGGCCAAAATTCCGCAACCATCATCACAACATTCGTCATATACGGTGTCTTTGCTGGCTATAACCGCTGTGCCAACCGCTGTATATTCAACCCACTTTGTATTCGCCTTCATCAAGTTAAAGTGTATGGTTGTAAGTGGGCATACACCTATGTCCCAGTTTAAATTTGACAAGCTTTGCAAATAACTCTCGTAACTATCGATCTTGGGCAGTTTTCGTACGCGGTCCTTAAATTCTGCAAGTTCATCAGGTATCTCAATAGTACCGAAAACCTCAAACTCAACATGCGGAAATTCTCTCATGTACCGAACTATGGCAGGTATGATGGACTCAAAATCGTTCTTGTGGCCGATACCCATGTATCCTATTTTGGAAACTTCTCTTGCAACAGGGAAAGCGACAATCTGACTGGAGCAATATATATCTCCAGCAACAATCGGTCGTTTAACCTCCAGATCCAGCAACCTTTGCTTCAGTAATTTCGTGGAACAGTAGACAAGATCGACATTATTCAATTGGAAATTGATCGAGCCGAGTCGAGCTGGACTGTTGTGAAATTTATATTTATCCAAGCCAATGTCTATGGGGATGTTCAGCAAATCGTCATCAATATGAAAGATTGTCGAAACATTAAATTCCCGAGCCAGTTCTAGGAGTTCCTTAAAATATGGACCACTGTAACGACAAAAAATCATTTCAGTCGGACGGTGCAACATTATTTGTTGACGAAGCCAGTCACACACCGTAGCAGCGCCATCTGTTTTCCACTGTTTACTTTTAAAAGCTTGTTCAGTAATGATGTTTGACTTGAGAGCCCCTTCCAATAACAATTTGTTAAGGGGCTTCATAAAGCTCAGTTGCAGTGTGGGGATGACATCGTTAGCAACATATAGTATTCGATGGGAAACAAGATTGGCAGGCTTCAACTTACCGGTTGTAATATTTTTTAGCTTGGCATAAACGTGGGCGGCCTTAATTGCCTTTTCAATCGCCAGGTTTGAGCGAATACCAGACTCGGATTGTGATTCTTCTGCGCCTTGTGGTGCTACAGAAATTATCTTTTGTTCACTATATCTCTCTCGAAAAAAATCACCCAGCTTTGAGGTCGATGTACAGATTAGTGTGACGTTGCCGAGTAAAAAAATTAAAGTGTCGCGTGACGCTGAATCGGTATCCGTTTGGCCTGCGTCGGTCAGATTCGCCTGATGTAGGTCTGAATGATATTCATCTGTATACAAAATACTTGGTATCGAATGCTCACTTGCCCACTGCCAAATCGATTTTGCGTGCGAACCTGAGTAGTTACAGAAAACAATCAGCGTTGGGTGGAAAGTAAATACTCCCTCCCGCATAGTCTCAAGTGAATGACTTTGCAGGCCGGTCACGTGCAAAATCTTAACACTGACCGCTTCTGAATCAATTTTGGGCTTTAATGGATTCAGAAAAACTGTTTCAAGAACTTCGTGACCTTCACCAACAACGAATACTATTCTTTCTTTTTGGTTTTCTTTTAGATAAGCCGTTGAGTTATTTCTGGTGGAACTCAAAGCCAGTTCGGCGTGATTTGACTTTACCTGTTCCTTGGTGAGATCAAGACACCTATTCTTAATGAATGTGTTTTGTTTCGCCAAAAAGGACTCAGGTCGAAGGATTGCAGCATTGGCAAACGAAATCCATTCCCTCTCATTTGAGACACGCGTCAAACCATCATAATTGCCTAGATCCATCACGCCATCGGAATCCTGCCACACTGCAACGGGTATGCCCGCAAGCACCATATCGATAAGTATCGACGAAGGTGCCGATATACCGTAGGCGTAGGTTGACAAATCAACTTTATAGATCGGAAGATTATTGACGACGACGTTACTTGTCAATTGAACTTCGTTTTTTAGCGTGTATTGACCTCCAGGATGCGGGCGCAGCGTAATTGGCCTCTCTTTTGAAAGCATTTCTTTGCAAAAGCCCTCAAAAACTTCGAGAAAGTCTTTTTTAAAGTTACCAGCCACATTTAACCGTGGGGAGTGCATATTTTCACAGACGATACCCATCGTTTTAAGGTCTGTGGTCAGCTTACTCCGTTCTTTTGTCTGCATGGCAAACGTAGGACCGGTATGGTGCAATTTGTGGAGTTGAGACGGCGCAACTTCAGTCATTTTTTCAGCTGAAAACCAGCTGCAAATAACATCCGCAGCAAAGGTTACGTTGCGGCCATGTGCGAGATTTTGATCCCTGCTTTGAATAAAACCGACGCATTCAAAACCATGTTGCAAAGTAACTTTAAGAAACCGACTAGGTGCGATACGGAGTAAGTCGTGAACTTGCTTATGTGTATTTAAGCTTGATTCGCTTGCAGCGATCAAAAGACCTGACTTGTTATCCAGCGCTTGCAAAGCTTCCAGTTCATGGCCAAATTCAACGACAACACTGTTTGTCTGAGCTGCAATTTCGTCCAACTCGTGCTGCCACGTGCCTGCTGAATCGCGTTTTTTAAATGCTTGGGTTACAAGCAATAGCGTTCTCAAGCCAAGTTCTTGATGCGCCATGTAGGCAATTGGCCGAATGACACCAACGTCCTGCAGCAGATTGATTACAAATACGATGTAACTATCCTTCATTGGCGCACCTCGCCCTTGCTTCGCAATGAGTCGTCGGCAACATGCCACGGTAAGTGCCTTGACTGCTCTCCATAAAAGCACGTCACGTGAGGGAACAGTACCTTTAATGCATCTACCACTGCACACATGACTACCGGATACGCGGCTGCCTCAGAACAAGTAGTTTTCAAAGCAGCCAATGCTTCCACCTGGGCTGCGGCAGCAGTATGTTCAGCGTCCAAAGCTAAGTCGCGGTATTCGACCGATAAAGCATTGGGTAACAGCAAGGAGCTAAACTTTTTATCTAACCATCCAGCGATCCTTTCACGAATCGCTATATCAAATCCTAGCTTTTGCTGCGAAAAGGTGAAGATTACGTCGTACTTCAAACCCGGACGGGAAAATGGACTTGCTACAGAGAGGAC
The DNA here is from genome assembly GCA_002255935.1 of Comamonadaceae bacterium PBBC2. Taxonomy (GTDB): domain Bacteria; phylum Pseudomonadota; class Gammaproteobacteria; order Burkholderiales; family Burkholderiaceae_C; genus Limnohabitans_A. The sequence goes on from NKIO01000013.1 coordinate 43,250, forward strand.
TTTGTGTTTCTGGGCAAACTTGTGAACATCCGCCAATATCTCTTTTCCTTGGATCACGGCGGTACGGCTATCCTTCACGGTTCCAAGGCTGCCGCTTTTTGTGTCATATAAAAAGCGCGTCAGTGCCTCTGCCTCCTTCGTCGTGTCTGCCATTTCTCTGAGCTTATCGGCCAGGTCTGAAGTAGTTTCAGCTCGTAAAGCAAGTGCGCCGTTGTGCAGGTCTCGTAAGAACTGCCGGGGATCACGATAAATAAGCGGCCCAAAATTTTCATAAAGCGGATACCCGGCAGAGAGCACCTGCACCCCAGCGGACAGCGCTGTCACTGCGCGGTTCATAGATTTAACCCGGCTAAAACTCTGTGCGTTGACTGGCAAAAAGCTGATGATGCTGCGCGATAGCAATTCACGCTCTCCGGCCTCATCCCATTCTCTTATTGTGTAAGGCGTGGCGAGGCATCGCAGTGCCGCAAGTGCGTCGGGGGTCATGGCGCGCCGGTTGGTGAGTATCTCCAGCACAACTTCGAAGCCATTGCCACGCAAACGATCGATTTCACAGCCAAATGCGGCGAGATCCGTCAGACCCAGAGGAAAATTGGGGTTGTCACCCATGCCGAACCAAGCCACGCTGATTTGGCGTTGGGCGCGGGCGAAATCCAACTTGCGTTGGAGTGCATCCGCAATGGCGTTTGAATCGATGTCAGGAGCGGGGTCGTTCAGGACATGAACCGGCACGCTCGGCGCATATTGCAGGCTGATGTCTCGCATGCGGGGGGTGGAGCACAGCACAAAAGCACATTGGGCAACCAGTGCCTTTAGCCAATAACGCAGTCTGGCGAACCGGGGATCTGAATTTTGGCTGAAATAGTCATCAAAAAGATCCACTCCGACGATTTTTCCAGCCTGCTTTAGCTGCCGCGCGGTCAAAAGTGACCGCGCGTCATAACACTTGCTAATCAAATAAATATCGTGGGACCGCAATGCAATATCAGTCAAGTCTTGAATCGGTACAAGATCGAGTTGGTGGCCCATTTGCCGAAGTGCCGGTTCAACGCGGCTGTATCGAATGCGAACTCCCGCCTGCGCTTCTTGTTCTTTGGTGGGAATCAATACGCAGATCTTCATGCGGGTAGTTCCTCGATGAAGAGGGAATGGCGCACAGTGGCTAGCGAATCCGGTTCACCCCATTTCCAGGGTACCGCAACATCAACAATCTTCGGCAACGAGGCAAGCTCAGCAGAAATGCGGGTCGTGAACAGGTGGGTCTTGCCATCCTGGGTTAGTCGCTTGCAAAAGTCCAGCATCGTGACCCAGGAATCCTCATTCGAGGTACCGTGGCCGCCAATTTTTTCCCATTGACTGGCCTTCATCAGGAACATTGCATCACCGTTTGCAAGCACAGGGTAAACGTCGCGCGGGAACATGGTCAATACGTGGGCGTCGCCACAGACAACGTCGTTGGAGTGGGCCCTAAGCACTGGGAATACGCCGGTAAAAGCGCTTTGCAACGTTGCTTTGGGGATTAAAGTGTTTGTCCCAATCAGCAAGCAGCTCGCCGTTGCCGCTTTTGGTGCCTCAAGCAGTCGGGCAAGGGTGTCAAGTGTGCGGGCGTCGTGCAACAAGACCGGTTGGTTGACAAAAAGCAGGTAGGTTCCATCGTTCTTTTTCGAGCCCGCCATTGCCGCGCGCACGCGATCAGCGTAAGTCGCATCGTCGTCGCTTTGAATGACTCGATGCCGCAGGGGAAAATACTGCTGCAAAAGCAGCACTAGCTGAGGCGTATTTTCAGCCTCTGGCGCAGCCAAAAGGAATTCAATTACCTCTATATGGCGCTGCAATTTCAACGACTCCAGGAATGCCGCAAAGAAGGTTGAGTCAATATTCTGCGCCGTGAATATAACGCGAATCTTAGGTGCAGCCGTTGGTAGTTCGATTGGTACAAGCGGCGTTGTGATCTCGGGTGCGATGGGCATGACCAATTGAATGGGCGTGTGCGGTTGCATGTTGCGCTCGACAATGGCGATGGGTGCGCCCAACGTGTCCCCAGAGCCCGCAGCTTCCTCTTTGGTTCGCAAAATGAAAGGGTGTAGACGCCGTTCACCACGGGTGGGGGGCCATTCAGGTGATCGCATGACCTCTGGAATCGTTATGCGATGCCGAACAATGGGATTGCCACGCTGTGCAATGACATACGATCTGATTCCACAGGTGCGGGCGAGGCCACTTTCAAGACTTGTGGAACACAGCACGTGGAGCGAAGGAATGGCGTCGGGCGGGCAAATCAAGGTTTGCCCCAGCTTTTGGGCAGCTCGCGCCATGCTTCGATCAAGCATATCGGCATCATTCAGGTACGGTGGTCGATCAAACACCTCTCGCCAGTACGCATCCAGGCCGTCGTCTAACGGTGGCATTTTCCATGCCTCAAGTTGCACTCCAAACAGACCATAAAGCCATTCCCTCATATCACTAGAGAAGATACGCTCGGCACCGGTTGCTTCTCGTATGTCGATCATGAGCCGAGACATGGCCCAGCCATTTGGCGCTAAAAGGGCGCCAAGATGCTCCACAAGCAAGAAGCGTGCATGCTTGGGGAGTCCGGCGGTACCATGAGGACTCAGTGCAAATAGCTCCGCCTGGTGTGCGCCACCGGGGCACAAGGAGGGGTACGGCAATATCGTTGCATCGCTGAGATAACCCTCAGGTGTTGACAGTGTCAACAAAATCGGCAGGTAGGGGTTAATTAAAAATAGGTCGACTATTTGCAACCCAGCGTGTGAAAGGCAGTATTCGCCAACCATCCCCAATGTTCCACCGGATACCAGGTCATATTGAAAGGCCCGCATTACCACGGTTTGGTCGTTCGGAAGTTGAGCCGCATTGAAACGAATGCGAAGATCCCGATTGTTTGCAAACCAAATGGCATCTATCTGCAATGGTGTTACAGAAAACTTATGCACACTGCATTCAGAGTCGTTGGGCGACTTGATTTGTTCAGCCGTGCCGGGAGACTTGGGATCCAGTAGACAGATAGCATGGAAATCTGGCATGCGGGCGAGCCGACAAAATGTCTCCAAAGTTTTGGAAGTGTCTAAATGGACGCTGTCGGCTGCCTCATCTGCGGCGCGGATTCTTGCAACAGCAAGTCCGCCGAGGTGCAATAGGCGCTCATCGATCAATCCGGAAAGGTCGTCTTGCGATAACCAAATCTGCTCGGTTGGGTCATCATGGGGCAAAACATTGCGAACCAGACTATTGCCTTCTGGTTGCACCGTAGGGGCCAACGGGATTTCGCTTTGACCTGATGGAGGTCTCAATACGGGATCAATGCCGGGCTGCGGGTTGAACTGGAAGTTCAGTCGGGGCGCAAGGTTCCACTCCTGTGTCAACTCAGCAAGCGTGGGGTGAATTGCCGCCAGTTTGACCACGGAAGGCGACAGCGCTATTGGCTTGCGATTGGGGTTGGCGACAAGTTGGTGAAGGCGAGCAGCGCTGGCTGCAAATAGGGAATCTGCAAAAACCAAATGCCGCTCGTCCTGCAAAGATTGTTGGGTCCAATCGATGCGCGCCAACGCGGTGGCAATTTCCTTGTCATTCATGTCAAGGATGATTTCCCCGCCATGCACTGTCTGAAGTGCTGCGCTTGACACCGTGATGCCATCAAACTCTTTTGTAAGGCTTGCCGCTAACCGCGTCCAAATGTCCCCTGTCAAATCCTTCAGATCGGGAAACTTGGCGTAACTCTTCAAATAGTCTTCTACTGAAATTTGTGATGGAGCGCTGCCAAGCGCAGGTCCATATTCATCCACATCAAGAAATACGCTTGCGCCCCAAATCAATTTATAAAGAAGCCCGAAAAAAATGTTCTCGGCATGCGGTTGGGAAAAATGAACGATGTCGCAAGGTTTTGCCGCGACGAGCGACACTGCTTGGTCTAAAAACTGACTTTCATCAATTTCCCAAACGCTTTGGTAAGTGAATGGAGTGTTTCTTGGCGGTTCCCCTGCATCGGACTGCACTGCGGTGAACCTGCATCCTATGAGTTCTACCGTAGCGAAGGTTTTGTACAGTTGTTCTAAAGCCAACGGGCGCTGTGTTGACTTGCCACTGGACACACGACTAAAAATACCAACAATGTGGCGTGTTTCTGCTGTCCGTGAGGCGCGGTATTTTTTTCTTGCCCGACCTAGATTGCCTGCAATCCCTGCCCGCAGCCCCGGCATCGTCTGCATGGCACGGAGGTACAGGCCAATCGCAATACCATTGGCACCGCTGCGGAACGCCTCGTTCCCTAGCTTGAGATTGAAGTCGGCACTAACAGGGGCTTTTGTTGTGATCACTTTAACCATTTATCAAGGACACCTTCCTTCTGTGGGTCACAGACGGTCTCGACGCTTTGGCTCAAGTGAGGCTGGCTTTAACTTGGCGGGCTTATAGACCAGACCAAGTTGCGAGAGTTGTTGGCCAACTCTTGCTTGTGTCATGAGACGCGAGTCAGATGAAGGAGTGCCTATTGAGATTGCGCTTTGGAAGTTTAGCAGGGCGCGCGACTCGTCTCCAACAATTGCAGCCGCTCGGCCAAGACTATTGTGAACGCCTGCAATGAGTACTTGACTCACTAATTTTTTGCTGCACCCCCAGTCTTGAGCCAGCCTGATTAATTGGTGCGCCGGTTGCGTGTTGCCGAGTTGGAGATGCGAGGCCGCCGCAAGCAGCGCCAATTTGGCACGGTCCGGGTGGTGTTGCAAGGTATCGGGTTCCAATTGGGAGAGGCTTTCCCAATCTCCAAACTGCCACTGGTTTCGAGTGCGTTCAAGCAGGTCTTCATCATATGGATAGATACTTTGACGCTTGTCAGTGCCGATTCGATCTTCAATTCCAACGTAACTTGGATTAGCGTCGATTCGTTGAGGTACAGAAAACCGGGATTGAACCCAAGTCCTCAAATTAACGAGAAGTTTCAACATTCCTCACCTGTAAGCGTTGGGAAATTGTAAGGCCTAAATTGTCGTGCCAAGTGGTCCTCGCTATAACCTGGGAGAAGTTATTTGTCCGAGCCCCTGGGAACTGCAGGCACTGGTGTATGTGGATTTGGCAGTATTGACAGTTTTCTTCAATGCGGAATTCCGATGACGTTGCACGACAAGATATACATTGGCGATGAGCTCGATGAGTTTGTCCAGAATTTGCGGACTCACCGCGTCCCCTTGTAAGCCTGAGATGTGGGAGTAGCGGTTATGCCCAGCCAATTGACGCCTTTTTTGCTTCACCCATCTGGTGACCTCTACAAATTCGTTGAACTCGGCTCCCAGTCTAGTTTGCAGCAGGTACTATCAGCTTCAACTGTCGGAAATAGGATTACCTGGCCAGAAATGGCCAGCCCCCCTCAGCTGGCAGCCAAAGACAAGGCGTCCGCAAGCTTTGAAAATGCCGATGCATTCGATTAGTTGGGGTGGGGACTACCGCGGTGCAGGGTAAGCAAGGCATCTATGTCCCTGACACAACAGATCAAACCAATTTCGTACCTCTTGTTGCACACTACTGATATCGTTAAGGGGTTTGCGACAAAACTGGAAACAATCATCATCACCCAAAATGTCGAAGCAAAGATGGTGCTTTCGGGCCGATTCCCTGCCCGTCAACATTGCCATCATTTCCTTGGTGATATCCAAACTTGTGGCAAATTACTGTTGATCATCAGCGCTATTTAATGTTTGGATTTGAATTTTGAACAACACACTTGAGTCAGAGTCCATAGAAATCATCCGGGAGGCGGTGGCTACGGCCCGCAAGCCGGTGATGATGTACTCTATTGGCAAAGATTCGTCGGTCATGCTGCACTTGGCACGCAAGGCCTTTTACCCCGCGCCGCCGCCTTTTCCGTTGTTGCATGTCGACACCGGGTGGAAGTTCAAGGCCATGTATGCGCACCGCGCGCGCATGGTGGCCGAGAGTGGCATGCAACTCATCAGCCATACCAACCCTGAAGGTCTGGCCGCAGGCGTAGGCCCCTTCACCCATGGCAGCAGTTATCACACCGACGTCATGAAAACCCAGGCGCTCAAACAAGCGCTGGACGCGAACGGGTTTGACGTGGTTTTTGGCGGTGCCAGGCGCGACGAAGAAAAAAGCCGCGCCAAAGAGCGCGTGTTTTCCTTCAGGGCTCCCGGCCACCGTTGGGACCCCAAGGCCCAACGCCCCGAGTTATGGAACCTTTACAACACCCGCATTGCGCCGGATGAATCCATTCGGGTATTCCCCATCAGCAACTGGACCGAGGCCGACATTTGGCAGTACATCCAGTCTGAGACCATTCCCATCGTGCCGCTGTACCTGGCCGAACTGCGCCCGGTGGTGCAGCGTGGCGGCCAGTGGCTGATGGTGGACGACGAACGGTTTCCGTTTGCGCCGGGCGAGGTGGCCCAAATGCGCAAGGTGCGTTTTCGCACCCTCGGCTGCTGGCCGCTGACTGCGGCTGTAGAGTCTGATGCCATTACCCTGGATGAAGTGATTGCCGAGACGCTGGGAGCCCGCAGCTCTGAGCGTGAAGGCCGGTTGATTGACTCGGATGTTCCGGGGTCGATGGAAAAGAAGAAACAAGAGGGGTACTTCTGATGGATACCCTGCGCTTTATTACCTGTGGCAGTGTGGATGATGGCAAGAGCACACTCATTGGCCGTCTGCTATTTGAGAGCAAGGCCATTTTTGACGACCAGTTGGCCGCCTTGGTCAAAGACTCTGCGCAATATGGCACGCAGGGCACGCAAATGGACCTGGCGCTGTTGGTGGACGGCCTGCAAGCCGAGCGCGAGCAGGGCATCACCATTGACGTGGCCTACCGGTTTTTTACCACCGACGAGCGTCGCTTTGTGGTGGCCGACACGCCCGGGCACGAGCAGTACACGCGCAACATGGCCACCGGAGCGTCGACTGCCAGCCTGGCGGTGATCTTGATTGACGCACGCAAGGGGGTGCTGGTGCAAACACGCCGCCACAGCCGCATTGTGGCCATGATGGGTATCCAGCATGTGGTGCTGGCAGTGAACAAGATGGACCTGGTCGGTTTTGATGAAGCCACACTGGACGCCATCGTGGCAGACTACCGTAGTTTTGCCAGCAGTTTGGGGTTTGCCAGCCTGCAGGTGATTCCGCTTTCTGGCCTGACCGGCGACAACGTGTTGATGCCCAGCAGCAGTATGCCCTGGTACAGCGGCCCCACGCTGTTGCAGTACCTGAACACGGTAGACACGCGCAGCACCCAGCCGCAGGGGTCGTTTCGCATGCCGGTGCAGTGGGTGAATCGGCCCAACCTCGACTTCAGGGGTTTTTGTGGCCGCGTTGCCTCCGGGACGCTGCACCCTGGCGATGCCGTTCGGGTGCTGCCGTCGGGCGTGCAAACACGCATCAAGGCGGTGTTGCTGGGGTTTGACGAGGTGGCTGTTGCCGAAGCTGGCGACGCCGTGACCGTGACCCTGGTGGACGAGGTCGATGCCAGCCGGGGCGATGTACTGGTGGCTGCCGAAGTACCGCCCGAGGTGGCCGACCAGTTTGAAGCCAAATTGCTGTGGATGAGTGAACACGCCCTGGCACCGGGGCGCCAATACCTAATGAAGCAGGCGTGCAAAGAGATCACCGCCACCATTACGGACATCAAATACCGCGTAGACGTCAACAGCGGCGCGCATCTGGCCGCCAAAGTGCTGGGCCTGAATGAAATTGCCGTGGTAAACATGTCGACCAGCGCCCCGCTGGTGTTTGAGCCCTATGCTGTCAACCGGACCTTGGGTGGCTTTATTCTGATCGACAAGCTGACATTTGAAACGGTGGGCGCTGGCATGATTGACTTTGCTCTGCGCCGGGCCAACAATATCCATTGGCAGGCGCTGGAGCTCAACAAGGCCACGAGAGCTGCGCAAAAACACCAGACGCCGCGTTGCATCTGGTTTACCGGCTTGTCGGGCTCGGGCAAGTCGACCATTGCCAACCTGTTGGACAAGCGCCTGTATGCCGAAGGCCGCCACACCTATGTGTTGGATGGTGACAATGTGCGCCACGGCCTGAACCGCAACCTGGGCTTTACCGAAGCCGACCGGGTAGAAAACATTCGCCGGGTGGCCGAGGTGGCGCGGCTGATGGTGGACGCCGGGCTGGTGGTGCTGGTGAGTTTTATATCGCCGTTTGCCGCCGAGCGTGCCATGGCGCGCAGCCTTTTTGGGCCGGAAGAGTTTGTTGAGGTGTTTGTGGACACGCCCATTGAGGAATGTGAACGCCGCGACGTCAAGGGCTTGTACGCCAAAGCCCGCAAAGGGGAGCTGAAAAACTTCACCGGCATTGACAGCCCGTATGAAGCACCCAGCCAGGCCGATGTGCATTTGCAAACCGCAATGTTGACGCTCGACCAATGTGTTGACCAACTGATGGCCAGTTTGCCTTAGCGCGGCATGGACCTGATGCTAGTGGTCGCCGGTGCCGTAACCGGGTTTTTGGTCGGATTGACGGGTGTGGGCGGTGGCGCGCTGATGACACCGCTTTTGCTGTTGTTGTTTGGCGTGGCACCCCTGACTGCCGTGGGCACGGACTTGTGGTTTGCGGCCCTGACCAAAATATTTGCCACTCGGGTGCACCATAACCACGGCCTGATTGACTGGCCGGTGGTACGCAGACTGTGGCTGGGCAGCCTGAGCGCATCGGTGTTGACTCTGGTGTGGATGAAGCTCAATCCGGTGGACGAAAACGCAGTCAGTTTTCTGAAAATGGCCATCGCTGCTGCGGTGCTGTTGACTGCCGTGGGCATTCTGTTTCAGAAGCAGTTGCAAGCGGTGGGGCGGCGGCTGCGCACGACCGATGCCGAGCATTTCAAAGCCTGGCAGCCTGGGCTTACCGTGCTGGCCGGTGCGGTGCTGGGTGTGCTGGTGACCTTGACATCGGTGGGTGCGGGTGCACTGGGTGCGGTGTTCTTGGCTTACTTGTACCCGCTGCGGCTAACGCCACCCCGGTTGATTGCCACGGACATTGTTCATGCCATACCGCTGGCCCTGTTTGCAGGTACGGGGCATTTGCTGATGGGCAATGTCAACTTTGGCTTGTTGGGTAATTTGCTGCTGGGTTCGGTGCCCGCCGTGTTGCTGGGTGCCGTGCTGTCTGCCCGACTGCCCCACGCGGTGTTGCGGATGGCTTTGGCCGCGGTGTTGTTGGCGGTGGGGGCCAAATTGGCTTGGACGATATGACTATGGCATTCACCCAAGGGCAGTTGCAAGGCTTGTGCAACATTGCCCAGGCCGCCGGCCAGGAAATCATGGCCGTATACGACCATGGCGGGGCCGTTTGGCAAAAAGATGACGCCAGCCCGCTCACCGAAGCCGACTTGCGGGCAGATGCGGTCATCCGTAAAGGCCTGGAGGCCGCGTTTGCGGGCACGTTCATCTTGTCAGAAGAGTCGCGCAGCGTAGGAGTTGAGCAAGCCGATGTGTTCTTTTTGGTGGACCCGTTGGACGGCACCAAAGAGTTTTTAAAACGAAACGGAGAGTTCACCGTCAACATTGCCCTGGTGCAGCAGGGTGTACCAATCGCTGGCGTGGTGTTTGCACCGGCTTTGGAAGAGTTGTTTTACGCCGCTCCGGGGCTCGGCGCGTGGATGCAAACGGCGGGTGGCGCGCCACAAGCGTTGCACGTTGCACCGTGGTTGCCCACAGAGCCGTTGCGGGTTGTTGGCAGCCGCTCACACGGCGGCGACAAGCTGGCCACCTGGCTGGACGGCTTGAGTTGTCAGCACAGCTTTGTGGCAGCCGGTAGTTCGCTGAAGTTTTGTCGAATTGCCCAGGGGCAGGCCGACATTTATCCTCGGTTTGGCCCCACCAGTCAGTGGGACACCGCTGCCGCGCAATGTGTATTGGTAGCCGCAGGCGGCGCTGTACACGACCTGACGGGCCGCCCGTTGCAATATGGTTTACAGCGCCCGCTATTGAACCCTGAGTTTTTTGCCGTGGGTGACAAAGCTGCTTTGCTGGGCTTCGGGCAGTGATGCTGTTTGTGTGAGGGCGGTATTTGCAGGGTGTGTGCACAATTGTCCGCGTATCGATGCATAAAAAGGATTTTTATGAACAGGATAACTTTGGAACCCGGAAAGCGTGGTGGAGGGCCATGTGTTCGTGGACTTCGCATTACTGCGGATGACGTTCTCGCCCTGTTGACCCAAGAACTGGCTTCTGTCGAAACCTTGATTTGATTCAGTTCGCTCGTCCTGTGATTATTGCTTTGCTGGTGACATCGTCGACCGTCAGAAAAAGTTCGGATCTATCGAGGAAATCAATGTTGCCACTGCATTGGCCTGGGCGGTTGGCGAATGAAGCTCAAGCAGGAACGCAATGACGCCAACTTTCAGCTTCATCATCCCGTTGTTTAACCACCTGGCGCACACGCAGGCCATGCTGGAGTCGTTGCGGGGCAGTATTCCGCCCGGTGTGGCGTTTGAGATAGTTCTGATTGACGATTTCTCCACCGACGGCACGCGCGCTTGGCTGGCAACGCTGGCCGATGAGCCGCACATCAAAACGCTGCTGAACCCGCGCAACCTGGGTTATGCCAAGACCAACAACGCGGCGGCTGCGGTCGCAACCGGCGACATATTGGCGCTGCTGAACAATGACCTGTTGTTGGAGCCTGGCTGGCTGGAGCCCATGCTGGCAGCGCTGCAAGACCCAGCGCTGAATGCGGGCGTCGTGGGCAACCTGCAGTGGACTGTGGCCGAAGGGCAGTTGGACCATGCGGGTATTGCCATCAGCGCGCAGGGAAAGTTCGAACATATCCGGGGGGATCCGTCTGTTGCTGCCCGATCACAGTTGGGGCATACGCGGCGCGTGTTGGCCGTGACCGGTGCTTGCTGTCTGGTCCGCAAATCCGACTTTGGGAGGGTTGGCGGTTTTGACGAGGCATTTGTCAACGGGGGCGAAGATGTGGACCTGTGTTTCAAGCTGCGCCAGGCGGGCAAGCGCGCCTATGTGGCGTGCAGCAGCGCCGTGCGCCACCACGTAAGCCTGAGCCGTCATCGCTCGGATCCACAAAACGAACACAACAGCCGCCGTTTGTTCATCAAGTGGCGCAAAGAGATCAAGACCGAGTTGGCGGGCGTTTGGCTCGCCTTGCTACAAAAGCCTGACCCTTCGCGCCTGGCGGAATATCTGGATGGCGAGTTGAGTGACCAGCATCTGGCAAAACCGCACGCTTTCTCAAGAGTGATGGCTGAAAATGTGTTGCAGCAGGAGGAGTGCTACTGGGCGCGCACGCTGGACGGCGAAGACGTCAACGCGGGCCTGCCCGACCGTTGCAGAGTGCTAGGCTTGCCTTGGAGCGAGGCGGTGGGTGGTTATGTATTGGAACGCACGGCCGAGCTTCGCGTCGAAGGTCTGCGCAGTGCACGCAACATCTTTGTCTGTGGCCGCACCTTGGGCCGAAGCAGTGGCAAAGAAGCCCTATCCATCACGCTGTCGGCCAACGGCATGCAACACAAGACCTGCGTGGTGCATGCAGGTGCCAGTTTTAACCTCGGTATCGTTGCGCCAGTGGTGTTACTCGGCGTGGTGAACCAGTTCACCGTGTCCACCACCGCGCCGGCGCTGGTTTCGCACTTTGTGGTGGATGACCAGGCTATCAATGCATAAGCTTGGGATAGATTCCAGTTTTTCCCCGCGGCGGGTTTTTGAGTCGCGAACAGAATTCTGAGAAAGAATTCGGAAGTGGTGAATGATCTCGTTGCCTTTAAGCGGTAGGCCGATGTAATTGTGGCAAATCGAGTGACGGCAGATCTACCCGATGTACTGTTAAACGTGTGCGGTCGTGATTTTTTTGGGCGGGAGGCGCGATTGTAGGCGTTGGAATAGAGGCGTCATTGTTTAATACCCAACGCATAGACCATATCTAACAAGACCCACATGTAGAACAGCAACGGTTTGTTCTGCATTGTGGGGATTTGACGGACTCGTCCAATCTGACGCGCATTGTGCAAGAAGTGCAACCCGACGAGGTGTACAACCTGGGGGCGCAAAGCCATGTTGCGATGAGTTTTGAAGCACCCGAATACACGGCGGATGTGGACGCAATGGGCACGCTGCGCTTGTTGGAGGTCATACGTTTGTTGGGACTAACCAAGCGGACACTGGAATTAAACTTCAAGTAATGTGTCTGCCTACTTTAAGAGCTAACATCTTCGCCACAGATCAATCCAAAACGGGCTCCGGTGAAAATGGACTTGATAACAGCCAGGCACTTTACCCCTTGATTGATGTTGACTATTCAAGCTTGCCGCTTTTGCCAAGTAGTAAACCAAACTCTACCCAGTTTGATGTCGGTCAATCGGTCAAACACGATTGGGACAGATAAGTTTCGGCATGTTCCAAAAATTTAAGACATTGCAGATAGAGCGTATCAGTGCGTTTGAAGTGATAGCTTCACGCGCATACCCTTACTCTATGATTCGACGTAAATAGAGCCGGAGCGCGATTCCGCTTGATATCCTGTTGCAATCACTTGCAATGCCAACCACTATCCAAACTGCTTGAAGATGATTAGTCGAGACGAAGTAATCTATGCCTACCGCTTGCTCCTAGGGCGCGAACCTGAAAACGATACGGTGGTGAACCACTACGCGACTGAAGTGGCCGACTTGCGGGCTTTGCGCGAGTTGTTCATCAATTCAACAGAGTTTCAAACTTCCGTTGCTAGTGTGCTGGCGCCACGTCCCCCTAAGCCAAGCTTTAACGGCCCGGCAATGCGCGTAGAACTGAATGCGCCTGCTGAGAAATTGCAAGCATTGTTTAGCAAGACAAGCCACCAATGGCACCACCTGGGAGAGACCGAGCCACATTGGTCTGTGCTGACGAATGACAGCTATTTTCAGGATACCTTTCATATGAACCGTGACGCGTTCTATGCTAGTGGTAAGTCTGAAGTAGCCATGTTCGAAGCCACGTTGATGCGTGCTGGGGTGCAGAGTTCGAGGTTAAAGCGCTGCCTGGAGCTGGGCTGCGGGGTCGGGCGCGTGACTGCACCCTTGGCCTCACGTTTTGCAGAGGTGGTGGGAGTCGATATTTCGGCGGCGCATTTGAGGGTGGCACAGGAACACTTTGCGGCGCAAGGTATTGGTAATGTGCAATGCAAACATTTGGATTCCGTGGATGGTGTGGCTGCCCTGGGCAATTTTGATTTGCTGTACTCGCGCATTGTGTTGCAACACAACCCACCGCCAGTGATGCAACACTTGCTGGCGGACTTATTGGACCAACTTAACCCTGGTGGCGTGGCATTCTTTCAAGTGCCAACATACAAAGCTGGCTATCGGTTTGCCATTGATGATTATCTGTCGATTGACAACCATACAACGATGGAAATGCACTTTTTGCCCCAGGCGGCCCTGTTGGATCTGCTTGCCCAGAAGCGATGCCGGTTGTTGGAGATGCGGGAAGACGATGCGATTGGGTTGTCTATGACCTCGGTGTCAAATACATTCTTGGTGCAAAAGGAAAACGCGAGTCAACAAGCCTAGCCATGACCAGTGAATTGGACCTGATGGCTTTGCTATTGGAACTGCGGCCGGATTTGTGTGAGCGTTTTGGCTTTGATACGGAACAAGGACAACCTGGGTACCTGGGCTGGCTAATCACCAGTGGTCTAAAAGAGTACCGTGCGCTGGCTAGCGACCCCGGGTTCCGAGCGTTGGTTTGTGGTCGTGAGCTAGGGGAGCCTTTGTCTCGTTTGCAGAAGTTGGTGTGGCAGGCAAGACCCGATGTTCAGAGGACTTATCCGCTACCAGGTAAGCAACGGGAGTTCTTAAATTGGTTTTACTTGCATGGTGCTGGTGAGCATGACCTTTGGGACTTTCTTTCGCACGCAGAAAAGAAATTTGTTCTGACCCACAAGGGTAAGTGGCAAGAGTCATTCGAAAGCCGACTGGTAGAGGATGCGATGCAGCCCCCCGTTATCTCTTGGCAACAAAGGCCTTGGGGGGTCAACGTGGTGGGCTATGCGTTTGGGCAACTTGGCATTGGGGAAGACGCGCGCATGGCAGCTACTGCATTGCAGGCCGCGGACGTGCCCATGTGTATGGTGAACTTTGAACCGGGAGCCGATACTGCAAAAAACGACATGAGTATGGCGGCGCATGTCACGGCTAACGGGCCCTACGCAGTGAACTTGTTCTGCCTGACTGCGATGGAGCATGGTCGGTTCTATGCAGAGCGTGGTGTGACCCAAATGCAGGGTCGCTACAACATTGGTTACTGGCCATGGGAGCTCAGCAAGTGGCCAGCACCTTGGCACCAGTTGGTGCATTTGGTGGATGAGGTTTGGGTCTCAACGCGCCATACATTCGATGCAGTTGCGTCCGTTTGCCAAGCTGCGCAGCCCCCATTACCCGTGCATATCATGCCAATGGCGGTAGATCTTGGACAGGTGGCGGCCCCAGGTGGGCGTACGGCAGTACGCAAAAAGTTTGGCTTGCCCCATGCAGCGCGCTTATTTTGCTTCTCGTTCGATTTGAATTCTTCAGTGCATCGCAAGAACCCGCAGGCAGTGGTAGAGGCTTTTTTGAGAGCTTTTCCGGCTGACAAATGGTCTGGTGAGGAAGTGGGTTTGGTGATTAAAGTGCATCCGCCAAAGCAGCGAAATCTGGCATGGAACAAACTCAAAGCCCTCGCGGAACAAGATGATCGCCTGCATGTGGTTGAGCAAACCCTTTCACGATCAGACTTGCTGGGTCTCTACCAGGCGTGTGATTGCTTTGTCTCTTTGCATCGCGCAGAGGGCTATGGTCGTGGTATTGCCGAGGCGCTGCAGTTGGGTCTGCATGTCATCACGACAGGCTACAGTGGCAACTTGGACTTTTGCCAGCCCCCAGAATTGGCCGACAGGGTGGACTTGGTGCGTTACAGGCTAATAAAAGTAAAGATTGGCCAATATCCCTATGCCAAGGGGCAGGTTTGGGCGAATGCGGATACTCTGCATGCGGCGCAATGCATGTTGAACTTCGTTGTGCGGTTTCCAATCGGCCTGTCAAAGAATAAAGCGAATCGGCCGCCACACGACGCACCGGCAAAAGGCTGGAGTAATTTTTCCCCGTATACAGTTGGGCAACGCTATAGCGAGCGGCTTCGCGATATTGCCAAGCACAAGGAAGCCTGAAATTTATTGTAGGCGGCGTTGAGTCAGACATGTGGCAATAGCAGAGCCGCCTATTGCCCGCTACCACAGTTGGTTCAATCGGTTTCCCAAATTGCTGGTGCGATACGAGAGTCTGGACCGCAGCTTCCTGGCATTGAACTACTTGGCCGCGTCCATCATGGCGTTTCGCAAGATCAAGTTAGACATAAACATTATTTGCGGATAAGTTCTAAGTCAAAAATGGTGCGATTTTTCAATTTGGTGTCGAACTCGGATGACCACGGTGCATGCTGGGTGGCATGGCATGGCATGGCATGGCGGAGCAAACCACGGGTTAAATCGCCGAGGCCATTCGGAATAGCGAACTGCTGCAAAACGCGCGTTACACGCCTTAACAAGTACTCCGTATTAAGGTGCACTTTTTTACACCAGTTTCTATAGGTTCGTCTATGCTTTGGTAGCCCAACGCGCTGCATGATCACTGCTTGACGAGACCCATCTCATGACCGAAATCCGGGATCCCCTTATCCAAGAACACACCCATTCATTGCGACTCTGGGCCTTAGCCGGGCTGCCGGTGCTTCTGGCCGCCTGTGGCGGCGGCGACATGGCAGAAATGCCCAACGCATTGCAAAACGCCACGGCACCCGTGCCCAGCTCGGCGATTTTGCAAGGCGACCGGCGTAAGATTGCGGCGGTCAGCAGAGCCGCCGCGCCGCCGGTGCCCACGCCCGACGCCATGATGAACTGGGCTCAGGGGTATTTCCCCAATGCGTTTCCGGGCAGCCAGAGCAATATCCAGTCGGGCAGTCTGCTCTATCGCTATTACCCAGACACCGGCAACTACCTCGGCGTGTCTGAGTCCGTGGTCTATGTGTTGGGCCCCATTACGGGGAACCTGCTTGTCAGCGCGGGCCGCCTGGAAGATTTTGCGGCGCTGGTGTCGGTGGACCGTGACGCGGCAACCCCTGCCAATGACAACGAAGCCGCCCGTTTTTTATTGCAGGCACAGTTCTCGGCTTCGGATGCAGAGATAGCCGCCCTGCGCAGCAAGGGCTACAAGACCTGGTTGTTGGAGCAGTTCAAGGCCCCCTTCAGCACCACCGGCGTGGCCTGGCTGGACGCCCGTGGCTACAACCTGGTGGATGACGTTTTTCGCTACTACGACAACAGCTACCCCGGTGACTACATGATCTGGAACCAGCTCATGACCTCCGCGGATGCGGTGCGCCAGCGCTGCGCCTTGGCTTTGTCGGAGTTTTTTGTGGTGTCTTTGGTCGGCCTGGATTTCAGTTGGCGCAGCCACGCCATTGCCGCCTGGTGGGACTTGCTGGTGGCCAATGCCTTTGGCAACTACCGGCAATTGCTGGAAGCCGTCAGCCTGAACCCGGCGATGGGCTACTACCTCAACACCAAAGGCAACCGCAAAGAAGACGTGGCCCGCAACCGGGTGCCCGACGAAAACTACGGCCGCGAGGTCATGCAACTATTCTCCTTGGGCGTGCACCAGCTCAATCTGGACGGCACAGAAAAGCTAGACGCCAGCGGTGCGCGCCTCGAGAGCTATACCCAGAACGACATCACCAATTTGGCGCGCGTATTTACCGGCTGGGATATCGACCAAAGCCAAAACGTGCCCACGCTGGAGCCGGTGCAAAACCGCACGATTCCCAGCACGCACTACACGCGCCTGCCCATGGTGCTCAACGCAGCCAACCACTCCACGCTGGCAGCTACATTTTTGGGGGCCACGGTGCCTGCGGGCACCACCGGTGTGCCCGCCCTGAAGATTGCGCTGGACACGCTGTTCAACCATCCCAATGTCGGCCCCTTCTTTGGCAAACAGATGATTCAGCGCCTGGTCACCAGCAACCCCAGCCCGGCCTATGTGGCGCGCGTGGCCTCGGCCTTTAACAACAATGGTGCCGGTGTGCGCGGTGATTTGCAGGCCGTGTTTGCCGCCGTGCTGCTGGACGATGAGGCGCGTGGCGCTGCGGGGCTGACCAACACCGGGTTTGGCCGACTGCGCGAACCCATCGTGCGCCTGGTGCAATGGGGCCGCAGCTTCGGCATCACATCGGCGCGCGGCAGCTGGAAGATGGGGGACCTGAGCAACCCCGGCAACCGTTTGGGCCAGAGCCCGTTGCGCTCACCCACGGTATTTAACTTCTTCCGCCCCGGCTACATCCCGCCCAGCACCGCGCTGAGCGCCAGCAAAACCCCGGCCCCCGAGTTCCAACTGGTGAACGAAAGCAGTGTGGGTGGCTACCTGAACTACATGCAGGGCGTGATTCGCAGTGGCATTTACGTGAATGCGCCCAACCAATCGGGCAATGGCACCAACGCCACCAATGGCTATGACATCACGGCCGCCTACATCCAAGAGCTGGGCATGGTGTTGGACCCCCCAGCCTTGCTGGCACGGCTCAATCTTTTGTTGTGTGCGGGTCAGTTGTCAGCGGCCAACCAAACTCTGATCATCAATGCGCTAAATGCCACCACGCTCACCATCAACAGCTCTGACAGTGCCAAGCGTGACCGACTGGCTGCGGCCATTTTGTTGGTAATGGCCTCCAGCGACTACCTCATTCAAAAATAAGGCGCACCATGCATTTCCTAGACCTTGAAAAGCAGACCCGCCGCGCCTTTTTGCGCCGCAGCGGGCAGCTCGCCCTGACCGGCACAGCACTGCCCTTCGCACTGAACCTGGCGGCCATGGGTGAGGCCGCAGCCTTTGACGCCAATGACTACAAAGCCCTGGTCTGCGTGTTCATGTACGGGGGCAATGATTACGCCAACACCGTGGTGGCCTATGACGATGCCAGCTACAACAAGTACAGCACCATCCGCGGTGGCGGGGCGGGGCAGACAGCGGGCGGTATCGCTTTGGCCAAAGCCGACTTGGCCCCCACCTTGCTGAACCCGACTATCCCGCTGCCAGGTGGGCGGCAATACGCCTTGCACCCGAACATGACCGGCATGGCCAACTTGTTCAATACCGGCAAGGCCGCCGTGCAACTGAATGTGGGGCCGCTGGTGGTGCCACTGACCAAAGCGCAGTACAACAGCGCAGACCGTAAAACTTACCCGCTGCCGCCCAAGCTTTTCTCGCACAACGACCAGCAGTCCATCTGGCAATCGTCGTCTCCCGAGGGCTCTACCGTGGGTTGGGGCGGCAACTTGGGTGACTTGGCCTTGTCCAGCAACGCCACGGCGACCTTCACCTGCATCAATGTCACGGGCAATGCCGTTTTCTTGTCGGGCGACTCGGCTTTGTCCTACCAAGTCAGCACCAATGGTGCGGTGGCTATCAGCAGTGTGAAGAGCAATGTGTATGGCTCCAGCGCCGTGCGCGCGGCCATGACCAGCCTGATTCAGCAGCCACGCACCCATATTCTTGAGAACGAATACAACCGCGTGACGGCGCGGGCGGTGGGCGCAGAGGCCCAAATCACCGCAGCCCTGGCTAGCGCCAACCTGACCACCACCTTCCCCGCCGGGAACCTGAGCGACCAAATGAAGTTGGTGGCCCGGCTGATTGCGGCGCGCAACACCCTGGGCAACAAACGCCAGGTGTTTCTGGTCTCCATCGGTGGTTTTGATCTGCATGACAATTTGATTGCGCGGCATCCCGGATTGCTCAACAGCGTCAGTGGAGCCATGACTGCCTTCTACAACGCTACGGTGGAAATGGGCGTGGCCTCCCAGGTCACGGCATTTACCGCGTCCGACTTTGGCCGCACACTGCAATCCAATGGCGACGGCTCGGACCACGGCTGGGGCAGCCACCACTTTGTGGTGGGGGGGGCGGTAAATGGCCAAGCGTTTTACGGTACGGCACCTGAGGTCAGCGTTGGCAACACCACGGCCGCAGCCGACCAATGGCATGTGGGCCAGGGCCGCTTGCTGCCCACCACCTCCGTGGACCAGTACGCCGGCACACTGGCCAAATGGTTTGGCGTGGCAGATTCTGAGATTGCCAGCATCCTGCCTAATCTGCGGCACTTTGGTGCCGCTGCAGGCCGACCCGACTATCCAAACAGTATGGGTTTTATGGCCTGATCGGCGTTACCCTATTCCTTGCGGGTCAAGCGATTTATGAGGTCTCGCAGTACCTCCGAATTTAAAGGTTTTGCCAAATGGTCATCCATGCCAGCTTTAATGCAAGCCTGGATGTCTGCCTCCATTGCGTTGGCGGTCATGGCTGTTATGGGCGTGTGACGTTGGCCGTTCTCCAGTGCCCGTATCAATCTTGTAGCTTCAAGGCCGCCCATGACCGGCATCTGCATATCCATCAATATCAGCCCCCAGGCCTGGTTAGGAAACAGGTCAACCGCTTCCTGCTCGTTCTTGGCCAAGACCACGGTGTAGCCCCACTTTTTGAGCAAAGTCGCAGTCTTACTGTGTCATAAAAAAGTGGCATGGTATGTTCATCTTTCCTTTTGAGGGGATGGGACGGAGATCGCCAAAGAGTTCGATGACTACATGGCCTATCTAATGCAAGGACTTGGCCATGCCGACCGGCATTCGGGATTGACTGGTTACTGCACCGGTCTGATGCTGCCGTTGTCGCGCCAATACTGCGGCGTGTTGGGCAAGCAGGACAACTGCCAAGTGGCGGTGAGCGTAACGCTTGCCTGCGAGGAAGGAGGTTTGCCGGTGGCTTGGCAACTGTACTTGCCTCATGGCTGGGCTGAAGATGACGCGCGTAGAACCAAGGCCGGTGTTCCCGAGCACATCGAATTTGCAACCAAACCCCAAATTGCACTGCAACAGATTCAAGGTCTGTTGAGTGAAGGGGCTCCCGCCAGTGATGCCACGGCGCACCGTCAAGAGACAACCGGTGAGCGCCAAGGCATTGGCGCAGTCCTTGCCCGACAGCGCATTCCAGAACATCAGTTAGCGCGAAGGCAGCAACGAGCGGCTGACGGGCCGCTTTGCCGCGCTGAGGGTACGCTGCGCGGGTGGGAGTGTGGGCAAGGCCCGTCTGCTTCCTGAGCAATGGCTGCTCATCGAGTGGCCCGCCGATCAGTGCGAGCCCGAGAAATACTACCTATCAGCATTGCCAGAGACAGCGGCATTGAACTACCTGATGAATGCTGCGCACATGCGATGGCGCATTGAGCGCGATTGCCAGGACTTGAAGCAGGATTTGGGATTGGGTCACTATGAAAGACGAGGCTGGCGCGGGTTTCACCACCACGCGACTTTGAGTATTGCGGCATACGGCTTTCTGATGGCGCAACGACTGAAGACTGGCAGTGATGCCAGCGGTAAAAAAACTTCGTCCAACGCCAAGTACCTACCATTTCCCACGATTACATCCTTCGTGGGAGCCCAGCGCGCGCAGCGTCACGTGTCACACTCGATCACAAGGTTGTGATCCTAAATCCGGCAGTTACCCTGCCCTCATGAGCTGAATGGGGCGACTCCACGGAAGCAAAGGGCGGGTAATTTTCGCCACCACGTAGTCCAGGAACGCCTTCCAGCGATCAGTCAGTGGCAAC
>NKIO01000014.1 GCA_002255935.1 Comamonadaceae bacterium PBBC2
CCGAGTTGGGTGCTGACATTGCCGAGCGCGGCATGATGCTCACCGGTGGTGGTGCTTTGCTGCGTGACCTGGACCGCTTGTTGGCCGAAGAAACGGGTTTGCCCGTGTTGGTGGCCGAAGACCCCCTGACCTGCGTGGCGCGTGGCTGTGGCATGGCGCTTGAGCGCATGGACCAGCTGGGCAGCATCTTTACCAGCGAGTAAGCCTGTGCAGGCCTGTCCAGTGCAGGCCGCTTGCGGTTTGTCATCCAACCTGAATCCGGTGCAATTGAACCATGGCTCTGGATACCTTTGAGCGCAGTGTGCCGCCGATTTTTCGGCATGGCTTGTCTGCGACCTCCAAGCTGGTGTTGCTGGGTTTGTTGTCCATCTTGTTGATGGCGGCCGACCATCGGCTCAAGATTTCTTACCCCATCCGTGCAGGCATTGCCATGGTGTTGGCGCCTTTGCAGTGGCTGTCTTTGCAGCCTGGGCGCTTGGTGCATTCAGCCAACGATTACTTTGTGGATCTCGAGGCAGCGCGAGATGCAGCGCAGAGCTTTCAGACCCGATCGATCGGTCAAACCCAACGGTTGCAACAGGTAGAGCAATTGCTGCAGGAAAACGCGCAGTTGCGTGAATTGTTGGAGCTGCGCAAAGATTTCTCTGGGCCATCCAAACCAGTGCAGGTTTTGTACGGCGCGACAGATGCCTATAGCGAACGTGTGATTGTGGACCGAGGCCAGTTGGCAGGCATAGAGCCAGGCTCTGCGGTGATCGATGCCGCTGGTGTTTTTGGTCAGGTCACGCGCGTCTATCCCCTCATCAGTGAAGTGACCTTACTCACAGATCGTGAACAAAGCATCCCTGTCATGAATGCCCGCACCGGCTCCCGCCAAGTGGCCAATGGCGATCCAAATACGCTGGGTGGCTCGCTGGAATTGAAGTTTGTGCCTGCAGGTGCTGACATGAAAGAAGGTGACTTGCTCACCACCAGTGGCATCGATGGGGTGTACCCCGCCGGTCTGCATGTGGGCACCATCACCCAGATTGACCGCCGCATCGATTCTTCATTTGCGCGGGTACATGCCAAACCCATGGCCGTAGCACGAGGTCGACATTTGTTGGTACTTGCGCCCGTGAAAGACTGGCCAACATTGCCAGCCCCAGCCGAGCCCGTCAAGACCAGCGCCAAACACAAAGCCAATACAGCGCCCGCAGTGCCGGCCTCAGGAGTCAAGCCATGATCATGCCTGCAGGACGTCCGCTTTTGCTACCGGCCAATCCGCGATTCATTGCATTCACTTTGATGCTGGCGCTGCTGATCAACATGCTGTTGGGTTTGACGGGCATGCGGTGGTTGCCCGATGTCTTGGCCATCGTGGTGGTGTTTTGGAATGTGCACCAGCCGCGCCGCGTGGGCATGTTGCTGGCTTTTGTATTGGGCCTGGCGCTCGATGTCCATGAGTCGGCCTTGTTGGGACAAAACGCTTTGTCTTATGTGGTGCTCAGCAGCATGGCGCTGGCCATTCAGCGCCGATTGCTTTGGTTCCCTTTGCGTGAGCAAGCCTTGCAAATCGTGCCCCTTTTCATCATCGCAGCGGTGGTGGAGTGGACTACGCGCTTGATTGTGCAAGAGGCCTGGCCCAATTGGAGTCAGTTGTTTGTGCCATTTTTGCAAGCGGCACTGTGGCCCTTGATGGGTGCCTTGTTGCTGGCCCCGCAAAGGCGTGCTTTTGCGCCTGACGACATTCGGCCACTCTGAATATGCCCTTCAGTCTGCCTTCGTTGGCCGAGTTGCGAGACACGCAAGCCGATATTCTTCGATTCCGTGAGCGCGTGGTGGTGGTCCAGGGTGTGGTGCTGGTGTGCTTCATCTTGCTTTTGACGCGTCTGGCTTATCTCCAAGTCGTGCGTCACGACGATTTGCTGGAGCAGGCGGAAAACAACCGCACGGCCGTGTTGCCCACGGTGCCCCCGCGCGGCACGATTTTGGACCGCAATGGCGTGGTGTTGGCCAGCAACTATTCGGCCTATACGCTGGAAATCATGCCCTCCAAGGTACAAGACTTGGAGGCCACCATCAACGAATTGTCTGAGTTGGTAGACATCCAGACCAAGGACCGCCGCCGTTTCAAGCGCTTGCGCGAAGAATCCAAAAGCTTTGACTCTCTGCCGATCCGCACACGCTTGACCGACGAAGAGGTGGCCCGCTTCAGCGCCCAGCGTTACCGCTTTCCTGGAGTGGACATCAAAGCCCGTTTATTTCGGCAATACCCTTTCGGTGAGCTGGCCAGCCATGTGATCGGCTACATCGGTCGCATCAATGCCAAGGAAAAAGAGCGCATCGAAGAAGACGATGAGGCTGGCAACTACCGGGGCACCGAATACATCGGCAAACTGGGCGTCGAGCAACGCTACGAGCGCGAATTGCATGGCATCACGGGCGTCAACCAAGTTGAAACTTCGGCCGGCGGCCGTGCCACACGCAGCCTGTCGAGTCGCCCCGCCATACCAGGCCAAAACGTGGTCTTGTCCATCGACATCCGATTGCAAAAATTGGTCGAGGATTTGTTTGGTGCCCGCCGTGGTGCCTTGGTCGCGTTGGACCCCAACACCGGCGAAGTTCTGGCTTTTGTGAGCAAGCCCACATTCGATCCGAATTTGTTTGTCGATGGCATCGATGTTGAAAATTGGCAGATGCTCAACGAATCGATCGACAAGCCCTTGCTCAACCGTGCCCTGCGCGGCACCTACCCACCGGGCTCCACCTACAAGCCGTTCATGGCCCTGGGGGCGCTGACCACCGGCAAACGCAGTGCCAGCGCCATCATTCAGGACAATGGCTCGTGGACCTTTGGTGGGCACACCTTCCGCAGCCACGGCGACACAGGTCTGGGGCCGGTGGACATGGTGCGCTCCATCGTGTTGTCGAGCAATGTGTACTACTACTCCTTGGCCAACGACATGGGCGTGGACACCATCCATGACTTCATGAAGCCCTTGGGCTTTGGGCAGATCACCGGCATCGATTTGCCGGGCGAAGTGCGCGGCATCTTGCCCAGCACCGACTGGAAGCGCAACTACTACAAGCGACCTGAGCAGCAAAAATGGTACGGCGGTGAGACGATTTCTCTGGGCATTGGGCAGGGCTACAACAACTTCACCATGCTGCAGCTGGCCTCGGCCACGGCCACCGTGGCCAGTGGCGGGATGAAATACACGCCCCGCGTGGTCAAGGCCACGCAAGACGCCTTGACCCATGCACAGTCAGCCGTGACCGACACCGCACCGGTGAATCTGGGTTACAACCCCGATCACATCGCCGTGGTGCGCAATGGCTTGATTGGCGTGGCCACCTCGGGCACCTCGGCGCAGGTGTTCGCTGGGGCGGCCTATCAAAGTGCGGGCAAGACCGGTACCGCGCAAGCGGTGACGATTGGCCAGAAAGAAAAATACAACGCCAGCAAGTTGGGTGAATACCAGCGCGACCACGCCTTGTACATGGCCTATGCGCCGGCCGATGCGCCGCAAATCGCGCTGGCGCTGGTGGTGGAAAACGCGGGCTTTGGTGCAGCCCATGCAGCGCCGATTGCGCGGCGCGTGTTCGACTATTGGCTGCAAGGCCAATACCCCAGCCCCGAGGACATCTTGGCCACGCAGCAGGGCCAAAGCTCACGGCCGATCGGCACGCCCCGCGCCAAGCAGGACATCGTGTTGGACGCCAAAAAGACGAGCGACGGCTTGCGCTGAGCCGCTCTGGGCCGGTCAGCTTTGGTAGACCGTCTCCAGATCCGCGAAGCCTTTGACCTCGATCGGGTTGCCAAAGGGGTCCATGAAAAACATGGTCCATTGTTCGCCAGGCTGACTCGCAAACCGCAGGTGCGGCTCGATCACAAAACGCAGGCCACTGGCTTTTAAGCGATCGGCAAGTGCTTGCCAATCGCCGGCCTGCAAGATCAAACCAAAGTGCGGCATGGGCACCAGATGCTCACCCACGCGGCCTGTGTTGCTGGTCTTGAAAGGTTCGCCCAAGTGCAGAGAAATCTGGTGCGAGAAGAAATCAAAATCCACCCAAGTGTCGGTGGACCGGCCCTCTTGGCAGCCGAGCACGCCGCCGTAAAAACGGCGGGCCTCGTCCAAGTCGGTCACATGAAAGGCAAGGTGAAACAAGCTGCGCATGCGTTCAAGCATAGCAGTCACCGCGCCTGTGCGCAGCAGGGTCAGCCCTGAGAAGGGTCTGCGGCCATCGCGTCAAACTTCTTGAAATACTGCTTGGCCAAGGCCGCCAATTGCGCATCGCTGGGGTGGTCGCTGGCGATGCTGTCCACGATGCGTTTTGCGGTCGCCGCTGCGTGTTGTTGGCACCAGACCCGAAACGCTTGGCGTGCCTGACCCGGGCCGGTCAACAGGACTTCGTGCGTGCCGCTCAGCGCTGTCGCAATGTCTTGGTAGAAGGCCACCGCATCCCCTACTTTGCCTGGGTGCTTGTGGTGGCTGCGCGAGTGGATGCGTTGTGCCTGAACGTGTTCACGGTCAAACATGACCACGTGGGCTTCTTGGTGGTCCATCCAGACCACGGCGTGGAAAGTGCTCATGAGAAATCCTGGTGTGTCATCCATGGGGGTTTTCGAAACTGCTTTGGCAGTCGATGCAGCGCAGCGCGGCAGGGTAGGCGGCCAGACGCGCTTCGGGGATGCGCACGCCGCAGTCCTTGCAGGTGCCATACAGCCCCGCTTCCAAGCGTTCCAGCGCCGCATCCAGCGCCCCGAGCTCGGCCGTTTCATGCTCGTTCATGGCGAACTCGTCATCGCGCTCGGAGATGGCCTGGGCCCGGTTTTCAAAATCGCGCACATCGTGCTCGGCGGCCATGTCCACGCGAGAGACCAAGCCTCCGCGTTCTTGGGCGATGCGCGCCAGCAATTGCGTGCGTTCGCGCAGCAGCCGTTCTTTGTGAAGGGGGATGGAAGAGTTCATGGCTTCATCCTAGGCAGGGCTGCCAACAGCGGGTTGATGTGCATCAAGGGCCGGTCACGAGCGGCCGTGTCTGGGGGCACAGTTAACCGGTAACACCAAACCGGTAGCCGCCAAGAAAAAGGGCTGCTCATCGAGCAGCCCTTGGCATGAGAAAGGACGGTTTTACTTGGCCTTCATGCGCGAGAGCATCAGCTCCATATTGGCTTTGCGGTCGGCGTTGACCTGCTGCAAGGTGGCACGCTCGCCCATGCGCTTCATGTAGTCGCGCACCGGCAAGTCGGCCAGAAAGTCACGGCCATAAATCAGCTTGGTGGCTCCGGAGACCAAAGGCAAATGCACCACCGCAGCGCAGTCGGCCAGTGTCAGTGTGTCGCCAGCCACATAAGGCGAGAACTTCGCCAGACTGGCAAAGGCGGCGATGTTTTTTTCGAGTTGCGCACCGGTCTTTTCCTTGGCGTTGTCGCTGATCTTGCCGCCAAAGAAAGCTTCGGGGTACAGGTTGCGGGCCACCAGTTCCAAGTGCAGTTCCAGGAAGGTCACCAACTCGCGCACCTTGGCGGCCGCAAAGGGGTCGGTGGGCATCAAGGGGTTTTGCGGGTACTGCTGCTCGATGTACTCCATGATCACGGCCGACTCGCACACCGGGCCTTGGGGTGTGCGGATGTAAGGCACTTTGCCAATCGGGCTGGCGGCGGGGTCGGTCTTGCCCACCCAGGCCAGCTCTTCTTCGAAAGGCACGCCTTTCTCGAGCAGGGCGAATTTGACTTTGTTGTAGTAGTTGCTGGCCGCAAAGCCGCAGAGTGTGAGCATGTCTCTTCCTTGAATGGTCAAAAGTGCAGGTTACCGTTTGCGCGCTTGGCGCCGCGTCACAAAGATGACCGCTGGGGCCTTTTCAGGCGCGGGTCAGGCTGAGGAAGGCTTCTTGCACGGTGGCCTGTCCTGTGTCGGCCAAGAGGCTGGCCACGCGCCCTTCGTGGCGCATCACGCCTTTGTGCAGCACGACCACGCGGTCGGCGCGCTCGACTTCTTCCACCAGGTGTGTGGCCCACAAAGTGGCCACGCCGTGTTCACGTTGCAAGTCTTCGACGGCTTGCAACAACTGCACGCGGGACGCCGGGTCCAGGCCCACCGTGGCCTCATCCATCAAGAGCACGGCGGGGCGGTGCAGCAAAGCGCGCACCAGTTCGATCTTGCGGCGATTGCCACCGGACAGGGCGCGGCAGGGCTTGAGCAGCTGTTCCATCAAGCCAAGCTGGCTCAGGCCCTCTTCGATGCGTGCATCGGCCAGCGCACGTGGCAGACCATGCAGGTCGGTGTGAAAGCGCAGGTTGGCTTGCACGCTCAGGTCCAGATCGAGCGCGGGCTGCTGAAACACCACACCCAGGTGGGCCAAAGCACGGGGTGCCGAGGTGCGCAGGTCGTGCCCGAGGATCTGGATCTCACCGCTGTCGGGCACAAACAGGCCGGTCAGCAATTGCATGAGGGTCGATTTGCCGGCGCCATTGGGGCCCAGCAGGGCCACGCGTTCACCGGGCATGAGGCTCAGGCTCACATCGCGCAAGGCCGGGTGGCCTTGGTAGGCTTTGCTCAGATGGGCAGCTTGCAGGGGCAGGGCAGTGGACATGGTGTCTTTCGATCAGCGGCTCATTCGGCCAGCAGTTTCATGCGTTGCAGGAGTTTGCGTTCTCGCTGCGAACTTTGCACCAGCATTTGGCGGTAAGCGCTGCCTTCCAAGTAGGCCGCGTCCTGGTCGTAGCGTTGCAACTCGGCCAGGTGGCGAGGGGTGAACATGGCCGCACGAAAAGCGTCGTGCAAGGCGGTGACGACCTGCGCAGGCGTGCCGGTGGGCGCGACCAGTCCCCAAGGCGAGTGGTAGACCGCCTGGGGGTATCCCAGCTCTTTCATGGTGGGCACCTGCGGCCAGCGGGCGCTGCGTTGTTCGCTGAAGACGGCCAGCAAGCGCAGCTTGCCTTGTTCGACCCAGGGGGCAAAGCCGGTGGAGTTCATGCCCGCCATGATGGTGCCGCTGGCCAAGGCCAGCATCTGATCGGTGGTGCCCTTGAAGGGAATGTGGGTGTAGCTGATTTGCTGTGCGCCCAGCAACTCTTCCATGGCCAGGTGGGGCGTGGAGCCCATGCCGGTGGAGCCGAGCATGAGGGCGCCCGGGTTTTGCTTGGCCCAGTCCAGCATGTCTTGCACTTTTTGCCAAGGACTGCTGGCCGGCACCAACAAGCCAAAGGTGGTGCTCGAGACCTGCAAGATGGGCGAGAGGTCGGTCAGAGGGTCCCAAGGCACTTTGTTCATCAGCGCGTGGCGCAACACGGGCAGTGGCAATTGGCCAATGGTGTAGCCATCGGGGGCTGCGGCTTTGAGCAAGGGCGCCACCATGGTGCCCGCAGCGCCGGGTCGGTTGATCACCACCACCGGCTGGCCCAAACGGTTGCCGGCTTCTTCGGCCAGGATGCGGATGCTCAAGTCGGTGCCGCCCCCAGCGGGCCAGGGCACGATCAGCTGAATGGCTTTTTGGGGCCACTGTGCCGCTTGGGCCAGCGACCACGTGGGTGCGCTCAAAGCGCCAACACGGAGCAACCATGCGCGCCGGCTCAGGGACGGGGGCGTGGGTGTGTCCGGGTTATTTCTGAATGACGTCATGGGCTAACCATAGCAAAATGCAAGCCACTCATCTGTCGCAAACCTGCCGCCGTGTGGCATGGTAATTGCCGATATCCCTGTGTGAATTGTTCCAAAACGGAGCAATGCCGAAGTTTTGACCAGGAGACCTCCCCGATGTTGAATGCCCCGCTTGCCACCTTGACCCGGTGGGCGCTTTGTCTGTGCGCGGTGAGCGCACTGTCGGCTGTGGCGCAAAGCACGCCTGTGGGCCGGGTCTATGTGTCCAACGAAAAGGACAACCAGATCGTGGTGTTCGATGCGCAGGGCCAAAACCCGGAGCGCATTGCGGTGTGCCCCCGCCCGCGCGACATGAAGTTCAGTGCCGATGGCGCCCGCATTTTGGTCATCTGTGGCGACAGCAACCAACTGGCTTGGGTCGATTTGGCGCAGAAAAAAATGGTGGGCACCATGCCTTTGGGTGAGAGCCCCGAGATGTTTGCGCTCTCGCCCGACGGCAAAACCGCGTACGTGACGGTCGAAGACGACAGCGCCTTGATCGCCTACGACTTGGCCTCGAAAAAGAAACTTTTCGAAGTCAAAACCGGTGGCGAGCCCGAAGGCGTTTGGGTCACGCCCGATGGTCGTTACGCCTACGTCACGTCCGAGGTGGCCAATGTGGTTCACCGCATCGACCTGCAGCAAAAGAAGGTCGTGCAGAACATCAAGGTGGGCAACCGGCCACGTCGCTTTTCGCTCTCAGCCGATGGCAAAGAGCTGTGGGTGAGCAACGAGATGGGCGCCAGCGTCAGTGTGATCGACACCGGCACGCAGCAGGTCAAGGCCACCGTGCCTTTTCAGATTGCGGGCATGCGGGCCACCGACATCACCCCGGTGGCGCTGGTGCACAGCCCCGATGGCCGCAGCGTTTGGGTCAGCCTGGGCCGGGCCAACCACGTGGCCGAAGTCGATGCGGCCAGCAAACAAGTCAAGCGCACCGTGCTGGTGGGCAAGCGGGCCTGGGGTTTGGCGCTCAACAAAAGCGGCTCCCAGCTGTATGTGGCCAACGGCTTATCGGACGACATGACCCTGGTCGACACCGCCCAAGGCAAAGCGGTGCGCAGCGTGGCAGCCGGTCGCGTGCCGCACACGGTGCTGGTTCGGGAGTGATGATGCGTTTTTTCAAAACCCTGTTTGTGATGTGTTGGGCGCTGTGCGGTGCGGCACAGGCTGCCACTCCGGTGGCCGCCAAATCCTCGGCCGCCTTGCAGGTGGCGGTGGTCTCGGTGGCCGACGATGAGCGCTACCAGCCCCGGCGGGTGGAGAAGCGCTGGCTAGGCCAATCCACGGGGCGCTTGATCACCGCAGCACGTTTGGGTCTGGACGATGCCCAGGTGGAACTGCAAGACGCAGGTTTGAGCGTGCGTTTGC
Organism: Comamonadaceae bacterium PBBC2; assembly: GCA_002255935.1. Taxonomy (GTDB): domain Bacteria; phylum Pseudomonadota; class Gammaproteobacteria; order Burkholderiales; family Burkholderiaceae_C; genus Limnohabitans_A. The sequence goes on from NKIO01000014.1 coordinate 8,997, forward strand.
GCGAGGTGGTGGCCGACAATGAAGCGGCACTCTTAGCCAGCCTGCAGCAATTGCAAAACGACAAAGTCGCTTACTGGGTGCTCGACCTGCCCGATGCCCTGATGCCGCAGGCCTTGCAGGCGGCGCAAAAGGCGGGGGCTTTGGCCATCAATGCCAGCAGCCCGCTCGATGCTTTGCGCGCGCAGTCGTGTGGCGCCGTGTCCGTACTGCACACCTACCCGAGCCAAAGCATGTTGGCCGATGCCTTGGCGCAATTTTTGGCGGCCAAGTCCTGGAAACAGGTGCTCGTCTTGCAAGGGGCCAAGCCTGCCGATGCTTTGCTGATCCAGGCTTGGCAGCGTGCAGGCAAGCGCTATGGCCTCAAGACCACCGAGACCAAAACCTTCAAGCTCAGCGGCGACCCGCGCGAGCGCGATGCGGCCAACCCCAAGCTCTTGACCAGCGAACGCAACCACGAGGTGGTGGCGGTCTGGGACAGCGAAGGGGAGTTCGCCCGCAGCCTGGTCTATGCCACGCAATGGCCCCGGCCTGTGATCGGCAGCAGTGGCCTCACGCCACTGGCCTGGCATGCCCAGTGGGAGCGCTATGGCGGCCCACAGCTCAACCGCCGCTTTGTGAAACTGGCCCAGCGCCCCATGACCGGTCAAGATTGGGCGGCCTGGATGGGCATCAAGACCTTGGTGGCGGCCTGGGTGGCCGAGCCCAAGGGCACGCCGGCCAGTTTGGCTGCGCGTTTGCGTTCCGGCCAAATGCCAATCGATGGCTTCAAAGGCATCCCCCTGAGTTACCGCGCCTGGGACGGTCAGTTGCGCCAACCGGTGCTGCTGGCCCATGCCGATGGCGTGGTGCAGACCGCGCCGGTGGAAGGGGTCTTGCACCCCACCGACAACCTCGACACCTTGGGTGTGGATGACAAGGAAAGCCCATGCAAAGCACGCTGAACTTCGCACACCTGGGGCGTGCCGCACGCGCCGTGGTGGGCCGCGAGATCCACAAATTCTTGCGCCAGCCGGCGCGCTTGGCGTCGGCACTGGTGCGGCCTTTGCTGTGGTTTGTGGTGTTTGCCACCGGTTTTCACAATGTGTTTGGCGTGTCCATCATCCCGCCGTATGAGACCTACATCGAATACAAGGTGTACATGCTGCCCGGCCTGCTGGGCATGATCGCCTTGTTCAACGGCATGCAAAGTTCGCTGTCCCTCGTCTACGACCGCGAAATGGGCCTCATGCGCTTGTTGCTCACGGCGCCGCTCAACCGCGCCTGGTTGCTGGGCTTTAAGCTCTTGGCGGGCACCAGTTTGTCGATGCTGCAAATGCTGGCGTTCTTGCTGGTCGCGGCGCTGCTGGGCGTGGAGGTCGAGTGGCTGCATGCTTTGCTGGCGCTGCCCACCTTGATGCTGGCGGCGGTGCTCATGGCCTCCATGGGCCTGGTCTTGTCGGTCCATGTGCGGCAATTGGAGAACTTCGCCGGGGCCATGAACTTTGTGATCTTCCCGATGTTCTTCATCAGCTCGGCCCTGTACCCGCTGTGGAAGTTCGAAGAGGCTGGGGCCTGGTGGCTTTACCAACTGGCGCAAATCAACCCCTTTACGCAAGCGGTGGAAACCATGCGCTTTGCCTTGCACGGGCAGCTGTACGGCATGGGCTTGCTGTACGGGGTGCTGGGCACCTTGGTGTTTTTTGGCTTGGCGGTGCGCGGCTACGACCCGCAGCGCGGCTGGATGCGCGCGCGCGGCGTGGCATGAAAGGACGGCCATGAAACAACCTGCACTTTCGCGGCGGCAATGCCTGCAAACTTGGGGCGGCTTGTGGGCTGCGGCCCTGGCCCCGACTGCATGGTCGCAAGACCCGACAGGCGGTGACACGCTGGGCTCGATGCAGTGGCCGGTGATCCGCCGCAAGTTCATGGCCATGGCGCCATTCGCTTTGAGCGAAGACGTGATCGTCAAGGGGCCGGAGTTTGCCGAGGACGCCATGAACGTGCCGATCTGGATCGATGCACGTGCCTTGCAACTCAGCATGGGGCCGATCGACCGCATCGTGGTGGTGGCCGACCGCAACCCGATTCAGCATGTGCTCGACTTTGAGCCCTTGGGCAGTTGGCCGGTGCTGGCGTTTCGCATCCGCATGGAGCAAGGCTCGCCCGTGCGGGCTTTGGTCAAGATGAAAGATGGCCGCTGGTTTGTGGGGCAGACTTGGGTCAACGCCGCTGGCGGCGGCTGCACCGTGCCGGGCGCCACCCGCGCAGATGGGTCTTGGAGCCGCACCCTGAACCAGGTGCAGGCACGGGTGTTTCGCAATGTGCTGGACGGCGGCACCCGCTTGCGTCTGCGCGTGATGCACCCCATGGACACCGGTTTGGTCAATGGCATTCCGGCCTTCCACATCGAGCAATTGGAATTGCGTGATGCCCAGGACACCGCTGTGTGGCGCTTGCATTTGCATGAGCCGGTCTCGGAGAACCCCTTGATCACACTGGAGCTGGGCGATCAACCCCAGGGGCCTTGGCGCTTGACGGGCCGCGACAACAACGGCAACCGCATCGACGAGAGGCTCAAGGCATGAGCTGGCGCAAGGCCTGGGCGCTGGGCTGGACGGTCTGTGCGGCTTGGGCCCAGGCGGCCGATTTGTCCGCAGGCGATTACCAGTTGCAGCCCCGCGCCATTGCGGCGCAGACCTGGGTGATCGAAGGGGCGGTCGAAGACTTCAGCCGGGCGAACGGCTGCAACATCATCAACACCGGTTTCATCGCCAGCGATGCGGGCGTGCTGGTGATCAACACCGGCCCCTCCTGGCTGTATGGCCAGCAGCAGCGTGCGGCCATCGCACGCACCGTGCCGCAAAAACCCAGCCGTGTGGTCGCGCTGAATTTGCACCCGGACTATTTCTTGGGCAACCAGGCTTGGGCCGATCTGCCCCTGCAGGCGCTGGTCGGGTCGATGGCGGGCATGCAAGCCGAGGGCAAGGCCTACGAGGACAACCTGTACCGACTGTGTGGCGACTGGATGAAGGGCACCGAGTTCACCCCCGCCCGGCAAAGCCTGAGCCCGGGCCGCCAGGACTGGGGCGGCCACCGGCTGGAGTGGGTGCGTCTGGAAGGCCACACGGGCGACGACTTGCTTCTGATTGACCACAGCACCGGGGTCTTGTTTGCCGGGGGGCTCGTGTTTGCCGATCGGGTGCCCACCGCCCCCCATGCGCGCCTGCTGCCCTGGATGCGCAGCTTGCGCACAGTCCAAGGCTGGATCGACCAGGGCCTGGTGCGCACCGTGGTGCCCAGCCACGGGCCGGTTCACACCGGCCGCAAGGGGGTGGACCAGACGCTCGACTGGCTGCAGTGGCTGCACGAGCGTCTGCAAAACAGTGCGGCGCAAGGCTTGGATTTGTCCGAGGTCTTGCGCTTGCCCATTCCCCCGCGCTTTGCGGCGTGGGCCGCCATGCCCGCCGAATACGTCCGCAGCGTGACCTACCTGTTTCCGCACTACGAAAACGAACAGTTGGCACGGCCTTCTGTACCGGCTGCCACAGGCCGTTGATCCAAAGTTGAACACTGTCACAGCCTGGGCAGTCCGATGTCCCGGCCAAGCGTGGCAATCCCCGTGTTTTTTCAGGGGATTTTGTTCGGGTAATTACTTAGGCGATGGGGACTTGAGGTTGGCACGCATTTTGCGGAAATGAAACCCGACGCATTGCTGAGTGTCCGCATGGGGCCTTTGCGAATCGTTCAATTTCCTCAATGCTCTGACCGTTCTATACAGGAGACATCCACGTGAAACAAAAATTATTGAGCCTGCTCGTCATGATGGCTGCTGCCCAAGTCGGCGCCCAAGTGACCAACGACATGATCGCCAAAGATGCGGCCACCACCAACGACGTTCTGTCTTGGGGCCTGGGCACGCAAGGCCAACGCTACTCGCCATTGACCGACGTCAATGCCAAGAGCATCAACAAGCTGGTGCCCGTGTGGTCCATGTCTTTCGGTGGTGAAAAGCAGCGCGGTCAGCAATCACAGCCGCTGGTGCACAACGGCAAGATGTTCGTCACCGCTTCGTACTCCCGTATTTTTGCTGTCGACGCCAAGTCCGGCAAAAAACTCTGGAAGTACGAGCACCGTCTGCCCGAAGGCATCATGCCTTGCTGCGACGTGATCAACCGCGGTGCCGCCCTGTATGACAACCTGGTGATCTTCGGCACCTTGGACGCCCAATTGGTGGCCTTGGACCAAAACACCGGCAAAGTGGTTTGGCGTGAAAAGATTGACGACTACACCGCAGGCTACAGCTACACCGCAGCCCCTCTGATCGCTGACGGTTTGCTCTTGACCGGTGTGTCCGGTGGCGAATTCGGTGTGATCGGTCGCGTGGAAGCGCGTGACCCCAAGACCGGCAAGATGGTTTGGACACGTCCTGTGGTCGAAGGCCACATGGGCTACAAAGACGGCAAGGAAAACGGCATCTCCGGTACCACCAACGCCACCTGGCCTGGCGACACCTGGAAGACCGGCGGCGCAGCCACCTGGTTGGGCGGCACCTACGATGCCAAGACCGGTTTGGCCTACTTCGGCACCGGCAACCCTGGCCCCTGGAACAGCCACCTGCGCAAGGGTGACAACCTGTACTCCACCTCCACCGTCGCCATCGACGTGAAGACCGGCAAGATTGTCTGGAGCTACCAAAACACCCCCAACGACGGCTGGGACTATGACGGTGTGAATGAGTTCATCACCTTCGACATGGACGGCAAACGCATGGGCGGCAAAGCCGACCGCAACGGTTACTTTTATGTGAACGATGCGACCACCGGCAAGCTGGTCAACGCCTTCCCCTTCGTGACCAAAACCACTTGGGCCAATGGCATCGACTTGAAGACAGGCCGTCCGAACTTCGTGCCTGAAAACCGTCCTGGTGACCCCACTGGCGCTGGTGGCGATGGCAACAAGGGCAAATCTGTTTTTGCAGCCCCAGGCTTCCTGGGCGGCAAGAACCAAATGCCCATGGCCTACAGCCCCAAGACCAACCTGTTCTATGTGCCTTCCAACGAATGGGGCATGGAAATCTGGAACGAACCCGTCACCTACAAAAAAGGCGCGGCTTATCTGGGCGCTGGCTTCACCATCAAGCCTCTGTACGACGACTACATCGGCTCGCTGCGCGCTGTGAACCCCAAGACCGGCAAGATCGAATGGGAAGTCAAGAACGAAGCGCCTCTGTGGGGCGGTGTCTTGGTCGCTGGCGATCTGGTCTTCTGGGGCACACCTGAGGGCTACCTGAAAGCCGCTGACGCCAAGTCCGGCAAAGTGGTGTGGCAATTCCAGACAGGCTCTGGCATTGTGGCGCCTCCCATCACCTGGAAGGAAGGCAACGACCAGTTCGTGTCGGTCGTCTCTGGCTGGGGTGGTGCGGTTCCGCTGTGGGGCGGTGAAGTGGCCAAGAAGGTCAACTTCCTCGAACAAGGCGGTTCTGTCTGGACCTTCAAGCTGACCAAGTGACATTGAAGACATGCCCCTGAGCCAAGCCGCGCTGGCGGCATCCCAGGGGCATCGTCTTCGAGCCATGGGCTTGACAGCCCTGGCCTTGATTGGAACAGGGGCGGTCATGTGCGCACGCGCAGATGACCGCCCTTTTTTACGCACCACCCATGCCATGGCGGCAGATGACGACGAGTCTTGGGAGGTTAGCAGCACGCTGGTGGCCAATCGACGCGGCCAGGCGCTGAGCGTGCAGCTAGAGCACGACCTGTCCGCCACGCAAAGGCTGGAGTTCGAGTGGGGCCGAGCCTCACGCCCGGATGCGCCCGAGCCTGAGCAGGGCGTGCGTTTGCGCAGCCTGTGGGTGTCTCCCCAAGACCAAGGTTTTGGTTTGGCGACCAAGCTGGGTGTGGAGCCGGGCACCGATGGCATGGGGCCGAGAAAGCAAGCGCTGGCGGTGATTTCAGTGCCCTTGGCCGATGAACGCTTGTGGCTGCATGCCAATGCAGGTTGGCAGTGGCAACGCAGCGCGGTTTCGGGCCCCGTTCGTGCCAGTGTCAGCACTGTGGCCGCGCATGGGGTGTGGACACCGCAGCGCTGGGTCTATGCAGAAGCCACACGCACATCGGATGGGCGTGACCGTTTGCTGCACCTGGGTGTGCGGCATTGGTTGCACCCTCACAAGCTGGCGCTGGACACCGGTTGGGGCCGGCAAAACGGCGCCGAGCGGCGCGGCGATTTTGTCGCCGTCAACCTGAGTTGGTTGGATTTGAATTTTTGAAAACTGGAAAGAGAGCTGAACATGAAAACACTTCGCATCCTGGCACTTGTGCTGGCTTTGGGTATGGCGGGCCTGGCCCATGCGGCCGATGGCGACACGTTGCTCAAAGACAGCGGTTGCATGTCTTGCCACGCCAAAGCCGAGAAAGTGGTGGGCCCCGCGTTTTTGAGCATTGCCGACAAATACCGTGGTGACAAAGATGCCGTGGCCACCTTGGTCCAATCGATCCAAAATGGCTCCAAAGGCAAATGGGGACGCATGCCCATGCCCCCGCATGCCAGCATCAGCCAGGACGATTTGAAGACCTTGGCCCGCCATGTGTTGGCGATGAAGCCCTGAAGCTTCACGTTTATCTGGATTCACAAAACGCCCGTGCAAGCCACAATTTGAGGCATCGCCCAACAGGGCCAATGCCCCTTGCTGTCATGGATCTTCGCCGAACTCTCGTCACCCGATTGGCCCTGGCCTTTGTTGTCTTGCTTTTGGTGTTTGGCGTGGTCTGGCTGCAGGATTTGCGCGAGGACGCTTTGGCCGAGCAAAAAGCCACGTCACGCTTGGTGGACTTGATGGCTTCTTCGCCCGATCTCGACAGCCAGGCCCGTTTGGCGGCTGCGCTCATGCCCGGTCAATTCAGGCACGTCAAAGTGCAGATGGAGTCCGATGCGGGTCGTGTTCAGCCATCGACCAGCTCGGCCTGGATGGGCTGGTTGGGTTTGAATGCCGAAGGGGCCAGAGCGCACCGCATCCGCATCGGCGATCAGATGCTCTGGATCCGGCCCGACCCCGAAAGTGAATTTCGCGAAAAGCTCAGTGCCTCCTTGCAAGTGCTGGTGATGCTGGGCATGTTTTGTGCCGCGTGTTTGACCCTGACTTGGTATGCCGTGGACCGAGCCTTGGCCCCGGTGAAAGACCTCAACGCTGGCTTGACGCGCTTGGCCGCAGGCGAAGACCAAGCGAAATTGCCCCCCTTTGCCCTGCGAGAATTTGCCGCCATCGCTTCAGTGGTTGATCAATTGGCGCAGAGCTTGTCGCTGGGCCGCGAAAGTCAGCGCCGCCTGACGCGCCAACTGATGGAAGTGCAAGACAAAGAGCGGCGCGAGCTGGCGTCGGAGTTGCACGACGAATTTGGGCAGTCCCTGACCGCGATCACCGCCACAGCCGCCTACATCGAGCACCACGCCGAGAAAGCACCGGCCCCCACCTTGACCGAATGCGCCCGCGAAATCGGCAGCGAATCACGGCGCATTGCAGGCCATGTGCGGCAAATGCTCAGCAGCTTGCGCCCTTATGGGCTCGAAGACAGTGGCGTGCGCGAAGCCTTGCAAGAACTTCTGGCCGGTTGGCAAACACGCTTGCCGGACCGGCGCATCGCTTGGCAAATTGGCCATCTGCCCGCCCTGAGCGCCGATGCCGGTTTGGCGCTTTACCGCTGCGTTCAAGAAGCCCTCACCAACTGCGTTCGGCACAGCGCAGCAGACCGCATCGATGTGGATTGCCACGGCAAGGGTGAGCAGATTGTCTTGACCGTGTCCGACAACGGGCGTGGTCAGGCGCTGGTTTTGCAACAAACGCCGGGCAACGGCCTGCTGGGCCTGAAGGCCCGCTTGGCCATGGTGGGGGGTGAATTGAGCTTCACCGACCGGCCAGGCGGGGGCGTGGTGTTGACGGCCACATTGCCTGTGCACGAAGAGGCGCTGGCATGAGCATCCGCGTCATGCTCGTCGACGACCACGCGGTGGTGCGTGCCGGTTATCGGCGCCTGATCGATGCCGAGGACGATTTGTCGGTGGTGGCCGATGTGGCCAGCGGCGATGAAGCCTGCGCCGCTTTGCGCGACACGGCCATCGATGTGGTGGTGATGGACTTGTCCTTGCGCGAAGGCAGTGGGCTCGAGGCCATCAAGCGCTTGCTGGAGCGGCAACCGCATTTGAAGGTGCTGGTCTTCAGCATGCACCAGGCGGTGGGATATGTCACGCAGGCTTTGCGCAACGGGGCCTTGGGTTACATCACCAAAAATTCAGAGCCGCTGGAGATGATCGCCGCCATCCGCAAAGTGGCGCAAGGTCAGCGGGTGTTTTCGGCCGATGTGGCGCACGACATGGCGTGTCAGGCTGTGCAGGGTGACAGCGCGCTGGACTGTTTGACCCCGCGCGAATTTGACATCCTGCGGCTTTTCTCGGGGGGTGTTCAGCCCACCCAGGTCGGCGAGCAACTGCACCTGAGCGCCAAGACGGTGCTCAACCATTTGTCCAACATCCGGCGCAAGCTGGAGGTCAACTCCGAGATGGAGTTGCTGCTCTTGGCCGCACGCCATGGGCTGGTGCAATGGCCCTCGGCTGACGTCAAAGCATGACGTGCCCATCACTCGGGAAAATTTCCCGAGTCCTCGGGGTGCATTTCCCATGGTTTCTAGCAGTCGCGTCGGTATCCTCAAAAGCATCTCCAAGGGGTCAGAGCCAAAGAGACACCACAACCCGCATTTGAGACAAGCGACATGAAGACGTTTCCGCAGCTTTCCCTGTTGACCCTGGCCATGGGGCTGGCGTTCCAGCCCGCACTCGCCGCCAATGACACCGTCACCATCGTGGCCCCGACGCCCTTGCCTGGTCTGGACTTGAATGCCAGCCAGATCGCAGCGCCCGTGCAGCGCGGCTTGGTCAACGATGCCCACAGCCAAGACCTGGCCGAATGGATGAATGCGCATCTGGGCGGCGTGATGGTGCAAGAGCTGCAAGGCAACCCGTTTCAGGCCGATGTGCAGTACCGGGGCTTCACCGCATCACCGTTGCTTGGCACCCCGCAAGGCTTGTCGGTTTACCTCGATGGCGTGCGCATGAACCAGCCCTTTGGCGATGTGCTCAGCTGGGACTTGATCCCGCGCGCCGCGCTCAAGTCGGTCACCTTGATGCCGGGCTCCAACCCCTTGTTCGGCTTGAACACCTTGGGTGGCGCTTTGGCACTCGAAACCAAAGATGGGCGCAGCAACCCCGGCACGCAAATCCAGTTGCAAGCAGGCAGCCATGATCGCCGCAGTCTCTTGTTGGAGCATGGTTTTGTGAACGACAAGGGCTTGGACGGCTATGCCATGCTCAACCAATTCCATGACGGCGGTTGGCGTGCCCAGTCGCCCAGCGATGTGCGACAAATGTTTGGCAAATTGGGTTGGCGCGACGGCCGCACGCGCAGCAGCCTGAGCCTGAGCTGGGCCGACAACGACCTGCACGGCAACGGTCTGCAAGAAGGCGGCCAATTGGCCAAAGACTGGCGCAGTGTCTACACCACGCCCGACATCACGCGTCAGCACGCCTGGATGCTCAACTGGACGGGCAGCCACGAAGTGCGTGACGGCTGGAACGTCAGCGCGCAGGTCTACATGCGCAGGCAAAAAGGCAGCACGCTCAATGGCGATGTGAACGAAGGCGCGCTGGACCAAAGCGTTTACCAACCGAGTGCGGGCGAACGCGCAGTGCTGGCTCAGAACGGCCACAGCGGCTATCCCAACAGCGGGGCCAATGCCAGCAACACACCGTTTCCTTATTGGCGCTGCTTGGCCAATGCCCTGTTGCCCAACGACAGCAGCAGCAAAGAGCCGGCCGAAAAATGCACAGGCTTGCTCACCTCAGGGCAAACCACCCAAAGCAACCAGGGTGCGGTGTTGCAGTCGAGTTGGGAATCCAAAATGGGCGCTGCCCGCACGCAAACCGTGGTGGGTGCCGCGCTGGACACATCGCGGGTGCACTTCACCCAAAGCAGCCAGCTCGGTTATGTGAATCCGGACCGCAGCGTGACGGGAGTGAATGCCTATGGCGATGGCGTGACTGGCGGCAATGTGGACGGTGAGCCTTGGGACACCGCCGTAGATTTGCAAGGCCGCACCCGCACCCACAGCGTGTTTGCCAGCAACACCTGGTCTTGGGCTGGCGGCTGGAACCTGACGGCTTCAGGCCGCTACAACGACACGCGTGTGCGCAACCTCGATTTGCGCAACGATGGCCAAGAAAACTCGCTCAGCGGTGATCACCACTTTGCCCGCTTCAACCCGGCGGTGGGCCTGACCTGGGCACCCTCGGCACAGCTGCAAGGCTGGCTCGGCTACAACGAAGGCAGCCGCGCCCCCACCACCACCGAGCTGGGCTGCGCCAACCCCGAGCAGCCCTGCAAACTGCCCAACGCCATGGCCAGCGACCCACCGTTGCAGCAAGTCGTCACCCGCACCCTCGAGTTGGGCCTGCGCGGCCGCTTGGCCGACAAGCACGCTTGGTCTGCGGGGGTGTTCCGTGCGGTCAACGACCAAGACATTTTGTTCGTGGCCAGCGAGCAAACCGGTTACGGCTACTTTCGCAATTTTGGCCAAACCCGCCGTCAGGGGCTGGAGCTGAGCCTGTCCGGTGCTTTGAATTCCGAATGGACCTACGGTGTGCATTACAACTGGCTGCAAGCCACCTACCAAAGCGACGAAACCGTGGCCGGCAACAGCAACAGCAGCAACAGCAGCAACAGCGCTGGCCCGGGGCTGGAAGGCAACATCGCGGTCAAGCCCGGTGACCTCATCCCGATGTCGCCCAGCCAGATGCTCAAGTTGCAAGTGGGATGGAAGCCCAACGCGCAATGGCGCTTCGGTTTGGACATGCAGTCTGTGGGCCGCAGCATCGCCCGTGGCAACGAGAACAATGGCCACGTGGCCGACGGCACTTACTACAGCGGCGCAGGCTACAACCCTGGTTACGCCGTGTTCAACCTGAGCGGCCAATACGCTTTGCAGCCCGGCTGGACTTTGACCGGGCGCATCAACAACCTGTTTGACACGCGCTACACCACCGCCGCCGTGTTGTCGCCCAACGCCTTCAACGGCAACGCTTTGGTGGCCCGTCCGTTTGCCGCCGTCGACGGCAATTACCCCTTGCGCCACGGCACCTTCTATGCGCCAGGCGCACCCCGCAACATTTGGGTGGGTGTACGCTATGCCTTCCGATGAACTGCACAGGCCCTGAGGCCTGAACACCATGCACACACGCCGCCCTGGGATACGAAATCTTCTTGTGGGGGCCGGCTTGTGTGGCATGGGGCTGTTGGCGCAAGCGCAGCCACTGCCGCAAGGTGACAAAGCCCTGATCGCCCAGACGCGCGATGGCCGAGAGACCCGCATCGGCGTGGTGAACTTCTGGCCCACCGCAGACGGTGCGTCACGCGTGCGCGTGAAGATGGACCACCAAGTGATGCACGACCACTTCTTGTCGATGCGCGAGTTCAAATGCCTCGATGCAGCCGACGAGATCAGCTGCCATGTGGTCTACCCCTATGCCAATCCTGCAACGGTCACGGCGCAGGACTGGCAGTGGCTGGACCACCAGACCCTGTTCCTTTACAAACGGCCCGCCGACTTTGGCGCCAAGCTTTGGAATGGCATCATTTTTCGCTGGCGCTTGGGCGCAGACGGTTTGCGGGCCGAGCCGCAGGCGGTGGACTTGAACCAGATCAGCGCACCGCCAGCCCGTCTGGATGTGCCGCCGTTTGGTCTGGCCGACAGCGAAGCCTTTGCGCCCCAAGCGCGCTGGATCACCCAGCTGCGCATCGAGTGAGCGCACAGGCGCTGAAAGACGAACCCGCGATCAGGGCAGCACTTCCGCGCTGATCAGGCCGCCCATGATGAAGCCCGAGGGCACGCGCTCCTCACGCTCGAACTTCACCAGACCCACGTTCTGGCAATACCATTCGCGGCTGATCAGGGGCACATCCGAAAAACCGTTCACCGGGTCGGTGTACAGATTCAGATGCCCTTCCCCCACAACCTTCATGCAAGGCGAGAAGGTTTGGCCTTGAGCGGTCTTGACCGTCTCGGTGATCGATTCAATGCGCCAAGTCATCAAGGTGGAGTGGCTGTATTTCAGCTCGCGCGGGTATTCGTTTTTCCGCATCAGCAAATACGGCACCGTGGGCGTGGTCCATTCGGTGCCCACCTGGTAGGGCGCTTTGAGCACCCAGCGTTGGGGCGTGTCGGCTTGGGGCTCGCGGTCCAGATCGGTTTGCTGGGCCACACGGCGCACGCCTTGCTCGTCTGCCTTGAACAGGTAGGCGACCCCCATCGAATGGTGGCGCTTCATGAGCTTGTCGCCTTCGTAGCTGACGGGGCCTTGGGTGCGCAGTGTCCAGACTTCGGGCGCGTGGCTCACTTCGCCGCTGTAACTCACCGCATAACGCAGCACGTCGCCAGCACGCAACGGAAACCACACCGGCCCATGGTTGGGGCCGGTGTCGCAAGCACTCAAGCCCATCAGCGTCAAAGCCAGCAGGCCACCACGCCGCCAAGGGGCAGACAGGAAATGCGGGTGTTTCATCATTTCTCCGGCAGTTGGGCGCGGGGCAAATCGCTCAGCTTGATCTGCACCTTGTCGTCGTTGGCTGGGCGCAGCCAGGGCAGACCGCCTTGGCCGCGTCGAGGCTCGGTGGTGCCGATTTGGGTGTTGCCGTCACGGGCTTTTTTGATGCCATCGCCCAAGATGCGGTGCAGGTCTTTTTCGTAGGGCAGGCGGTGCACGCGGGGCAGATCCAGGGCCTCGTGGTCTTTGATTTCATTAACCCAGATGTAGATGGCGCCAGCATGGTGGCGTGCCGGGCTGGGCTCGTCGAACACCGCCGACAGCAGCACAAAGCGCGGGGGCAAGGCGTCATCGGCCGGCCAGCCCGCGATGCCGCGCAGCACCTGGTGGTGGAACAAGAAAAAGCCGCTGACCACGACGACCATCACGGCCTTGAGCAGCCAATGCCATCGGGTGGCCAGACACAGGCACAACAAGAGAAAGGCCAGCAGCGCGTAGGCAATGCCCAGCCAAAGCAGTTCGGTGGTGGTGGTTGGAATCATGGGGTTCTCACGTGTCAGATGCCCGAGCGCATCACGATGGGTTTGGGGGTGGTGTTCACGTCCAGGATCTGGCCGTTGTCGTCGATGGAAAAACGGACCAGGGTGCGCTCCTCACCTTTGGCGCCCAATTGCTGGGTGCCGGTGAAGACGATCTCGGCCTGCGGGTTGATCTTGACCACAGTCACGGTGGCGTCCACCGGCAGTTGGTTGCGGCTTTCGTAATAGTGGGCGTTGACCACGTACTCGCCTGCGACCAAGCCGCGCAGGGTGACGATCTCTTGGCGGGCTGCGCTGGTCACGGTTTTGCCGTTGACCACCACCGAGTTGTTTTTGTCGCCCCGGTCGTCGCGGTCCAGGTGCAGCATGCCCACATCGCGCTGGCGAAACCACAGCACCTTGCCGCCGGGCTCGAGCACCCAAGTGTCCAGGTCGTTGGGGTTCTCGTCGGGCCAGGAGACGGTGATCATGAACTCGGCCTTGGCGGGCACGTCACCGGCTTTTTTGGCTTGGGGGTTGAAGGACAGCAGCGCGATCACGAAACAAAAGACGAAGGCGATCAACATGTTGAACAACATGTCGTAAAACGGGTCCGTCTCGGTGTCGCGGGTGCTGCGGCCAATGCTCATTCAGCGGCCTCGGTGTCAGCTTGTTGCATGGCTTGCGCTTCGCCCAGGCTCAGGATCTCGGCCACCAGGCCGTCGGCAAAGCGGTCAATGCGCATGAGTTGCAAGCCCAGCAAAATGTTGCCGCTCAGGCCGGTGATGGTGGTCAAGAGCGCAATGCCCAGACCGCCCGTCAGGCTCTTGAGCATTTGCGCCGATTGCTGTGGATCAAAGCCGTCCATGCGGCCCAGCTCCAGCGCCAGCACCGAAAAACCAATCACCTTGCCCAGCAGGCCCAGCTTGAGCTGGATGCCGTTGAGCCACCAGGCCATCTCTTGCGGGCCGTGCGCCCGGTCGCTCAGCACCTGCAGCAAGACACCTTTGTCGGTGTGGGGGTGGGCGCGTGCGCTCAGGTAGTCGTGGGCCCAGCCGCTGTGGGGGTTCATGGCCTGCAGCGCTTGCCATTGCAGACCCAGCGCCCAGCTGCGTGCACCAGCCCACAGCGAGCAGCCGATGAACAGCAGCACGATCACGATGGTCAAGCCCGTTGGGTCGGCTTGCACCAGGCGGTACCACAGGCCGTGTTGCCACATCACCGCCGCGCCAAAGGTCAACAGGCCCATGAAGGCCAGCCAGAGCAGGAACAAACCTTGCGGCATTTGCTCCAAAGTCATCGTTGGCCGACCCACCACCGGCAAGCGCCTGACCACCAGGGCGCCCCACATGCGTTGGTGCCACCGGCTGGGCACGGGAGTCAGAGAGTTCATGCGGACGGTTTTCTCCAAGTTGAGGCTGGCATGCCAAGTGCTGCATGTGCCAATATGCGGGGTCTGAGGACAGACCGCAATCACCTGAGCAACAAAAGTGCCACTTCATTCGCCTGCTGAGATCCGGATATACCCTCGCCTTTCTGAGCGCTGCCGCTTTTCGTGTTCCAGTTTGGAGCAAGGCAGGTTGGCGCTGTGACACATCCTGGAGTGCACATGGCGCGATGGGCTTTGGGGCTCTGGCTGCTTGTGGCTGGGGTTTCGGTGCAGGCACGCGAGTGTCCCGCGCCGGCCCTGCAAGAGGTGCTGCCGGGTGTGTCGGTGGTCCATGGTCTGTGGGCTTCGACAGGCTCAGCTCGTGCAGCACATGCCACCACCACCGTGGTGCTGGGGCAGGGCCGCCAAGTGACGGTGGTGGACCCCGGCCCCACCCGACAAGTGGGCGAGGCCTTGAAGCGCAGCCTGCACTGCCGCCAACAAGCGCAGGTGGAGGCCTTGATCAACACCCATGCCCATGCCGAGCAGGTGCTGGCCAATGCGGCATTTGGTGTGCCGGTCATGTCCACCGCGGGCACGGCCGCTTCGATGAAAAACCGTTGCCCGGATTGCCTGGCCGCGATGCGCGAAGACCTGGGTGCACCAGCGTTGAAGGGCACACGGATTGTGCTGCCAGGCAGGGTGCTCGAGGACGGGCAAAGTCTGTCGATCGGTGGGCGGCAGTGGCAAGTGCGCGTGATGCGTCAGGCCCACACCGAGAGTGATTTGGTTTTGTGGTCTGCAGCCGAAGGCGTGGCTTTGGTCGGCGGCTTGGTGGACGGTGACCGTTTGCCGGTGCTGGCCCAAGGCCGTGTGCTGGGTTGGTTGCAAGCCTTGGACGATGTGCAGGCTTTGCAGCCGAACTGGATGATTGGCCAGCACTTGGTCAGTGGGCCTGGCCAGGTGGGGGCGCATTTGCAACGCCAGCGAAATTACCTGTGTGAATTGGTCCGCACGGCCTGGCAAGCCATGGACGCGGGCTTGTCAGAAGCCGAGGCATTGCAAAGCCTTCAGCTCAGTCCGGCTTGGTCGGTGGCACAGGCCGATCAACAAGAAGCCCGCCGTCAGCAGCACCAGTTCAACCAGCTGCGGGCCTGGCGTGAAATCGAGCCGATGTGGATGGCCCTTCAAGCCTGGCCGGCGCAGTGCGGTTCAGCCCCAAACGTCGGCCGGTAACTGTTCTTTCTTGCGGTAGATGGTGTTTCGCGAGACCCCGAGCAGCTTGGCTGCTGCCGAGACGTTGCCCTGGCATTGACGCAAGGCGTCGGCCATGGCTTGCAAGGCCACGTCTTGCAAGCGCGGCGCGCCTTGGCTGGGCATGGACTGCACCTCATGGAGCACAGGGGCTGTGGCTTGGCTGGGCCATGCGCTGGGCGCAGGTGCTTGCGCCATCACCGGCAGAGGTGCCGCCGGTGAATGGGGCATGCCCAAGGCCTCGCTTTCGCACGGCAGGGGCTGGGGCGAGGCGCTTTGGCTGATGTGCTCTTGCACCTCTTCCAAAAAGTCATCGGGCAAGTGTTCCACCAAAATATCGCCACTATGGCCCACCATGGCCACGGCGGTGCGCAGCAGGTTGTGCAATTGGCGGAAGTTGCCTGGCCATCTGTATTGCAGAAACAAGGCCATCACCTGTGGCGAGATGCGGATTTTTTGCTCAGGGCTGCACAGGTTGAGCAAGATCTTGTTGGCCACCACTTCAAAGTCCGAGCGCTCGCGCAAACCCGGCAGGCGTACCACCAGGCCATTGAGGCGGTAATACAGGTCCTCGCGGAACTGGCTTTGCGCGATCAAGGTCTTGAGGTTTTTGTTCGTGGCACAAATGAGCATCACGTCCACTTCGTATTCTTTGCCTGAGCCCAAAGGCGTCACGCGACGCTCTTGCAACACACGCAAGAGGCGGGCTTGCAGTTGCGTGGGCATGTCGCCGATTTCGTCGAGGAACAAGGTGCCGCCGTGGGCCATCTGGATCTTGCCGGGCGCGCCGCGCCGCTTGGCCCCGGTGAAGGCGCCTTCTTCGTAGCCGAACAGCTCGGACTCGATCAGGGTCTCGGGAATGGAGGCGCAGTTGATCGACACAAAAGGCTTGCGCGAGCGGGCCGAATCGTTGTGGATGGCCTGCGCCAAGATGTCTTTGCCTGTGCCGGTCTCGCCCAGGATCATGATGGGGATGTCATTGCCCTGCACGCGCTGCAGTTTGTGCAAGACAGCGGCCACTTGCGGGTCGCCGGTGTTCAGGTAATGCAGGCTCGACAAGCTGGCGCGGCCAGCGGCGGCGGCCGTGGTGGCCCGTGTGGCAGGCGTGGGTGAGGGCGACGCCGGCGCACTGGCCGAAGGGGGTGCCAAAGCCTCGCCGGTGAACCACATGTTCAGCGGCTTGAGTCGAGCTTGGCAAAACACCGAGACACCGTTGTGCATGCACAGGCTCACGGCTTGGCCTGCGGCATGGCGCAGGCGGTCGTGGAACTGCGACATGGGCTGGTTGAACAGCGACGAAAAAGTGTGTGCCTGCATGGCATTGACCGACAAGCCCAGCTGAAACTGCGCGCTGCGATTGGCCGACAGGAAACGGCCATCGAGTGTGAACACGATGATGCCTTCGACCAAGGTGTTCAAAAATTCGTGGCGCGCATGAAAGTGGATGCGCATCGCCTCGGGAAACACATTGGCAAACATGTGGTTCTCGATCATCTGGGCCGACATGCGCACCAAGGCCATGGTGTGCTGGTGGTAGCTGCGTTCGTCGCCGGTCACGTCCAGCGCCCCCATGACTTTGCCGTAGGGGTCAAAAATCGGTGTGCACGAGCAGGTGAGGAACTGGTTGGCGTTCAAAAAGTGGTCGTGACCGTGCACCACCACCGGCTTGGCTTCGGTCAGGGCGGTGCCAATGGCGTTGGTGCCTTTGCTTTGTTCCGACCAATCGACGCCCGGCATCAGGGCCACTTGGGACGCTTTTTCAAGAAAGTCGGCGTCGCCCAGGGAGTGCAGGATCAAACCGTTGTTGGAGGTCAACAACACCATGCTGTGGGTGTTGGCGATCTGCTCGTACAGCGTCTCCATCACAGGGCTGGCGTGCTGGTACAGCAGGCGGTTTTCTTCTTGCAGGGCCTGAATGTCTCGGCTGCGCAAGGCCGAATAGTCAGGTTTGTCCGCAGCGCGCAGGCCAAAAGACTGGCTGCGTCCGTGGGACTCGCCGATCAAGTGGCGGTGGGTGTCACTTTCCAGCGCGTAGATCCCTTGGGCGGGCTGAACGCGGTTTGGCATGCCGAGCATGTTGTCTCCAAGTGGGTCTGTCACAGCCCAAATGCTGCTGCGCATCCCATCGGTGTATTGAAAGGGCCATAAGGGCCCTTGCGGACCCATCAGAGGTTCATCCTCAGGTCCAAAGCTTTCATGATCTTGACGCAAGTGCGCTCCTGCTCGAAATGTGTGACGTTTTTCAACACATGCAAAAGCTCGGCCAGGGCCAAGTGGGGGTAAACCTCAGGTGAACAGAATTCACCGCAGCGAAACTGTCTCACTTTGAAACAGTTTGCAGGGGGATTGGCTTGGGCTGCGTGCCAATGCTGTCCGGAATGTGTCAATCGGGCTTCAGGAGGCATGGCACGCTATTTGCCAAAGAGGTTCATCTGTTTCAACTTTTCATGGGTTTCACAATGTCCATCTCTACGCCATTCACAAACGTCCTGCGCAAAGCTTTGCTGGTGACGGGTCTGACTTTCTCTGCTGCCTGCGCCTTCGCGCACGGTGATGTCACACCCCAAGCCGTGGACACCCACACCTTGCCGCAACTGGGTGCCAAGTGGTTGCCCAGCAACCCTTACAGCAGCGGCCCTGCGCAAAAAGAAGCCCTGCGCATCGGCACATCGGCTTACAACCAAAACTGCGCCCGCTGCCACGGTCTGGAGGCCATTTCGGGCGGCATTGCACCCGACTTGCGCAAGATCGATGCCGACTGCACCGGCATGGCCGATGCAGGCAAGCGCAACGAGTGCTTGGCGGAAATGGACGAGTACTACATGGCCACGGTGCGTCGCGGACGTACCCGTGACGGCCGTGTTTACATGCCACCATTCGAGTCCACCTTGAGCCAGGAAGCCATTTGGGCGATCCGCACCTACCTGGAAACCCGCCGCGAGAAGTGAAGCGCTTGGGGTGACCGTTCAAAACAATCAGGAGACAACATGAGTGCATCTTTCCCGCCAGCCCAGTCGCTGGCCGAACCCACGCGCCGCCAATGGCTGTCGGCTGCTGCGTTGATGGGGGTGGGCCTGGGTTGGGGCGGTATGGCCCAAGCGCAGGAGCTGTTTGATTTGGAAAAGGTGCGCGCCAGCGGCATCTTGAAGGTGGCGCTTTACAAAGACAACGCCCCTTATTCAGATGGCAAAGGCCAAGACATGGACGGCGTTGATGTGGCTTTGGCGCAGGCCTTGGCCCAAGAGATGAGCCTCAAGCTCAGCTTGCTGCCTTTTGATGCGGGCGAAAAAATGGACGACGACCTGCGCAACATGGTCTGGAAGGGGCATTACCTGGGCTACGGCCCGGCCGATGTCATGCTGCATGTGCCGGTGGACAAATTCCTCATGGTCGAGAACCGTCAGGCTTTGATCTTTGCCCCCTATTCCCGCGAAGTGCTGGTGATCTTTCATGCCTTGGACCGCGTGCCGTCTGTGAAAACAGGACTCGACTTGCAAGACCAGCCCCTGGCCGCAGAGCGGGGCAGTGGTGCGGCCAGCACCTTGATGGGTTTTGGCGGTGGACGTTTGCGCTCGCAAGTGCGCATTTTCAATTCCGGCATTGAAGCTGCCGCTGCCGTGATTGGCGGTCAAGTCGCCGCTGCCTATGTCAGCCGTGCACAGGCCGAAACCGCCCTGAAGGCCAGCGGCAAGAGCGCCTCGGCATATGGCATGACGCAAATGACCTTGCCCGGCTTGGCCGACAACGGCTGGCCGATCGGCATGGCCGTCAAATCGAACAACCAGCAATTGGCCCATGCGCTGGAAGCGGCTTTACAGAAGATCCGTGCCGATGGCCGTTTGTTGGCCATGTACCGCGAACGTGGCATGACCTTGGTGGCCCCTTGAACCATTGAAAGTCAGGCGATGCAGTACCCCTCTCATTTTCAACGCTTACGCCCTTTGTGCACCGCCTTGGCGGCTGTGGGCTTGTTCGCCGGCGCCGTTCATGCTCAGGAGGCCCAAGCCCCTGAAGAAGTGATGGTGCAAAGCGGCCGCTTGGCGCAAAAGCAATTTGACACCCCCGCTTCGGTCCGTGCGATCGATGGGGACGCCATCCGCAATGCGGGGGCGCAAGTGAATTTGTCCGAGGCGCTGGCCCAGGTGCCGGGCGTGGTGGCGCTCAACCGCAACAACTACGCCCAAGATTTGCAAATTTCCATTCGGGGTTTTGGTGCCCGCGCGGCCTTCGGTTTGCGTGGCATCCGCCTCATCACCGACGGCATTCCGGCCACCACCCCAGACGGCCAGGGCCAAGCCTCGACCGTCAGCCTGACCTCTGCAGAGCGCATCGAGGTGCTCACCGGACCCTTGGCACAGCTGTATGGCAACTCGGCTGGCGGTGTGATCCAGACTTGGACGCGTGAAGCCGGTGAGCAGCCGCAACTCGATGTGTCCACCACCTTCGGCAGTTATGGCCTGCGCCGCCACGATGTGCAGTTCAGTGGACGCACCGGCAATGTCGGCATCGTGGCCGACTACAGCACTTTCAACATCGATGGTTACCGTCAGAACAGCGCGGCCGAGCGCAAGCAGTTCAACGGGGTGGTGACCACGCAGTTGCAGGAAGACACGAAACTCAAGCTGGTGGCCAACGTCTTTGACATGCCATTGGCGCAAGATCCGTTGGGCTTGAGCGCTGCGCAACTGAAAAGCGATCCGCGCCAAGCGGGTAACGATGCGCTGACCAACAGGACCCGCAAAATCGTCCAGCACAACCAGCTCGGCGCTGTGCTTGATCACCGGTTCAGCAGCGACCTTGAAATGCAGTGGCGCGCCTACACCGGCACTCGTCAGAACACGCAGTACACATCCAGTGCGAATTGGGTGGGTTTGGACCGTGATTTCTATGGCATTGGGGGCCAACTCAAGGGCAAACTGCGCGATGCAGCCCATGGTCCCGTGGACTGGGTGTTGGGGTTCGATGCCGATCAAACTTCCGAACGTCGGCAAGGTGGTGCGGCTTCAGCAGGTGAAAAGGTCGCGGGCAGCCTCACGCGCAACGAATTGAACAAAGCGAGCAACACCGATGCCTTTGGCCAAATCAATTGGCATTGGACCGATGCTCAGGGGCGCAACCCTTACACCTTCACCGCTGGCCTGCGCCACAGCAGCGTCAAGCTGGAAAACCGCGATGATTACTTGACCGATGGCAACGGCTCCGGGTCGGTGCGGTACACCGCCACCAACCCGGTTGTGGGAGCGACTTGGCATGCCCTGGACACTTTGAACCTTTTTGCCAATTGGGGCAAAGGCTTTGAAACGCCCACCTTGACCGAAGCGGCCTACGTGGTTGAAAACAATGCGATCAAAGGCTACTTCAACACCGGCTTGCAGGCCTCGCGCAGCCAGCACAACGAAGTCGGCGTGAAGTGGACGCCTTCCTCGGCGACGCGCCTCGATGCCGCTTTGTTCCGCATCAGCACAGACAACGAAATCGTCACACTCAAAAACGCGTTCGGCAAAACCGCTTACAAGAATGCAGCGCAAACCCTGCGCGAAGGGGGTGAGTTGTCTTGGCAAAACCTCTGGGCAACGCAATGGCGCAGCCAGCTGTCCATGGCGTGGTTGCGCGCCAATTACGACGCTGATTTCACCTCGGGTACCACCCTCATTGCATCCGGCAATCGCATGCCTGCCATCCCCAGTCAGCAGTTGTTTGCTTCCTTGCAGTGGGCAGACCAAGGCTTTGCCTCGCGCGCCAATCCGCGTCCGCAGGGCTGGTCCGCTTCGGCCGATTGGGTGGCCCGTTCGTCTTTTTGGGCCAGTGACGTCAACGATGTCGGCTCCAGAGTGGCGGGTTATGGCGCTTTGAACTTGCGGGTCAGACACCGCAGCGCATGGGGGCCAGTCCGGGCCGAATTGTGGGCGGGTGTCGACAACCTGATGGACCGTCCGTACGTGGGCTCCGTGATCGTCAACCAGTCGGCCACGCCGCCCCAATACTTTGAGCCAGGCTTGCCGCGCAACTGGATGACCGGCGTCAAGCTGTCCATCCCTTTGTGAGGGCGTGACGGTTTTGTGTCACCGTGTGCGGTCAGACCACCTTGGTGTCTCATTTTGTGACACATTCCTGCGTTTGTAAGCCAAAGATGTTCACTTGGGTCTGGCACGGTTCGTGAATGGCCTGTAGCGCAGGAGACGGTGAATGGACAGGTGACACAGTAAATTGACCGCCGACAACATGCAAAAGGCCTTTTGGCCAACCTATTTTTTTGAGGAGACTTTGATGAGCGTGAATTTTCAAGTCAACGGCAAGCCTGCCAAGGCGAACGCCGAAACCGATACCCCCCTGTTGTGGGTCTTGCGTGACGAACTGGGCATGACCGGGACCAAGTTCGGTTGCGGCGCTGCTTTGTGCGGCGCTTGCACGGTGCATGTCAACGGTGAAGCCGTGCGTTCATGCTCGACGCCCGTGAGTGCCGTTGCTGGCAAAAAAGTGGCCACGGTGGAAGGCCTGTCCGCCAAGAACAACCACCCCCTGCAAGTGGCCTGGATCAAGCATGATGTGCCCCAGTGCGGCTATTGCCAGTCGGGTCAGCTCATGAGCGCTGCCGCTTTGTTGGCCAAGAACAACAACCCCAGCGATGCTGACATCGACAACGCGATGAGCGGCAACATCTGCCGTTGCGGCACTTACCCCCGTATCCGCGCCGCCATCAAAGATGCCGCCGCCACGATGCGCAAAGCCTGATCCGCTGGAGAACACACATGACCGATTTCCAAACTTCTCGCCGTTCTTTCCTCAAAACCAGCGCCGCCGCCACCGGTGGCCTGCTGATGGCCGTCAACCTGCCCGGCACGCTGGGTCAAGCCATGGCTGCTGGCACCGTCAGCACCCCCAATGCCTGGGTGCACATTGCAGACGACAACACCATCACCATCTTGAGCGCTCACTCCGAAATGGGCCAGGGCGTTCACACCTCCATGCCCATGTTGGTGGCCGAAGAACTCAATGTGGACCTGAGCCAGATCCGAGTGGTCGATGCGCCTCCCGGTGCGGCCTATGTCAACGCCTTGTTGGGTGCACAGATCACCGGTGGTTCGACCTCGGTGCGCGGCAGCTGGGAAAAGTTGCGCGTTGCCGGCGCCCAAGTGCGTGAGATGCTGATCACCGCAGCCGCTGCCCATTGGGGCGTGGACCGCAACCTGGTCAAGGCCGACAAAGGCATGCTGTTGGGCCCCAACGGCAAGAAAGCCACTTATGGTTATTTCGCCGAGTCCGCTTCGCGCCTGAGTGTGCCTGAAAAGCCACCGATCAAGGACCCCAAAGATTTCCGCATCGTGGGCAAGCGCACCAAGCGCTTGGACACACCGGCCAAAACCAACGGCACGGCCGAGTTCGGTATCGACGTGAAGCTGCCCGGCATGGTGTACGCCACCATCGTGCAGTGCCCCGTCATCGGCGGCAAGGTCAAGAGTTTTGATGGCGCACAAGCCAAGTCCATGCCCGGCGTGCAAGCCGTGGTGCAGGTCAGCGACGGCGTGGCCGTGGTGGCCGACTCCTGGTGGCGTGCCAAAAAGGCCGCTGAAAAACTCAGCATCCAGTGGGACGAAGGCGCTGTGGCCTCGATCAGCGATGCCTCCATGCTGGAAGGCAACCGCGCTGCTGCCAAGTCTGGCAAGGTGATCCCGATCATCGCGTCCAAAGGCGATGTGGCCAAAGCCTTCCAAGGCGCCGCTAAGGTGCTGGAAGCCGAATACATCACCCCGATGCAATCGCACTCGCCACTGGAGCCCATGAACTTCACGGCCCACGTGCAAGGCAATAAGGCCTTGTTGATTGGCCCCACCCAGTTCCAGCAAGGCGCCCAAGGCGCAGTGGCCGGTGCTTTGGGCCTTAAGCCCGAAGACATCACTTTGAAGACCACATACCTGGGGGGCGGTTTCGGTCGCCGTCTGGAGCTGGACTTCATCGTGCAAGCCGCCGAAATCTCCAAAGCTGTGGGCAAGCCCGTCAAGCTGGTGTGGACACGCGAAGAAGACATGACCCATGACTACTACCGTCCGATGGGCGTGAACAACGTCAAGGCCGGTCTGGACGCTTCGGGCATGCCCGTGGGTCTGCACTTCAAGCAACGCGCTTTCGGTCTGCCCAAAGAGACGTTGGACCCCTTCATGGCCGAAGCTGCGGTGGCCGGCTACAACGTGCCCAACACCCAGCACGACCTGGTGATCCACGACACCGGCTTCCGTGTCGGTTACTGGCGCGCTGTGAGCCACAGCATGAACGCTTTCGCCAACGAAAGCTTTGTGGATGAAATGGCCAAGGCCGCAGGTCAAGACCCTTACGCCTACCGCATGAAGATGCTCGAAGGCAAGCCACGCTACGCCAACGTGCTCAAACTGGCCGCCGAAAAAGCCGGCTGGGGCAAGCCCGTGGCCGCAGGCCGCGCACGTGGCATCGCTTTGATGGAAGGCTACGACAGCTACATGGCGCAAGTGGCCGAGGTGAGCTTGAACAAGGACGGCAGCGTCAAGGTTCACAAGATCACGGTGGCGGCTGACGTGGGCCACATGGTCAACCCCGACACGGTGGAAGCCCAGTTGCAGTCGAGCATCGTCTTCGGCATGGGTGCGGTGCTCAAGCACCAGATCACCATGACCAATGGCCGTGTGCAAGAGACCAACTTCGCAGCTTACGAGCCTGTGCGCATGTACGAATCGCCACAGATCGACATCGTCTTGGTCAAGAGCACTGAAAAGCCTGGCGGCATTGGCGAACCCGGCACCGCCGTGGCCGCCCCTGCCATTGCCAACGCTGTGGCTGCTTTGACAGGCAAGCGCGTGCGCCGCCTGCCATTGACCGCCGACGCGATCCGTCAGGCTTGATGTCCGGAGGTCTGCTGTGGAAAGTCTGGATCTGCGTGTTTTGGCCGATGTGCTGGCCTGGAAACAAACTGGCCACAGCGTGACCTTGGTCACCGTGGTGGAAACCTGGGGCAGCGCCCCCAGGCCACCCGGTGCTTTATTGGCTGTCAGAGACGATGGGCTGGTCAGCGGCTCTGTCTCGGGCGGTTGTGTTGAAGACGATTTGATTGCCCGCATCAAAGCTGGCGAATACGAACACCTGGCCTACCCCTCGATGGTGGCCTACGGTGCCACCAAAGAAGAAGCGGCCCGTTTCGGCTTGCCCTGTGGTGGCACTTTGCGTTTGGTGCAAGAGCCAGTGCTGGGCACCGCCTGGATCGAAGAGATCCTGGAGCGCACCCGCTCGCACCAGTTGGTCGCCAGAACGCTGAGCCTCAAAGACGGGCAAGTGACTTTGCGCGATGCCCAACATGGCGAGAAGCTGGAATTTGACGGCATCACCCTCACCACCTTGTTTGGCCCACGTTGGCGCTTGCTCCTCATTGGCGCAGGCCAGCTCAGCCAGGCCGTGGCACAGATGGCCAGCATGCTGGACTTTGAAGTGTTGGTCTGCGACCCGCGTGAAGAGTACGCCGCCACCTTGCAGATGCACGGCGTGACCCGCGTGATGGGCATGCCCGACGATGTGGTCCAGGCCATCGTGCCCGATGCGCACACCGCCATCATCGCCTTGACCCACGACGCCAAATTGGACGACATGGCCTTGATGGAGGCCTTGAACTCAGACGCGTTCTACATCGGCGCTCTGGGGTCCCGTCGCAACCAGGCCACCCGCAAAGCGCGCTTGGCAGAGCACTTTGATTTGACCGAAACCGCCTTGGCCCGCTTGCATGGCCCGGTGGGTTTGCAATTGGGCGCGAAGACACCCTCCGAGATCGCGGTGTCCATCGTGGCCGAGATTGTCCAGGTCAAAAACAACGTGTCCCAAAGCCATGGCCAAGCTGTGGCCTTGAGCAGCCTGGACATGGGCGACTCGCGCGTCACCGCCTGCGCCGTCGGTTGAGCGCTGACCACACACCCTCGTTGGTCTTGGCACTGTCTGAATTGGCAATGCGATAATCGCCGCCATGCAAACCTTGCGCAACGCCCAAATGCTCACCCGCCTAGTGCTGGTGTGGTTCGCGTTGTTCATCGGGGCTTCGGTGGCTTCGCCTTTGGTCAAGCCTCTCGAGACCCAAATGGTCTGCTCGGTCATGGGCATGAAAATGGTCGATGGCGCTGGCGACACGAGCCAGCCGGGCAGCAGCATGGACTGCCCTTTGTGCATGCCCTTCGCGGCACCTGCCGGTGTTGCGCCACAAGCCCAAGCCCCTGCAGGCCTGTCGCATGCGCTGCTGGCCACCCCGCAAGCCCGTCTTGCCGCGCTTAGCGGGCAGCCTTGGCAGGCCCGCGCTCCCCCCGCTTTCGCCTGATCACCTCCTCACCTTGAGGTCAGCCCCAGCTTGGCTTGCCCAAGGCTGATGCGCCGGTGGCGCTGCAGCAGCGCACCGTCTGTGCTTTTCCCCTTTGATTTTTTTGACTGGAGTTCGCCATGAAACGCCTTGTTGCCTCTGTTGCCATCCTGATGTCGGCCCTCGCTGTCCAAGCCCAAGTCACCGTCAAAGACGCCTGGGTGCGTGCCACCGTGACCTCACAAAAAGCCACGG
This sequence comes from Comamonadaceae bacterium PBBC2, assembly GCA_002255935.1. Taxonomy (GTDB): domain Bacteria; phylum Pseudomonadota; class Gammaproteobacteria; order Burkholderiales; family Burkholderiaceae_C; genus Limnohabitans_A. The sequence goes on from NKIO01000014.1 coordinate 35,257, forward strand.
GTGCTTTCATGCAGCTGCAGTCGGCGCAAGACGCCAAACTGATCTCGGCCCAGTCGCCTGTGGCCGGTGTGGTCGAGGTGCACGAGATGGCCATGGACGGCGGCGTCATGAAAATGCGTGCGGTGCCCAACCTGGCCTTGCCCGCTGGCAAAGCGGTGGATCTCAAGCCCGGCGGCTACCACGTCATGCTGATGGACTTGAAAGCCCAGGTCAAAGACGGTGACACCGTGCCCATGACCCTGGTGGTCGAAGGCAAGGACGGTAAGCGCCAAACCCTCGAAGTCAAAGCCCCTGCCCGCATGGCGGCAGCACCGGCCATGAAGCCGGGCGAAGGCCACATGCACAAGCACTGAAACGCGAGCAACTTAAGACCCGCATAGAACGCAACAGCAGCCATGTTCAAGCTTGCCTCAACACGTCGCCTGTGCGCCCGCTGGGTGCTGGCTTGGTACGTGCTGTTCGTCGGCGTCTCGGTTTTGGCGGCCACGATGCAGCCCAAGACCCTGGAGGTGGTGTGCTCCACCATGGGCATCATGAAGGTGGTGGTGCAAGGCGAGGGTGACGCCGCCCCCTTGAGCAGCAGCATGGACTGCCCGCTGTGCGCCCACGTCACACCCGCATTGCCGCCGCCTACCGTGGCCGCTTTGGCCCATGTGCCCGATGCACGCGCGTACATCGTGCAAGCCTTGCCCGAGGCGCTGCTGCTGGCCCGCACCGCGCCGCCACTGCCCTCTCGCGGGCCGCCTGTTTTCTATTGATCCATGCAGCCATGCGCTTCGCACCCTCGTGTGCTGGGCCCATGTTGATGCCACTGGCCTGAACGGCCGATGGCGACCGATCGATTGAAAACTGGTCATGAAAAAAAACCTCTCTCTTTCTCCTTTGTCTTTGGCCGTGTTCGGCCTCTTGGCCAGCTTGAGCGCGGCTGCGCTGGCCCAAACCGCGCCAGCGCTGGACACCATCGTGGTGTCGGGCTCGCGATCTGAAACCAAATTGTCCGAAACCCCCGTGTCCATTGGGGCCGTGAGCCGCGCCCAGTGGGATGCGGACAAGCCCAAGTCGGTGGGCGAGATCATCAACCGCATTCCGGGTGTGCACTGGAACGATCTGGGCAATGAGCAGCACAGCATGGCCATTCGCCAGCCCATCAGCACCAACGCGGTGTACCAGTACCTGGAAGACGGCATCCCGATCCGTCCCTTGGGCGTGTTCAACCACAACGCCCTGAACGAAAACAACATGAACGGCTCGGGCGGTGTTGAAGTGGTCAAAGGTGCGACCTCGTCGCTGTACGGCAGCAACGCGGTGGGCGGCGCGGTCAATTTCCTGACGCAAAAACCTTCCCGCACGCCCACCGGCTATGTGGGCATTCGCCACGACAGCACCGATGGCTTTACGCGTGTGGACTCGGGCGCGAGCAACACCTGGGGCGATTTGGGTCTGCGGTTTTCGCACTACAGCTCACAACGCGACGCCAACAACTGGCAGCAGTACAGTGGCGGAAAAAAAGACTCTTTCACCCTGCGTGGCGACTACAACTTGGGCGAGAAATCTTGGTTGCGTGCCTCGCTGGTGCACACCAATCTGGACTCGGACACGCCCGGCAGCTTGTTTGAAAACGACTTCCGCAGCAACCCCGGCAAAAGCATCAACACCTTCACCTGGCGCAAAGACAAAACCACCCGTGCCAACTTGGCCTGGGAAGGCGAAACCACCCAGGGCGGTTTGACCACGGTGACGCTGTTTGCCCGCAACAACGACCACGGCCAGTTGCCCAACTACACCATCACGGGGTGCTCGGGTGCCACGTGTAAGGGCACGATCAACAACAACCACGTGGAGTCGCTGGGCGTGGACGTGAAGCACGAACAGAAGCTCGAATGGCTGCGTGCCCGCTTGGTGACAGGCGTCTACATTGACCGCAGCCAGAACGACTATGTGTCGGACAACCTGAAAGTGGTGCGCGATGTGCCGACGGGCCGCTACATCAGCTACAGCTTGAACAGCGTGGCCAACCCCAGCGGCGTGCGTGACTACGGCGTCGGCATTGCCAACGATGCCGCGTTTGCACAGCTGGAGTTCAGTCCGAGTGAGCAGTTCCGCTTGGTGGCGGGTGGCCGTTATGACCGCATCCGCTACGACTTCAACAACAATTTGACGCCGGGCGACAACTACGGTGCCGCCAACGAGGTGCGCAGCTTTGCCAAGTTCAGCCCCAAGTTGGGCGCGACTTATGCCCTCAGCCCCACCAGCAGCCTCTACAGCAACCTGAGCATGGGCTTCACACCGCCTGAGGTCAGCCAGCTGTATGGCAAGACCGCCATCCCTGAGTTGAACTCGGCCACGTATGACAACGTCGAAGTGGGCTGGCGTGCCTTGCTGCCTTCGGGCATTCGCCTCGATTCGGCGCTCTACCAACTCAGTGGCAAAGACACCATCGTGTCTTACACCTCTGAAATTGGGGACAGCTACAACAAAAACGCGGGCAACACCCGCAGCCGGGGTTTGGAACTGAGCTTGAACCAGGATTTGCGTGAGTGGGATTGGCGCGTGGGCGCGACCTGGGCCGAGCACACTTTTGTGAGCTACCGCGTCAGCGACAAAGTGGGGGCCATCGAAGACTATTCGGGCAAAGACATGCCGCAGGCCCCCAACCACACCCTCACCGCCCAAGTCGGCTGGAAGTTCACACCGGCTTCGCGCGTGGCGCTGGGTTTGGTCAAGCAAGGCAGTTACTGGATGAACAACGCCAACACCGTGCGTTATGCGGGCCACACCCTGCTCAACCTGACGGCCAGCCACCAGCTGTCTGATGGCTGGGAAGTCTGGGGCCAGGTGCGTAACTTGACGGACAAGCTGTACTCGGACAACGCGTCCAGCAGCTACAAAAGCGGCGCTTACACACCCAACACGCAAAACACCTACGCCGCAGGTGCGCCGCGCAGTGTGATGCTGGGCGTGACCAAACACTTGGGTCAACGCTGATCCACGCCAAGGCTTGCGATGATTGGCGCCATCATGACGACGACTTCGCAAGCTTTTTTCTATCCACCCTTTTTGGTCAATCCAACCATGAACTTCTTGAACCGTTGGTGCGCAGTGTTGGGCATTGCGATGACAGGACTGAGCACGTTGCCGCAAGCTGTGGCGCAAGACGCCGCCAGCAAACCCGCACAGCACGCCCGTCACCAACGCCCGCAATTGGCGACAGGCGCAGCGATTGCGCCAGATGGCCGCTTGTGGGTGGTGGGCTTGAATGCACAGGCGCAACTCTTTGTGCAAAGCACGCCCTTGGGTGGCGCTTTGCAGTGGAGCGAAGCACGCATCTTGAACACCGGCTCTGATGCGATTGCCGCCGATGGCGAAAGCCGCCCCAAGATTGAATTTGGCCCCAAGGGCTGGGCGGTGATCAGCTACACCATGCCGCTGGCCAAGCCCTACACAGGCTTCATCCGCATGCTGCGCAGCAGCGATGGTGGGCAAACCTTCAGCGCCCCCTACACGGTGCACCAGGATCGGCAAGAGATCACCCACCGATTTGAGTCGGTGGCTTTTGACGCGCAAGGTGTGCTGCACACCTTGTGGGTGGACAAGCGCGACCAGCCCCCCAAAGGCTCGGCCCAAAAATACGCAGGCGCTGCGATTTACCGCAACGAGTCCCAAGACGGTGGCCAGACCTTTGGCCCCGACACCAAAGTGGCCGACCACTCGTGCGAGTGCTGCCGCATTGGCCTGGCCCGCAACCCGCAAGGCCAGTTGCAAGCCACTTGGCGACATGTGTTTGAGGGCAGCACGCGTGACCATGCTTTTGCCAGTGTGGGGGCACCCGCCAACCGCATCACCCGCAGCACGCACGATGACTGGCAGATCAACGCCTGCCCGCACCACGGACCCGGCTTGGCGGCCCATGTGGGCGGTGCGCAAGCGGGTTACCACACCGTCTGGTTTGGCATTCGCAAAGTGAATGGCCAAGACCAAGCCGCCGTGCGTTATGCCCGCCTGAACCCGCAAGGCGAGCCCTTGCCCGAGACGGTACGGGTCTTGCCCGACGCCCGGGCTGAGCATGCCGACGTGCTGGCCGATGGCCAAAACGTGGCCGTGGTCTGGCGCAGCAGCGAAGGGGCGCAGACCACACTCAAAGCTTGGCTGTCAAGCGATGGCGGGCAGAACTTCACCCTCAAAACCCTGGGCCAAGCCACAGGCTACAACGACCACCCCCGCTTGGCCCAAAGCGGCGCACGCATGGTGGTGGTGTGGCGCAACACACAGGAGACCCAAGTCCATGACCTCCGTTTTTAAATCCAAGGTGCTGGCCCTCAGCGCGGCCACGCTGGTCTTGAGTGCCTCTGTCGCTGGGGCGCAAGCGAGTCACGCGCACGCTCCAGGACACGCAAGCACCGCCGCGCAGCGCACGGTGCTGCCTTTCGATGAGACCACCTGGGCACATGCCTTGCAGCACGGCCCACGTCCTGCGGCCTATTTGTTCACCACCTCGTATTGCAGCACGTGTCCGGCCGCGTTTGCGGTGCTGCACAAGGCGGTGCAACAGCGCAAAGACAAGCCTGAACTGAATGCCGTCATGATGGACGTGGCAGGCCCGCAGGCACTGCGCCACGCCACGCACTTCAAGGGCATGACGAAGATGTATGCGTTTGACGGCTTTGAGCCTGCCATCCGTCAGGCGGTCGATCCGGCCTGGCCCAACGTCACGCCCTATGTGGTGCTGGTGGACGCCAAGGGCCATACCCAAAGGGTGATCGGCCCGCCGCCGCCGGCAATGCTCCAGCGATGGCTGGCATCTCGGTAAGCTGGGCCAGCGCGCCATCTGAAAGCTTCATCGTTTAAGCTTCGCTCAACACCCCTTCGAGGAGACCCCCATGAGCGACGCATCCGCCTTCGGCTTTGGCAAATTTGTGCCAGGTTTTGACTTCTTGCAAAACCTGTCCAAGACCGCCGCGCAAGCGGCCCCTGCAGCGGGCACGGGCGCCGTGCCCGGCATGGCCAGCTGGGTGGCGCCCACGCTCAGCGTCGAGGAGATCGACAAGCGCATCCAGGAGCTCAAGTCGGTGCTCTTCTGGTTGGAGCAAAACACCACGGCGCTCAAGGCGACCATTCAGGCGATGGAGGTGCAGAAAATGACGCTGTCCACCTTGCAGAGCATGAACGTGAGCATGACCGATTTGGCCAAGGCCTTCACGGCCAAGCCGCCCGCTCAGCCTGCGGCAGAGCCTGCACCAGCGCCTCAAGCTGCCCCCGAGCCAGAACCCCAACCCGAAGAACCGCCACAAGAACCCGCGGCCGAAAAACCCGCGGCCAAGCCTGCGGTGGATCCGATGCAGTGGTGGGGTGCGTTGACCCAGCAGTTCCAAGACATTGCCGCTGCCGCCGTGAAAGACGTGGCCGCTGAGGCCATGAAGGCCGGCATGACGGCCAAATCGGCCAACAAATCGGCCAACAAATCAGCCAGCAAAACCGCCCCAGCGAAGAAGGCGCCAGCGGCCAAAAAAGCACCTGCCCCAAAAGCCACCAGCGCCAAGAAACCCGCTGCCAAAGCGGCGCCTCGTCAAGCCGCCCCCAAGCGCAAGACCTCATGAAGCTGTTCCCCTACGGCCACGCCACCCACCCGCAGTGGCGCATGGCCGCAGGCTTGGTGTTGGCCCAGCTGCGGGCGCAGATGACTTTGCCCGACTACGCCCCTGAGCCTCGGCTGGCGCTGGTCTACATCACCGACCATTACGCCCAAGATGCGCAAGCCTTGCTCGACCATTTGCGCCAGGCGCTACCCGAAGTCACCGACTGGGCCGGCACGGTGGGTGTGGGCATCGCGGTCAACAACGCCGAATACTTTGACGAGCCAGCGCTGGCCGTGATGCTGTGCAATGTCGCGCCCGCGCACTACCGTGTGTTTTCGGGCGTCTCGCCTTTGCCGGCCGATTGGGCCGATGCCGCGCTGGTGCATGCCGATCCGGCCACCCCCGATCTGGCCGAGCTGATCGCCGAGATGGCCGGGCGCACGCAGCAGGGCTATGTGTTTGGCGGCTTGACCTCCAGCCGCACCCGCAGTGTGCAGTTCGCCATCAGCGCAGACCAGCCGCAAACGCTGGCAGCCGGGGGCGTGTTTGAAGGCGGTTTGAGTGGCGTGGCCTTTTCTTCACGGGTGGGTTTGCTGTCGCGCGTCACGCAAGGCTGCCAGCCGATTGCAAGCGAGCATGAAATCACCGAGGCCGACAAACATGTGGTGCTCAAGCTCGATGGCGAGCCGGCACTCGATGTGATGCTGGACGAGTTGAAGATCAGCCTGGGCGAGCCGCAAAAAGCCATTCCTGTGGTGCGTTCAACCTTGGTGGGCTTGAGTCCTGCCGGGCAGTCCGGCGTGGGCCGCGCAGGCAATTTGGGCAATGACGTGTTGGTGCGCCACATCGTGGGCCTGGACCCGATGCGTCAGGGCGTGGCCGTGGCCGAGCACCTGGAGCCCGGCATGCGGCTGACGTTTTGCCAGCGCAATGTGCACGCCGCACGCGCCGATCTGGTGCGGGTCTGCGCCGAAATTCGCGAAGAGCTCGAACCCGAGATGCTCTCGATCGAAGCCATCAACGCCTTCAGCGACGACCCCGTGCCCACCCTGCCGCAAGCAGGCAAACGCATCGCAGGCGCGGTCTATGTCAGCTGCACCGGCCGGGGCGGCCCCCACTTTGGTGGGCCGAGTGCCGAGCTGCAAATCATCCGCCACGCCCTGGGCGATGTGCCCCTGGTGGGCTTCTTTGCCGCTGGCGAAATCGCGCGGCACCACCTGTATGGCTACACCGGTGTGCTCACGGTGTTCACCACCGATTGAATGGGGCAGGTCGGACCTTCAGGTCCGACACATCGGGCACATGAAAAAGCTTTGTCGAACCTGAAGGTCCGACCTACTTGGTCAGACGCCGCGAGCGCGGTCGCTCTTGAACTGCGCTCGGAATTGCGCGAACTGACCCGCGTCCAGCGATTCGCGCACTTCGCGCATCAGGTTCAGGTAGTAGTGCAGGTTGTGGATGGTGGTCAGCATGGGGCCGAGCATTTCGCCGCAGCGGTCCAGGTGGTGCATGTAAGCGCGGCTGAAACCATCACGTCCGCCTTGGTCCCATGACACGCCGGATGCGCCCGCGCAGGCGTGGCAGGTGCAAGTGCTGTCCAATGGTTGGGGGTCGGTTTTGTGGCGGGCGTTGCGCAGCTTCAGGTCGCCAAAACGGGTGAAGACCGTGCCGTTGCGGGCGTTGCGGGTGGGCATCACGCAGTCGAACATGTCCACGCCATCGGCCACGCCTTGCACCAAATCTTCGGGCGTGCCCACGCCCATCAGGTAGCGCGGTTTGTTCGCAGGCAGGCGGTGGGGCGTGTGCGCCATGATCTGCAGCATCAGGTCTTTGGGCTCGCCCACGCTCACGCCGCCGATCGCGTAACCCGGAAAGTCCATCTCCACCAGCGCATCGAGCGACTCCTGGCGCAGGTTCTCAAACATGCCGCCTTGCACGATGCCAAACAGCGCGTTGGGGTTTTCCAAGCGTGCAAATTCGTCTTTGGAGCGAACGGCCCAGCGGCGGCTCATTTCCATCGACTTGCGGGCTTCGGCTTCGGTCGTCAGGTGCCCCTTGGTCTCGTAAGGCGTGCACTCGTCGAGCTGCATCACGATGTCCGAGTTCAAGATGGTCTGAATCTGCATGCTCACCTCGGGCGACATGAAGAGCTTGTCGCCGTTCACGGGGCTGGCAAAGGTCACGCCTTCTTCGGTGATCTTGCGCATCTCGCCCAGCGACCAGACCTGAAACCCACCCGAGTCGGTCAGGATGGGTTTGTCCCATTTCTCAAACTGGTGCAGGCCACCAAAGCCTTTCATGATGTCCAGACCCGGGCGCATCCACAAATGGAAGGTGTTGCCCAAAATGATCTGCGCGCCCATCTCGTGCAGGCTGCGCGGCATCACGCCTTTCACGGTGCCGTACGTCCCCACGGGCATGAAGATCGGCGTTTGCACCACGCCATGGTTCAAGGTCAGCGTGCCGCGTCGGGCGTGACTGGAGGGGTCGGTTTTGAGCAGGTCGAATTGGAGCATGACAGGGATTGTAGGGATCGGTTGGGGCTTCAGTGCTGCGGTGTGCGCGTCAGCAGCATCGCATCGCCATAGCTGAAGAAGCGGTATTGCTTGGCGATCGCGTGCCGGTACAGAGCCATGATGTGCTCATACCCCGCAAAGGCGCTCACCAACATCATCAGCGTGCTTTTGGGCAGGTGAAAGTTGGTGATCAAGCGGTCCACCACTTTGAATTCAAACCCTGGCGTGATGAAGATCTGCGTGTCGCCACTGGCGTGGCCGGACTTGGCCCAAGACTCCAGTGTGCGCACAGTCGTCGTGCCGACCGCCACCACTTGGCCGCCACGTGCTTTGCAGTCGGCAATGGCCTTTTGTGTGGCTTCGGGCACCTCGTACCACTCGCTGTGCATGGTGTGCTCGGCGATGTTCTCGGTCTTGACGGGCTGGAAGGTGCCTGCGCCCACATGCAGCGTCACGCTGGCGCGTTGAACGCCGCGTGCCTCCAACTGGGCCAACAAGGCCTCGTCAAAGTGCAGCGCGGCGGTGGGCGCTGCCACCGCGCCGGGCGCACGCGCAAACACAGTCTGGTAGCGCTGTGCGTCTTCTGCGGTGTCGGTGTGTTCAATGTACGGCGGCAAGGGCACATGGCCGTGCTTTTCCATCAGTGCATGCGGCTCGTCGCTCAGCTGCAGGTGAAACAGTTGGCCGTTTTCATTGGGCCAACGGCCCAACAGGGTGGCGTCAAAACCGCCGTTGTGCGCCCCGCCCATCATGAACATCTTGCCGCCCACCAAGGGCTTTTTGCTGACTTTCATGTGTGCCACCACCTGGTGGCCAGGCAGCACGCGCTCGATCAGCAATTCGAGTTTGCCGCCCGTGGATTTTTCGCCAAAGATGCGGGCCTTGACCACCTTGGTGTCGTTGAAGACCAGCAGGTCGCCGGGGTTCAGCAGGCCAGGCAGTTCCTTGAAAATGCGGTCCACCACGGTGCGCGATGAGCCGTCCAGCAAACGCGAGCCGCTGCGCTCGGTGGCAGGGTGCTGGGCAATCAGTTCGGTGGGGAGTTCGAAGTCGAAGTCACTGAGGGTGAATTCGCGGGGGGAAGAAACAGAGGCCATCATGCTTCAGGGCCGGACAGGCCCGTTCGAAGTGGAAAACACCGATTGTAAGAACCTGACTCGGGATCACCAACGCACGGGTTTTTCAATGCGGGTTTGCGCGCGATGCGACAGGCCGCTGTCTTGGACCCTTTGAAGGCATTCAGCCACAGCGCTGGCGGGCTGCGTGTGTTCATTGGCAGAACTGACCGTCAGCCTGGTGCCTGGTGAGGCGCCCGTGACCTCGATGAAGCACCACCAACCCGTGTCCATCTTGATCAACTTGGGGTCGCCGAACACGCTCAGTTGAGCCAGCAAACTGTCGATGCCCTCCGAATCCCTGGGGCTGTCGCTAGGGTTTTCTTTGGCACAAGCGCCGACCCGTGTCAGCCGGTTGAAGAGGTGAGCGATTTTCAAAATTTAACTCCCTAAGCCAAATAATTGATAAAAAATATAAAATTGCACACTGCCAATGTAAAATTGTAATGTCGATTTCAACAAATATTAATGTAAATTTACAATTGCGATGCGTTCTGCCCTTACCTTTATGGGATGCCCCCAAGCAACGAATCCCAAGCCTTTGCGCAGCGCCTTCGATTGGCACTGGAGAGCAGTGGTATTCGGCTTTCGCCATCTTTTGTGGCCAATGAGTTCAACCTGCGGTATTGGGGGCGCAGCATCACACCCCACACCGCCAGAAATTGGTTGATGGGGAACTCGATGCCGACACAAGACAAATTGCGGGTTTTGGCGGATTGGTTGCAAGTCAGCCCCGACGAATTGAGGTTTGGATCGCGTCAAGACATTGGCTCGGCATCGCCTGGCGAAACGAATGAGCCGATCAATTTGGCGGACAGGGAAATGTTGCTTCGGTACTTGGCCTTGCCCCAGTCAGACCGCAAAACCATTCGGGATGTGGTCCAAGCCTTGTCCTTGGCGGCGAGCGTTAAAAAGGACAATTGAGTCACTGCGCAAAGTCTGAGACATCACTGTTCGCAGTGCCCTTGTCGAGTGACCGTCATCCGTTAGACTGAAACCTGATCTGGCTCAGGCCCTTCAGGAGACAAAAACAATGACCTTCACCCGCCGTGACTTCATCGTCGGCAGCATGGCCGCCGCCGCTTTGCCCCAGCTGGCCCAAGCGCAAGCGCTTGAAAAGCCCAAGCTCACCATCGCCGTGGGCGGCAAGAACCTGTTTTATTACCTGCCCTTGACCATTGCCGAGCAGCTGGGCTACTTCAAGGCCGAAGGCCTGGACGTGACCATCGTGGACTTTGCAGGCGGCTCGCGCGCTTTGCAGGCGGTGGTGGGCGGCAGTGCCGATGTCGTATCGGGCGCGTTTGAGCACACCATCAACATGCAGTTCAAGGGCCAGCCCATGCGGGCCTTTGTGTTGCAGGGCGCGGCGCCCCAGATCGTGCTGGGTGTGAACCCCAAGACCCTGCCCAACTTCAAATCGGTGGTGGACTTGAAGGGCAAGAAAATCGGCGTCACAGCGCCTGGCAGCTCCACCAATGTGCTGGCCAACTTCGTGTTGGCCAAAGCGGGCCTCAAGCCCAGCGATGTGAGCTTTGTGGGCGTGGGGGCGGGCAGCGGGGCCGTGGCTGCGATGCGCGCCGGGCAGATCGATGCCATGAGCAATCTGGACCCGGTCATCACCCTCTTGACCCGTTCGGGCGACATGAAAATCGTGACCGACACGCGCAACATGGTCGAGGCCGAAAAGGTGTTTGGCGGGCCCATGCCCGCCGGGTGCCTGTATGCGCCCCAGCCTTTTCTGGACAAACACCCCCACACCGCGCAAGCGCTGGCCAATGCGATGGTTCGCGCCAATAAATGGATTCAGCAAGCCGGGGGCGGAGACATCATCAAGGCCGTGCCCGAGAGCTATTTGCTGGGCGACCGGGCGGTTTACATCGAAGGTTTTTTGGCTGCCAAGCAGGCCATGTCGGCAGACGGCAGCTTCCCGGCCAAGGGCGCAGAGACCGCCTTCCGGGCGCTGGCCAGTGTGGACGACAAACTGGCCGCCGCCAAGTTGAACCTGAGCGCGGTCTACACCAATGACTTCGTGAAAAAAGCCAACGCCAAATACCCCAAGGGCTGATGTGAACTTGCCATCGATCGCGCTGCAGGGCGTGGCCTGCACTTTTGTCAGCCCCGATGCACCGGGGCAGCGCTACACCGCTGTGGAAAACGTGTCGCTCACGGTGGCCGATGGCGAGTTCGTCAGCGTGGTGGGCCCCACCGGTTGCGGCAAGAGCACTTTGCTCAACATGGCGGCCGGTTTGTTGCAGCCAAGCCAAGGCTCGGTCCACATTTATGGCGAACCCTTGACGGGGGTGAATGCCCGCGCGGGCTACATGTTCCAGGCCGAAAGCCTGATGCCTTGGCGCACCGCTTTGCAAAATGTGATGGCGGGTCTGACCTTTCGCGGTGTGGACAAAAGCACCGCACAAGCGCAGGCCGAAGACTGGCTGCGCCGTGTGGGCCTGGGCGGTTTTGGCGACCGTTACCCGCACCAAATGAGCGGCGGCATGCGCAAGCGTGCCAGCCTGGCGCAGACCCTGGTGATGGACCCGGACATCATCTTGATGGACGAGCCCTTTTCTGCGCTCGACATCCAAACCCGTCAGCTGATGGAAAACGAGTTGCTGGCGCTGTGGCAGTCCAAAAAGAAGTCGGTGCTGTTCATCACGCACGACCTGGACGAAGCCATTGCCATGAGCGACCGTGTGGTGATCTTGAGTGCGGGGCCCGCGTCGCACCCGATTGGCGAATTCACCATCGATTTGCCGCGCCCGCGCGATGTGGCCGAAATCAAGATGACACCCCGCTTCATGGAACTGCACCAGGCCATCTGGGCGGTGCTGCGCGAAGAAGTGCTCAAGGGCTACCAACAACAACTGCAAAAAGCGATCTGAGTGCCCCCCATGATGTCCACTGTTTGGAACCTGATCAAACCCCGCAAAGCCACATTGCGCCTGTGGCAGTTGGGCTTGCTGGTGCTCTTGTTTGTGGTCTGGCATGTGCTGACGCAGCCGGGGCTGATCCCGCCCTTCATGTTCGACAACGACCGGCAAGCGGCGTTTTTCTTTGGGGAACCGGTGCAGATTTTTGAGCGCATCTGGGCCTGGTTTGTGGGCGATGCCAACATCTACCAGCACCTGGGCATCACCCTGATCGAGACCCTGCTGGCGTTTGCCATTGGCGCGAGCACGGGGCTGTTGGGCGGCTTGTGGCTGGCACTCTCGCCCATGGCCTCGGCCATTTTGGAGCCCTACATCAAGGCGCTCAACGCCATGCCCCGCATCATCTTGGCGCCGATTTTCTCGGTGTGGTTTGGCTTGGGCATTGGCTCCAAGGTGGCGCTGGGCGTGACGCTGGTGTTTTTCATCGTGTTCTTCAACGTGTACCAAGGCGTCAAGGAGGTCAGCCCCGTGGTGCTGGCCAATGCCCGCATGTTGGGCGCCAGCCAGCGCCAGTTGCTGCGCCACGTCTACCTGCCCAGCGCCACCAGTTGGGTGTTCAGCTCGCTGCACACCTCGGTGGGCCTGGCCTTTGTGGGCGCCGTGGTGGGCGAGTACCTGGGCTCCAGCCAAGGCGTGGGCTACTTGATCCTGCAAGCCGAAGGCAGTTTCGACATCAACACCGTCATGGCCGGCATCCTGGTGCTGACGGTCTTTGCCCTGGCCATCGACGCTTTGGTGGGCCTCATCGAAAAGCGTTTGATGAAGTGGCAGCCCAAGGTGGGTGAGACCGAAAAGCTGTGACCGGTGGGCCTGGCTTCGCGGCACAATCACCCCATGCCCGCCAAGCCTGCTGCCACCCCCGCCAAAACCCTGTCTGCGCCTCAAAAAGCGCTGATCAAGCTGGGTTTGGTGCGTGACATCGATCTGGCTTTGCACCTGCCTTTGCGTTACGAGGACGAGACCCGCATCGTCAAGCTGCGCGATGTGCGCGAGGGCGATACCGCGCAGATCGAGGCCACCGTCACGGCCTGCGAGATCACCATGCGGCCGCGCCGTCAGCTGCTGGTGACGGTGGATGACGGCTCAGACACCTGTGTGATGCGGTTTTTCAGTTTCTACCCTTCGCAGCAAAAGGCGCTGGCGGTGGGCAACCGCATCCGGGCGCGTGGCGAAGTGCGCGGCGGCTTCATGGGCCTGACCATGATGCACCCGAGCTTCAAGGCGGCAGGCGGCACTTTGGCCGAGGCCCTGACGCCGGTGTACTCCACGGTGGCCGGACTGGCGCAGCCTTATTTGCGCCGCGCCGTGATCAATGGTCTGAACCATGCGGACCTGAGCGAGACCTTGCCCCCGGGCATCGCTTGGCCGGACCGCCGTGGCGCCTTGTCGCTGCGCGAGGCCTTGCAGTTCTTGCACCACCCCACGCCCGATGTGTCGCTCGCCGCCCTCGAGGACCGCAGCCATCCGGCCTGGATTCGCCTCAAGTGCGAGGAGTTGCTGGCCCAGCAGTTGTCGCAGCTGACGGCCAAGCGCGAGCGCGATTTGTTGCGCGCACCTGCCCTGAAGCACCAAGCCCAAGGTTTGTATGGCCAGCTGCTCAAGGCATTGCCTTTTGGCCTGACCAACGCCCAGCAGCGCGTGGGCCGTGAGATCGCTCAAGACTTGGCCCGCCAGGTGCCCATGCACCGCTTGCTGCAAGGCGATGTGGGCGCGGGCAAAACGGTGGTCGCGGCGCTGGCGGCCATGGTGGCGGTCGATGCCGGTTGGCAATGCGCCCTGATGGCCCCCACTGAAATTTTGGCCACCCAGCACTTTGCCAAGCTGGTGGGCTGGCTGGAGCCTTTGGGCGTCAAGGTCGCTTGGCTGATTGGCAGCCAGAAGAAGAAAGAACGCGCGGCCATGTTGGCGATGATCGAGTCGGGCGAGGCTGCGCTGGTGGTGGGCACCCACGCGGTGATTCAGGAACACGTCAAGTTCAAAAATTTGGCGCTGGCTGTGATCGACGAGCAACACCGCTTTGGTGTGGCGCAGCGCCTGGCGCTGCGCGGCAAGATGCAAGAAGGCGGCATGGAGCCGCACATGCTGATGATGACGGCCACGCCCATCCCGCGCACCCTGGCCATGAGCTATTACGCCGACCTGGATGTGTCGGTGATTGACGAGCTGCCGCCCGGGCGCACGCCCATCGTCACGCGGGTGGTGTCGGACCACCGCCGCCACGAGGTGGTCGAGCGCATCGGGGCGCAGTTGCAGCAAGGCCGGCAGGTGTATTGGGTCTGCCCGCTGATCGAAGAAAGCGAAGCGCTGGACCTGACCAACGCGACCCAAACCCATGCCGACCTGAGCGAGGCGCTACCCGGTGTGATGGTGGGCCTGCTGCACTCGCGCATGCCGGTGGCCGAAAAAAAGGCGGTGATGGACTTGTTCACAGCAGGCGTCATGGGCGTGCTGGTCAGCACCACGGTGATCGAGGTGGGGGTGGATGTGCCCAATGCCTCGCTGATGGTGATCGAGCATGCCGAGCGCTTTGGCCTGAGCCAGTTGCACCAGTTGCGCGGTCGGGTGGGGCGCGGTGCGGCGGCATCGGCTTGTGTGCTGCTGTATGGCACGCCCGAAGGTGGGCGCTTGAGCGAGACTGCGCGTGAGCGCTTGCGCGCCATGGTCGAGACCAACGACGGTTTCGAGATCGCCCGGCGCGATTTGGAGATCCGGGGACCGGGCGAGTTTTTGGGGGCACGCCAGTCGGGCGCGCCCTTGCTGCGCTTTGCCGATTTGGAGACGGACACGCCCTTGCTGGAGTGGGCCCGCGCCTTGGCGCCGCAGATGCTGGACCAGCACCCGCACTTGGCCGAGCGCCACATAGGCCGCTGGTTGGGCGGGAAATCCGAGTACCTCAAAGCTTGATGTTCCAATACGGCCATGACCCTGACCGAACTCAAATACATCGTGGCCGTGGCCCGCGAAAAACACTTTGGTAAGGCGGCAGAGGCTTGCCATGTGTCGCAGCCCACGCTGTCGCTGGCGATCAAGAAGCTCGAAGAAGAGCTGGACATGAAGATTTTCGAGCGCAGCGCCAGCGAGGTGTCGGTCACGGCATTGGGTGACGAGGTGGTGCGCCAGGCGCAAAGCGTGCTGGAGCAGGCCGCCGAGATCAAAGAAATCGCCAAGCGCGGCAAAGACCCGCTGTCTGGCCCCTTGCGGCTGGGCGTGATCTACACCATCGGCCCTTATTTGTTGCCCGATTTGGTGCGCCAGGTGATCAACCGCACACCCCAGATGCCGCTCATGCTGCAAGAGAACTTCACCGTGCGCTTGCTGGAGATGCTGCGCACCGGCGAGATCGATTGCGCGATCTTGGCCGAGCCTTTTCCGGACACGGGTCTGGCCCAAGCGCCGCTGTACGACGAGCCCTTTGTGGCGGCCTTGCCGCGCGCGCACCCTTTGGCGGGCGAGGCCTCGCTGACCACCGACCAGCTCAAGGACGAAACCATGCTGCTCTTGGGCAATGGGCATTGCTTTCGCGACCATGTGCTCGAGGTGTGTCCGGAATTTGTCAAGTTTTCCAGCCGCACCGAGGGCATCCGCAAGAGTTTTGAAGGCTCGTCGCTGGAGACCATCAAACACATGGTGGCCGCTGGCATGGGCGTGACCTTGGTGCCGCGCTTGTCGGTGCCCGAAGAGGCTTGGGCCCAGCCCGACAAAAAGTCGGTCAATGGCGATGCCCATGTGCGCTATCTGCCCATCGTCGATCCGCATGGCGGCCTGCCGCCCACGCGCCGTGTGGTCTTGGCCTGGCGGCGCAGCTTCACGCGCTATGAGGCGATCGCCGCTTTGCGCAATGCGGTGTATGCCTGCGCCTTGCCCGGCGTGACGCGCCTGTCGTGACGCCTCCTCAGGTCGGCGGCTTCAGCCCCGACAGGTGGTTGAACCGCACGGGTCTTTGTCGGGGCTGAAGCCACCGACCTGCAAAAGGTTCGCTGCATGTCCGCTGCATCGGGACGCGGATAATTGAGCCATGACCGACAAAATCAAGCTGTACCTGGATTTGATCCGCTGGAACCGGCCTGCGGGCTGGTTGTTGTTGCTCTGGCCTTCTCTGGCGGCTTTGTGGGTGGCAGCCGGCGGCTTTCCGGGCTGGCATTTGATCGCGGTGTTCACCCTGGGCACCATCCTCATGCGCAGCGCGGGCTGTTGCATCAACGATGTGGCCGACCGCGACTTTGACAAGCACGTCAAGCGCACGGCCAACCGACCCGTCACGAGTGGCCGCATCGGCACCCAAGAAGCTTTGGGTGTGGGGGCGGTGCTGGCGCTGTGCGCGTTTGGCCTGGTGCTGACGACCAACAGCGCCACCATCGCTTGGTCTTTCGCGGCCTTGGCCGTGACCTTGGTGTACCCGTATGCCAAGCGTTATGTCTCCATGCCGCAAGCGGTGCTGGGCGTGGCCTTCAGTTTCGGCATCCCGATGGCGTTTGCTGCCGTGCAAGGCCAGGTGCCGGCATTGGCTTGGGCACTGCTGGTGGGCAATCTGTTTTGGGTCTTGGCCTACGACACCGAATACGCCATGGTGGACCGGGACGATGACCTGAAGATCGGCATGAAGACCTCGGCCATCACCTTGGGCGAGCACGATGTAACCGCCATCATGGGTTTTTATGGCGCGTACCTGGCCATCTGGGCGTGGCTTTTGAACGCGCCTGAGCAAGGGCTGGGGTTCTGGCTGGCCTTGGCGGTCTCGGCAGGCCAGGTGGTCTGGCACCACAGCTTGATCCGCCAGCGCAGCCGCGAGGGCTGCTTCAAAGCCTTTCGACTCAACCACTGGCTGGGCTTCAGCGTTTTTGCCGGCGTGGTGTTGTCTTTCTTGTGATGCGCTGATCGTCAGCGCAGCATCCACACGCGGATCAAGACGGCTTGTTGCTCGGCCGGCAAAGCGTGCAGGGTGCCCACAAACACCCGCCGGTTGAGCCAGGCATGGGGACCTTCAGGGGCGGTCACTTTCACATGTGAGAACGCATAGCGCGGTCCGTTGACCGGCGCATCGATGGTCACGCGGTTGTGGATGGTGAGCACCGTGCCATCTTCGTGTGCCATCTCATACAGCGCATCCAGCTCCTTGACCCCATCGGGGCGCAGCAGCTGCCGGTCGGCCCCGCCAGGCAAGACGCGGCCACGCAGCACATGGCCATCCACTTCGCCTGCAAACTGCCCCCCGGTGATCGGGATGATGAAACGCTCACCGGCGGGAGACAGGCCCAAGTCTTGCCGTGGAGAAACGGTGACCATGGCCTCCCAAGCCAGCACGCTGGCTGGCGCATGCAAGGGGATCAAGGGTATGGAAGGAGCAAGGGTCATGGCGGCTTCAAGTTCGCACGTAGCGCACGATGGCGTCGATGATGGATGCGCGCCGTGACTGGCTGTTGGCAGGGGCGCTGGAGTCGTAGTCGAAAAGCACCTGGTAGTTGTGCCGCGCCGAGATGTGGTAGTGGCAAAGCCCGATGAAGTTGATGTAGACGTTCATCGGTTCGATGTCCTGGCGGATGCTGCCGTCGGTCTGGCCACGTTGCACGATGTCTTGCACCACGGTCAAGGTGGCGCGGTTCATCTCGACAATGCTGGGAGACTGCCTCAAAAAGCGAGCGCCTTGCAAGTTCTCTTGCAGGCTCAGGCGAATGAAATCCGGGTACTTGCTGAAGTTGTCGAACGCATAGCCTGCAAACCTGGCCAAGGCTTGCAAGGGCGGCAGGTCATCGTGTGGCTCGACATGGTCTTCGCGCACGATGCGGTAAGCAAACTCCAGCACCGCTGCGTATAAGCCTTCCTTGCTGCCGAAATGGTAGTAGATCATCCGCTTGCTGGTGTGGGTGCCTGCCGCGATCGATTCGATGCGGCTGCCCTCCAAGCCATAGTTGGCGAATTCGGCGAGTGCGACTTCCAGAATATTGCGTTTGACCGGGTCCATAGGCAATCAGTTTAGCTGTCAGCCCAGCATGTGTTGGCGCAGGTCATCGCACAGCTGGTCGGCTGCAGCAGCGCTGGCAGGCGACACCTCGGTGTAGCTGAAAAAGCCATGGTTCAGATTGCCATACACGCGCATCAGCAGCGGCACCTTGGCCGCTTGGAGCGCGGCTGCATAGGCCAGGTTGTCTTGGTACAAAAAGTCGTGCACGCCCACACCGAGGATGGCGGGTGCCAGACCGACCAGCGTCTTCGCTTTCAAAGGCGAGACACGCGGGTCCAGCGCTTTGGTTTCGGCGTTCTCGCCCAAGTAAGACTTTTCAGGTCCACCACGTCCGGTCAAGTTTGTGGCTGGGTACAGCAGCAACTGGCAAGCCAGCGCAATGCCGTGGTCACGGCAATACAAGGCGGCCACGGCGGCCAGGTTGCCACCTGCGCTGTCTCCGCCCACGGCCAGTGGTTTGTCCTTGCCGCCCAGTTCATCCAGATGGGTGCTGGCCCACAGCACCGCAGCTTCGGTGTCGTCCGCTGCCGCTGGAAACGGATGCTCGGGCGCCAACCTGTAGTCCACATTCAGCACAACCACACCCGCGCGGTTGGCCAGGCGAATGGCATGGGCTTCGTGCGACTCCAGATCGCCCACCACCCACCCGCCACCATGCAGGTAAACCAAGGTGCCGGTGATCTCGCCGGACAGGGGGTAAATCACGCGCACAGCCATGTCCCCAGCCGGGCCGGGGATCGTGCGGGACTCGATGCGGCCTTCGGGCAGCTTGGGCTTGGGGTAGAGCAGCGCACGCACATTGCGGGCGCGTTCGCGGCTCACGGGGCCGTTGCCGCCTTCATAGAGGTCGGGAATGCCTGCGGCTTTCCAGCGGCGGTCGATGTCGACAATCGCCGGGTCCAGGGGCAAGGTGGGTGTGTTGTGAGGCATGGGGTGACTTATTTGGCAGGCAGGAAGTCGATGGCATCGATCACGATCGATTGGCCAATGCGAGGCGCTTTCACGCTGTTGGAGACAAAGTAGACCGTGTGGCTGGCCACCACAGGCGCAAACCAGGCGATCTCGGCGGCGTGGGCATAGACCTTTTTCCAAGCGTTTTCGGCCTTGTCCAGCGGCAGCGCTGCGGCTTCGTCCATCAGTTTGGTCAAGGTGGCGTCTTCAGTTTTGTAGTGGTTCAGGCTGCCCTTGCCCAGCGTCTGAAACCGCGCCAGGTTGGGCACGCCGGAGTTGCTGTTGAACATCAGGGCACCGATTTTTTTGCTGCGCTCGGCGGCGATCATGGCGCCGAAGTTCTGGAACTCTTCGGTCACGGGGCGGATCCCCACTTTTTTGAGTTGGCCGGCAATGGCCATGGTCATAAAGCGGCTGAGCGTGTTGTTCACGTACTGCAATTTCAGCTCAAAGCCATTGGGGTATCCGGCCTCGTCCAGCAAGGCTTTGGCCTTGGCCGGGTCGTAGGGGTAGCGCTTTTCGATTTCGGGGTCGTAACCCAAAAAGCCCTTGCTTTGCAGTTGTGCAGAAGGCTCGGCCAGTTTGCCAAACAAAGCGGTGGCGATCAGTTTGCGGTCCAGCGCGTAGTTGATGGCTTGGCGCACCCGCACGTCTTTGAGCTCAGGCTGGAACACCCCTTCGCGATCGGCCAGGATCAGACCGGTCCACTGGACGGGGTCAGAGACGATGCGCAGGTCTTTGGGCAGATTGGCCGCGTTGGCATTGCCGGTGAAGGGGTCACTGACCAGCACCTTCAATTGGCCGGCTTTCATGGCCTGGATGCCTGCGTTTTGATCTTCAAAGACCTGCACCACGACCTTGTCCCACTGGATGCGGCTCTTGTCGTAGTAGTGCTCGTTGGGCACATAGGTGTAGCTTTTGCCGGTGATGGTGGCCGAGGGGTCGAGCTTGTAGGGGCCTGCGCCAAAAGTGGCTGCCCCCAGTTGGTCGGGTTTGGCCACACCGTTGGGGCTGATGATGTCGCCACTGTTGAAATAGGCATCAAACAGCGACAGCAGGGCGGGCTGCGGGGCAGAAAGTTTGACCTTCAGTTTGAACTTGTCGAGGATCTCGATGCCGGTCATGGTCGACAAGTTGGCCGAGAAAGGCCCCTTTTTGCCGACGAAGTATTCGATCGACTTCTTGACCGCTTCAGCGGTCACGGGTTCGCCATCGCTGAACTTGGCGTTTTGGCGCAAAGTGAACGTGGCTTCTTTGCTGTCGGGTGAAAGTTGCCAAGCGGTGGCCAGGCCTGGCGCGAATTTGCCATCGGCCTGGGTCCGGATCAAAGGCTCATAAGCGGGCGACAGGTGCACGCCGGCGCGGCCGTTGCCACTGATCGAGGGGTCCATGCTCAAGGGCGAGAAGGGCATGCCGATGCTGAGCACCTTGGCGTTGTTTTGCGCAATGGCTGGGGCTCCCATGAGGCCCAAACTCAAAGCGCAGGCGCCGAGCACACTCTGGCTCAGCCAGTGGCGGCGGGAGGGGGATGTGTTCATGCGGGTCTCCTGAAGTTGTTGTTGAAAAAAGCGTGCATGGCAAAAAAATCAAAGGCCTGTGGCGAGGGCTGCACGGGCCAAATCAAACTGGGCGCGGCGTTCGCGCTGAATGAGCGGGTCGGGCACGGGCGCTGCGGCCAGCAGGGCGCGGGTGTAAGGGTGTTGCGGTTGGTCGTGCACTTGGGCTGCATCGCCTTGCTCGACGATGTCGCCCCGGTACAGCACCACGGTGCGGTGCGACACATGCCGCACCACCGTCAGGTCGTGCGAGATGAACAGCATGGCCAGGCCCATGCTTTGCTGCAGTTCCTTGAGCAGGTTCAGCACTTGGGCTTGGACCGACAGATCCAGCGCACTGACGGGCTCGTCGCACACGATCAGGCGGGGCTTGGCGATCACGGCGCGGGCAATGGCGATGCGCTGGCGCTGCCCGCCAGAGAACTGTCCGGGGTAACGCTGGGCCGTGTCAGTGGGCATGCCCACGCGTTGCAGCACCTCGGCGATGCGCTGCGCGATGTCGGCATGGCTCAGGGTCTTGTCACCCAGCAAAGGCTCGGCCAGGGTGTCTCCCACGGTGCGTGCAGGGTTGAGCGACCCATAGGGATCTTGGAACACGACCTGGATGTCGCGCCCCAGTGTGCGGCGGCGTGCCCGGCTGGCGTGGGTGATGTCCTCGCCATCGAAGAGCACCTGACCGGTGGTGGCTTCCGTCAGGCCCAGCACCACGCGCCCCAAAGTCGTTTTGCCCGAGCCAGACTCGCCCACCAGACCCACGGTTTCACCGGGGTGGATGCCCAGGCTCACGCCTTTGAGGGCTTGGAAGACTTTGCCGCGGCCTTGCGGGAAATCCACACACAAGTTGTGCACTTGCAAAAGGGGTGAAGCGCTCATGCGGCGGCTCCTGCGATGGCCATCAATTTTTCATCCACCGTGGGCAGCATTTGCCCGGGTTGGGCGCTGTGCGGGTTGGCCGCCAGAAGGGCTTGGGTGTAAGGGTGTTGAGGGCGGTGGAACAAGTCCACAACACTTGCCGTTTCGAGCACTTGGCCATGGCGCAGCACCATGGCACGGTCGCAGATGTCGGCCACCACGCCCCAGTCGTGCGTGACCAAAATCACCGCCATCTGGCGCGACTGGCTCAAGCTGCGCAGCAGCGCCAAGATCTCGGCTTGCACCGTGACGTCCAGCGCGGTGGTCGGTTCATCGGCCAGCAAAATCTGAGGCTCGCTGGCCAGTGCACGGGCGATGCCCACGCGCTGCGCCATGCCACCCGAAATTTGATGGGGGTAGCGTTTGGCCACTTCCTGCGGATTGGGGATCTTGACCTGCTCGAGCAGGTCGATGACCTTGTTTTGCATGTCCTTGTTGCCCAAGCCTTGCAACTGAAGCACCTCAGCCAATTGGTGTCCTACGGTAAAGCATGGGTCCAATGCGGCCATGGGTTCCTGAAAGATCATGCCCACGGTGGCGCCGCGCAATGCTGTCAAGCGTTGTTCATTGGACAGGTCGATCACCTCACCCTTGATGACGGCCGTGCCAGCGCGTACATGCACGCCGGGCGGCAGCAACCCCATGAGCGAGAGGCTGGTCAGGGTTTTTCCACTGCCCGATTCGCCCACGATGCCCAGCGTTTCACCTTGCTTGAGGTCCAGGTTCACGCCTTGGACCAGGGTGCGTGCATCGGGTCCATGGCCAGTGACGATGGTCACATCGCGCAGCGAGAGCAAGCTGTCTTTGGGCAAATCGGTGGGTGTGACGGCCTTGCGTGCTTTGACCCCTTGGCGGACCGCAGGTCTTGACCACGACTCGGTGGAGGTGTCGCGCAAGCTGTCGCCCAGCAGGCCAAATGACAGCACGGTCAGCGCTACCACGCCGCCCGATGGCACCAACAGCCAAGGGAAGTCGTTCAGACTGGCCGAAGCTTCAAAAATCATGCTGCCCCAAGTGGGTGCGGGCGGGGCCACACCCAGGCCCAAAAAGCTGATGCCGGTTTGCACGATCACGGCGATGGCGGAAAACAGCGACATTTGCACGATCACGGGTCCGACAATCCGGGGCAACACATGGCGCACGATGATGTGGAGATCGTCCAAGCCCGAGATGCGGGCCGCCGCGATGTACAGCTCCTCGCGCACGGCCAAAGTCACACTGCGCAGCACCCTCGAGATGCCTGCGGAGCCCATCACGCCCAGCGTGACCATGGCCGGCAGCATGGCCTGACCGAACACCGCCAGGACCGCCAACATGATCAGCATGGTGGGCAACGATTGCACCAGACTCACGTATTGCTGCACGCAGCGGTCCCACAAGCCGCCGAAATACCCAGCGCTCACCCCCAAACTGAGGCCCAAGAGGCTGGCCATGAACACGGCCTCGACCACGCCCGCGATGGTGAGCGAGACGCCATGCACCATGCGGCTGAACACATCGCGCCCCAGTGCATCGGTGCCCAACCAGTGATCGGCACTGGGCAGTTGTTTCAGGGCCAAAAGGTCTTGCTCCAGCGGGTCGATCGGGGCGAACACCGGGGCGCCGACCGTCAGCACCAGCAAGAGCAGGAGCCAAAGCAAGGCGACCACGGCCAGTGGCCTGCGCAACAGCCGGCGTACAAAGCTGGCCTGTTTGGGGTGAGCGCTCATGTCAGCCTCACTTTGGGGTTGAGCCAGCCGTAGCTGAGGTCCACAATCAGGTTGATGGCCACCGTCATCAGCGTGAAGTACAAGGTCACGCCTTGCAACAGCAAGATGTCTTTGTTCAGGGCGGCGCTGACGGCTAAGCTGCCCAAGCCTGGCAAGACAAACACCCGTTCGACGAAAACCGTGCCGCTGATGGCGCCAATCATCACCAAGCCCAACACCGTGACCACGGGCAAGGCGGCGTTGCGCAAGGCGTGCTTCCAGATCACGCTGCGCTCGGGCAAGCCGCAAGCGCGCAAGGCACGGATGAAATCACGTCCCATGACATCGTTCATGGCGTCACGGGTTTGTTTGGCGATGCTGGTGATCGAGTACATGGCCACTGAGAAGATGGGCAGCACCAGACTCAAGGCCCAGTCTTTGGGGCTTTCGCTGAAAAACACATAGCCTGTGGCTGGCAGCCAGCGCAGGGTCACGGCAAAAACAGAAATCAGCACCAAGGCCAGCCAAAAGGAGGGAAAGATCAGGCCGATCAGCGAAAAGGCATCGATGGCACGTCCGACCCAGCCGCCTTTGAGGGCACTGGCCACACCCAATGCCAAGCCCAAGCTCAGGCAGACCACCAACACCCCCGCCATGATGGAGACCGACACGCCCAAGCGTGGGTTCAGCAATGAGCTCACGCTTTCCTTGGTGAAGTGCGAGACACCCAATTCACCTTGCACCGCTTGACCGAGCCAAGACAGGTATTGCAGCAACAAGGGCTTGTCCAACCCCAGCTCGATGCGAAGGGCCTCGTACTGCTCGCGCGTGCCGTCAGCGCCCAAGATGGTCATGGCCATGTCACCCGGGGCCAGGCTGTTGAGAACGAAGGTCAGCAACGTGACCACGATCACCAAAGGCACCGACATCAACAAGCGGTGGAAGACGACTTTGAACACCCGAGATCCTTTGAAAATCTTTAATGTACGTTTTGGTACATAAAGATTTTATTAATGTACAGGCTCGTACAGAAATCGGTGTTTACCCTTGTGCGGGGGTGTCTTGGGTGCCCTTGAAGGGCGCTGGGGAATCAGGCTTTGCCGAACTCGTCGCCCAACTCGCCAGCCCGCACCTGAGCGGCTTGCATGGCTTTGATGAAGGCGGGTTTGATGCCTGCCGCCTCCATGGCGGTGAGTGCTGCGTAGGTGGTGCCGCCTTTGGAGGTGACGCGCTGGCGCAGCACTTCGGGCGATTCGCTCGATGCTGCCGCCAATGACGATGCACCCGAAAATGTGGCCACCGCGAGTTGGTAGGCTTGTGCCGCGCTCAAGCCCATGCCCACACCGGCTTCGGTCATGGCCTCCAGGAAGTAAAACACGTAGGCCGGACCTGAGCCCGACAAGGCCGTCACCGCGTCCAGTTGGGACTCTTCTGCAACCCACAGGTATTGCCCCGTGGTGCCGATGACTTGCTCCACCAGTTGTTTGTCGGCTGCCGTGACACTGGCACAGGGAAACAGCGCGGTCATGCCCTGACCCACCAGTGCAGGCGTGTTGGGCATGCAGCGCACCACGCGTTCGGTGCCCACCCAGCGGCCAATGCTGTCGGTGCGGATGCCGGCAGCCACCGACAGGTGCAAGGCTTGGCGGGTGTGGGGCATCACGGGCGCTGCGGCCCCGCTGAATACTTGGGGCTTGACGGCCCAAACAACCAGGTCGGCTTGAGACAAAGCAGGGCCAGCTGTGGGCAGTGCCGTGATGCCAAAGTCCGCCAGCAGCTTGGCGGCCGTGTCGGCAAAGGGCTCCACCACGGTGATCTGTTCAGGCTTCATGCCCTGGCGGATCAAGCCGCCAATGATGGCGCTGGCCATGTTGCCGCCGCCAATGAATGCAATGTGCTGTGTAGGTGTGCTCATGACCATGTGTCTCTAGGGTGTCTGTGATGAAAACGCAATTCGGGAATTGTCGCTGTTTGCGGCTCTGAGTTTGCGTTAGCCTTCACGGCATGGACTACATCCTCTCAATCGACCAAGGAACCACCAGCTCGCGGGCGGTGGTGTTTGACCGCGCTGGACAGCCGGTGGCGATGGCGCAACGCGAGTTCGCGCAACACTTCCCCAAGCCGGGCTGGGTTGAGCATGACGCGAATGAAATCTGGCATACCCAGCTGGCCGTGATGCAGGAGGCCTTGGCCAAAGGTGGCATCACCGCCAGTCAATTGCGGGCCATCGGCCTGACCAATCAGCGTGAAACCACGGTGTTGTGGGACCGGCAAACCGGAGAGCCCGTGGCCCCGGCCATCGTCTGGCAGGACCGCCGCACGGTGGCGCACTGCGAAGCCCTGCGGGCGGCAGGCCGGGCGGACCTGGTCGCCCGAAAAACAGGCTTGGTGTTGGATGCCTATTTCTCGGGCACCAAACTGGCCTGGTTGCTCGACCATGTGCCTGGCGCCCGTGCGCGGGCTGAGCGTGGCGAGTTGGCCTTCGGCACGGTCGACAGCTGGCTGGTCTGGAAGCTCACGGGCGGCCGTGTGCACGCCACCGAGCCCAGCAACGCGTCGCGGACCATGCTTTTTAATTTGAAGACGGGCAATTGGGATCCTCAATTGCTGAGCCTGTTGAACATTCCGGCCTCGGTGTTGCCGCGCATCATTCCTTCGTGCGGCGTGTTGGCCGAGACCGATGCTGCCCTGCTGGGCCAAAGCGTGCCGATTGCGGGTTGGGCAGGGGACCAGCAAGCGGCCTTGTTTGGGCAGGCTTGCTTTGCGCCGGGCATGGCCAAGAACACCTACGGCACGGGGTGCTTCATGCTGATGAACACGGGCGACCAACCGGTTGTCAGCCGCCACCGTCTGCTGAGCACAGCCGCATGGCAAGGCCCTGAAGGCTCCGAACGGGCCCGGGCCTATGCCTTGGAAGGCTCCGTCTTCATGGCCGGTGCCACGGTGCAATGGCTGCGCGATGGTTTGCAAATCATCCAAAGCGCGCCAGAGATCGAAGCCTTGGCGGCCAGTGTGCCGGACACGGGTGATGTCTTTTTGGTGCCGGCCTTTGCCGGATTGGGGGCGCCCGATTGGGACGGCCAGGCGCGTGGCACCTTGCTGGGCATGACGCGAGGAACGAGCCGTGCGCACATAGCGCGTGCCGCGCTGGAGGCGATTGCCTTGCAAACGGCCGATGTGTTCCATGCCATGAGCGCAGACAGTGGTTTGCCCCTTCAAGAACTGCGGGTGGATGGCGGGGCCTGTCGCAACAATTTGCTGATGCAAATTCAGGCCGATGTGCTCGGGGTGCCGGTGGTGCGCAGCCAAGTGACTGAAACCACGGCCTTGGGTGCGGCGTATTTGGCAGGCTTGGCCACCGGCTATTGGTCTGGGGCGGCAGAAATATCGGCCCAGTGGCAAGAGGAGCGCCGATTTGAGCCGCAATGGACGGCAACGCAACGCCAAGACCGGCAAGCACGGTGGCGTCAGGCGGTGGACAGATCCCGCAATTGGGCGACTTGAGGCCAAAAAATCAATTTTCAGGTGCGAGGAGGGCCAAAAACCGCAAGCGAAGCTCTGTCAATTCACCGATCCTGTAAAAATCTTTGCAAAAGATGTTGACGCCCCTGTTTTTATCTGACACAATCGTGGGCTTCGCTTTGCAAAAGGCGTAAGTATCTGCCCAAACTGAAGCGCTGCGAGTGGTTCGCGGTGTGAATGACGGGTCCAAGACTGATTCCTGTGGAGTGGCTTTCGCTGCTGTGCAAGGGATACAAGTTGGGAATAAAGAAATGATCCAGACAGAAACTCGGTTGGATGTGGCCGACAACACCGGCGCTAAGTCCGTGCTGTGCATCAAGGTGCTCGGCGGGTCCAAGCGTCGCTATGCAAGTGTTGGCGACATCATCAAGGTGAGCATCAAAGAAGCCGCTCCGCGTGGCCGCGTCAAAAAAGGCGAGGTTTACAGTGCAGTGGTCGTTCGTACAGCCAAGGGCATCCGCCGTGGCGATGGCTCGCTCGTTAAGTTTGATGGCAACGCTGCAGTGTTGCTGAACGCAAAGTTGGAGCCTATCGGCACCCGCATCTTCGGCCCCGTGACGCGTGAACTGCGTACCGAGAAGTTCATGAAGATCGTGTCCTTGGCTCCTGAAGTACTGTAAGGACGCGCCATGAACAAGATTCGCAAAGGCGACGAAATCATCGTCATCACAGGTCGTGACAAAGGCAAGCGTGGCACCGTGT
>NKIO01000115.1 GCA_002255935.1 Comamonadaceae bacterium PBBC2
GGCGGCCAACCAGAGCGGCGGCAGCGCCATCGTCGAGACGGTGGTGGCCGGCAGCAATGCCTACCAAGTCACCCGGGCAGCGCTGATCGATGATTTGACCGTCACCCAGCCGACAGCCAACGGTACGCCTCGCCATGTGGGCACGGTGGGCAACGGTTATGCCTCGGGCTATGCGTACGGCCTGAGCGGCAACAACTTTGTTCAGATCGACAGCTCGCCTGCCACACCGACAGCCCGCCTCTTTGTCGATCCCAAGCAGGTGACGCTGACGGCCAGCAAGACCTACGACGGCAGCACTGACATGACGGGTTACGTCAGCATCAGCGGCCTGATCGGTGGCCAGACCTTGAACTACAGCGGCGCGCGCGCCAATGGCAAGAACGTGAGTGCCGGAACGAGTGCACAGTACATCAGTGCCATCACGCTGCTGGATGGGACGGGCCTGGCTTCG
Source organism: Comamonadaceae bacterium PBBC2 (assembly GCA_002255935.1). GTDB lineage: Bacteria > Pseudomonadota > Gammaproteobacteria > Burkholderiales > Burkholderiaceae_C > Limnohabitans_A. Next base: position 452 of record NKIO01000115.1, read on the forward strand.
GACTACACCACCCCCACCTTGAGCGCGGCCGTCACTGCAAGTGCATCGACCGGTGGCAACCAAGCCAGCGTGACGGCCCGGACGGTGACTCTGTCGGGCAACAAGTCTTACGATGGTTCCCGTGACTTGGCAGCAGGCCAGCTGCAAATTGGTGGGCTGGTGAGTGGCGAAAGCCTGCGCTATTCCGGGGCTACGGTTCACAGCAAGAATGCCTACGAAGCCACTGCATCGGCCGGGTTTGTCAATGCGGTCACGCTGCTCGATGGCAGCGGGGCCAGCGGCGCGGCAGGCGGGCTGGCCAGCAACTATGCGCAGCCCGACCTGACCCAGCATGTGGCGGGCGTGAATGAGGCGGTGGTGACGCCGGCGGCCTTGACGGCCGTGATCACCGGGGAGGCACGAAAGGTCTACGACGGCAATCTCAATGCCGCCTTGAATGCCGCCAACTTCCAGGTCGGTGGTTTGGCCTCCGGCGAGGCGGCTGTGATCAGCTTTGCCGATCCCAGCCTGCCGGTGGCAGGACAGTATGTGAGCAAGAACGTGCGCGACAACCTGGTGACAGCGCCGGGCCTGGTGACTGCGAGCATCTCGCCCTCCCAGGTGCAGATCACTGTGGGGGATGCCCGCAACTACAGCTTGCCGTCGACGGCACAAGGCGCTGTCGGTGTGATCACGCCCAAGGCCGTCACCGTTTCGGCCACGCCGACCACCCTGGGCTACAACAGCCAGGTCCAGCAGCAATCGGCCGCACAGACCAGCGGCTTCATCGTGGGCGACCAGGTCACGGTGGGTGGTCTCGCCAGCGGCCGCAATGCGGGGCTGTATGGCTCGTCCTTGACCCTGGGCGGCACCGATGCCAGCAACTACACCCCCAGCTTCTTCAATGGCGATCTCCTGATCACCCGCGCATCGGCGTCGGTGAGCGGCGTGGCGGGCAGCGTGGTCTACAACGGTGCCACCCAAACACAGGGTGCGGCTCTGACCCAGGGCTTTGGGGTCGGTGACGACATCACCATCAGCGGCCTGGCCGCGGGGCGCAATGCCGGGGTCTACAGCTCGTCCTTGGCGGTGGGCGGCGCTGATGCAGGCAACTACAACGTCACGGTCACCAATGCCGATTGGCTCATCGCCCGAGCTGTGGCTTCGGTCAGCGGTTCGAGCACCAGCCGCATCTACAACGGCAGTGTTCAACAGCAGAATGCGGCGACCCTGAGCGGCTTCTTGCCCGGTGACAACATCCAGGTCCAAGGGCTCGCCAGTGGCCGCGATGCCGGTTTGTATGCATCGAACCTGAGTGTCAGCGGCGGCGATGCCAGCAACTACAACGTGTCGATCACGAACGCTGACCTGGCGATTGGCCGCGCATCCGCCACGGTGACGGCCACGCCGACGGCCGTGACGTACAACGGACTCACGCAGGTCCAGAACGCTGCGCTCAGCACAGGCTTCCTGCCGGGTGACGACATCCAGATCCAGGGCCTGGCCAGCGCTCGCAATGCCGGGGTCTACGCCTCGGCCCTGAGCGTGTCGGGAAGCGACGCGCGCAATTACAACGTGAGCTTGAACAATGCCGATCTGAGCATTGCGCGGGCGAATGCCAGCGTTTCTGCGGTGGCAGGCAGCACGACCTACAACGGCCAGGTGCAAGTGCAGGAAGCGGCCCGCAGCCAAGGCTTTGTCTCGGGCGATGACATCCGCATCGCGGGTGAGGCCCGAGGGCTTCATGCCGGCAGCTATCAGTCTGACTTGAGCTTGAGTGGTGCGGATCGCGCCAACTACAACATCACGATCAGCAATGCGGCGCTGCAGATCGGCAAGAAAGACCTGGCCCTGATCGGGCTGCAAGCGGCTGACAAGGTGTACGACGGCAACACCCAGGCCCGCATCAGCGGCGGGGTGTTCGACGGCTTGGTGGCGGGCGACACGCTGGGCCTCAGCGGCACGGGTGTGTTCGCCAACAAGAACGCCGGGGCCAATCGCACGGTGACCGTGGCCGACCTGGCGCAGCTGACACGGCAGGATGGCAGCGGCCGCTGGGACGATTACCGTCTGACCAGCACGGGAACTTTGCAGACCGAGGCCAGCATTCTCAAACGCGACCTGGTCTTGCAAGCGGACAACTCCGTCACGGGCTATGGGGAGGTTCGTCCCTTGACCCTCTCTGCCAGCGGCTTGGTGGCCGGCGAGACCTTGGGAGATGCCGCGGTGACCGGCACCCGTTTGAGCAGCGCGGGCTATCTGGCCAATTTGCGCACCGCCGATGCGGGTGTGTATGACATCACTGGCCAAGGCGGCAGCGCGCCCAACTACCGCATCGTCTGGTCGAGTACGCCGGGCACCTTGACCATCAACAAGGCCCGACTCAGCTTCCTGCCCACGGCCCATATGAAGCTGCTGACAGAGACCGACCCGACGCTGACCGGTTTGTTCACCGGCCTGAAGAACGGTGACACCAGCAGCATTGCGGGTGACAGCAGCCGCATCGTCTTGCCGACCCTGAGGCGCGCAGCCGGTGAGATTGCCGGGCAGTACCTGATCTCCGAGGCGACACCGGGCTGGTCGCGCAACTACGAGATCGACACGGTCCCGGGCCGCCTCTTCACCATCGTGCCGGCGCAGACCGCCCTGGTGCCGATGAAAGACGTGTCGACGGTTTACGGGGCGCTTGGCGATGTGATGCCTGCGCTGGACACCAACAATGTGCGCTACCTGGCCGCCGATGGCCGCACCATCATTCGCATGACCCTGACAGGCACGGAAACCCTGCCAACCGCACCGCGGCCACTGGCCTCCACCAACCTCAGCACCGGCGCACTGCGCTACACCTTCTCCGATGGGCTGGGCGGTTTGTTGCAGGTGACACCCACGCTGTCGCAAGTCTCGGTGCTGTCCAGCCGTGGCGGCTATGCCGGTGCCGTGACCAACAGCAACAGCGGCACCAGCCTGTCGCTCGGCAATTTCCTCGGGGTCACCACCCAGGTGATGACCTATCTGGTGGATGCGGCGCCGCTCTATCTGCAGGCGAGTTCCCTGAGCAAGATGTACGACGGCTTGGTGTCGACCATTTCGCCCGGGCAGGTGAGCGCCGTCGGTTTGAAGAACGGCGACACCTTGGCCTCGATCGGCGGCGCGGCGATCTCGGGCGATGCCGTCAATGCCCGCAATGCCGGGCGCTATGCCTTCACCGCCGCCCTGGCCAACCCCGAACTGGCTGGTAACTACTTTGTCGCACCCGGCAGCGGCGAGTTGACCATCACGCCAGCGCCGCTGACGCTGACGGCCAGTACCGACACCAAGACCTACGACGGCAGCACCGCGTCCACGGGCCAGGTCAGCATCCGCGGCCTGGTGGGCGCGGATACGGCCCAGGCAAGCCAGAGCTTCCAGAGTTCCCATGTCTTGGGTGCCAGTGGCAGCACGCTGCTGGTGTCGAGCTATGCGATCCAGGACGACAACAGCGGAGCCAATTACGCGGTCACCACGCAGTCGGCCACCGGCACCATTCTTCCCAAGGCGGTGCGTGCGGTGTTCACCGCCGCTGACAAGGTGTACGACGGCAATGCCCTCACGGCGGTGCTGGCCACAGACTTGCAGGGTGTGCTCGCGGGCGAGACCTTGCAGCTTCAGGGTACGGGCCAGTTTGCGTCGCCCAATGCCGGCCGCAATTTGCCCGTCAGCATCGACCCGGCGCAGCTGCGCTATATCGATGGCACGGGGCGTTGGTCAGACTACCAGCTGGCCGCCTCAGGCGGTTTCACGGCGCAGGCCAGCATCGATCCGAAGCGCCTGACCATCGTCGGCTCCACGGTGGCTGACAAGATCTACGACGGCGGCGTGCGCGCCGATCTGAAACCCGGCAGCCTGCAGGGCCTGGTGGGCAGTGAGACCCTGGGTTTGACTCAGAGCCTGGCCAACTTCCAGACCCCGGGCGTCGGCATGGGCAAGCCGGTCGATGTGAACTATCTCTTGAGCAACGGCGCCAACGGTGGCTTGGCCTCCAACTATGTGCTGGCCGGCGAGGTGCTCAGCGGCAACATCCTGGCGGGCGATCCGCATCGCCCCGAGCCGCCCAAGCCTTTGCCGCGCCCGCCCTGGGAGCGCGACAAGCCCATCCGCTGGTCGGCGCAGGCCGGCTTGCAGCCCAAGACGCCCGAGCTGTGCACGGCGGAAGAGCTGGGCCTGGATCGCAGCCCGGAAGAAGCGCGCCAGCTCGTCGAATGCCTGTGCGAGCGCACCTTGGATCCAAACGTGAAATTGTGCTACGAAGTGCGCCGCTGAGGCCTCATGGGCGATCTGTGAACGAGTGGCTTATGAATACTTAAGACACCCCATGGGCGCTAACTGGGACCATCCCTGCAGTTGTTTGACAGGGAGTCCGTGATGAATTCGGGTTGCTACAAGACGGTGTATTCCAAGCGCGTGGGAGCGCTGGTGGCGGTGGGTGAGCATGCGGTGGGGCAGGGCAAGACGGCCAGCGGTGCGCGTGCTGCGGCCTGCGCCATGGCCGGTGCGGCGAGCGCGGGTGCCTACGTGGGCGCCGTGCTGGCGTCGCTGGCGCTGACGAGTG
>NKIO01000015.1 GCA_002255935.1 Comamonadaceae bacterium PBBC2
TCGGCTGAATCTGCTGATTTTACAGGCACACCCCAGAAGGGTCCACGCCCTAAGACTTCAGGGGCAAAGCGCCCACGGCCTTGACCTCGCCCAATGAAAAACTGGTGTGCAGGTCTTTCACATTGGGCAGGTTGATCAGCACATCGCGGGCAAACTGGCTGAAGGTGTTGAGGTCTTTGCTGACCACTTGCAACTCAAAGGTGCCGGTGCCACTGATGTAATGGCAAGAAATGACCTCCGGGATCTTGAGGATGGCCTCTTCCAGCTGGCGGGTCACATCGCCCCGGTTGCGCTCGGCATCCAACCGAACAAAGGCGAACACATCCAGACCCACCTTGTGGCGGTCAATCTCGGCGCGGTAACCCTTGATCACGCCCGATTCTTCCAAGGCCCTGACCCGTCGCCAGCAAGGCGCTGCCGACAAGCCCACACGTTGCGCCAATTCGGCATTCGTCAAACGGCCGTCTTTTTGCAGTTCATTCAAGATCGCCCAGTCAAATTTATCCATCGTTTCCATAAAACCAATTATTGCGCAAGATTCTTTCAAATCATAGGGGAAATCCTGTCACATAAAGCAAGCACCTGTCAGCGGGTGCGCACTACACTGACTTCGAACTTCATAAGCAGGACGCGCCCCATGAACGCACCATTACCCGATTCAATCCGCCAAGCGCTGGAGACGGTGACCCTGGACGACAAGTACAGCCTCGATGTCGGCCGAGCCTTCATGAGCGGGGTGCAGGCCCTGGTCAAGCTGCCCATGCTGCAGCGCCAACGCGATGCCTTGCAAGGCAAGAACACCGCTGGCTTCATCAGCGGCTACCGCGGCTCCCCATTGGGCAGCTATGACCAGTCGCTGTGGAAAGCCAAAGACCACCTGAAAGCCCAAAACATCGTCTTCCAACCCGGTGTGAACGAAGAGCTGGCCGCCACCGCTTTGTGGGGCACACAGCAATTGGGCTTTGCGCCCCCCGGCACCAACAAGTTCGATGGCGTGTTTGGCATCTGGTACGGCAAAGGCCCAGGGGTTGACCGCTGTTCAGACGTCTTCAAGCACGCCAACATGGCCGGCACCACACCCTGGGGCGGCGTGTTGGCGGTGGCCGGTGACGACCACGTGGCCAAGAGCTCCACCGCAGCGCACCAAAGCGATCACATCTTCAAAGCCTGCGGCTTGCCTGTGTTCTTCCCAGCCAGCGTGCAAGACATCTTGGACCAAGGTCTGCATGCCTTGGCCATGAGCCGCTTTGCCGGCATCTGGTCGGGCATGAAAACCATCCAAGAGATTGTGGAGTCCAGCGCCACCGCCCACATCGACCCCGAGCGTGTGCAGATCGTGCTGCCCGAATTCGTCATGCCGCCAGGTGGCGTGCACATCCGCTGGCCAGACACCGCACTGGAACAAGAAGCCCGCTTGTTCGATTACAAGTGGTATGCCGCACTGGCCTACATCCGCGCCAACCGCCTCAACCACAATGTGATCGAGGGTGCCAACGACCGTTTTGGCCTGATCGCCAGCGGCAAAGCCTACAACGACACCCGACAAGCCTTGTTGGATTTAGGCCTGGATGACGACCGTTGCCGACAGTTGGGCATCCGTTTGCACAAGGTCAACGTGGTGTGGCCACTGGAAGCCCAAACCACCCGCGAATTTGCCACCGGTCTTCGCGAGATCTTGGTGGTCGAAGAAAAACGCCAGGTCATCGAATACCAACTCAAAGAAGAGCTCTACAACTGGCGCGACGATGTGCGTCCCAACATCTTGGGAAAATTCGATGAGGGCGATGGCGACCTCTCGGGCGGTGAATGGTCCAACCCCAACCCCAGCGAACGCAAACTCTTGCGCGCCAACGCCGATTTGACACCCGCGATCATTGCCCGGGCCATCGCCAAGCGGCTGAAAAAATTAGGCGTTGATAGCGACACATCGGCTCAAATCGACGCGCATTTAGCCATTTTGGACGCCAAAGAAAGCGCAATGGAAGTCCAACTGCTGGGTGCTGCCACCGAACGCCAACCGTGGTTTTGCTCGGGCTGCCCCCACAACACCTCCACCAAGGTGCCTGAAGGCTCACGCGCCATGGCGGGCATTGGCTGCCACTTCATGAGCTTGTGGATGGACCGCAGCACGGCAGGCTTTACCCAAATGGGAGGCGAAGGCGTGCCATGGAGCGGCCAACAACCGTTTTGCACCGACCAGCACATCTTTGCCAACATCGGCGACGGCACATACTTCCACAGCGGCATCCTGGCGGTTCGCCAAAGCGTGGCCTCGGGTGTGAACATCACCTACAAAATCCTCTACAACGATGCCGTGGCCATGACCGGTGGCCAGCAAGTGGGCGAACGCCCCGAGGGCCACAGCGTGGTTCAAATTGCCATGAGCATGAAGGCCGAAGGGGCTCAACGCATCGTGGTCGTCACCGATGAGCCCTTCAAATACGACGGTGTGGCTTTGGCCGAGGGTGTGCGCGTCTTCCACCGCGATGAACTGGACCGCATCCAACGCGAGATGCGCGAGATCAAGGGCACCACGGTCATCATTTACGACCAAACCTGTGCCACCGAAAAACGCCGCCGCCGCAAACGCGGCACCATGGTCGATCCGGCGGTTCGGGTCATGATCAATGAAGAGGTCTGCGAAGGTTGTGGTGACTGCGGTGTGCAATCGAACTGCCTGTCGGTAGAGCCACTGGAAACCGAACTCGGCCGCAAGCGCACCATCAACCAAAGCACTTGCAACAAGGACACCAGCTGCCTCAAGGGCTTTTGCCCCAGTTTTGTGACGGTGGAAGGCGGTCAATTCAAGAAGAAGTCCAGCAAAGCCGCACCCGCAGTGTCGCCTGCAGAATTGGGCGCATTGCCCGAACCCACACTGCCCGACACCACCCACCCCTGGGGCACCGTGGTGGCCGGTGTGGGTGGCACAGGCGTCATCACCATCGGTCAATTGCTGGGCATGGCCGCACACATCGAAGGCAAAGGCATCGTCACGCAAGACGCAGCCGGTCTGGCCCAAAAAGGCGGTGCCACCTGGAGCCACATCTTGGTGGCCAATCACCAAAACGACATCCGCACCACCCGCGTGAGCATGGCGGCGGCCGATGTGATTTTGGGATGCGATCCGATCGTGACCGCTTCCAAAGAAACCTTGCTGCGCATGCGCGAGGGGCGCACCCATGTGGCCCTCAACAGCAGCAGCACCCCCACAGCCGCGTTTGTGAAAAACGGCAATTGGCAAAACCCCTCTGAGCAATGTCTGGCCGAAATCAGCCGCCAAGTCGGCACGGCTGGGGTCAGCGCTTTCGATGCCGATGCCTTGGCCAAACAATTGATGGGCGACACGATTTATGTGAACCCGATGATCTTGGGCTTTGCTTGGCAAAAGGGTTGGATCCCGATGCACCGTGAGTCTTTGGTGCGTGCCATTGAGCTCAACGAGGTGGCCGTGCAAAACAACCTGACCGCCTTTGAATGGGGTCGGCACGCAGCGCACCACCTAGATGTGTTGCTGCAAAAAATCCAACCCACGCAAACCATCCAGTTCAAGAAACGCGAAAGCCTGGATGATCTGGTGAAAAACCGCATCGCACGCTTGAGCGATTACCAAGACACGGCTTACGCACAGCGCTATGCCCGCTTCATCGATCGCGTCAAAGCAGCAGAAGCCCCATTGGGCAAAACTTTGCTGAGTGAGACCGTGGCGCGTCAACTCTACAAATTGATGTCCTACAAAGACGAATACGAAGTGGCCCGCCTGCACACGCAAACAAAATTTCTTGAACGCATACAAGACAGTTTTGAAGGCGATTTCAAAGTGCATTACCACCTGGCGCCGCCTTTGCTGGCCAAGCGCAATGCCAAGGGCGAACTGGTCAAACAGAAGTTTGGTCCGATGGTGCTGACGGCCTTCAAAATGTTGGCCAAGCTCAAAGGTTTGCGTGGCACCCCCTTCGATGTGTTTGGTTACACGCGCGAGCGCCAGGATGAACGAGCCTTGGTCGGTGAATACATGCAGCACGTGGAGCATGTGCTGGCTTCATTGACCCAGGACACGCATGCACACGCCGTGAAGGTGGCGCAGGTGGCCGAAAACATCAAAGGCTTTGGCCACGTGAAAGAACGCAACAGGCTCGCGGCGCAAGCCCTGTGGGCCTCACTCCAGCAAAGCTGAAATGAACAAGGCCACCTTGCGGTGGCCTTGTTGAGATGGGCTCTCAGAGCCTGTGAAAAGATCAACGTGCGTCTGGCAACTCGATCTTGACTTCCAAGACTTCCAGGTTGTCCTGGCGTTCCAGATTGACCTTGATGTCATCGGGATTGATCTTGATGTACTTGCTGATCACCGCGACCAATTCCCGTTGCAAATCAGGCAGGTAGTCGGGCTCTGCGGCATTGCGGCCACTGCGCTCGTGCGCCAAGATGATCTGCAGCCGCTCTTTGGCCACATTGGCGGTTTTCTTCTTTTCGCCCAGCAGGAAGGAAAGAAAGGACATGGTTCACTTGCCTCCGAACAGACGTTTCAAGAAGCTGGGTTTTTCAGCTTCAGTAAAACGCATCGGCTTGTCTTCACCCAAGAAGCGATCGATCACGTCCTTGTAGGCTTCAGACACATCGCTGTTGGCCATGTGAATCGCGGGTGTACCTTGGTTGGACGCTTGCAAAACGTTTTCGCTCTCGGGAATCACACCCAGCAACTGGATGCGCAAGATGTCTTGGATGTCCTGCAAAGACAACATCTGGCCGTCTTCAACGCGGTTGGGGTTGTAGCGGGTGATGAGCAAATGCTCCTTGATCGGCGCCAAGCCTTCAATGGCGCGTTTGGTTTTGCTGCCCAGCATGCCCAAAATGCGGTCCGAATCACGCACCGAAGACACTTCGGGGTTGGTCACCACCAAAGCTTCATCGGCGAAGTGCATGGCCATCAAGGCACCGGTCTCAATGCCGGCGGGCGAATCGCAAACGATGTATTCGAAACCCATGTCGCTCAAGTCGTTGAGGACTTTTTCAACGCCTTGTTGCGACAAGGCTTCTTTGTCACGGGTTTGCGATGCGGCCAGCACAAACAAGTTGCTGCACTGCTTGTCTTTGATCAAGGCCTGGTTCAAATTGGCCTCGCCTTGGATCACATTGATCAGGTCATACACCACACGGCGTTCACAACCCATGATCAAGTCCAAGTTACGCAGACCCACGTCAAAGTCGATGACGGCGGTTTTGAAGCCTTTCAGGGCCAAGCCAGTGGCGAAACTGGCGCTGGTCGTGGTTTTGCCAACGCCGCCTTTGCCGGAAGTCACTACGACGATTTTTGCCATGGGGTTTTCTTTCTTGGACAAGGGTAAAAGCTAGTTCAGGGTTTCAGAGGTGAAATCAGCAATTTGTCGCCATCAGGGCCTGATTGCAAACAAACCTGCGCAGGCAAGCCTGACACCTCGGCTGGGAGTGGATTTTCGCTGGTGCGATAAACACCGGCAATCGAAATCAATTCGGGTTCCATCGATTGGGCAAAGATCATGGCTTTGGCATTGCCACGCGCACCGGCAATGGCTTTGCCACGCAAACTGCCGTAGATGTGGATCGATCCATCGGCAATCACTTCTGCACCCGGATTGACCACGGCCATGACCACCAGATCACGGCCTTTGGCATACACCTGTTGGCCTGATCGCAAAGGTTTGTCAATGACCATGGCACCCAAAGGTGCAGGCGCAGCAGCCACTGAAACCACCGGTGCCACAGCAGGAGCCTCAGCAACAGGGATAGAACGACGCACACGGGCATCTGACGCATCCACCAAGCCGAGACCCTGCGCAGCACTCAAAAGTGCGCTGTTGGCACCTTTGATGGCCAATGGCACCAAACCATGTTGACGCAAGACTTGGAGTAGACCGGACAAATTGAAATGGTCGACAGAAAGGTCTGCTTCCAAAGCAGACACGTCAATGACCAAAGGATCATGGTCAAAAAAACCAGGGCTTTCTGCCAATTGTTGACTCAAGGCCGCTTGCACAGCGTTGACGTCTGTGGTTTTGAGCAGCAAAGCCACCAAGGGCAAATCTGCGCTTTTGATGTCGTAACACTGAGAGAGAGGAACGTCTGAAGCGGAGCCCATGGTGCCGAATGAGGAGGAAAGATGCAAATCTTAACAGCGCACTTGTTATTTGTTAGTTTTCTATAGATTTAGATTTTAAATTAGTAGTAGTAGATAAGGGAAGCAGCGTCTTGTGGACAAGGACAATTTCTTGTTTTAAAACAAGCATTTGCGGTCGTTTCAAGCTTGTGGGCCACCCCTGTCCCGAGCTGTCTTCGAAAACTGGATAACTTCCCAAAAACCGCAGGTCCTGTGGATAAGTCATGGTTTGCCCTTTATTTATCCACAGCTTTATGCCCAGCGCGAGATCAACGCGCAATCACCCATTGGATGATGCCCTTGGCGACAAAGCCCAGCATGCCAAAGGCCAGTCCTAGAAAAATCACAAAAGTGCCGAATTTCCCCGCTTTGGATTCCCAGGCAAGTTGTCCGATGATGAACAACATGTAGAGCATGAATGCGCCCACACCAATGGTCAGGCCAAACCAGGCGAACTGTTCTTCGCTAAAGCCCCACATCAGCGATCACCTTGCGCGGACATGCGCTCTTGCAAACCAGAAGCATCGATCAGGTGACGGTAAGCATGCCAACTGCCGTGGCCCAGCATGGGCACGACCAAGACCAGACCTAAAAACAGGGAAAAAATCCCTAACAAACAAAACCCCATGATCAGAAATGCCCAAAAAGCCATCTGAAAAGGGTGTGTGACCACGGTTTTCCAGCTGGTCAGCACCGCTTGCAAGACGCTCACCTTGCGATCGAGCAACAAGGGCATGGAGATCACGCTGCTCGCAAACACAGGCGCCGCCATCAAGCCACCCATCAAAAGCCAGAACTCGAACAGGAAATGGTTGGGGTTGAGCACCACATGCTGGACAAAATCCATCGGCGTGTGGATCGCCACAGGAGCCAACAAAGTGATCAAAGCCGCCGAGGTGATGACCCAGCCCGAAGCGGCCAGTGCCAACAACAAACCAAAGCGGATCAAACTCCAATAACTTTCGGGTTGTTTGCGCAGGCGCAATTGCCACTGTGTCCAAGTGTTGAACAGCAAAGCATAGTTGACCGTTTCACCCCGCTCCATGGCCCGGCTCATGGCATACAGGCTGGTGGCCAACACGGGTGCAATCACCAGAAAACCAGACAAGCAACCTGCCAACAACCAAAACTGGTCATGGGCGACCCAAGTCATGATCGCCCCCCAAGCTGCAATTACCACACCATGCAAAGTGCTCAGCAGCGGTGACTTTGCAAAGTCCTTGAAACCCAATGCCAACCATTGCAAGGGTTGGTCATAGGCAATGGGCAATACGGGCGGTAAAAAAACAGCTTGGCTGCTGGCGTGCACTGAAGGTGGCTTGGTCATGGCCACAGCTTAACGATCAAAGCAGTGAAGAGACTTGATGCAAGTCAAGATGAAAAAAGGCAGCCCAGGGGCTGCCTTGCGATGACCAACTTTGGCAGGTCAGTGAGCGTGCCGGTGTTCCTTGTGACCACGAGCCATGAACTTGGCCGTTTCTGTGTCGAACACCTTTTTTTGCTCGGTGTTCAAAACACCGTAAAACGTTTTGGTGGCATCGACATGCTTTTGCATTTGGGCATCCATTTGCGCACGGTGTTTTTGCATCAGATCGAGGCGCTCAGGTGTGCTCAGTTTTTCCATGGCGGCACGGTCAGGACGAACAGGCAAAGCGCTGGGCGGCTGCATCGACTGGCTGAAGGTGGTCCAAGCACTTTCTTGCGTTGCGTCCAGTTTCAGCTGGGTTTTGAGCTCTGCCAAGTGCTGGGTATGACGCTGAGCCATGCGCTCGTGCATTTTGCCCATGTGCTCATGGCCAGGCCCGCCGGTGCCGGGACCCATTTGGGCAAAACTCAAAGAAGACAGACCGGCCAGCAAAGCGGCAGCGATCAAGGGGGTGCGGATCCATTTCATGAACATCCTTTCGTTGATGGGATGACGCCAGTGTGAGTGGCCCATGTGTCTGTCCCGTTGATGAAGTACCGCCCCACTGTAAAGATCGGCAAAGCCGTCTTCATCATCCCAAGCGGCCAGCTTGGAAATCTTCCACCGCTTGCATCAACTCTTCGCGGGTGTTCATGACAAAAGGGCCGTATTGGGCAATGGGTTCGACAAGGGGTTGGCCCGTGATGAGCAAAGCCTTGGTGCCCGCGTCGCCTTTCAAAACCACACCATCGCCACCGTTGCTCAAGATGGCCATGCGCTGAAGCGGCACCGTATCATCACCGGCCTGGCTGTGCACAGTCAAAGCGCCGCGGTACACGTACACAAAAGCGTTGTGCCCCTCGGGGATGGTTTGTGTGAAAGTTTGAGCGTCTGAAAAATGGATGTCCAAGTACAAGGGATCGGTGGGGTAGTCTTGAGCAGCTCGGTGCATGGCGCCTTGCACGCCATGACTTTGACCGGAAATCACACGCACCCAAACACCGGATTCGGTGCGCACTTCGGGAATGTCTTCGCTTTGGATGTCACGGTACCAAGGGGTGCACATTTTTTGGTGTGAGGGCAGGTTCAACCACAGTTGAAAACCCTCCATCAGGCCTTCTTCTTGTTCAGGCATTTCACTGTGTACCAGACCGCGCCCTGCGGTCATCCATTGCACACCACCGTTTTGCAGCAAGCCCTCATGCCCTGCACTGTCGCGGTGCCGCATGCGACCTGCGATCATGTAGGTCACCGTTTCAAAACCACGGTGAGGGTGGTCTGGAAAACCAGCGCCATAGTCCTTGGGGTCGTTGCTGCCGAATTGGTCGAGCATCAAAAAGGGGTCAAGGCGTTGTTGCAATTCGCCCGTGAGCACACGGGTCAGGCGCACGCCTGCACCGTCGCGCGTGGCGCGACCGGCCACCAGGGCCTCAACAGAGCGGGGAAGGAGTGGCATGGAAGTCATGCCGCCAATGATGCCCCAAAAAACGAAGCCCGCATGCAGCGGGCTTGTCACTCAAACCTTGCGGTTCTTGCAGGTGTTGATGCCCAGCAAGCTGTACGGCGGGCACCAGCCGCTCAGGCCTGTGGCGATCGGCACCAGGCCCACCCAGCCCCACACTCCCACCTGACCCGTGGCCGCCAATGCCACCAAAACCAGGCCACCCACCACGCGCAAGATGCGCTCAACACCACCGATGTTGGTTGTCATGGAAAACTCCTTGAGGTTAAAAAATCAAGCGGCGACGCGGTAGCCTTCGTCGGCGATGGCCTGGGCCAAGGCTTCACGTGTTTTGTCAGACTCTACTTGCACTTTGTTTTGCGCGCGATCGATCACCACGTTGGCTTGCGCGTCGAGCGCCAACAAAGCTTTGGTCACGGCTTTTTCGCAGTGGCCGCAAGTCATGCCTTCGACCGTGAAAATTTGGTTCATGATGTCACTTTCAGGTAAACCCTCATGGGTATGCTCAAAGCATAGTCCATAACAGACTGCAAGACATGACTTATATCAAGCCCGAGGCACCCACGATCGACATCGGCATTGGCGGCATGACCTGCGCCTCGTGTGTGGCGCGGGTTGAAAAAGCCTTGAACAAAGTACCCGGAGTTGCATCGGCCACCGTCAATCTGGCCACCGAATCGGCCCGCATCACGGTGCAATCGGCCGACGTGACCGATACCCATTTGCGCCGCGCGATCCGGGATGCAGGGTATGAGCCTTTGACCGCTGAAGCGGCTGAAACCGCATCGCCCACATCAGCTTCGGCAGGCTTTGCCCCGGTGGCCTGGGGCTTGGTGTTGTCAGCGCCCTTGGTGCTGCCCATGGTGGGGGATGCATTCGGCCAACATTGGATGCTGCCGGCATGGCTGCAATTTGCATTGGCCACGCCGGTGCAGTTCATCTTGGGGGCGCGTTTTTACAAAGCCGGTTGGCATGCACTCAAAGCCATGACGGGCAATATGGACCTGTTGGTGTCGCTGGGCACCAGCGCAGGCTGGTTGCTCTCGGTTTGGTTGTGGCTCAACGCCCATGAGGGCCATGCACCGCACCTGTACTTCGAAGGCTCGGCCGTGGTCATCACCTTGGTCTTGTTGGGCAAATGGCTGGAGGCCCGAGCCAAACGGCAAACCACCGAGGCCATCCGGGCCTTGCATGCTTTGCGCCCCGACAAGGCCCACTGGATGAGTGACGAAGGCGAAGTCGATGTGCCCGTGGCAGAAATTCTGGTGGGGGACTTGTTGGCCGTCCGTCCAGGCGAACGCTTCCCATTGGACGGCGAACTCATCGAGGGCCAGACCCAAGTCGACGAATCCATGCTGACGGGCGAGCCCCTGCCGGTCGTGAAAAGCATGGGTGCGGCATTGACGGGGGGCTCGATCAATGGCGATGGCCGCGTCTTGATGCGCGTGACGGCGGTGGGCCATGAAACCGTTTTGTCACGCATCATCCGCTTGGTCGAAGACGCACAAGCGGCCAAGGCGCCCATTCAGCGCTTGGTGGACAAAGTGGCCGAGGTGTTTGTGCCGGTGGTCTTGGTGGTGGCGATGTTGACCTTGGGCGCATGGCTGTTCATGGGCGCGAGCTTTGAATCCGCCCTCATCCATGCGGTGGCGGTCTTGGTCATCGCTTGCCCCTGTGCTTTGGGCTTGGCCACACCCGTGGCCATCATGGCGGGCACGGGTGTGGCGGCCAAGCACGGCATCTTGATCAAGGACGCCCAGGCTCTGGAAATGGCCCACCGCGTGCAGACCGTGGCCTTTGACAAGACCGGCACACTCACCGTGGGCCAGCCTCGCTTGATTGCGCAAGTGCCCGCACCGGGCCATGAGCCGGCCACCGCCTTGGCTTGGGCGGCCAGTGTGCAAAGCGGCAGCGAACATCCTCTGGCCCGCGCCGTGTTGCAGTCTGCCAAAGCGCAAGGCCTGAACCTGCAAGCCCCCGAAGACTTGGCGGCTGTGCCCGGGCGCGGCGTGCAAGCGCGGGTCGAAGGCCGCCAGCTGCTGCTGGGCAGTTTGCGCTGGCTGGCGCAAGAAGGCATGGACAGCGCCATGTGGGCCGAAGACATCCAACGGCTCCATGCGCAGGGCGCCACCTTGTCGGCGCTGGCCGAGCGCGGCCCCCATGGGGTGCAGGGCGTCTTGCTCATGGCCTTTGGCGACGAGCCCAAGGCGGGCGCCCAGGAAGCCTTGGCCGCATTGCGCGAGCGAGGCTTGAAACTGGTGATGATCTCCGGCGACAACCAAGCCGCAGCCGAGGCCATGGCCCGCAGGCTGGGCTTGCGCCCCGAAGACGGTGAAGTGCTGGCAGATGTGTTGCCGGGTGACAAGGCGGCGCAGGTGCAAAAACTGCGCGAAGGTGGCCGCATCGTGGCCATGGTGGGCGATGGCGTCAACGATGCACCGGCCTTAGCGGCAGCCGATGTGGGCTTGGCCATGGGCAATGGCACCGATGTGGCCATGCACGCCGCAGGCATCACCCTCATGCGGGGCGATGTGGCCTTGGTGGGCGATGCCCTCGACATCTCGGCGCGCACCGTGGCCAAGATCCGGCAAAACTTGTTTTGGGCTTTCGCCTACAACGTGGCGGGCATTCCGCTGGCGGCCATGGGCTACCTCAACCCGGTGATCGCCGGTGGCGCCATGGCGCTCAGCTCGGTCAGTGTCATGAGCAATGCCCTGCTGCTCAAGCGCTGGAAACCCCGCCAGCACTGAGCCCAAGCCATTGACGATGTCTTGACGCAAGTCAGGGCATCCAAGCCCGCTTGTCGGCAAACTGGTCTTCGTTGAATTGGAGATCAGAACCATGCACAAGCACAGCAGCTTGACCACCGTCCGCGATGAACACGCCAGCCTGGCCGCCATGTTGCAGTCCATGCGCATGATGATCGAACGCGGCCCCGGCGACGACCGGCGCAACTTCTTCGACGTTGTGCGGGCCATGCTTTTTTACATCGACGAATTTCCCGAGCGCCTGCACCACCCCAAGGAATCGAACCTGCTGTTTCCCAAGGTTGTCAAGGCCTCACCCAAGGTGATGGGCGCGGTGGACAAGCTCGAGCGCGATCACCTGTACAGCGAGAAAGCGGCACGCGACTTGCAGCACCTGTTGTTGTCTTGGGAGCTTTTGGGCGCCAGCCGACGCCAGGCATTTGAAGAAGCCTTTCACAAGTATGTGGACTTCTATTTGGACCACATGCGACTGGAAGAAACCGTCATCTTGCCCGAGGCCGAGCGCTGCCTGAGCGAAGAAGATTGGCGCGTGTTGGACGCCGCGTTTGCAGAAAACGCCGACCCGCTCACGGGTCACCACGCCCCTACGCAAGCGTATGAAAAACTGTTCAGCCTGATCGTGATGCGGGCGCCTGCGCCGATTGGTTTGGGCTGAAAAAAAGCCCCCATGACCACATGGGGGCTTTGACACGCATGGATCTTGGCAGATCAATCGGCCGGTTGGGGGTTTTCTTTGGAGAACCAAGCCACGTACAAGACCGGCAGCACCACCAGGGTCAGCAGTGTCGCCGTGATCAAGCCGCCGATCACCACAATCGCCAAGGGGCGTTGGGTTTCTGAGCCGATGTCGTGGCTCAAGGCCATGGGCAGCAAGCCCAATGCCGCCAGCATGGCGGTCATCAACACCGTGCGCAGGCGCTGCATGGCCCCTTCCTTGACGGCATCGACTACTTTCAGGCCCGCATTGCGCAGTTGCTGGAACACCGACAACATCACCACCCCGTTGAGCACGGCTTGACCTGACAGGGCGATGAAGCCAATGGCCGCAGACACGGAAAGAGGAATGCTGAAAATCCACAATGCCACAAAACCGCCGATCAAGGCCAGGGGCACGTTGATCAGGATCAGCGCGGCCGTTTTGAATGAGCCAAAGGCGTCGAACAGCAAGACAAAAATCAAGAGCAAAGAAATCGGCACCACGACGCTCAGGCGTTGCATGGCGCGTTCTTGGTTCTCAAACTCACCCGACCAGTTGACGGCGTAGTTCTCCGGAATCTTCACGTTTTTGGCCACACGGTCTTTCATGTCAGCCACCACCGAGCCCATGTCACGGCCCTTGATGAAGATGCCAATCGCCATGGTCCGTCGACCCGCTTCGCGGGCGATGTTCATGGCGCCACTGGCTTGTCGGATGTCGCTGACAGCACCCAGTGTGGTGTAGCCCCCGTTGGGAATGGCAATGGGCGTGCTCGATAACTGAGCGATCGATCGACGGTCTTCGGGCAGGCGCACCGCCACGGCAAACTTGCGTTCACCTTCCCAGATTTGGGTGGACGTTTTTCCAGCCAAGGCGGCCTCGATGACGTCCTGGATATCGCTCACGTTCAAACCATAGCGCGCCGCACGTTCACGGTCGATGTCGATCACCAACTGCGGCAACTCGCCCAAGCGGTCCACTTCGGCACGCTGAATGCCTTTGACTTGCTTGAACTCGCGCTGCATGGCCTCCACCAGGTGGCGCAGTTCGGTCAGGTCGTCGCCAGCGACTTTGACCACGATTTGCCCCTTGATCTGTGAAATCGATTCGAGCACGTTGTCGCGGATGGGTTGAGAGAAGGCCGGATCTACCCCCGGAATGACCGAGAGACTGCGGTCCATCTCTTCAATCAATTGGTCATGTGTCAGGCCTTTGCGCCATTCTTCGGCAGGTTTCACGTCCACAAACACTTCGGCCATGCTCAGTGTTTTGGGGTCTGTGCCGTCTTCAGGTTGTCCGGATTTGGACACCACGGTGCGCACTTCTGGAATCGTCAGCAAAGCTTTGCGGGCCAGTTTCAAAACATTCTTGGCCTCGTCCTGCGAGACGCTGGCCGGCAAGTCCCAGTTGACCCAGAACGTGCCTTCGTTGAGTTCGGGCAGGAATTCAGAGCCCAGGCGTGATGCTGCGCCAATGGACAGCGCAAAAGCCGACAAGGCAATCACCACCACCTTGCGGCGGTTGAGCAAGGCCCAATCCAGTGTGGGCGCATAAAAGCCTTTGAGCGATGACACCAGGCGGTTGTCGCCGTGAGGCAAACCTTTTCGCAGCATCCAGTAAGCCAACAGGGGCACCAGCGTCAACGAGAAAATCAGAGCCCCGATCAAGGCGGCCGTGACCGATAAAGCCATGGGCTGGAAGATGCGGCCTTCATGGCGTTGCAGTGCAAAGATAGGGATGTGCGCCGCAATGATGATCAGCATGGAGAACAGCGTGGGGCGCCCCACTTCGTTGGCCGCTTCGGTGATGAGGGTTTTGCGCTCTTTCTCGTTCATGCCCTCGCCACGCTCGGCCAAGCGGTGCATGATGTTTTCGATCACGATCACCGCGCCGTCCACGATGATGCCGAAGTCCATCGCACCCAAGCTGAGCAAGTTGGCCGGCACGCCCATGATCTTTAAACCCATGAAGGTCGACAGCAAGGCCAGCGGAATGATCAGCACCACGGCCAAGGTGCCGCGCATGTTGGACAGGAAGATGTACAGGACCAGCGCGACCAAGACGGCGCCTTCCACCATGTTCTTGAAGACGGTGGACAGGGTTTTGTTCATCAACCAAGTGCGGTCGTAAAACGGCACAATTTGCACGCCAGGTGGCAGGCCGCGCTCGTTCAACTGTGCCAGCTTTTCCTTGACGGCTTTGAGCACCACGCTGGGGTTTTCGCCTTTGCGCATGATCACGATGCCAATGACAGCATCGTCATCTTCGTCTTGACCGGTGGTGCCCAGGCGAGGGACGGCGCCAATCTTGATTTGCGCCACATCGCGGATCAGGATAGGTGTCCCGTTGCGTGAGCCCAGCACGATCTGGCCGATTTCTTCGGGCGAACGCAAAAGACCAATGCCACGGATTGCGAACTGTTGCGCCCCTTGCGCCACATAGCTGCCACCGGCGTTGGAGTTGCCACGGCCCAGGGCATCGAGCAGGTTTTGGAAGGTCAGCTTGTAGGCGCGCAGCTTGTCGAGGTCCGGCTGCACCTCATATTGCTTGATGAAGCCGCCCATGGCGACCACATCGGCGATGCCAGGCACTTGGCGCAAAGCCCGCTCGATGGTCCAGTCTTCGATGGTGCGCAAGTCGGTGGTGGTCAGGCCATCACCGCGAACGCGGTAGCGCATGATCTCGCCCACAGGCGTGGCATTGGGGGCGATGTTCACCTGGGCACCATCGGGCAAGTCCACCGCGCCTAGGCGTTCATTGACCTGTTGGCGGGCCAAGTTCACATCGGCCTTTTCGTCAAAGGTGATGACTGTGAAAGACAGACCGAACTGGGTGTGCGAGAAAACGCGGATCGAGTTGGGCAGGCCCGACAAGCCAGACTCCAAAGGCAAGGTGACTTGTTTTTCGACTTCTTCGGCCGCGCGGCCTGGGTACAAGGCAATCACCGTGACTTGGGTATCGGTCACGTCGGGAAAGGCTTCCACCGACAGGTTTTTGAAGGCGATCACGCCCGCCATCACAAACAGCAGCGTGCCCAGCACAATGAACAGCGGCTGGTTCAGGGCATAGTGGATGAGCTTTTTCATGGTTTGCTTGGCTCGTTGGCGTGAGAGGCGTCTTGGGCGATGCGCAGTTCGCGTGCCAGCAACAAACCGTTTTGTACGACGACTTGCTCATCGGCCTTGAGGCCTTCGTTGAGCAGTACTTTTTTGGCACCTTCGTAGGCCACCTTCACATCACGTGGCTCAAAAACACCCGGCTGACTTTGCACAAACACATAGTGCTGGTTGCCCTTGAGGAACACCGCTGTAGCAGGCACTTCTATGCTGTCTCCCACTTGGCGCTGGTAGCGCACGGAAGCGAGCATTTCGCTTTTGAGCAGGCGTTTGGGGTTGGCCACGATGGCACGGACCTTGATGGTGCGGGTGGTGGGGTCAATTTGATCGGTCACGGCCGAGATGGTCGCGTCGAATTTTTGACCTGCCAAAGAGGGCACCTGCAGTGTCACGCGTGCACCGGGACGCAAGTCGACCACATCGGCTTCGTGCGTATCGATCGACACCCACAAAACGCTCGGATCGGACACCACAAACAGGGGGGCGGCGGCGCCGTCTGGGCGCACTTCTTGCCCCGGGTTGAGGTTGCGCTCGACCACCACGCCGGCCATGTCGCTGCGCAGGCCCAGTTGCATGTTCACGCCAGCGCCGCTGCCATACAGGCTGGTGCGCGCTTGGGCTCGGGCCAGTTCGGACTGGCTGCGTGCGGCTTCGGCTTCGGCTTGCTCCAGGTCTTTGCGGGCGACCACACCGGCTTCAAACAATTCACGTTGACGTTGCAAGGCCTGTTTGGCCAAGGTGGCGTCAGCCTGGGCGCGAGAGGTGTCGGCCTGGGCGGCACCAAACTCGGGTGATGCCAGCTCCGCCAGCACCTGGCCCTTGCTCACCGCTTGCCCTACATCGGTGGCAATGCGCGTGACACGCCCCGAAAACGCAGGGTAGACGCGTTGGGTCTTTTCTTCGTTCCAGACCAATTTCGCGGGCAGCTCGATCTCGACGCTTTTGACCTGTGCAGCCGCCGTGCTCACCAGCAGCGCCAACTGGGGGTGACCGGCGGGGTAGCGCAGCTGCTTGTTCTGGATGATGGGCAGGGGCGCTGCGGCCACAGGCTCGGGTTTGTCTTGGCAAGCGCCAAGCAAGGTCAGGGCGGCCAAAGCCACAACAGCCAGGGGGGTGTGCAAAGTTTTCACGGACAGGTCTCGCTCAGAAAAAGGGTTCAACGGCTGCTGGGGGCTGCAGAGCGCAGCTGCCAGGTGCCCAGGGCTTTGGCGTGTTCATTGCGCACGGCCAAGGCTTCGAGTTGGGTGGTCTTGAGGGTGCGGCGGGCATCCAGCAAATCGGTCAGCGTCAAGCCACCTTTGCTGTAGGCCGTCTCGGCCTGTGCCGCCACGCGCGTGGCTTGCGGCAAGATGCTGTCGTCGTAAATCTTCAGCCGGCGGGCGCTGGTTTGCCAGGCTTGCACCAGGGCCCCCAAGTCGGCATGGGCTTGCAACAAGGTTTTTTGCAGCAGGTCGCGGCTTTGCTCTTCTTGGGCCAAGGCGCGGGCAATCTCGCCGTCAAAGCGGCCCCAACC
Source organism: Comamonadaceae bacterium PBBC2 (assembly GCA_002255935.1). GTDB lineage: Bacteria > Pseudomonadota > Gammaproteobacteria > Burkholderiales > Burkholderiaceae_C > Limnohabitans_A. Next base: position 17,092 of record NKIO01000015.1, read on the forward strand.
ATTCAAAGGCATCGAAATGCGAAAGGCCAGCAAACGCGTGGACGTGCCGGGGAAGTGGTCAAAGCTGGTGCCTACACTGGGGTCGGCTTGGCGCAGGGCCTGGGCCGATTGCAAGGCCGCTTGCGCAGCGGCCACTCGCTCGCGGGCGGCGATCACGTCGGGCCGTTGCTCGATCAAGGCCTCCACCAAAGCATCGGCTTGCACCGTGTCGGGGGCGCTGGCAGGCCAGCCACCTTGCACTTGCCAGCCGCCTGCGGGCACGGCCAGGCCGGTCCACTGCGACAGGGCCCAAGCCGCTTGCTGGCTATCCAGGGCGGCGCTTTGCTCGTCGGCGCGGGCGCGTTCGGCTTCAATGTGCGTGCGGGCCGCGTCTTGGGCCGACAAATCACCAGCTTTGAGGCGCAGCTGGGCGCTGTGCGAAAGTTGGGCCGCGCTTTGGCCGATGGCTTGTACAGCCTGCAGGCGTTGTTGTGCGGCCAGCAGATCATAAAAAGCGGCTTGGGCACCGATTTGTTGCATCAGCAAGGCGTCTTGGCTGTCGGCCTGGGCGGCTTTGGCGTTGCGCTCGGCCGCTTCGGTGCGCAAGGCACGCTTGTTGCCCCGCTCCCAAGTCCAGTCCAGGCCCAAAGATTTGTCGACGCGCTTTTGCGACCAGTAGGAGCCGCTGCCCACGCCGTTTTGCAAATCGATGGAGGACATGCCCGCAGACAAGGTCGGTGCAGGCGCCCGGTCGGCGGTCAGCACGTCGGCGCGGGCTGCGTTCAGGGCGCGCTGGGCGGCCAAAACCTCAGGGCTTTGGCGTGCCGCCTGCAGCACCTGCTGCAAACTCAGCACAGAAGAGGCCGGAGCGCTCGCCCCGGAAAGGCCGGACGTTGGGCCGGAAATGGGGCCAGGGGCGTCGGCCGCCAGGGTTGCGGGGCCTGCGCCCCAGGCCAAAAGGCCACCCACAAGAAACAAGTGTCGTATGCTCATCGCTCCTTTATCGGTGAACCGGCCTGACCAAGACCTGACTTGGTCGGCTGTTTTTGGAGCTTGTGAGGCGCATGCGCATTTTGTTGGTGGAAGACGATCCGGTGTTGCAAGCCGTCATGCTGCGCAGCCTGACCGATGCCGGGCACCGTGTGGATGCTGCTGGCGATGGTTCGACGGCCCAGCACCTGTGGCATGTGCAGCCCTATGACGCCGTCTTGCTCGACCTGAACTTGCCCCTGAACAAGCGACCCGGCGCCGAGATGGTCAGCGGCCTGGATCTGCTGCGCGAGCGCCGGGCCAAGGCCGACAAAACCCCGGTGCTGGTGCTCACCGCCCGCAACCGCACCGACGAGCGCATTGCGGGCTTGGACGCTGGGGCCGACGACTACCTGGGCAAGCCTTTTGAGTTGGCCGAAGTCGAAGCCCGTTTGCGCGCCTTGGTGCGCCGCAGCCAAGGCGCAGACGACCAAACCCAAGTGGGCCAGTTGGTGCTGGACCGCAAAGCACGGCGCATTTTGATCGCCGGCCAAGAGTTGATCTTGCCCGCCCGTGAGCTGGAGGTGCTGTGGGAGCTCATGAGCCCGCCGGGGCGCACGGTGAGCAAAAAAGACCTGTCCAACAAGTTGTCGGACTTTGAAGAAGCACTCGCGGACAACGCGCTGGAGGCCTTCATTTCGCGGCTGCGCAAAAAGCTGGCGCCCTCGGGCGCATCGATCCGCACCTTGCGCGGCCTGGGTTATCTGATGGAAGAGGCACGCCCATGAAAGCCGCATCCACCTTGCGTGCAAAGTTGCTGCGCCATGTGATCGTGCCCTTGGCTTTGACCTGGCTGATCGGGGCTTTGCTGGCCCTGGCGGTGGCGCGTTATTTCACCCAACAGGCGTTTGACCGTGCTTTGCTCGATGACGCGTATGCCGTGGCCAGTCATGTGCGGCACGCCGAAGACGGCGGCATCACCTTGGGTCTGAGTTCGGTCGAGATGGGCAATTTGCTGTTTGACCAAAACGAGAACCTGTACTTTGCGGTGTACCAAGAGGACGGCCGTTTGCTGGCCGGGCATGCGGGCTTGTCTTTGCCAGTGGGGGCGCGATCGGCGGTGACACCGTTCTTCACCGAAACGCCATTTCAGAACCGCAGCTTGCGCGCCGTTGTGCTGGAGCGCAGCAAGCCGGCCAAATTCATGGTGGTGGTGGCGCAAACCACCCGGGTGCAAGACCGCTTGTTTCAGCGGCTCTTGTTCATCTCGGTGGTGCCGCAGTTGTTGCTGGTGATCTGGCTGGCTTGGTGGTTGCGCCGGGCCATTCAAAAAGACGTGCAGCCTTTGATGGACTTGGAGCAGGCGGTGGCGCAGCGCGATGTGCGTGACTTGACGCCCTTGGCCATTTCCAGCCGCACGCTGGATGTGCAAAAACTGGGCGAATCGATCAACGCATTGCTGCAACGCATCGAACAAAGCGTGCGCGGGCAAAAAGAGTTTGCGGGCAATGTGGCGCATGAGCTGCGCACGCCTTTGGCAGGCATTCGGGCTCTGGCCGAATATGGCCTGATCCAATCCGACCCGCAGGTCTGGCGCGAACAGTTGCGCAGCATCGCGCAAAGCCAAGAGCGGGCCAGCCACCTGATCGACCAGTTGCTGGCCCTGGCCTTGGCCCAAGAGGCGCAGCAGGTCTTGCAGCCCCAAGCCTTGGCGCTGGACGAGGTGGTGCGCGACAGCCTGATGCGCCATTTGCACCGCGCCGATGCGCTGGGGGTGGACTTGGGTGTGGACTTTGCGCAGGGGCTGGATGCGCCGGTCATCTTGGCGCAACGCGCGTTGCTGGAAGGTGCATTGGACAACCTGATCGACAACGCCTTGCGCTATGGCGTGCCTGCCGATGGCGGCCCGCGCCATGTGACGGTGGCCTTGAGCCAGCCCGAAGCGGGTGCGGTGTGCCTGTCGGTCATCGACAACGGCCCCGGCGTCACCGATGCCCAGCGGGAACAACTCCTGCAGCGCTGGGCCCAAGGCAGCGCGGGCGAGGCGCTCAAACAAGGCTCGGGCCTGGGCCTGGCCATCGTGTCCGAGTACGCCCGCATCCTGGGCGCGCAGCTGTCCATGAGCCGCCCCGCATCGGGGCCGGGTTTGCAGGTCAGCCTGCGCTTGGTGCTTCAACCCAGCGTCGGGTAGTCCAGATAGCCGGCATCGCCGCCGCCGTACAAGGTGGCGCGGTCCAGCGTGTTGAAGGGGCCGCCTTTTTGCAGGCGTGTACCCAGATCGGGGTTGGCAATGAAGGGGCGGCCAAAAGCGATGAGGTCTGCGCCCTCGCCCAATGACTGCTCGGCCAGTGGCAGGTCGTAACCGTTGTTGACCATCCAAGCACCCTGACCGCCGTTTTGGCGGTAGGCAGTTTTGAGTGCGGCGTAATCGAAGGGCGCTGGGCCTTGCTGGTGCTCACGCGGGCCACCGGTCGAGCCTTCGATGATGTGCACATAGGCCAGGCCCAGTGGCGCCAGCTGCCGCGCCACCTGCTCGAACAAAGGCTGCGGCAAATCGTCGCTCGCGTCGTTGGCGGGTGTCACGGGCGAGAGGCGAATGCCGGTGCGCCCGCCACCGATTTCGGCCACCACGGCTTGCATGACTTCTTGCAAAAAGCGGGCACGGTTCTCGATGGCGCCGCCATACGCGTCGCTGCGCTGGTTGCTGCCCGAGCGCAGAAACTGGTCGATCAAATAGCCGTTGGCGGCATGCACTTCGACGCCATCAAAGCCCCCAGCCACCGCGTTGGCGGCGGCGCGGCGGTAGTCTTCCACAACGCCTGGCAACTCGGCGGCATCCAGCGCCCGGGGTGCCGACACGTCCACAAACTGGGCTTTGCCATCGACCAGCAACACGGTCTTGCCTTTGGCGGTCACGGCCGACGGGGCCACGGGCGCTTGGCCATTGGGCTGCAAGCTGGTGTGCGAAATGCGGCCCACATGCCACAGCTGCATCACGATCTTGCCGCCTTCGGCATGCACCGCATCGGTCACTTGTTTCCACGAGGCGACTTGCTCGGCGCTCCAGATGCCGGGCACATCGGCATAGCCTTGGCCTTGGTGGCTGATGCCGGTGGCCTCGGTGATGATCAGGCCCGCGCCGGTGGCGGGGTTGGCGCGTTGGCGGTAGTAGCTCGCCATGCGCGCATTGGCCAGGCCACCGGGCGCACGGTTGCGTGTGAGCGGCGCCATCACGATGCGGCTGGCCAAAGACAGGGCGCCGACTTGGCAGGGTTCAAAGAGGTTCATGGGGAAGTGTCCGTTTGGGAAAGTGGGTGGGTTGCAGCGATGAGGTGTTCTTGTGCATCAAAGCGCCGCTTGATTCAGGCATTGTGGGTCATCGAGCCATCGCCGAACACAGTTCAGCGCCCACAAAAGAAAGGTCACCGAAGGCCTCGCATACCTCGTGGGAGCTGAACTGTGTTCGGCGATTCTTGGTGTACCGCGAACACCCCAACAAGCCCTTGTCAAACATCAAAGCCTGGATTTTCACGGGCCAGTTTGCGCAGAAGCGAAGGCCAGACAAAGGCCCCGCCCAAGCCACCGGTTTGCACACGCATGGCGTGAGAGATGCCGTCCAAAATTTGCGGGTTGACCGCCGTCAGGTCTTTCGGTCCGCTTTGCCCGGCAAGCGCATCGACCTGGATGCGGCAGGTGTTTTCAAAGGTGTACATCGACAAGAAAGCGTCGGCAATTGTTTTGCCCACGGTGAGCAGGCCGTGGTTGCGCAGCATCAAATAATTGGCGTCGCCCAGGTCCGCTTGTAGGCGTGTCTTCTCGTCATCGCGGATGGCCACGCCTTCGTAGCCGTGGTAGGCCAAGGAGGCCAGCACAAAAGTGCTTTGCTGGCTGATGGGCAGCACGCCGTGCGACTGGGCGCTCACGGCCACGCCCGCACGGGTGTGGGTGTGCAACACGCAGCCGGCATCGTGCCGCGCCTCGTGCACCGCGCTGTGGATCACAAAGCCTGCCGGGTTGACCGGAAAGGGGCTGTCGTGCAGCTTGTTGCACTGCATGTCCACCTTGACCAGGCTCGATGCGGTGATCTCGTCGAACATCAGGCCATAGGGGTTGATCAAAAACTGGTGCTCATCCCCAGCCACCGTGGCGGGCAATTTGGCGCTGATGTGGGTGAAGACCAAATCGCTCCAGCCGTACAGCGCCACCAATCGGTAACAAGCGGCCAAATCGACCCGCAACTGCCACTCGTCGGGGTGAACGCTGTCTTTCAGGGAAGGGATCTCAAACGCCATGGCAAAGCTCCTGCGAGGTTGAATCAGAACAAGGCGTTCAGCTTAACCACAAGGGCGGGCGTCGTCAGACCTCTAGGTGACTGGCCACGCCCATTAAGCTGGGCGCGTCAGCGCTTCCAGTTGCGTCAGGTAAAGGCGTGCGTGTTGCCCGCCGTCGTCATGGGGGCCGCACATCTCCCAAGACGCTTGCAGCTGGCCACACACTGCAGGGCGGCTGGGCAGGCCAAAAATTTTGCAGCGCAACTGGTCGTCGAGTTGCACGCAAGGCACGCCCGCAGGTTTGCCTTGGGGCATGCCGGGGATGGGCGACGAAATAGACGGTGCGGTGCAGCAAGCGGCGCAGCCAGGGCGGCAGGACAAGCTGTTCATTTGGGCCACAAAACCCACAGCTGCAAGGGCTGCTTCATGCGACCGGCCAGCTCGCCCGCTGCGGGGCCAGATCCGGCGTAATAATCGGCCCGCACCGCGCCCACTATGGCGGTACCGGTGTCTTGGGCCAGCACCAGTTTGTCCAGCGAGGTCACCGGCCCTTGCGAGCGCAGCCACACAGGCGTGCCATAGGGGATGCTGCTGCGGTCCACCGCAATCGATCGGCCTGCGGTGAGCGGCACGCCTTGTGCGCCTTTGGGGCCGGGCGGGTTTTCGGCGGGCAAGGCTTCTTCCTTGAAGAACACCACGCGGGGGTTTTGCCACAGCAATTCGTTGACGCGTGAGGGGTTGCGGTTGATCCAGTCCTTGATGCCCGGCCAGCTGGCATCGCGGATCAGGTTCTGGTCAAGCAGCCAGCGGCCAATGCTTTTGTAGGGTTGGTCGTTGGTGCCCGAATAGGCCATGCGCACCATGCGCTGGCGGCCATCGGGCTCGGTCACGTTCATCAGGCCCGAGCCCTGGATGTGCAGCACCATCGCGTCCACCGGGTCGGCCAGGTACATCAGCTCCTTGCCTCGCAAGGCAGCGCGTGCAGCCGGCAGGGTTTCCATTTCCTGGCGGGTGAACCAAGGCTTGCGCTGGGCCAGGCCCGTGGGCGGCGCATACAAAGGCACGGCAAAGCCCGCACGCGCTTGGCGCGAAGCGTTCAGCACCGGTTCGTAATAGGAGGTCAGCAAACCTTCGGCGCGTTGGTCAAGCGATTCGACGCGGTAGGGCTGCAGGTTTTGGCGCATCCATTGGCGCTGTGCGCTGGCCGATGCCCCTGCCAGTTGCTGCACCGCAGGGCACAACCCTTTCCAGGCGGGTGCTGGGCGCAGGCAGCTTTGTTGCCAAGCGGGCCAGGCTTCTTGCGGGTTGTCTTGGTCGAGCCCCGCAATGGCCGACCAATCGACCGGCACCCAACGGCTTTGGGCTTGGGTGATCACGGGGAGCATGGGGCCCGAGGTGGTCGTGTTGGGCGCGGTCGGTCTGGTGGGGGTGTCAGGCCAAGAGCCTTGATGGCTGGGGGCCATGGCGCAACCGGCCAGAGTGCCTACAATCGCGGCCACCAACCATGCGGCCCCAGCCGATGGCCAACGCAACAAAAGAAAGTTTGTCATGGGTTTGATTTTGCTTGAAGCCTTGCTGGCCTTGCTGGTGCTGGTGGTCATTGTGTGGTGGACCATGTTTTCGGGCCGATCTAAAGGGGAATTACCACCCCCAAGCGATGCTTCCGACAAGGACAAGCCTTGAGCTGAAGCTCGGCTCATTCGAGCAAGGTCTGTCCGCCTTCAAAGCGCTTGGCGTAATAGCGGTTGTTCAGGTGGTCCATGCGCACGCCGGTGCGCTCGTTGCTGGCGTGCACAAAGCGCCCCCCGCCGACATACACCCCCACATGCGAATGACGTGCGCCCAGCGTGTTGAAAAATACCAGATCGCCAGGCTGCAATTGGGCGGTGTCCACGGGGCGCGAGCGCTTGCCCAAATCGGCCGAGGTGCCGCGCAGCGCAATGCCCGCAGCCTCTTTGTACACATGGGCGACCAAACCCGAACAGTCAAAGCCCATCGCCGGCCCGCGCCCGCCCCAGGCGTAACGTGTGTCGAGCAGCGACATGGCGTACAGGGCCACATCGTTGCGGGTGCTCATGGCGCTGCTGGTGCTGGCGGTGATGTTGGCGTTGCTGGTGGTGCTGGGTTTTTCTGAGCGGGCTGGGTAGGGCGCAGGCGTTGAGCACGCCCCCAAAATCAGTGCCATCAGCACGGCGCCAAGGACCCCAACGCTTTGTGTGGGAGCCCCACGGCGTTGGGCGATGGCCAGCACACCCCAAGCACCTGAACGGCCCAACCAGCTGGTGAGACGGCGAACGGTCATGCCAAGGACCGCAACAAATTGGCCAATTCCACGGCCGACTTGACCTGCATCTTGTCGAACACCCGGGCACGGTGGACCTCGACGGTGCGCACGCTGATGTCCAGTTGATCGGCGATCAGTTTGTTGGGCAGGCCCTCGACCACCAGGCGCATCACATCGCGCTCGCGCTCGGTCAGCTCGGCCAGTTGCGATTGCAGCAGGCTTTGTTGTTGGCTTGCCGCCAGGCGCTCGTGCGACAAATTCAGCGCCTGCTCGATGCGGTCCACCAAGGCGTTGTCTGAAAAAGGCTTCTCGCAAAAATCAAATGCCCCGCGCTTGACGCTGTCCACCGCCGTGGGCACATCGGCATGCCCCGTCAGAAAGATCACCGGCCAGGCCTTGGCCACGCCATTGGCCAGCAATTGCTCAAACAAGGCCAAGCCGCTCATGCCGGGCATGCGCACATCGAGCAGGATGCAGCCAACCTGGGCGACCGGTTTCGCGCCCTGTTCGGTGACCTGCTCGAGCATGGCCGCAAAGGCTTCGGCGCTGTCAAACGATTCGCTGAGCAAGCGGCGCGTGCGCAGCAACCAGGCCATGCCTTCGCGCACACTGACGTCGTCGTCGACGATGTAAACCGTGCTGTCTTGGGGTGAGTACATGGCCAAATTTTAGGCTTTGCCTGCGGAGGGTGGCAGATCGCCGGGTGCGGCCGGCAAGGTGAAGCGAAACACCGTGCCTTTGGGCGCTTGTGCCTCGAACTCCAGATGGCCGCCATGTTGTTCGACCACGGTGCGGCACAGGCTCAAGCCCAGGCCCATGCCCTCGACCTTGGTGGTGAAAAACGGGGTGAACAGCTGGTCGGCCACGTCGGCCGCGATGCCCGAACCCACATCGGTCACGGCCAGCTCCACCCACGCTTGTTCGGCGTTCGATGCCGCCCGCTTGGCTTGCAGCACCAACACGCGGTCGCGGCAGTCGGGCGTGTCCATGGCCTGCATGCCATTGCGCGCCAGGTTCAGCAGCACCTGCTCGACCATGGTGCGGTCGCACAGCACGGCTGGCAAGCGCGGCTCGATGCGGGTGAGCACCCGCACTTGCAGCTTGCGCGCCTGCAAATTGACCAGCGGCAAGATGGCCTCAAACAGCGCATGCGGGGCCACCGGCTCGCGCGCTTGGTCGCGCCGGCGTACAAAGTCGTGCACGCTGTTGATCACGCGCCCGGCGCGGCCCGCTTGCTCGGCAATGCGGCGCAAAGCCATGTGCACATCGTCTTGCGATTGCGCCAGCGAGCCCGGGTCTTTGAGCAGGTTGAGCGAACCGTTGGCGTAACTGGCAATGGCCGCCAGTGGCTGGTTCAGTTCGTGGCTGAGCAAAGAGGCCATCTCGCCCACGGTGGCCAAACGGGCGGTGGCCTGCAAACGCTCTTGGCTGGCGCGGGACATTTCCTCCACGCGGCGCTGCTCGCTGATGTCGATCATCGCCCCCATCCAGCCGGTTTGCACGCCACGCGTGTTGATCAGTGGCGCTTCGATGATCAGCACCGGAAAGCGCGTGCCATCGTGGCGCATGAAGACCGATTCGAAGCCCTCACGCGGCGGCGCATTGCCGGCCAGCCGAATGGCCTGACGCTGTTTGTACTCGTCCACCATCTCGGGGGGCCAATAGGGCATGGGCGCATTGCGCCCAATCAAGGCGCTGGCAGGCAAGCCCACCATGTCGCAAAACGCCGGGTTCACATAGGTGATGCGCCCTTCCAGATCGCGGGCCCGCAAGCCGGTCACCAGCGAATCTTCCATGGCTTTGCGAAAGGCCAATGCATCGGCCAAATCGCGTTCGGCCTTCAAGCGCCTGCGCGAGTCTTTGACCAGCAAGACCATCACCGTGATCAGCGCCATCGACATGGCGGTCACCAAGGCCGTCAGCACATTCGGAAACAGGTTGGGCTCGCCGCGTCGGCTGTCCATGCGCAGCACCAGCGTGTTGCCCGGCAGGTCCACCAGTTGCTGGGTGGTGAACAGGCGCAAGCCCCTTCGTTGCATGCCCGAGATGGCCAGCCGTGTGCCATCGGCTTCGATGAAGGACACCTCGTTGCGCCGACCAAAGGTGTTGCCCAAGCGCTCGATCAAAAGCGGTTGCAAGCCATAGGTGACGAGGGTGTAGCCCACCAGTTCGCCCGACAGCGTCTGCGGCAGGCACAGCTCCATGACCTCCATGCCCAGGCCATCGGGCAGCGGCAGGTAATAACTGGCGGAATAAGAAGGGCCATTGATGCGGCGTGCACGTTGGCAGGCCTGGTTGGCTTCGCCCAGCGTGTCGGCGCGTGGCGTGCGCTCAAACACGGGCGTGCGCAGGGGGGAGTCCACAAAAGCCAGGCTGTTCATTTGCGCGTCGCGCCATTCCAGCCGCATCCAGTCTCGGTTGTCGCGCAGCAAAGCCATGGCCTCGGCCGACCAGCTGCTGATCGTCACGTGTTGGGCTTGCAGGGCTTGCAGGGCCTGCACATCGCGCGACAGGCCAATGCGGATGTCGCTGACCGCATCGGCGCTGTCGCGTTCGAGCTCGGCTTGCAGTTGGCTGATTTCATAACGCCCGGCCAGCCACACCAAGGTCACCAACACGGCCACCACGAGCGCCATGAGCGCGGCCCACAAGGAGCGGCGTCCCGAGACTTTGGGCTGGCCATCGTCGCCCGAGTTCAAGCGGCTGCGCCAGCTTTGCACGGCTTCAACAATGCGAAGGGGGCCCTGGTTGCTCATGGTTTGGTGGTCGCGGGCGACGGCTTGCCCGTGTGGTGGTCCACAGGGGTCACGCGGGGCGCGGTCCAGCTGCCGTCGATGGTGAATTCTTGGGTATTGGCCTGCGTGATCGAGGTTTGCAAAAACAACTGGGCCAAGAAGGTGCTCAAGCCCACCAAGGGGTTGAGCGCAATGCCAGCCACCAGCGAGGCGGTCCCGGTGTCCAATTCGGGCAAGATGACCACCCGCAATTGCTGGGTTTCTTTGGCGATGTCGGCCGAGCCATCGAGCTGCACCACGGCGTTGACGCCTTTGATTTGCAAGTTGCGCGTGGTGGCCATGCCCCGGTCGATGTTGACGTGGCCGGCAACCGAGTCAAAGGCAAAGCCTTCGTAAAACACATCGCGAAAGTCCAGCAAAAAGCGGCGGGGCAAGGCTTGCAAGCTCAGCACGCCCAGCAGTTTGGCGGCACCCGCATCGGCCTTGAGGAATTGGCCGCGGCCCATCTTCACATCGAACTGCCCCGTCATGCTGGGGTAATGCAGCGCCAGCGGCGAGCCGTTCCAGCCGATGCTGCCCTCGAGTTGACCGCTGCCGCCGCGCAAGGCCCCTGGGGTGCCCAGCCGCGTGAGCAGGGCGCCGGCGTCATGGACCGACATGCGAAAGTTCATCTCGGTTTTGCGCACGCTGCTGCCTTGGCTGGCGGTCAGCCAACGGCCCGTGCTGTGCAGTGCACCTTCGGGCAAGAGGATGTTGAACTTGTTCAGTTGCCACTCGCGGCTGGGTTTGCCTGGGGTCTTTTGCAGCTCGCTGTTGACCGCTTCGATTTCCACGCGGCCGAGTTTTTTGTCGCGCAATTCCAATTGTTCGATCACGATGTCCAAGGCGGGCAGATTGGATGGGGCCGTGTCGAGCAGGCTTTCCACATCGGCCGCGGTGGATGGCGGCAGGTTCAGCCGTGCCAGGCGGGCATACAGCAAGCCCGGTTGGTCGCCGCCGGATGGGCGAAACGCCACTTGGCCGCTGAGTTCGCGGGCATCCACATTGGCCTGCCAACTCAGGCCTTCGCGGGACCCCCCGGCCACCACCTGGTGCAAGGTGCGGCCTTCTGCGGTGAGGGTGTTGGCTTGCAGCCCCATGCGGCTGGGCAGGTAGCCCAGCACGGTGGCCTGGTCGGCCGAGGGCATGTCCCCGCCTTTGCTGGCGTTCCACAAGGCCTGCCAATCGTCCACCGAAAACTGGTCCAGTGTCACGATCGCCGACACGCCGGCTTCGGGCATGGGGGGCAGGCTGTTGTGGCCCAAAGCCATGCTGCCGCGCAGCACGCGGGCGGCATGGCCTGACAGCTCCCGCACATACTGGACCGAGGCGACGCGCCCCAGCTCGATCTGAAGTTGGTCTTGCAGATGAGCGCCTGTGGTCTGCACGCGGCTGCGGATGCTCAGCGGCATGGCGGCACTGGCCGATTTGACCAAGGGCGCGGGCAGCTTCAGGGCCAGGCCTTCGAGCTGGCTTTGGATGGTCAGCTCGGGTTGGCCTTGCCGCCACGCCAAGTTGGCGGTGTAAGCGGTACTGCCGCTCATGTGTTTGGCCAGCATGTCCAGCGGTTGGAATTCGCGGGCCTTGCTCAAGCCCTCGGCGCTGATCTCGCCTTGTGCGCGCAGTTGCAGGGCCGGCTCGTTGGCGTTGGCATTGGTGCGCATGCCGCCTTCCAGCCGCAGAGGGCCGCCCAGCAAACGGGCTTGCACGCCGCTCAGGCTGAAGCCCGACTCGCTGAACTGAACCGTGCCCTGCGCTTTTTCAAACACCGGCAGGGCCGGGATCAGGCGCAGGTCATTGCCCCCCAGAACCACAGCGCCTTGCACCTTGGTGTTTTGCGTGGCCAACAAGGGGACGGTGAGCTTGAAACGCGTTTGCACCTGGCCCGTGGCTTGTGCATCGCGCAAGGCCGAGCCCAGCAATTTGTCCAAGGGTGACTTTTGGACCAAGCCCAGCACTTGTGTGGCCGAGCCCTTGTTTTCGGCCGACACCTCCAGCGTGGCCTGCTCGGCCATGTTCGGAATCTGGGCTTGAATGTTGCTCAGCAGCAGGCCGTTTTTGGCGTCGCCCGTGCGCGCGGTGGCATCGCTGAGTTTCAGGCCCAATCGGTCAAACACCAGTTGTCCGTTCAGGCCCTGCAAGCGGGGCCAAGGCAGGCTGCCCCGGGGCATGAGCGCAGTGGGCACATAGTCGAACTCGACATCGCTCAGGCGACCCGCAAAGCGGAACTCGCCGTCTTTGGGGTTGGCAAAGGGCATGCGGTCCAGCGGCCCCTTGATCTTGATTTGCACATCCGAATAACGGCCTTTGACCACCGCATCGCGCACGTATTGCCGCACCGATGCGGGCAGCGAGCTGGGCAGGTAACGGTGAACGCGGGCGGCATTGGCTTGGCTCACGGTGCCTTGCAAGTCCAGCACCCCGGGGCCTTGCGCTGTGGCGTGCCATTGGCCTTGTGCTTGACCTTGCAGGTCAGCGTTTTTCAATTGCAGCGACCATTGGGGCACATCCCACAGACCGTCTTTGCGCTGCCAGCGGGCCTGGGCATGCAATTGCTGGACAGGCACCGTGGCCTCGTCGAGCCGTTCGGGCAGGGTGATGGCCCCGCCCTCGCCCATGTCCACTTGCACATCGCCACCGCTGGCGTTCATCTTGAGCTGAACCTTGGCGCCCGCCAGGCCCGGCCACTGATGGGCTTGTGCCGGCAGGTTCAGGTTTTGCACTTGGGTTTGCACGTCGTAGCTTTGCGGCTTGTCCCAGGGGCCTGTCCAGTTGACGGCCAGGGTATCCACTTGACCGGTCACGGCAATGGCCTGCAGTGGCTCGTGCAGGTCTTGTGGCAAAGGCAAGCGCAAAGACACATCCCGCAGCGCTTGCAAATCCAGATGGTCGGCTTGCAATTGGCCTTGCGCGGGTTTGCGCGCTTGCACTTGTTCGTGGGTGTAGCTCAAACGCAGGTTGCCGCCAGGCCAGCGCAGACCTTCGGCGCTGACAAACGACAAGCCGCGCACGGCGACATCGAGTTGCTGGGGGAGGACTTGCGCGCTCAGGCGGCCGGTGATGCTTTCAAAAGCCAGGGGCGCGTGCTCGGGGTCAAAGCGGATGTTCAGCTGGTGCAAATCGGCGTCAACGGCGCCGCCTGTCCATTGGCCTTTTTCAAAGTCGCTCCAAAACCGCAATGCACCTTGCCCCGAGGCGATGTCGGCACCCAGTTGCACATGCCGGCGCAGTTGCGAGACATCCACCTGCGGGAAGTAGGCGTACATCTGCCCCGACCAGTCCGAAAACTGGGCCGCGTGGGTGGACAAGAGGCCTCTTTTGAAACGGCCCACGGTCACAAAACGCGAGCCCCAGCTGCCCGGCGGGGTCGCGTCCAGCCGGATGTCGTGGTAGCGGGTGGCATTGCGCAGCACCAGGTCCACATCGCGCAGCGACAGCGTTTCGGCGGCGGTGTTCAAGGGCGCGGCCAAGGGCCGAGCGCGCGACATGGCTTGGAGCGGCAGGTGTGCCCGCTCATTGGTCCAGCGCACGGTGCCACCGCGAATGACCACTTCATTTTGAGAAAACAACCAGTCGGCGCCGGCGCTGTCACCCTTGGCGCTGGAGGGTAATTCCAGCCCGGCAATTTGCCAATGGCCGTCTGCGGTCAGCCGGATGTCGAGCTCCGGGCTGTCCAGCACCAGTTGCTCCAATCGCAGGCGCAACACCGAGCGCACGCTGATGGCCAGCACCACCCGTGGCAAGCTCAGGCCCGGGCGGCCTTGGGCATCGAGCAACTCGATTTGGCGCAGCTCAAACGAAGGCGCCCAGCCGGTCGATTGCGCCGACAAAGCACCGATGCGCACAGGCACCCCCATGGTTTGCTGGGCCAAGCGCTCCACAGCGGGACGGTACTCGGCGATTCGCGGCACAATCCACAAATGCAGGACGCCCCAAGCCAAACCCAGCAACAAACCCAGCACCAAAAGCGCCCAGCTCAGGCCGTGAATGGCGCGGTTGAGCCCAAGGCTCAGGCGGGGGTGTTGGGGGATCGACAGCACAAACGGTGGAATCAGAAAGTTGGCAGGAATTATGACCCGCAGTGAGCCCTTGGCGGCCGCTCATACCCCAAACGGACAAGCTTTCCCCGAAGTGGCGGCGTATTCCCGTTTGGTGCAGCGCTTGCAGCGCCGTTATGCCGATTGGCTGCCCCTTTTGCCCCCCGGCGAGCCCACCCGTCAACGCCTGACCGAGGGCTTGGCCGCACTGGTGGCCAAGGGCCTGGACACCGGCGCGGCCTTGCGCGTGCTGCGCCAATTGACGCTCGAGCGTTTGGTGCAACTCGATGCGGCGCAGCAAGCGCCTTTGCAAACCATCACCCAAGGCATGACTTGGCTGGCCGAAATCAGCCTGGACGCGGCCACACGCCAAGTGCAAGCCGATCTGGACGCGGTCCACGGCGCGCCTCTTGCGGCCAGCGGCCAGCGCTGCGAGCTGTGGGTGGTGGGCATGGGCAAGCTCGGTGCGCGCGAGCTCAATGTGTCCAGCGACATCGACCTGATTTACGTCTACGACGAAGACGGCGAAACGGCAGGCAATGCCGAAGGCCGCAACAAAATTTCTGCCCAGGAGTACTTCACCCGCCTGGTCAAGCGGGTGTATGCGCTGATTGGCGACACCACCGAACACGGCTTTGTATTTCGGGTGGACCTGGCGCTCAGGCCCAACGGCAACTCCGGCCCGAGCGTCGTGTCCTTGGGGGCACTGGAGGAGTACTTCCAAGTGCAGGGCCGCGAGTGGGAGCGCTTTGCCTGGATGAAAAGCCGCGTCGTGGCCCCACGCAGCGCGGTCACCAATGGCTCTGCCCACAAATTGCGTGGCGTGGTGTTGCCCTTTGTGTTTCGCCGCTACCTCGACTACAACGTGTTCGAGTCGCTGCGGGTCCTGCACCAGCAAATCCGCGACCACGCCGCCAAGCGCAGCGCGGGGCACCCTGAGCGGGCCAACGACGTCAAGCTCTCGCGCGGCGGCATCCGAGAGATCGAGTTCACTGTGCAGCTTTTGCAGGTGGTGCGCGGCGGGCAGTTTCCGGAGCTGCGCACCCGGCCCACGCTGGACGCTTTGCAACGCGTGGCCAAAGCGGGGCTCATGCCGCAGGCCACCGCCGATGCGCTCAGCGCGGCCTATGTGTTTTTGCGCCAGGTGGAGCACCGCATCCAGTACCTGGACGACCAGCAAACCCATGTGCTGCCCACGCGCGACGACGACCTGGCCTGGATCGCTCAGACCATGGGCCACGCCAGCACCTGCAGTTTCTTGACCGCTTTGGACGCGCACCGCGAAGTGGTGGCGCAAGAGTTCGACACCTTGCTCGGCGGTGACCGGGAGTGCAAAGGCTGCAACGGCAAAAACGGCTCGCGCGAAGCGCCTGAGCTCGAAGGCGTGCTCGGTGTTTTTCAAGGTGCCGTGCGTGAACGCTTGGCGCAGTGGCCGGGCAACCCGCGTGTGCAAGCCTTGCGTGACGACGCGCGTGGTCGCTTGATGCGCCTCTTACAACGCACCGCGCAATGGTTGAACGAAGGCCGGGTGAGTGAAGACGCGGTGCTGCGCATGGTCGATTGGCTCGAGCCTTTGCTGCGCCGGGAAAGTTATCTGGCCCTCATGCTTGAGCGCCCCTCGGTGCACGAGCGTTTGCTGCGCTTGTTGGGCGCAGCGCGTTGGCCAGCGCGCTACCTCTTGCAACACCCCGGCGTGATCGATGAGTTGGCCGGCGGCAGCTTGTTCACCACCCGCTTTGATGCGGCCGAGTTTGAAGCCGAACTCGAAGCCCGCTTGGCGGCTTTGAAGCGCACCGGCGAAGACGATGAAGAGAGTTTGCTGAACCTTTTGCGCCGGGCGCACCATGCCGAGCAGTTCCGGACTTTGGCGCGTGACGCCGAAGGCGTGCTCACCGTCGAAGAGGTGGCCGACGATTTGAGCGCCTTGGCCGATGCGGTCTTGCGTGTGACGGCCCGCTGGTGTTGGGACCGCTTGAAGCAAAAGCACCGGCCAGAACCGGCCATTGCCATCATTGCTTACGGCAAGTTGGGCGGCAAAGAACTGGGTTACGGCAGCGACTTGGACATCGTGTTCGTGTACGACGACGAAGGCGAACGCGCGCAGGAAATCTACGCCGCCTTCGTGCGCAAACTCATCAGCTGGATGACCGTGAAGACCGGCGAAGGCGACCTGTACGAGATCGACACCGCTTTGCGCCCCAACGGCAATGCGGGCTTGCTGGTCACGCGCTTTGAGGCCTTTGCCGACTACCAACAGCAACGCGGCAGCAACACCGCCTGGACTTGGGAACACCAGGCCATGACGCGGGCCCGTTTTGTCTTGGGCCTGCCCTCCTTGGCGCCGCGCTTTGATGCCGTGCGCCATGCGGTCATCGGTGCGCCGCGCGATGCGGCCAGCCTCAAGGCCGAGATCGTGGCCATGCGCGAACGCGTGCGCCAAGCCCATGTGGTCAAAGCCGATCGCTTCGATGTCAAGCACAGCCCCGGCGGCATGGTCGATGCAGAGTTCGTGGTGCAGTACTTGGTGCTTTTGCACACCGGCGCCCACCCGGCGCTGGCCGACAACGTGGGCAACATTGCCCTGCTCATCCGCGCCGAAGTGGTGGGCCTTCTGCCCATGGGCATGGGCCAGGCCGCGGCCAATGCCTATCGCGAAATGCGCAAGGTGCAGCACCGCGCACGTTTGAACGAAGAACCCACCGATGTGCCCTTGGCCACCTTGGCGCCAGAGCGGGATGCGGTGCTGGCGCTGTGGCGCTTTGTGATGGCTTAAAACTTGTATTCGGCTTTGAGCTTGAGGGTGCGGCCGTAGTAGTTGGCGTAACGGGTGTCGACGCCTTGCAAGATGCCAGAAGTCAGCAAGCGCAGTGGGGGCTCTTTGTCGAGCAAATTGTTCACAACCATGCTCAGTGTGAGTTGGGAGTTAACAGTCCATTTGCCACCGATATCCAATGTCCAGTAACTTGGCACTTTGTGTGTGAAGGGAATGGTTTCTTGGTCGGTGGTGGCCAAGCTGGTTGCTTCGGTGTTGCCAGAGCGGTAATTGACTGTGGCGTGAGTGCTCCAGTTGCCTTGGTCCAAGGCCGTTCGCATGCTCCATTGGTTGCGAGGGGTGACCGCATAGCTCAGTGGGCTGAATTGCCCTAAATCAGAGACAAAGGGGCTGTCGTTGGAGAATTGCCTTTCTGATTGCAGGAAGTGGGTGCCTTTGAAGCTCCAGCGCAAAACACCCCAATCTGTCGGTTTGCGCCATTGGATGTCGTAGTCAATGCCGCTGGAATGAGCGCGTCCCAGATTGCTGTTGGGGGAAAGAATGGCGAGCGTGCCATTTCTGTCGGTGAGGTATTGGTTGCGCAGAGCGGGGGTGTTCAATATGTGTTCGGCCGAAATGTTGCCGAACGTGTCTGAAATCCGCAGTTGCCACCAATCCATGCCCAAGGACCATGTTGAAGATGGGTCGAATCGGAAGCCGAGATTTTTTTGTGTGGATTTTTCGGGATTCAAAGCCGGGTTTCCCTGGAAATAGATGGGAATCCATTTGCCACCGTCTTGGATGCTGCTGATGTAGGAGCTTTGGTTGGTTGTTTGACCCAGCGTTGGGGCTCTGAAGCCATTACCGACAGAGCCTCGGAAAAAGAAGTTCTCGTTGGTTTTCCACTTCCAGCCCGCCTTGCTTGTTGCCACGCCGCCGAAGTCAGAGTATTGATCGTAGCGACCAGAAAAGGTGGCTTCTAAGGTTTCGGTCAGAGGCGCTTGTAACTCGCCAAAGACTGCGATGTTGTGGCGCTTGCCGGAAAAAGCAGGGCGATTCGTGCTCACGGTGCGGGTTGCATAACTGATGCTGTCGGCGCGTGCGCTCAGGCCCAGTCCAAGTGCCACCGGGCCGTGGTCGGTTTCGAAAACCTCTTTCGATGCCAGTGTGTCCATCGCGATCAGTGTGGTTTGCCCCAAATCGCCGTAACTGTTGTACACGGTTGGGTTTTTGTAAGGGTCAAATTTGGCCAGCGTTGCGCTGCTGTATTGCGCAGGGTTTTGTTGTGTTTCTTCAGGCGTTAAGGACAGGTTTTCAAGGCTTTGGTTCCTGCCAATCAAGCCAGAAACATAGCTGCGATCCACTTTGTGCTGGCCCTTGGAGATAGACGACACGATGTTCCATCCATCCCAATCGCCGCGCACGCCGATGACACCCTGGAACATGTTGTTTTGGTAACGCTGGCGCAGCACATCCAAAGGTTCGGCCGTCATGAGTGCCGCACTGCCATCAGGAAACAGGTTGTCGTATTCCAGGTAGCTGCTCGGGACGCTGTTTTGGGTGTATTGCCCCAAAACCAGTTCTGAAAAACCAATCCAGTTTTGGCCGATGAATTTTTCACCCTTCAAGTAGAGTTGTTGCTTGTTTGTTTCGGGGTAAACCGTGTAGAGCGCTTGCGTGTTTGTGAAGCAAAAAGTCTGTGCCGAAGTGGCATAGGTGTAATTGCCAGTTGGACAGCGACCGTAACGGTCCAAGTAGGTGTTATGGACGGTGCCATTGGTGCTCACGTTGTAGCCTGGCGCACCGTACAGACTGAACAACTGATTCGAGTCGACAGTGTCGAAATATTCTTTCCCATTGACATTGAAACGGTGAAGGGCATCTTTGCTGGCAGGACGGTCACCCGCCAACAAAGCTTTTTGGTGTTCAACGCTCCAATGGGCTTGCAAGCTGTAACCGTCACGTTCTGTTTTGCCTTGCCCCCAAGACAGGCTCAATTGTCGACCGCTGGCGACGCCGCCACGAGGCGCTGTGTGTTGTGCAGAGATTTGGGTTCCTTGGACATTGTTTTTGGTGATGATGTTCACCACGCCAGCCACCGCATCAGAGCCATAACGGCTGGAGGACCCATCGGTCAACATCTCGATGCGCTCTATGGCGGTCAAGGGCAGGATGTTCAGATCCACGATGGCGCGTTCACCGCTGATGGTTTGGCTGCCGTAATAAGGCAGTCTGCGGCCATTGAGCAGCACAAGGGTGCCGCTTTGGTAACCGTGGATGGCGGCGGCTTCTGGCCCGCCTGCTACGGAACCCGTCATGGTGCCTTGCTCCTGGAAGTTCACCATCAGTGGTAATTGATGCAGCAACTCCGTCAGATTGCTCGCGCCGCTGCGCTCGATCTCGCGGCGATTGATGGTTTGCAAGGGCAGGGCCTGCTTGGCTTCCTTCGCCAAAATCGCTGACCCCGTGATCTCCACCTTTTCAAATTGCCGGTATTCCAGTGGCGCGTCCTTCACTTCGACAGCGGGGTATTTCTGCTCGGGAATCTCGGTGTTGGCCATCACTGGCACGAGTGAAGCGGCCGACCATGCGGCCGTGCAGCCCCATTGAATGAACTTGTTCATGATGTCCTCCCTGATCTGTCAGGTGCATGCGCTTTTAGCGTCTTTTGCACTTCTGAAGATAAATTTGTGTTCGTAAATTAAATCACAGATTTGATTATTTTGTCTATCGGAGTACTCAGCTTTGACGATTAACCTGCCAAAACCCATGTGCGCGCCAACCCTCGGGTGGCTCAGTAAACTCAGGGGCAATCTCAGGAAGCGATGACATGATGAAAACCCCGAAATGGATGCTGGCCACATTGGCTTTGGCCTTGGCGATGCCTGTCTGGGCCGCAGACGACAAGAAGGCCCCTGCAGCCGCCAAGCCCAGCCTCACGGTCACCACGGCCCAGCCACTCAAGGCCGATTGGGCGCAAAAAATCAGCGCGAATGGCTCGCTGGCCGCTTGGCAAGAAGCCATCATCGGCGCCGAGGTCAACGGCCTGAAGATCACCGATGTGCGCGTCAATGTGGGCGACCGTGTGCAGCGCGGCCAGGTGCTGGCCACCTTGCAGTCCGACACCTTGCGCGCCGAGCAAGCCCAGGCCGAGGGCACTTTGGCCGAAGCCAGCGCCAGTGCGCAAGAAGCCAAGGCGCAGGCCGACCGTGCGCGGGCCTTGCAACAACAAGGCTTCATCAGCGCCGCGCAGCTGAGCCAGGCCTTGGCCGCCGAAGCTTCGGCTTCGGCGCGTGTGCAGTCGGCGCGTGCGCTGGTGCAATTGCAAGGGGTGCGTTTGTCGCAGACCGAGGTCAAGGCCTCGGACGCGGGCGTGATTTCTGCACGCCAGGCCACGGTGGGCAGCGTGGTGGGCGCCGGCACCGAGTTGTTCCGTTTGATCCGTCAGGGCCGCCTGGAGTGGCGCGCTGAAGTCACCGCCGCCGACGTGGGCCGCATCCCCGTGGGGGCGCTGGTGCAAGTGACCGCCGCCAGCGGCCAGGTCTTGAGCGGCAAGGTGCGCATGGTCGCGCCCTCGGTGGACATGCAAACGCGAAATGCCTTGGTGTATGTGGACTTGCCTGCAGCCACCGGCAGCGCCCGCGCCGGCATGTACGCCAAAGGCGAGATCACTTTGGGCCAAAGCCAAGCCATCACGGTGGCGCAAAGCGCGGTGGTGGTGCGCGATGGTTTCAGCTACATCTACACCGTGGGTGCGGATCAGAAGGTCACCCAGGTGAAGGTGCAGACCGGACGCCTCAGTGGCGACCGCTTGGAGGTGCTCAGCGGCTTGAAGCCTGATGCACGCGTGGTGGTCAGTGGTGGGGCTTTCCTCAACCACGGCGACACGGTGCGCGTGGTCGACGCTGCAGCCAAGTAAGGGGACGTCATGCTCAACGTCTCCTCTTGGTCGATCCGCAACCCGATTCCGGCCGTCATGCTGTTTGTGCTGCTGTCGGTGGCCGGCTTCATTGCGTTCGGTTCGATGAAAGTCCAGAACTTCCCAGATCTGGATTTGCCCACCATCACCGTCAACGCCAGCTTGCCGGGCGCAGCGCCTGCGCAACTCGAAAGCGATGTGGCGCGCAAACTCGAAAACGCACTGGCCCCTTTGCAAGGCCTCAAGCACATCACCACCAAAGTGCAAGACGGCGCGGTCAGCATCACGGCTGAATTCCGCATGGAAAAGCCGGTGCAAGAAGCGGTGGACGATGTGCGCTCGGCTGTTCAGGGTGTGCGGGCCGATTTGCCCAGCGACCTGCGCGACCCCATCGTGAAAAAAATCAACCTGGCCGGCACGCCCGTGCTGGCCTACACCGTGCGCTCAAGCCGCATGGACGACGAAGCCTTGTCTTGGCTGGTGGACAACGACATCACGCGCAAGCTCTTGTCGCTGCGCGGTGTCGGCGCGGTCAACCGCGTGGGTGGGGTCACGCGTGAAGTGCGCATTGCGCTCGATGTGAACCGCTTGCAGTCGCTGGGCATCACCGCATCTGAGGTCTCGCGCCAGCTCAAGCAGGTGCAGCAAGAAGGCTCGGGGGGCCGCATGGACCTGGGCGCGGGCGAGCAGCCGGTGCGCACCTTGGCCACGGTCAAGACGGCGCAAGAGGTGGGTCAAATCGAGTTGGCCACCACGCGCGGCGTGCGTGTGCGCTTGGACCAGGTCGCCACCGTCAGCGACACCTTGGCCGATCCACGCTCCGCCGCCAGCCTCAATGGCACGCCGGTGGTGGGCTTTGAGGTGGTGCGCAGCAAAGGCGAAAGCGAAGTGGCCGTGGGCCGTTTGGTGCGTCAGGCGCTGGCCGACTTTCGCGCACAGAACCCCGACATCGAGATCACCGAAGCCTTTGACTTTGTGACCCCGGTCGAGGAGGAGTACACCGGCTCTTTGCACCTGCTGTACGAAGGCGCCATTTTGGCGGTGCTGGTGGTCTGGCTGTTTTTGCGCGATCTTCGGGCGACCTTTGTGTCGGCCGTGGCGCTGCCTTTGTCGGTGATCCCGGCTTTCATCGGCATGGCTTACTTGGGCTTTTCCATCAACGTGGTCACGCTGCTGGCGCTGTCGTTGGTGATCGGCATTTTGGTGGACGATGCGATCGTCGAGGTGGAAAACATCGTGCGCCATTTGCGCATGGGTAAGTCGCCTTACCAAGCCGCCATGGAAGCGGCCGACGAGATTGGCCTGGCGGTGATCGCCACCACCTTCACCCTGATTGCCGTGTTCTTGCCCACGGCCTTCATGGCGGGCATCCCCGGCAAGTTTTTCAAGCAGTTTGGTTGGACGGCTTCGCTGGCGGTGTTTGCATCGCTGGTGGTCGCGCGGGTGCTCACGCCCATGATGGCGGCCTACATGCTCAAGCCCATTGTGACCGCCGAGCACGAGCCCCGTTGGCTGACCCGTTACATGGTTTGGGTGGCTTGGTGCATGAAGCACCGCGTGATGACCATGGTCATGGCCACGCTGTTTTTCATCGGCTCCATCATGCTGGTGCCGCTCTTGCCCAAAGGCTTCATCCCGCCAGACGACAACTCGCAAACGCAGGTTTATGTGGAATTGCCTCCCGGCACCACACTGGCCCAAACCCAGGCCAGCGCCGAGCATGCCCGCCAGATCTTGATGAAGGTCGATGACGTGAAAAGCGTCTACACCACCATCGGCGGCGGCAGTGCGGGCACCGACCCCTTTGCCGGAGGCGGCGCGGCCGAGGTGCGCAAGGCGACGTTGACGATTCAGCTCACAGAGCGTGGCCAGCGCCCGCGCAAGCAGCAGATTGAAAACGACATCCGCACCGCGCTGCAGCAGCTGCCGGGTGTGCGCACCAAGGTCGGCCTGGGCGGCTCGGGCGAGAAATACGTGCTGGTGCTCACCGGCGAAGACCCACAGGCCTTGCAAAGCACCGCCTTGGCGGTCGAAAAAGACCTGCGCACCATCGACGGTCTGGGCTCGATCGCCTCCACGGCCAGTCTGGTGCGCCCCGAGATCGCGGTGCGCCCCGACTTTGCCAAGGCCGCCGATTTGGGCGTGACCAGCGCCGCCATCAGCGACACCTTGCGCGTGGCCACGCTGGGCGACTACGACGCGGCCCTGCCCAAGCTCAACTTGTCGCAGCGCCAGGTGCCCATCGTCGTGAAACTCCAAGCCGATGCCCGCAAAGACCTCTCGGTACTCGAGCGCCTGACGGTGCCCGGCAGCAAAGGCCCGGTCATGCTGGGGCAAGTGGCCAGCATCGAGGTGGCCGGAGGCCCGGCCGTGATCGACCGCTACGACCGCCAGCGCAACATCAACTTCGAGATCGAGCTGTCCGGTGTGCCGCTGGGTGATGTGACCGCTGCGGTGCAAAAACTGCCCTCATTGCAAAGCCTGCCGCCGGGTGTGCGCGTGGTCGAAGTGGGCGATGCCGAAGTCATGGGCGAGCTGTTTGCCAGCTTTGGCCTGGCCATGTTGATTGGCGTGCTGTGCATCTACATTGTGCTGGTCTTGTTGTTCAAAGGCTTTTTGCACCCGGTCACCATCTTGGCTGCCTTGCCCCTGTCTTTGGGCGGTGCCTTTGTGGGCTTGTTGGTGGCGCAAAAGAGCTTTTCCATGCCCTCCCTGATTGGCCTGATCATGCTCATGGGCATCGCCACCAAGAACTCGATCTTGTTGGTGGAATACGCCATCGAAGCGCGGCGCGGCCGCCCCGCCACCGACGGCCATCCGGCCGTGCCCGGCATGAACCGCTGGGACGCGCTGCTGGACGCCTGCCACAAGCGCGCCCGCCCCATTGTCATGACCACCATCGCCATGGGCGCGGGCATGTTGCCCATCGCGATGGGTTGGGGCAGTGCCGACACGAGTTTCCGCTCGCCCATGGCCATTGCCGTGATCGGCGGCCTGATCACCAGCACGGTGCTCAGTTTGCTTGTGGTTCCGGTGGTGTTCACTTACCTGGACGATCTGGGGCAGTGGACGGTGCGCTTGTTCAAGCGCAAGGCCTGAGGAAGCGCTTATGACACCCACCCTGCTCCTGGTGCCTGGCCTGATGTGCAACGAGGCCGTGTGGGCCCCGGTGATCCCCTTCATCGCACCGGCCGCCCATTGCCAGGTGGTGGACCACGGCAGCGCCAACAGCTTGGTGCAGATGGCCCAGAAGTTGCTGAGCACGGCGCCCGATCGTTTTGCCTTGGCGGGCCACTCCATGGGGGCGCGGGTGGCCCTCGAGGTGTACCGGCAAGCGCCTGAGCGGGTCACGCGCATCGCCTTGCTGGACACCGGCTACCTGCCCTTGGCCACAGGCGAGGCGGGTCAGGCCGAGAAAGACAAGCGGGCCCAACTGCTGCACATCGCCCAAACCCAGGGGGTGCGCCGCATGGCCAGCGCTTGGGTGCAGGGCATGGTGCACCCGGCTCGCCTGTCCGACGCGGCTTTGATCGAGGCCATCGTGGCGATGTTCGAGCGCAAGTCGGCGGCCATTTTTGAGGCGCAGATTGCCGCCTTGCTGGCCCGCCCCGATGCCCGGCCTGTGCTGCAAAGCCTGAACGTGCCGACCCTGATCGCTTGTGGCGACCAAGACCTGTGGGCGCCCTTGGCCCAGCACCAGGCCATGCAGGCCTTGGCACCGCAGGCGCGACTGACGGTTTTTGCCGATGCGGGCCACATGGCACCAATGGAGCAAGCCCAGGCGGTGGCCCAGGCTTTGCGGGACTGGCTGGCCGCATAAATCAACTGCTGAGCAAGGGACACTCAAGGGCATTAAACTGATCCGACGTTTTACGTCTCGGAAAGTTCAAATGAAGCCAGCTTGGCCCCTGTTCACCCTCGCCGCGGGTTTGTATGCGATGGCTTTGGCCTCGCACGCCGCTGGCCCTGCCAGCCAGCCTTCGGGCGCATGCCCTGCTTTGCTCAACCACACGGTGGAGCGCTTGCAAGACGAAAAGCCCCAGTCCCTGTGCCAATACAGCGGCAAAGTCGTGCTGATCGTCAACACCGCCAGCTTTTGCGGCTTTACCCCGCAGTACAAAGGCTTGGAGGCTTTGCACGCCAAATACAAAGACCAGGGCTTTGCAGTCTTGGGCTTTCCGTCCAACGATTTCTCGCAAGAGACCGGCAGCAACAAACAGATCGCTGACTTTTGCGAAAACACCTTTGGTGTCAAGTTCCCGATGTTCACCAAAACCCAGGTCACGGGCGATGGCGCATCGCCCCTGTACAAGCAGCTGATCGCCGAGTCCGGCCAAAAGCCGCGCTGGAATTTCTACAAATACCTGATCGGCCGGGATGGCAAACTGGTGGACAGCTACGGCAGCATCACCGGACCCGACAGCAAAGCCTTGGTCTCGGCCATTGAAAAATCCCTGAAAACCGCACCATGAGTTCTCCGCGCATGAAGCTGGCCATTGTGGGCTCTGGCATCTCGGGCCTGGCCGTGGCCCACACCCTGCAGGGCCAAGCCGACATCACGGTGTTTGAAGCGGGCGATTATTTTGGCGGCCATACCCACACGGTGGATGTGACCTTGCCCACGCCCCAGGGCCTGGTCACGCACGGTGTGGACACCGGTTTTTTGGTGTTCAACGAGCGCACCTATCCCAACCTGATCCAGTTGTTTGCCGACCTCAAGATCAAAACGGCGGCGTCCGACATGTCGTTTTCGGTCAAGGTGCCCGGCGCCCGCAAGGGCCAGCCTCTGGAGTGGAGCGGCACCAACCTCAACACGGTGTTTGCGCAGCGCGGCAATTTGTTCAGCCCCCGCTTTTGGCGCATGTTGTCCGATGTGATCCGCTTCAATGCGCTGTGCACCCGCATCGCCCAAGAGCAAAGCGAAGAGGCGCTGCAGCAGCCGCTCAAAGACTTCCTGAGCACGCACCGCTTCAGCGAGCAGTTCCGCGATTGGTATTTCTTGCCCATGCTCGGTTGCATCTGGAGCTGCCCGACCGATCAGATGCTGCAGTTCCCCGTGGCGACCATGATCCGCTTTTGCCACAACCACGGCTTGATCCAGGTGATGAACCGTCCGCAATGGTTCAGTGTGGTGGGCGGTGCGCGGCAATACGTCGAGAAAATCTTGGCCCAGGTGCCCGACAAGCGCTTGAACACGCCGGTGCGCTTGATCGAGCGCGATGACCAAAGCGTGCGCATCGTCACCGATGGCCGTGTGGAGCACTTTGACGAGGTGGTGATCGCCACCCACACCGACCAGGCCCTGGCCATGTTGCGCGAGCCCTCGCCCAACGAGCAGCATGTTTTGGGCAGCATCCGCTACCAGGCCAACCGCGCGGTTTTGCACACCGATGCCTCGGTGCTGCCGGCCAACCCCAAGACTTGGGCCGCTTGGAATTACGAACGCGCCGCCAGCGATGCGCGCGAGTCTTCCCGCGTTTGCCTGCATTACCTGATCAACCGCTTGCAGCGCATCCCGTTTGCGCAACCGGTGGTGGTCTCGCTCAACCCGGTGCAAGCCATTGATCCGGCCACCATCGTGGGCGAGTACGACTACGCGCACCCGGTGTTTGACATGCAGGCCATCAAGGCGCAGCAATGTCTGCCCTTGATTCAGGGCTTGCAGCACACCTGGTTTGCTGGGGCATGGGCGGGCTATGGCTTCCATGAAGACGGGCTCAAATCGGGCTTGCAGGTGGGCCGCATGTTGCTGGCCAAAATGAAAGCCGCCGCCCCATGAGCACGGCGGGTGCCTGCATAGGCTGGGGGCAGGTGCGGCACACCCGCATGCGCCCTGCGCGCCATGCGTTTGTGTACCCGACCGCTTTCCTCATGCTGCCCATGCGCCGCTTGCAAGCCGAGGGCGCCAGCGCCGACTTGGCGATCAACCGCCGTGCCTGGTTCGCGTTCCACGACAAGGACCATGGCGATGGTCGCCCTGCCTCTGACGGCGGGGCCTTGGCCTGGCTCGATGAGCTGCTGCACAGAGAAGGCATCCGCGATGCGCAAGGCGAGGTTTGGTTGCAGGCTTTTCCAAGGGTGCTGGGCCATGCCTTCAAACCGGTGAGCTTTTGGTACGCACACCGCCCAGACGGCAGCCTGGCGGCCATCGTGGCCGAGGTCAACAACACCTTTGGCGAGCGCCATTGCTACCTCTTGCCCGCGCCGCAATACGGCCACACGCTCAGGGCCGACAAGGTGTTCCATGTTTCGCCTTTTTGCGATGTGCAAGGCGAATACCGCTTTCGCTTCATGCGCACCCAGCGCGGTGGCCACGAGCATGTGGTGGCCCGCGTGGAGCATGCGGACGCCGACGGCCCTTTGATCGACACCAGCTGGAGCGGTTCGCTGCAGCCCGCCACGTCGGCGGCCTTGCGGCAGGTCATGTGGCGCTTTCCCTTGCTCACCTTGGGCGTGGTCGCCCGCATCCATTGGCATGCCTTGTTGCTTTGGCTCAAGAAGGTGCCCTTTTGGCGCAAACCCGCGCCGCCTTCATTGTTCGTGACCCGATGAAAAACGACGCTGACCCCCTCGCCACATCTTTGCGTGGCAACGCATCCCACGCATTGGCCAGCGCCCGCTTGCCCGCTGCGGCCCGCCGTGTGATGGCGCTCTTGTCCCGCCTGAAGGTGGGCACGCTCACCTTGTTCGGGCCCGATGGGCAGACCCATGTGTTTGGCAACCACCAAGCGCCCTTTGCCACCTTGCACATCCGCCGCTGGGAGGTGTGCGCTGCAGTGCTCAAGTCGGGCGACATTGGTTTTGCCGAGGCCTACATGGACGGCGACTGGACCACGCCTTCGCTGGCCGATTTGCTGCGCTTGTTCATCGCCAACCGCCGCGAGATCGAAAGCGCGATTTATGGCCACTGGCTGGGGCGGCTGGTTTACCAAGTCAAGCACTGGCTCAACCGCAACAACAAAACCAACAGCCGCAAAAACATCCACGCGCATTACGACTTGGGCAATGCCTTCTACCAAGTCTGGCTGGACGGCACGATGAACTATTCATCGGCTCTGTTTGAGGGTGACAAGACCCAGGACATGGCCGAGGCGCAAAAAGCCAAGGTGCGCCGCGCCCTGCGCATGACCGGCGTCAAGGCCGGTGACCGCGTCTTGGAGATCGGTTGCGGCTGGGGCGCCTTGGCCGAGGCGGCCACTTGCGAGCTGGGTGCGCACATCACGGGGGTGACCTTGTCGACCGAGCAGCTGGCCTATGCCCAAGACCGCATGAACCTGCATGGCGTGGCCGCGCAAGCCGATTTGCGTCTGCAGGACTACCGCGACATCAGCGACGCGCCCTTCGATGCGATCTGCTCGATCGAGATGATCGAAGCGGTGGGCCAGTCGTATTGGCCGACTTACTTTCAGACCGTGAGTCGTTTGCTCAAGCCCGGGGGCCACGCCTGCATCCAGAGCATCACGATCGACGACGCTTTGTTCGACCGCTACGTGAACTCCACCGATTTCATCCAGCAGTACATCTTCCCGGGAGGCTGCTTGCCCAGCCCCAGCGAGTTCCGCAAGCAAGCCCGCGCCGCCGGCTTGGAGGTGGTGGACGAGTTGAATTTCGGCCCGGACTATGCCGAGACTTTGCGCCGCTGGCGCGACAGTTTCATGGCTCAGCTCGAGCAAGTGAAGGCCTTGAAGTTCGATGACCGCTTCATCCGCCTGTGGGAGTTTTACCTGGCTTATTGCGAAGCGGCGTTTGACGAAGCCAACATCGATGTGATCCAGTTCACATTGCGCAAACCGGCTTGAGCAGGCCATGTTGCCGGCCATCCGTTCATCGATCTTGGCATGCACATGCGCCGTCATGGGCGTGGTCACCCCCCTTTGTGCATTGGCCAACACGGCTGCGCCGCCAGTGACGGCCCCTGAGACAGCCGCGCTCAAAGGCGCTGTGCCCACCGCTTATGCGCGCTTGCGTGTGTGGGGTTTTGAGGTGTATGACGCCCGTTTGTGGACCTTGCCAGGTTTTGGCGCTTCCCAATTTGCGCTGCAGCCGTTTGCGCTCGAGCTGAAGTATTTGCGCCAACTCGAGGGTGCGGCCATTGCCAGCCGGTCGATCGATGAAATGCGCCGAGTGGGCACCTTCACCGAGGCGCAGGAAAAAAGCTGGCTTCAGGCCATGCGGCAACTCTTTCCGAATGTCGATCGCAATGACCGCATCACCGGCTTGAATTGGCCGGGCAAAGGGGTGGAGTTTTGGCTCAACGGTCAGCGCTTGGGCTGGGTTCAAGACCCTGTGTTTGCGCGGTTATTTTTTGGCATTTGGCTTGACGAACGCACGTCTGAGCCCAAGATGCGTTTGCAGCTGTTGCAAGGCTTGGCACCTTAAGCGCCGTCAAGCTTGCCAATGGCTCCCATGAAAGGCACCCCATGACTGCATTTGACAACCGCCGCCGCGCATTGACGCGCATGGCCGCACTCCCTTTGGCCGCCAGCTTGCCCTTTGTGGGGGGCTGTGCATCGCCTCAGGTGCAGCAGTATGCGCAAGAAAAACCCGCGCTCGATTTGCGCACCTATTTCAACGGCAAGGTCGATGCCTGGGGCGTGTTCACCGACCGCAGCGGGCAGGTCGTCAAGCGCTTCACGGTCGAGATGGACTGCAGCTGGCAAGGCGATGAAGGCGTGCTGGACGAGGCCTTTGTGTATTCGGATGGCACGCGCCAGCGCCGCATCTGGAAGCTGCGTGCCGGCCCCAATGGCAGCTACACCGGTACGGCCGATGACGTGGTGGGTCAGGCCCGTGGTCAGGTCAGTGGCAACGCTTTTCGCTGGGGCTATACCCTCGCCTTGCCGGTCGATGGCCGCATCTGGGAGGTGGACTTTGACGACTGGATGTACCTGATGGACGACCGCGTCATGCTCAACAAGGCCACCATGAGCAAATGGGGCATTCGCTTGGGTGAGGTCACCTTGTCCTTCACCCGCCGCAGCCCCATGGCCTTGCCCAAATGAAGGCGCTCAATCCACCGATCACCGACTGGTCGGGCCGCCGCGTCTGGCTGGTGGGCGCGTCCACCGGCATTGGCTTGGCCTGTGCGCAGCAGATGCGGCAAGCGGGCGCTGTGGTGATCATTTCTGCCCGCAAGCCGCAAGGCATTTTGGACTGGGCTGCCCAGGATGCGGGCGTGCATTGGCAACCGCTGGACGTGACGGTGCAGGCCGACGTGCAGGCCACGGCGCAGAAAATTCTGGCCCAAGGCCCGCTCGACATGGTGGTCTATGCGGCAGGCCACTACAAAGCCCAACGCGCCACCGCCATGGACTTGCAGCAGTTGCTGCAGCACCAGAGCGTCAACTACCAAGGCGCCTTGCAGGTGCTGGACGCGGTGCTGCCAGGCCTGTTGGCGCAAGGTCATGGCCACATCAGCTTGCTCAGCAGCGTGGCCGGCTGGCGCGGATTGCCCAATGGCCTGGCCTATGGCCCGACCAAAGCGGCCTTGACCCACCTGGCTGAAACCCTGTACCTGGACTTGCAAGACGCGGGCATCGGCGTGAGCGTGGTCAACCCCGGTTTTGTGGACACGCCTTTGACCGCGCAAAACGAGTTCACCATGCCGGCCTTGATCAGCCCAGAACAAGCCGCCCAAGCGATGCTCAAAGGGTGGGCGCAGGGTGCTTTTGACATCCACTTTCCCAAGCGCTTCACGCTGTGGCTCAAGCTCTTGCGGATCTTGCCCTACCGCTGGTATTTCCCACTGGTGCGGCGCTTCACAGGACTTTGAGCATGGACACCCGATTGGCCACGGCCCGTTTGGCCGAGTATTTTGAAAAGCTCACGCCGGACAGCGTCGCGCAGTTGCCCGATTTGTATGACGGCCAAGCCCGATTCAAAGACCCCTTCAACGAGGTGCAGGGCCTGGCCGAAATCGAGCGGATTTTTCGCCACATGTATGTGGCCCTCGAGGGGCCGCATTTCGTCATCACCGGCCAGTTGGTCGATGGGGCGCAGGCCTTTTTGACCTGGGAGTTCCGCTTTCGCTTCAAGCGCTTTGACACGCAAACCCTGCAAGTCGTGCGCGGTGGCAGCCACATCGTGTTCAATGAACATGGCTTGGTGACCTTGCACCGCGACTATTGGGATGCGGCAGAAGAGCTTTATGAAAAGCTGCCGGTGGTGGGCGGCGTGATGCGCTGGCTCAAAAAACGCGCCAACACATGAACAATGGGCAAGTCGGCGCTGAAGCGCCGACCTGCGCAAGCCTCAAGCCGGTTGGCTGTCGATGAAGCTTTGACGCTGCGAGAGCTTGTCGTAGAGCTTGTGCAGGTTGGGGTAAGGCGTGCGCCAGTCGATCTGCGGGAAGCGGAAATCCAGATAGCCGACCGCGCAGCCCACGGCGATGTCCGACAAGCTCAGGTGGATGCCAGAACAAAAAGGCTTGTCGGCCAGCCCAGCGCTCATGGCTTGCAAAGATTGTTGGACCTTGTCCATTTGGCGATCGATCCACGCTTGGCTGCGCTGGCCGTCAGTCCGACCGGCCCAAACGGCTTCCAGGCGGGCCAAGATGGAAGCATCCAGCAAACCATCGGCCAAGGCTTCCCAGGTTTTGACTTCGGCGCGTTCGCGCCCACCACTTGGAATGAGTTTGCCTACGGGCGAGAGGGTGTCCAGGTACTCCACGATCACGCGGGAGTCGAACACGGCTTCGCCGCCTTCCATGATCAGGCAGGGCACTTTGCCCAAGGGGTTGGATTCCTGGATGCGGGTCTGGGCAGACCAGACGTCTTCACTGATGAACTGGTAGTCCAGTTTCTTTTCGGCCATGACAATGCGCACTTTGCGAACGTAGGGGCTGGTGACGGCGCCGATGAGTTTCATGAGTCCAGAAGTCTTGTGAAGATGTGGTCGATTCTAGGGGCGAGAGGGTGCAAACTGCCAAAGCTGTCACACGATTGTGTCGCCAAGGCTCTTGAAAGCCCCGCCAACTACAATCGGGGGATGAATTTCTCCCCCATTTCCGCTCTGTCGCCGCTGGATGGCCGTTACGCCAGCAAACTCAATGCGCTTCGCCCCTTGATGAGCGAGCAAGGCTATATGCACCGCCGCGTTCAGGTCGAGATCGCCTGGTTCATCGCTTTGTCGGATGCCGGCTTTGCCGAGTTCAAACCCCTCACGCCCGGTGCACGCAGCTATTTGACGGCGCTGGTGAAGAACTTCTCCGAGGCCGATGCCGTGGCCATCAAAGAATTTGAGAAGGTCACCAACCACGACGTCAAAGCCGTGGAGTACTGGATCAAGTCCAAGTTCAAGGAC
Source organism: Comamonadaceae bacterium PBBC2 (assembly GCA_002255935.1). GTDB lineage: Bacteria > Pseudomonadota > Gammaproteobacteria > Burkholderiales > Burkholderiaceae_C > Limnohabitans_A. The sequence goes on from NKIO01000015.1 coordinate 49,378, forward strand.
CGCCCAGAGCTCGAGCATGTGGGTGAGTTTGTGCACTTTGCCTGCACCAGCGAAGACATCAACAACACCAGCCATGCCTTGCAGCTCAAGGGTGCCCGCGCCCAGGTGATCTTGCCGGGCTTGGACGGCTTGATCGCCAAGCTGCGCGAGATGGCCCATACTTTTGCGGAAGTGCCCATGCTCAGCCGCACCCACGGCCAAACCGCCAGCCCCACCACGGTGGGCAAGGAAATCGCCAACGTGGTCATGCGCCTGAACAGCTGCCGCGAAAAGATCGCCACCGTCAAGCTCATGGGCAAGATGAACGGCGCCGTGGGCAATTACAACGCCCACCTGTCGGCCTGGCCGGATTTCGATTGGGAAGCTTTTGCCAAGAAGGTCGTGGAAACGCCCGAACTGAGCGAAACCCAAAGCAGCCACTGGGGTCTGGGCCTGACTTTTCAGCCCTACAGCATCCAGATCGAGCCGCACGATTACATGGCCGAGCTGTTTGATGCCGTGGCGCGCACGAACACCATCTTGATCGACTTCTCGCGCGACATCTGGGGCTATGTCAGCCTGGGCTACTTCAAGCAGCGCTTGAAGGCCGGCGAAATTGGCTCGTCCACCATGCCGCACAAGGTCAACCCCATCGACTTTGAAAACGCCGAAGGCAACCTGGGCTTGGCCAACGCCGTGCTCAAGCACCTGTCCGAAAAGCTGCCGATCAGCCGCTGGCAGCGTGACCTGACCGACTCCACCGTGCTGCGCAACATGGGTGTGGGCTTGGGCTACACCGCGCTGGCTTATGCCTCATTGATGACGGGCCTGAACAAACTGGAGCTGAACGAGGAAGCGCTGGCCGCTGACTTGGACGCCGCCTGGGAAGTGTTGGCCGAGCCGATCCAGACCGTGATGCGCCGTTATGGCGTGCAAGGCGCTTACGAAAAGCTCAAAGAAGTCACCCGCGGCAAGACCGTCACCGCTGCAGACCTGCACGGCTTGATCCAGGGCCTGGAAATTCCGCAAGCGGACAAAGACCGTTTGCTGGCCATGACCCCGGGCAGTTATGTCGGCAAGGCCGCTGAGCTGGCCCGTCGGGTCTGATCGGTTTACATGGCCCTCAAATCCACCATCTACAAAGCCAACCTGTCGATCGCTGACATCGATCACAGCTACTACGAAGACCATCAGCTCACGCTGGCCCGCCATCCGAGCGAGACCGACGAGCGCATGATGATCCGCCTGCTGGCGCTGGCCATCAACGCCTACAAACTGCAGGCCGTGTGCAATGGCGACGGCAAGTTGGCTTTTGGCGCAGGCTTGTCCGATCCGGACGATCCCGATGTCAGCCTGCGCGACTTCACCGGCCAGACCCGCATGTGGATCGAAGTCGGCCAGCCCGAAGACAAGCCCATCATGAAGGCCTGCCAAAAGTCGGATGAAGTGTTGCTGTACTGCTTCAACCACGCGGCCGAAGTCTGGTGGAAGGGCATCGAGACCAAGCTCACCCGCTTGGACAAACTGCAGGTCTGGCGCGTGCCGACCGAGCGCTCACAAGAGCTGGCCAAACTGGCCGAGCGCAGCATGCAGCTGCAAGTCACGGTGCAAGAAGGTGAAGTCACTTTCAGCAGCGACCTGGGCAGCGTGCACATCGAGTTGAGCCGCTGGAAATAAGCCAAGTCGGCTTGCGCAATGGTCGTCTGCGCTTCAGCGCCGACTGGCAAAACGTGCCGCCGAGTCGGCAAGCCCAATCACCCGCCTACAAATCCAGTTTCGTTTGGGCTTCGGCGGCGGCCTTGGCCAGGTGGCGGTCTTCGGCGGCGCGCTCGGCGTACTTGTTGAAGCGCCAGGACGTGCCTTCCATGGTGATGCGGTGCCAGACGGACCGTTTTTCACCCGGGCTCATCTCGGTCCACAGCTGCACTTCTTCAAAGCTGCGGCCGCAACCTTTGCAGGTGTCATCGCCTTGGCTGGTGGAGCAAATGGCGATGCAAGGGGTGTCCGGTGTGCTGGCGTACCAGTCTTGCCAAGCCTCGGCCGCGGCCAAAGGCAGGCTCGACTCATCGGCGTAGTCCTTTTTGAAGTACACCATCTGGCCGTACACATCGGCCAGGGCCCGCAACTCACGCGGCAAGGCGACCCCGTCTGGAGAGGGGTTCTTGAGGCGCCAGTGGTTGATGGCAGCTTCGATGTCGGTGATGTGGATGCCGGCCATTTGGATTGAAGAGTGAGTCGGGAATCATAGCCGCTGGGCGGGCTCAGCAGGTGATCTTCCATCGCGGTTTTTTCGAGCCAGGCGAGCCTGAAAATTTCCCTCTGTTTTGAAGGGAAAAGCCGACCTCAGGTTTAATACAGAGCTGAAGGGGAGTAGCTCCCTCGCGTCATGCGGTGCAATGCCATGTGACCTATGATGAGCCGTCATTACGAAGCTTTGGCTTCCGGTTCATCAGGCGCCAGACCTTGGCGTCGAGCAAGACCTTCGATCATCTGCACAGGTGCATCGAGGCTTGCGGCGTCCAACGCTCGCACATTCATGATGCCCGGTACAGCTTCAAATCTGAAATGGGGAGTCTTGTCATGGAATTTTTATCTGCACCTTGGTGGTCGGCTTTGTTGGCCATCATTTTGATTGACCTGGTTTTGGCAGGCGACAACGCCATCGTGATCGCGCTGGCTGCGCGCAATTTGCCCGCTGACTTGCAAAAGAAAGCGATCATGTGGGGCACGGTGGGCGCGATCGCTGTGCGTTCGGTCATGACTTTGTGCGTGGTCTGGCTGCTGCAGATCCCGGGCTTGATGCTGGTCGGCGGTTTGGGCTTGTTGTGGATCGCCTACAAATTGATCGCCGACACCGGTGAAGGCGACGACCATGGACCTGCGGCCACCACCTTCTGGGGCGCCATGAAAACCATCATCGTGGCCGACGCCCTGATGGGTGTGGACAACGTCTTGGGTGTGGCCGGTGCTGCGCATGGCGCGTGGGACTTGGTGATTTTGGGCCTGCTCATCAGCGTGCCGATCGTGGTGTTCGGCAGCTCGGTGGTGCTCAAATTGGTTGAGCGTTTCCCCGTGATCATTCAACTGGGTGCTGCCGTTTTGGCCTTCACCGCAGCCAAGATGATTGTGGGCGAGCCCTTGCTGGACAGCGTGTTCGATGCGCCTTCTCAGGCCGTGTGGCGTTGGATGACCTATCTGGTGTCTATCGTCTTGGTGCTGGGCGCAGGCTGGTGGGTTTCCAAAAAATCCGCCCCTCAAGCCAACGTTTAAAGGGCCTTCAGCGCTCGGCTTGCATTTCGCGCACCAAGGCCTGGGCCTGGCGCAAGCGGGTGTCCACGATCGACGCTTCGATGTGGTCGCCTGCTTGAAGCTGGTGCTTTTTGGCCCAGTCTTGGGCTGCGCGGAAGCGGTCAATCGCCCCTTGCCAGTCCATGCGGGCCATTTGCGCTTCGCCTTCGGCACGCAGTGAGGGCAAAGCCTGGCCCTCAACGGCCAAGACATTGGCCAAGGTGTTCCAGGCTTGCGCATCCAGCGGTGCAGCCAAAACCTGTTCACGCAACTGGCGCAGCACTTCGGTGCGTGTGGCTGACGGGGGCAAATGCAGCACCGCTTGTGCGGTGGCGATCAGCTCCGGCCGGTCCAGTTTGGCGCTTTGGTTCTGACGGGCCAGCAGGGCCGGCACTGCATCCCAACGCCCTTGGGCGGCCGCCCATTCGGCACGCAATAACTTGGCCAAACGTGCGGGGGCCGCTTGCCCATTGACCGTGCGCTCCAGGTTTTGCAGGCTGCGTTCAGCGGCTGCAAAGTCTTTCAGCTGCATATGGGCCAGCGTTGCGCCGTACCAAACGCCCGCATGGGTTGCGGCCGTGGTGTTGGGCAAGTTGACGCGGCTGGTGTTGGTGCTGGCCCGCCAAGCGTCCACGTTGCCTTGAGACAAGACCCGGGCCCGCGCGGACAACATGGCTTGTTCCACATCGATCACGGGTTGAGCCGGTGTTGCGTTCAATTGCAAACGCGCTTGCATGTCGGCGATGCGCTCGGTGGTCAGGGGGTGGCTGCGCAAGTACGGATAAGCGCCGTTGTCATTCAAACCGGCGGCCTGCTGGAGCTTGCCGAACATGCCCACAAAGCCTTGCGGGTCGTAACCCGCCTCGCTCATCACGCCATAGCCCACCCGGTCGGCTTCGCGCTCCATGTCGCGCGAGTAGCTCAGCTGCGACTGAATGGCCGCCGCTTGCCCGCCCACCACCAAGGCTTGGGCACCTTGCGCGCTCTTGCTGGCCGCCAAAATGCCCAATATCAATGAGCCAATGACCCAGGGCGTCATCTTGCCCTGCTCACCCATGGACCGGGCAATGTGGCGCTGTGTCACGTGGCTGAGTTCGTGGGCGAGCACCGAGGCCAGTTCGTCGTGGGTGGTGACCACCGCAATCAAGCCCAAATGCACGCCCAGATAGCCGCCTGGCAAGGCAAAGGCGTTCACGCTGCGGTCGCGCCCGAGCAAGATGCGCCAGGCAAAGCGCTCTTGCAATTCGGGTGAAAGCTCGCCCCGAGTGGCGGCCGATTTGACCAAGGGCGCCCACAAGCGCTGGATGTACTCGTCCAGCACAGGGTCTTCCAAATAGTCCGGGTCACGGTACAACTCGCGGGCGATGCGGTCGCCCAACTTGCGCTCGGCCGCCAGCGAAATCCCGTCGCCGTCACCCAATGAGGGCAACACCGAGTTTTGCGGCCACGCAGCCTGAAAACACAGGCTGGCGGCCAGCAAGCTCAGGATCAGTCGGGTGTGGCGGAATTTGTTTCTCACGGCGCTGAGTGTCCCATTCAATGGCCGTATGATGACCTATTCCCGTGAATTTTTTGTAAACCATTCGGACCGCCTTGCCCATGACGACCTCTGATGTTTTGACCCATTTCGACGCCCAAGGACAAGCCCACATGGTGGACGTTGGCGCCAAATCCTCCACCAAGCGCATCGCTGTGGCCACGGGCCGCATCACCATGCTGCCCGCCACTTTGGCGCTGATCGAATCGGGCACCGCCAAAAAAGGCGATGTGCTGGGCATCGCACGGCTGGCCGGCATCATGGGCGCCAAGAAAACCAGCGAGCTGATTCCCCTGTGCCACCCCATCGGTTTGACCCATGTGGCGGTCGAGTTTGAAGTGTTGAGCGCCGAATCGACCGTGGTCTGCAAAGCCACCGCCGAGACGGTGGGCCAGACCGGTGTGGAAATGGAGGCCCTCACCGCCGTGCAAGTGGCCTTGCTCACCATCTATGACATGTGCAAAGCCGTGGACCGTGGCATGACCATCAACGGCGTGACCTTGCTGGAAAAGCATGGGGGCAAGTCGGGGAGCTTCATCGCCCCGGTGTGAGGGGTTCTGGCTCCAAGGGAAATGCCACTTTCATCTGGGCTTTGTGTTGCTGAGCCGTTTCCTCATCACCCACCCTGTACGCCGCCTTGATCACTTTGCGGATCACCTTGGGCTCGGACGAGTAGTGCAGCATGTTCAATCCGGTGGCCAGCAAACGCAACTCATGGAGGCCCCAACTTTCTGGAGACCATTTCGATGGTCTCACTGATGTTGATGTTGGCTTTTTGATTGAAAACGGTACGCACATTTTTGACGGGCAACCCATAACCTGGCTCGATCCAGTAGGTCAAAGTGCCTTTGGTTCCCATCTGATTGAATGAAACATCCTCAATCTTGAAAGTTTGAAAAGTACCGGCGGGGGTGACGACATTTTCTTGAAGAAGGATTTTGAATTGATCCTCGCGGAAGTATTTTTGATTTGTTCTTTTGTCCGTCTCGACGTAAGCGCCTGTCCACTTTTTGCCGACGATCAGCGCATCGACGGGGACTTCGAGTTTGGGGGGGTCATAGCTGAAAGACGTGGCTGAACTTACGATGAGTACATTGGCGCCATCAAGTGTTCGGATTTCTTCGGCCCCGTCGTTGGAAATATAGACAAGACCATTTTCAATTTTCTTGACCGTGCGGGTGAAGCGCTTCATTTCCATACCGGTCAGGTTGTTGCGTCGGACATAGGAATAGGTGTCCCCAACCCTGAACCGTGTCTGATTGATCGGTTGGGTTAAACCGGCCTTGTCTGTTTGCGGTGCAATTTTGCTGGCTTGCAATTTTTCGATGGCGGCCACGGCCTGCTCTGTGATGAATCCGCTGGGGTATTTGTCTAGAAAAGAATAAAAATCTTTGACGTCTTGGCTGTCTTTGATCTTGTCCCACGCTGTTTTCTGCAGTGCAAATTGATCCTCTTTGCTTTGCTTTTGTAACCTGGCCTCTTCGGCAGCCTGCGCTTTGGCCAGCTCCAGGTCCTTGATGCGCTGGGCCTCTTGAGCCCTAGCGCGCTCCAGTGCCAGGGCAGCAGCCTGGGCTTTTTGGCGCTCTTGCTCTGCCGCCTGCGCCAGTTGCCTTTCCCGCTCTTTGGCTTCTGATTCGGCCTTCAGGCGTGCGTTCAGGTTCTGAATTTTCAGGGCCTCGGCCAGCTGTTGTTGCTCCAGCGCAATTTGCTGGGCAATTTGCTTTTCCCGCTCAGCGGCCGCTTGCGCTGCGCGTTGGAGTTGGGCTTGCGCCTCTTTGGCCAGTTGTGCTTCCTTGATCAGGTCTTCCGGGTTGAAGGTGTGTTTGACGCCGTCGTTGAAAGCAAAGTCATCTTCCAAGCTGCTCGAGTCCCAGGGGATTTGGCGGCCTTGGCTCTTTTGCCGGACCTGCAGGCGCACCCGCTTGAACAGGTCTTCGATGCGTGCAGGCCGCTGAAGTTCTTTGAGCAGGTAGTGGGTGAACAGGCCATTGCTGGCGTTGTCGTCGCCGTCTTCGGCAACGTTGCCAGGCGATGTGGCAAAAGCCAAATAGGTGCCCGGTGGCGCATCCAGTTGGGCCAAGCCTTTGCCGCTGGCTTTGCCCGAGAAGGGGTTGTCGCGACATGCATCGAGCACGATGATGTTCATGCGCGTGGCCGAGCGTTTCATGGTGTCGATGACGTTTTCGATGTCCACGGTTTGGGTGGCGATATCGCTGGCTTGGCTCAGTTTGGCATCCACCGGGACCATGTAATTGCGCCAATCGAGTTGCAGTCCGTGGCCGGCGTAATAGAGCATGCCAACGGCTTGCTTGCCCTGAAGGAGGGTTTGCATCTGGGCGATGGCTTTGACCATTTGGGCCTTGTCGACGTCGACCACTTCGATCACGTTAAAGCCCAACTTGCGCAAGACGCTGGACATGGACTTGGCGTCGTTGGTGGCGTTGGCCAGCGCGGGAATGTTTTTGTAGGCGGCGTTGCCGATGACCAACGCCACGCGAACATCCAAGGGGGCTTGGGCGTTGGTGCTGTAAGCGAAAAAAAGCACGCCGACGAACAGCAAGCTCAAAGGCCGTTGGATGTTCAGTCGCAGCCATGACATGGAAGGCATATCTCAAACTTTCGTGAATGCAGAGCCAGCTGCGTTTCAATCAAAGCCTGCCAAACGGGTGATGCCCCAGAGATTGGCGTGTGGCGTCTGTTCAGTTTGCCTGATTTGAACGATCCGCGTCCAAGCCGAAGGCTTCTTTCAGCCATTTTCGGTGCTGTTTGGCCGTTTCTTCGTCCCCCACCAATTGGGCCGCCTCGATCACTTTTCGGATCACCTTGGGCTCGGGCGAGTAGTGCAGCATGTTCAAACCGGTGGCCAGCATTTGCGGTGCATTGTCCGCCGTCACCGGGGTGATGGAATACTCGGCAAATTGGGCGGTAGTTTGGAATACGACGCTGCTCTTGGCCACGCTCAAGGCGTCGCCCGGCCAGAGCTTGGAGCGTTGGTTGTCGGGGATGAAAATTTGCCGTACACGGGAATAGTCCACCGCGATGAACGAGGCCACTGCCAAAACCGTGATGCCCACAAAAGGCAAAACACGACGCTGTACAAACGACACATCCCATCGCGACGGAAGTAAGAGCACGATGCACAGCAATACGGCCATCTGAAACGGGCCGTACCAGAGCGGAAACTCCAGCAGGCTGTGCAGCGCGATCACGGCCAACACGCCCCAGGCCAGTTGTTGCTGCGTTTGACGCGCTTGCCAAGGGCGCATGAGCAGGGTGATCAGGACCAGGCCCAATGTGATCAAGGCGGCCATGGGCACGCCCAAGGCAAAGGCCAGCTGCAAGGGGCCGTTGTGGGCGTTGCCCAGAATTTCACAAAAGCGCTCACCCGAATAGCTGGCGCTGTAATGGGCGTATTTGAGTTCGTCCCAGCCCCAACCCCACCAAGGCTTTTGGGCAATCAGCTCCAGCACATTGCCCCACAAGATTCGGCGGCTGCCACAGCCATCGTTGCTGCCCATGCGGGTCAAGGCGCTCACGGCGTCTGCACCTGAGCTGGCAGACAGCAAGAGCGGCAAGGCCCAGATGCACAGGGCGTACACGCCCAGAGCCCACAGCACCAGGCGCCAAGACAGGCGTTGATGATGACGTCCCAGTCGCGCCCACAGGATGACCAGCGATGTCACCAAAAGCATTTGCAACAGGCCGGTGCGCGAATTGGTGGCGGCGTTGCCAGCAGCCACCAGAGCCAACAGCCCAAGCGCATGGAGGCGACGCAATCCGTTGCTGGCCCACCAGAAGGTGGCCACGAGGCCCAAAGAAGTCAGTGTGGCCAGTTGGTTGCGCTGACGCAAATTGGCACGCGCCTCGCCCAATACCTCGGGCGCATGGACCCAGTGGCCGAGGGCGTCGTTCAGGCCGAAATACTGCGCCAGCCCCATGGCACTGCTGAGGGCCGCGGCGATGGCCCAGGCCCTGGCGATGTCCAAAGTCTGCAAGCGCAGGCCTTGGACCATGAGCAGGCCGATGCAGCTCCAGCTGATCAACAGCGGCACCACATTGGGCAAGGGCGCGGGCGCCCAAGGTTGCAGCCAGGGCAAGACCATCCAGAAACCCACGGCCCAGGTTTGCCAGCCTCGCAGGGGTGCTTTGTCAAACATGTTCACGGCGCTTCCAAGAAAAACGCCCTGCAGTGCAGGGCGTTGGTGCGGTCAGGCAAGATCATGAGGCCTTGCATGAAGCGGGCAAGTACTTGACCGGCAAGCCATTGCTGCTGGCCGGACCGCATCGCCAGCTGGCGATGGGTTTGCCGCCATCGGTGGTGCCCACCACGGCGGTGTCGCCGGTTTGCAGCGGGGTCAAAGCGATCGCGTTGGCCGTGCTGCTGGTGGTGCCTCGCAATGCTTCGTGGTTGCCCACCACGGTGATCACGCCATTGGCATCGACGGCGATGCTGGTGACGTATTTGCTGGTCTGGCTGTCGCAAGCCTTGGGCAGATTTTTGGACACATCTGCGTCCGAAGAGGAGCTGATCGCCTCGTTGACGGCGGTTTTGCAACCGTTGGCCGCCAGCAGCATTTCAGACACCTTGGCGCGGATGGTGTAGTCCTGGTAAGCCGGCAGGGCCAGAGCCCCCAAGATGCCGATGACCGCGATCACGATCATCAGCTCGATCAATGTCAAACCTTTTTGCCTTTTTTGCATGGCATCTCCTCCCTGTTGAATGGCGTTCGATGGTAAATCAATCACCACCGAAACGCCACCCATGCGCGCTCACTCGGCTTTGGCTTTGTTGCCCAATTTGCCGATGATCAGCACCAGCGCGGCGCCCACTGCGGGGCCGACCAAGTGCAGCCAGCTGTTGGCTTCAACGAAGGACTTGAGGGCCACATCGCTGACGATGGTTTCACCGCCAACCCAACCGATCAGACCGGCACCCAAAATGATGATGACAGGGAAGCGGTCCATCAGTTTGATCATCAGCTTGCTGCCAAAGATCACCAAGGGGATGCTGATGGCCAGGCCCAAGACCAGCAGCGTCATGCTGCCTTTGGCCGCGGCAGCCACGGCGATCACGTTGTCCAGGCTCATCACCAAGTCGGCGATCAAGATGGTGCGGATCGCAACCCACAAACCTGCTTTTTCACCACCTTCGCCATCGTCCTCTTCTTCGCCGTGCAGCAATTGCGTGCCGATCCACAACAACAAGATGCCGCCAATGATTTGCAGATAGGAAAGCTCCAGCAGCTTGGCCGCCACCACGGTGAGGCCGATGCGCAAAACGACAGCTGCGCCTGAGCCAAACATGATGGCTTTCTTTTGTTGCTCAAGTGGCAAGGAGCGTGCGGCCAATGCGATGACCACGGCGTTGTCGCCTGACAAAATGATGTTGATCCAGATGATCTTGATCAGACCGATCCAGAAATCTGCGTTTTGCAGCATGTCCATGGGGTTCTCCGAATAGTTCTTAAAAAACCAAAGCGCTGGCAACCTGCGTTGACAGCGCTTTGGGAGCAGGCCCCCGAGTTTAACGGGCGCGGCCTGCTGGGCAGTGCGTAAAAGTGCTTATGGGGACAGGCCTGAAGGCTGCCCCGGCATCATCACTTGAGCTGAGCCTTGAGCAGTTTGCCCAGTTCAGATGGGTTGCGTGTGACGATGAAGCCGCACTCTTCCATGATGGCCAGCTTGGCGTCGGCCGTGTCGGCGCCGCCAGAGATCAGGGCACCAGCGTGGCCCATGCGCTTGCCGGGAGGGGCAGTCACACCGGCGATGAAGCCGACCACGGGCTTTTTCATGTTGGCTTTGCACCACTGAGCGGCTTCGGCTTCGTCTGGACCGCCGATTTCACCGATCATGATGACGGCGTCGGTGTCTGGATCGTCGTTGAAAGCCTTCATCACGTCGATGTGCTTCAAACCGTTGATCGGGTCGCCACCGATACCGACGGCGCTGGATTGGCCGAGGCCCACTTCGGTCAACATCGCCACGGCTTCATAGGTCAAAGTGCCCGAACGGGAAACCACGCCGAT
>NKIO01000016.1 GCA_002255935.1 Comamonadaceae bacterium PBBC2
ACGCCACCGCCCACGACAACCTGCGCAGCAAACGCGCCTATGGCGACATGGCCTCGGTGGGCAGCCGCACCATCCGCAACTCGCAAGCCTATTTGCGCCAAGCCGGGGCCACCGCACGCCACATGCTGGTGGCCGCCGCTGCCCAGCAGTGGGGCGTGCCTGCCAGCGAATGCAAAGCCGTACTGAGCAAAGTCAGCCACCCGGCCAGCAAACGCAGCCTGAGTTACGGCCAGCTGGCCGCAGCCGCAGCCAAGCTCGAAGCGCCCAAAGAAGTGGCGCTCAAAGACCCGAAAGACTGGACGCTGATCGGCAAGCCCATCGCCCGCGTGGACATCCCCGACATCGTGGTGGGCAAGATCAAATACGGCATCGACACCCAACTGCCCGGCATGCTGCATGCGGCGGTGGCGGCGTGCCCCGTGTTCAACGGCAAGGTCAAGAGCCTGGACGCGTCCAAGGTGGAAAACCGCCGGGGCATCGTCAAGGTGCTGAACCTGGGCGATTTCGTGGCCGTGGTGGCCGACAACTGGTGGCGTGCCAAAGAGGCCCTGCGCGAAGTGGCCATCGACTGGGACGTGGGCGAGCACGGCACGCTCAGCAGCGCGGCCATCATGGCGCATTTCAAGGCCGGCATGGAACAAGCCGAGCTGGCCGTGGCCCGCAACGACGGCAATGCGCCCGAGGCCTTGGCCAAAGCCGCCAAAGTGGTCGAAGCCGATTACTTCACCCCCTATCTGGCCCACGCCACCATGGAGCCCATGGTCTGCACCGCCTGGCTGCAAGGCGACAAGCTCGAGATCTGGTCTTCCACCCAAAACCCCGAGGCCACGCTGGCCGTGGGCGCGGCCACTGCGGGTGTGCCGCAACCCAACGTGAAAGTGCACCCGGTGCAACTGGGCGGCGGCTTGGGCCGCAAGAGCCCGCAAGACTTCACGCGCCAGGCCGTCATGATCGCCAAGGCCATGGCGGGCAAACCGGTCAAGATGCTCTGGACCCGCGAAGAAGAAATCCAGCACGGCCTGTACCGCCCGGCCAGCCTGATGCGCTTCAAAGCCGGTCTGGACGCCAGCGGCAAGGTCGACGCGCTGCACATCCGCGTGAGTGCGCCCTCGATTTTGGCCACCTTGCTCAAGCTGCCTTTGCCCAAGGGCATCGACGGCCAGGCGGTCGCCAGTTTCAACGACCACCCCTACGACATCCCCCACACCTTGGTCGATTACGCCCAGCGCAACACCAATGTGCCGGTCGGTTTTTGGCGCTCGGTGGGCCACTCGCAAAACCCGTATGGGCGCGAGTGCTTCATCGACGAGCTGGCGCAGGCCGCAGGCAAAGATCCGGTGGCCTTCCGCTTGGACATGTTGCCCAACAATGAAAAGTCCAAACGCGATCGCAGCATTTTGGAAGCCGTGACCAAAGCCGCAGGCTGGGGCAGCAAGCTGCCCGCCGGTGTGTTCCGGGGTGTGGCCGAAACCGAAGGCTACGGCAGCTGGACGGCCTGCGTGTGCGAGGTCTCGGTCAACGCCAAGAATGAAGTCAAGATCCACCGCGTGGTGATTGGCATCGACCCCGGTTATGCGGTCAACCCCGACAACATCGTGGCCCAGTTCCAGGGCAGCGTGGTGCACGGCCTGACGGCCATTTTCTGGGGCGAAAACACCATCAAGGAAGGCCGTGTCGAGCAATCGAACTTCCACGACTACCGCATGATGCGCCTGAACGAGATGCCCAAGGTCGAGGTGGTGATCGCGCCCACCGGCGGCTTTTGGGGCGGTGTGGGCGAGCCTGCCCAGGCTCCTCTGGCACCCGCCCTGGTCAACGCCATCTCGGCCGCTTTGGGCAAACGCATCCGCTCTTTGCCCTTGAAGAACCACGGGCTGAGCTTGGCCCGCGCATGAAAGCCTTGGCAGCTGGACTGGCCCTGGGCCTGGCCGGCTGCGCGGCTTGGGCGCAGGCCTCGCCTGAGCGCGGCCGGGCCTTGCTGCTGCAAAGGCAAGACACGGGCTGCGTGCTGTGCCACCAGATCCCCGGCTTGCCGGCTGGGGGGGCGCTGGGCCCCACTTTGCAGGGCTTGGCCGAGCGCAGCACCCCCGCGCAAGCCCGCGAGCGCATCGCCGATGCGCGGCGCTTCAACCCGCAAACCATCATGCCGCCTTACCTGAGCACCGAGGGCCTGCACCATGTCGCCGCTGCCTATCGGGGGCAAACCGTGTTGACGCCGCAGGCGGTGGACGACATCGTGAGTTACCTCTTCGAGGCCAAAGCACCATGACGCTTGTGCAGACTTCGCGCCGCGTGTGGCTGCGGCACAGCGCCCGCTTGGGCCTGGCTTGGGCGGCCGTGCAAGCTTGGCCAGCACGCGCCCAGAAGATGGAGTCGGGCCAACTCAAAACCTTGGCCGAAATGATCGAGCCGATCACCCAAGGGGCCCCATTGTTGGCCCAAGGGGTGAGCATCACCGCGCCCATCCTGGCCGACAACGGCTCTTTGGTGCCCATGACCGTGCAGGTGCAAAGCCCCATGACGGCGGCCGACCATGTGAGCCATGTCTATTTGCTGTCGCAACGCAACCCGGTCACGCGCATGGCGGTCTTCACCCTGGGGCCTTGGAATGGCCGCGCCGAAGTCAGCACCCGTGTGCGCTTGGCGGGCAGCCAGGTGGTGGTCGCCTTGGTCCGATTGTCCAACGGCGAATTTCGCTACGCCCAGATGGACATGATCGTCACCGAATCGGCCTGTGTGGACGCCTCATGAATCTGATCCGCATGCAGTGGCCCGAACGCATCACCGCCGGTGAGGTGGTCAAAGTGCGCCTCTTGGTGCAGCACCCCATGGACACAGGCTACCTGCAAGACCTGCTGGGCAAACTGGTGCCGCGCAATGTGATCCGTCTGCTGACCTGCACCTTGGGCACGCAAGAGGTGTTCCGGGTGGAGCCTTCTTCGGGCATCGCGGCCAATCCGCTGTTCGAGTTTTTTGTCCGCGCCACCGAGACCGCCGAGATGCGTGTCGAGTGGGTAGACGATCGCGGCCAGCGCGGCGAGTTGCGCCAGACCCTGACGGTGATGCCCCCAAGCCCCCAGTGAACGCCATGGCCCCGCAGACCCCACAGGCCGTCATCGCCAGCAGGGCTGGCTCCTACCCAGTTTTTCAGCTGAAACTTGACTCGCAAGGCATCACCAATGGAGTGCTGCCCCTGTGGGTTGCTTTGCAAGCAAGCTGGAAAGGGGCGCTACCTCAGTGGCTTGCCTTGCAAGCGATGGCCAAGAGCGTCTTATCGCTGTGGGAGCTTGCCCTGCAAGCGATGGGCGCGTGGACCCGAATGATTCGATTCCCCAACAGAGCGGGCGCCCGCCAACACAAATTCGCCTGGTTGGGGCTGATGTTCAGCTTGGCGGCTGGGGCCCAAACTCCCGGGCCTGTGCGCTCCTTGCCCTTGTCGCAAGTGAAGTCGGGCCTGAGTTTTTCGGGCTCGGATGTGCAGGCCTTGCAGCGCGATGAGTTTGCCAACCCTGCGCAGCTGTGGCTCAGCCAAGGCGCTGCCTTGTGGGGCCAAGCGGCGGCCAATGGCAAGTCGTGCCAGAGCTGCCATGGCGATGTGGCCAGCCTGAAGGGCGTGGCCACGCGCTACCCCGCCATCGACCGGGCCAGCGGCCGCTTGCTCAACCTCGAAGACCGCATCAACCACTGCACCGTGAACCACCAGCAGGACACAGTGCTCGCTCCTGAATCCGATGCCTTGCTGGGATTGACCTGGTACGTGACGCAAGCCTCCAAAGGCTTGCCCATCCGTGTGGACATTGGCGGTGCAGCGTGGCCGCATTGGCAGGCGGGTGCGGACGTGTTTCAGCGTCGTCAGGGGCAGCTGAATTTGTCTTGCGCCCAATGCCACGACCAACACTTTGGCCAGCGCCTGTACACCGACGCCTTGAGCCAGGGCCAGCCCAACGGCTACCCGGTCTACCGATTGGAGTGGCAAAAGCCCGGCTCGCTCGAGCGCCGCTTGCGCAGTTGTTACGCAGGCATCCGTGCCGAAATTCCGCCATGGGGCGCCACCGAGATGCGCCAGCTGGCGCTGTACCTCATGTGGCGCGGCGAGGGCCTGCCGATCGAGGTGCCCGCTGTGCGCAAGTGATCAGCTCGCCCCGTTGCACACGCGCAGCACCTGCTCGCCATAGGCTTCGAGTTTTTTGACGCCCAGCCCGCTGATGCCTTGCAGGTCGGCCAGGCTTTGCGGCGCGTGCTCGGCAATGGCGGCCAGCGTGGCGTCGTGGAAGATCACATAGGCCGGCAGGTTGTGCTCTTTGGCCACCTCGGCGCGCCAGGCCTTGAGGTTGATGTAGCGCACCATCGCGTCTTGGCCCAGGTTGGCTGCGGCGGGGCTTTGGGCGCTGCGCGAGCGGCTCTTCTTGTCGCTGCGCTGGCTGGTGCTCTCGCGCAGCTGCACCGGCACTTCGCCTTTGAGCACGGCGCGTGAGGCTTCGGTCAGGTGCAAGGTGCTGAATCCGTCTTCGGTGTGCACATGCAAAGCGCCAATCGCGATCAGCTGGCGCATCACGGCGCGCAGTTGCTGTTCGCTGTACTCGGCGCCCAGGCCAAAGGTGCTGAGGCTTTCATGGCAGCGCTGCACCACCTTGTCGGTTTTCTTGCCGCGCACGATGTCCATGGTGTGGCCTGCGCCAAAGCTGTGGCCGCTGATTTGCTTGGTGCGGTAGACGGTGGACAGCAGCTTGCGCGCCGCGTCGGTGCCGTCCCACACTTGGGGCGGGTTCAGGCAGTTGTCGCAGTTGCCGCAAAAGGGCATGTACACGCCTTGCGTGTCGTCGCCTTTGGCATAGGCCTCACCAAAGTAGCTCAGCAAGCGCACGCGGCGGCAGTCCGTCGCTTCGGCCAGGGCCAGCAGGGCGTCGAGCTTGCCGCGCATGACCTGTTTGAACTCTTCCTCGGCCGGGCTTTCGTCGATCATGCGGCGCTGGTTGACCACGTCTTGCAGGCCGTAGGCCATCCACGCGTCGGATGCCAAACCATCGCGGCCGGCGCGACCGGTTTCTTGGTAGTAGCCTTCGATGTTTTTGGGCATGTCCAGGTGCGCCACAAAGCGCACATCGGGCTTGTCGATGCCCATGCCAAAGGCCACCGTGGCCACCATCACCACACCTTCTTCGCGCAAAAATTCGTTCTGGTGGCGCTGGCGCATGCCCGCGTCCAGCCCCGCGTGGTAGGGCAGCGCGTGGATGCCCGACTCGACCAACATGGCCGCGATCTCTTCGACCCGCTTGCGCGATTGGCAATAGACCACGCCCGCTTCTTCGGGGTGCTCGCGCTCGATGAAGCGCAGCAGCTGCGTGCTGGCGTCTTTTTTCTCGACGATGGTGTAGCGGATGTTGGGCCGGTCAAAGCTGCTGATGAACAGCTCGGCGCTTTCCAGCTGCAGGCGTTCGACGATGTCGGCACGCGTGAGCGCATCGGCTGTGGCCGTGAGCGCCACACGCGGCACGCTCGGGTAGCGCTCGTGCAAGACCGCCAGGCCCCGGTACTCGGGCCGGAAGTCGTGGCCCCACTGGCTCACGCAATGCGCTTCGTCGATCGCGAACAGGCTCAGCAGCCCGCGTTCGAGCAGTGAATCCATTTGCGCCAGAAAACGCCCGTTGGTCACGCGCTCAGGCGCGGCATACAGCAGGGTGATGTCGCCGCGCAGCAAGCGACGCTCGATGTCAGCGGCTTCTTCACTGGTCAGCGTGGAATTCAAAAAAGCGGCGTTCACACCCGCTTCGTGCAGCGCGCCCACCTGGTCGTGCATCAGCGCGATCAGCGGCGAGACCACCACCGTGATGCCGTGGCCTGCCCGTTGGCGTGCAATGGCTGGGATTTGGTAGCACAGCGATTTGCCGCCGCCCGTGGGCATGAGCACCAACGCATCGCCTCCTGCGGCCACATGGTCGATGATGGCTTGTTGCGGGCCGCGAAAGGCGTCGTAGCCGAAAACTTCGCGCAGGATGGGCAGGTGAGGGGACAAAAGCGGGGGGTGTGACAGCCAAACAGCCGATATTGTGCCTCTTAGCCCGTGCACAGGAGCGTTGCTCGCGAAGACCCATGCACATGCACTAACATGCCCGCCATGCACACCTCTGCCCTTGTCTTGTTTTCCGGTGGCCAAGACTCCACCACCTGCCTGGCCCATGCTTTGTCGCGTTATGAACGCGTCGAAACCCTGGCCTTTGACTATGGCCAGCGCCACAAGGTCGAGCTCGATGCCCGTCTGAACGTGTTGGCCGCCCTCAAGGCGCGGTTTCCTGCCTGGGCCGCCAAATTGGGCGAGGACCACCTGCTGGATGCGGGCATCCTGGGCCAGATCAGCGAAACCTCGCTGACCCGCGACACCGCCATTGAGATGGAAAGCTCGGGCTTGCCCAACACCTTTGTGCCGGGGCGCAACCTCTTGTTCCTGACCTTGGCCGCTGCTTTGGCCTACCGCCGTGGTTTGCAGGTCATCGTCACGGGCGTGTGCGAGACCGATTTCTCGGGCTACCCCGACTGCCGCGACGACACCATGAAGGCCATGCAGATCGCCTTGTCGCTGGGCCTTTGATGGGGTTCGACAAGGCCCAGACCTGGCAGTTGGCGCACGAGCTGGGCCAAAAAGCCGACCTGGCGCAAGGCGGGCAGGCGCTGGTGGACTTGATCGTGGAGCACACCCACACCTGCTACCTGGGCGACCGCAGCCAGCGCCACGACTGGGGCTACGGCTGCGGTCAGTGCCCGGCTTGCCAGCTCCGGGCGGCGGGCTTTGCGCGTTACCTCAAACCTTAACGCCTACTGTAGGTCGGCGGCTTCAGCCCCGACATGGGGCCTGCGCCGCGACCACACATGTCGGACCTGAAGGTGCCGACCTGCAAAATACAAGCTTGTGCAAGCGTTCGGGCTTCCCTTTTTACAATACACCCCATGAAATCCCTGACCTACACCCGCGCCCAGGCGCTGCCCGAGATCCTGAAAACCCGCATCGCCATCCTGGATGGCGCCATGGGCACCATGATCCAGCGCTTCAAACTCTCTGAGGCCGACTACCGGGGCGAGCGTTTCAAGGATTTCCCCAAAGACGTCAAAGGCAACAATGAGCTGCTCAGCCTGACCCGCCCCGACGTGATCCGCGACATCCACGAGGGCTATCTGGCCGCCGGTGCCGACATGATCGAAACCAACACCTTTGGCGCCACCACCATCGCCCAGGCCGACTACGACATGCAGCACCTGGCCCGCGAGATGAACCTGCAATCGGCCAAGCTGGCCCGCGCCGCTTGCGACAAGTTCTCCACCCCCGACAAGCCCCGCTATGTGGTCGGCGCTCTGGGCCCCACGCCCAAGACCGCCAGCATCAGCCCCGACGTGAACGATGCCGGGGCCCGCAACGTGACTTTTGAAGAATTGCGTGCCGCTTATTACGAGCAAGTCGAAGCCTTGGTCGAAGGCGGCTCGGATGTGCTCTTGGTCGAAACGATTTTTGACACGCTCAACGCCAAGGCGGCGCTGTTTGCCATCGAAGAGTTCTTTGAAGCCAGCGGCGAGCGTCTGCCCCTGATCATCAGCGGCACGGTGACCGACGCCTCGGGCCGCATCTTGAGCGGCCAGACCGTGACGGCTTTTTGGCACAGCGTGCGCCACGCGCAGCCCTTGGCCATTGGCCTGAACTGCGCCTTGGGCGCCACGCTGATGCGCCCTTACATCCAGGAGCTGAACAAGGTCGCGGGCGACACCTTCATCAGTTGCTACCCCAATGCCGGCTTGCCCAACCCCATGAGCGACACCGGCTTTGACGAAACGCCAGAAGTCACCAGCCGCCTGCTGCACGAGTTCGCCGCCGAAGGCCTGGTCAACATCGTGGGCGGCTGCTGCGGCACCACGCCGGACCACATCGGCGCCATCAGCCAAGCCGTTGGCCCGCTGGCGCCACGCAACGTGCACGGCGGTTTCTTCTACAAAGAAGCAGCCTGAGCCATTCAAACACCTTGAAAGCAGGCAAGTCCTTTAGGCGCTGAACGCTGTTCGGCGATGGGCAGCTGCCTGAGGTGTGCGTGGAATCGCCCAACAAGTTGGGCTCCCACAAGGACATGGCTTCCAAAAAGGCATGTCTACTACAAAGGCATGTCTCCTACAAAGGCATGGCTTTCACAAAGACATGGCTCACACACGGTCATGTGTGCCAACCCAAAGGTGGGTGTCTTGTGGGAGCTGAACTTTGTTCGGCGATGGGCGCGCAGCGCCGGGGTCAAGCTTCCAGCAGCATCCGTTGCAGCTCGGTCAGCTCTTGTGGGCTGAGGCCGATTGCGCCGTGCAGGTAGTCGCGCATGCCGCCGTGTTGGGCATCGACGGCTTCGTAGGCGGCGTGCAAAAACTCGGGTTGCACTTGCCACAGCACTTTCATCACATGGGGTGGGCCTTTGCCTTCCAGGCGGGGGTCGCGGCGGTAGAGCTGGTTGGTCAGCAGGTAATCGTGCTCAATGGTGGCACGGTCCACGCCTAAAGCGGACAGCAGCAGCGCCGCTGCAAAACCGGTGCGGTCCTTGCCCGCTGTGCAGTGAAACACCTGCGGGGTGGGCTGCGCCAGCAAATGCTTCAAAAATCGGCCGAAGGTCTCGGCATTGCGGTTCACGAAATCGCGGTAGGTCTCGCGCATCAGGTCCACCGTCTCTTCGGTGGTTGGCTCGATGCCTTGCGCCACCAGCGCCTGCATGCGGGCCACCACGGTGGGCTCGATCGTCAGGGCCACGCGCTGCACGCCCGGGATGTCGTAGGGCGTGGCGGTGTACTCCGCCACCCCCCGAAAGTCCAGGCTGTGGCCCACGCCCAGCGCCTGCAGGCGGGCCACATCGGCACCGCTCAGGCCCGCCAGGTGGTCCGAACGGAACACCCGGCCCCGGCGCACGCGTTGGCCGTCCAAAGTGGGGTAGCCGCCCAGGTCGCGGAAGTTGGAGGCGCCTTGCAGCAAGGGGGGAGTTACCGGGGTCATGGTCATCGATTCTTGAAATGCGAGCCCTATTGTCGGGCCCCGCCTCGGGTGGGTCTGTTGCCGTGGGCGACATGCCCATGGTGTGCCGCAAAAGGCTTTGGCACACCGCTTGCTTGTCAGGGGGATGCACCTTGATTTGAACCCCAACCAGCCCGCCGTTGCCGGCGTCACCGACGCCTGGCGTGACCCCTTGGGGCTCATGCTGGCTTCCACGGGCGAAGGGGTTTTTGGTGTGGACTTGGAGGGTTTGTGCGTCTTCATCAACCCGGCCGGTGCCCGCATGATCGGCTTTGAGCCGGCGCAGGTCTTGGGCCAAAACATGCACATCCTGACCCACCACTCGCATGGTGACGGGGCGCATTACCCGATGGACGACTGCCCGATTTACAACGCCTTTCGACGGGGTGAGCCCTGCCGCATCGACAGCGAGGTCTTTTGGCGGCAAGACGGCAGCAGCTTTGCGGTGGAGTATTCGAGTTACCCCGTGTTTGACCAAGGCCAGGTGCGCGGCGCGGTGGTCACCTTTGTGGACATCACCGAGCGCAAGCGGGCCCAAGAGGCCTTGCACCGGGCCAAGGACGAACTCGAGGTGCGCGTGGCCGAGCGCACCCATGCGCTGGAAACCGCCTTGCAGCAATTGCGCGAACTGGCCGCTTGGTCGGAGGCTGTGCGCGAAGAAGAGCGCACCCGCATCGCCCGCGAGGTGCACGACGAATTGGGCAGTTTGCTGGTGGCCCTCAAGATGGATGTGAGCTGGCTGGACAAGCGCCTGTCAGAGCAAGCGCAACGCGCAGCGCAAGAAGCGCAAACCATGCGCGAGAAGATGCGTGGCAAGTGCCAGAACATGAGCCGCCTGATCGAGAACGCGGTGGTCAATGTGGGGCGCATCATCACCGACCTGCGCCCCAGCATCTTGGACCATCAGGGCCTGTGGGGCGCACTGGAGTGGCAGGCGCAAGAGTTTGTGCAGTCGGCTGAGCAAGAACTCAAGTGGTGCATGGAGGTCAACGAGCAGCGCGTCTTGCCCGAGCCCATGGCCATGGCGGTGTTTCGCATCTTTCAAGAAATGCTCAGCAATGTGGGCCGCCATGCGCAGGCCCGCACGGTGGACGTGGACATCGTCGAGCGTGAGGGCTGGCTGCACCTGTCGGTGGAAGACGATGGTTGCGGAGCCTTGCCCCAAGCGTTCGATTCGGCGCAGGCCTACGGCATCATGGGCATGCGCGAGCGGGCGCGGCACTTTGGGGGCGTGATCGACATCGACAGCCAACCCGGTCGGGGCACGCGCATGCGCTTGTCCATGCCTTTGCCGGTGCACGAGGTGGCCCCATGAACACCACCGTGCGCTTGCTGCTGGGCGACGACCACAAGATCGTGCGAGAAGGCTTGAAGATGGTGCTGGCCGATGACCCAGCGGTGCAGGTGGTGGCCGAAGCCGACACCGGCCCCGCCGTGCTGGATGCGGTGCAAAACCTGCAGGGGCCGCAGGGCATCGACGTGGTGCTGCTGGACATCGCCATGCCCGGCATGGACGGGCTGGATGTGTTGCAGGTGCTCAAGCGCGATTGGCCCGGCTTGCCGGTGCTGATGCTCAGCACCTACCCCGAAAAACAATACGCGGTGCGTTGCATCAAGCTGGGCGCATCGGGCTACCTGAACAAAAGCACCGACCCGGATGCGCTGCTGGCGGCGGTGCACCGCGTGGCCGCCGGTGGCATGCACCTCACGCCGGCCACGGCCGAAGCATTGGCCAGTCTGGTGAGCCAAGGTCGCACCAAAACAGGGATCGAAGTCCTGTCGCACCGCGAGCATCAGGTCTATCTTTTGTTGACCCAAGGCCACACCGTGACCGAAATTGGTGCGCAACTGAGCCTGGCCCCCAACACCGTGAGCACTTACCGTGCACGCATCCTGGAAAAAACCGGCACCAAGAACGATGTGGAGCTGGCTTTGTATGCGCAAAGCTTGGGCGGGGCGCGTTGAGCGGATTTCTTGGGCCAAAAACCACCGTCGACGTTCTCCCGCAGGTCGGAGCTTCAGCGCCGACATGGTTGAGCGTGCATGGGTTCATGTCGTGGCTGAAGCCGCCAACCTCCAGACCAGCGGTTCTGCTGTGCTCTTTGTAGGGCCGGCCCTACAAGCTGTCGACAAGCGCACCACGATTTGCAGCTGAAAGTCTGATCTGGCATGGCCAGGGCGTTTTCTGGCCCGCGCTTTGCATAGCCCATGGCATCACTCACTTTGCGAGCCTGCCATGTCTGAATTTTTTGATCCGTACAACGCCGACCGCCCCTTGATGCTCAAGTGCAGCTGCGGCCGAGACCATTCGCCCGCAGACCACCATGCCGAGACGGTCGCCGATGCGGCGGCTGCCCAGCTGCGTGCCCGCTCAGAAACCGCCGAGTTCGAGGCCTACAGCCAGGAATTCATCGAGGCCACCTTGGTCAAGGCCTTGTTCCCACAAGACCAAGAGCGCCGCATGTTCTTGCGTGCGGTGGGCAAGAAGACCGCCATGGCCGCCATTGCCAGCGTCTTGCCCATGGCCAGCTTGCAGGCCATGGCGCAAGACAAAGGTCCGTTGGAAAAAACCAACCTCAAGATCGGCTTCATCCCGATCACCTGCGCCACGCCACTCATCATGGCGCACCCCTTGGGCTTTTACCAAAAGCAGGGCCTGAACGTCGAAGTCACCAAGACCGCAGGCTGGGCCTTGGTGCGCGACAAGATGATCAACAAGGAATACGACGCTTCGCATTTTTTGTCGCCCATGCCCTTGGCCATCAGCATGGGGCTGGGTTCGAACGCCACGCCCATGAACGTGGCCACGGTGCAAAACGTCAATGGCCAGGCCATCACCTTGGCCCTCAAGCACAAAGACAACCGCGACCCCAAAAACTGGAAGGGCTTCAAGTTCGGTGTGCCGTTTGACTACTCGATGCACAACTTCTTGCTGCGCTACTACCTGGCCGAAAACGGCATCAACCCCGACACCGATGTGCAGATCCGCGTGATCCCGCCGGCGGAGATGGTGGCCAACTTGCGTGCGGGCAACATCGACGGCTTCTTGGGCCCTGACCCCTTCAACCAGCGTGCGGTGTTCGACGAAGTCGGCTTCATCCACATGCTCACCAAAGACCTGTGGAATGGCCACCCTTGCTGCGCCTTTGGCACCAGCACCGAGTTCATCCAAAAGAACCCCAACACCTTTGCGGCGCTGTACCGTGCCGTGCTCACGGCTGCGGCCATGGCGCGTCAGCCGGGCAACCGCGAGCTGATCGCCAAAGTGATCTCGCCCGCACAGTACCTGAACCAACCCGAAGCGGTACTCAGCCAAGTGCTCACTGGCAAGTTTGCCGATGGCTTGGGCAAAGTCATGAACGTGCCTGACCGCGCCGACTTTGACCCCATGCCTTGGCAGAGCATGGCGGTGTGGATGCTCACCCAGATGAAGCGCTGGGGCTACGTCAAGGGCGAGGTCAACTACAAACAGATCGCCGAAAAGGTGTTCCTGATCACCGATGCGCGCAAGCACATGAAAGACCTGGGCCAGCCCTTCACAGCAGGCCCGGCCTACGCCAAGCACACCATCATGGGCAAAGCCTTTGATGCGGCCAAGCCCGAGGAATACCTCAAGAGCTTTGCCATCAGCAAGATGGGGTGATCGGCCATGAACACCATGCACCTCAATTTGCGAGCGGCCTTGGTCTCGCTGCTCATGTTTCTGGTCTTTCTGGGCGCATGGCAGTTGTCGGCCACCGCACCCTCGGTGGCAGGCGCGGCCAAAGCGGGCATGACGGCCGATGAGATCGAGTACCAAAAAATGATGGGCAAGGACCCCGGCGCTGTCAAAAGCACGGGCTTTCCGCCGCCCCTGGAGGTGGGCAAAGCCATCGTGGGCCATCTGTCCGACCCCTTCTACGACAAGGGCCCCAACGACAAAGGCATCGGCATCCAGTTGGCGCATTCGCTCGGCCGTGTGGGGTTGGGGTTTTTCTTGGCCGTGCTGGTGGCGCTGCCCGTGGGTTTCATGATCGGCATGTCGCCCCTCATGCGCAAGGCGTTTGATCCCTTTGTGCAGGTGCTCAAGCCCATCAGCCCGCTGGCGTGGATGCCCCTGGCGCTGTACACCTTGAAAGACTCGGATGTCAGCGGCATCTTCGTGATCTTCATCTGCTCGGTCTGGCCCATGTTGATCAACACCGCCTTTGGTGTGGCCGCGGTCAAGCGCGACTGGCTCAACGTGGCCAGCACCCTGGAAGTCAAGCCTTTGCGCAAAGCGTTTCAGGTCATCTTGCCCGCTGCGGCGCCCACCATCGTGACCGGCATGCGCATCAGCATGGGCATTGCATGGTTGGTGATCGTCGCCGCCGAGATGCTGGTGGGCGGCACCGGTGTGGGCTACTTTGTGTGGAACGAGTGGAACAACCTCTCGCTGGTGAATGTGATCTTTGCCGTGCTGGTGATCGGTGTGGTCGGCATGTTGCTGGACCTGGCCTTTGCCCAGGTTCAAAAGGCGGTGACCTATGTGGAGTGAACTCAGTGAACGCGCGTTGATCGCCCCTTTGCCATCCGACCTTCCTGCACCCCAACCCAAGGCCAAAGCCATGAACGCTTTCCTGAAAATCGAACAACTGGGCAAGGCCTACCAAAGCGACAAGCCGGTGTTTGCCGATGTGAACTTCACCATCGACAAAGGTGAATTCGTCTGCATCATCGGCCACTCGGGTTGCGGCAAAACCACCATCTTGAACGTGCTGGCCGGGCTCGACACCGCCACCCAAGGCTATGCCTTCATGGACGGGCGTGAGATCGCAGGCCCAAGCCTGGAGCGCGGCGTGGTCTTCCAAAGCCATGCGCTCATGCCTTGGCTCACGGTGCGGCAAAACATCGCCTTTGCCGTCAATTCCAAATGGCCCGAGTGGAAAGCACCCCAGGTCAACGTGCATGTGGAAAAGCACGTGGGCATGGTCGGCTTGCTGCACGCCATCGACAAAAAGCCCAGCCAGCTCTCAGGCGGCATGAAGCAGCGCGTGGGCATTGCCCGGGCCTTTGCCATCCAGCCCAAGATGCTCTTGCTGGACGAGCCCTTTGGCGCCTTGGATGCGCTGACACGCGGCACCATCCAAGACGAGCTGATGACCATCGTGCGCCAGACGCAGCAGACGGTGTTCATGATCACGCACGACGTGGACGAAGCCATTTTGCTGTCCGACCGCATCTTGCTCATGAGCAATGGCAACGAATCAGGTGGCCAGTATGTGCCCGGTGGCTTGGCCGAAGTGGTGGTCAACCCGCTGCCGCGCGAGCGCACCCGTGCGCAGTTGCACCACCTGCCGGGCTACTACGACATGCGCAACCACATCGTCGACTTTTTGGTGTCACGCGCCAAAGCCCATTGAATTGTTGCATCCCGAATTTTCATCAACCCCCTCAAGAGGTCTTTCATGAACCGTTTAAAAGTCACCGAAAAAATCATCTCCACCAAAGTGGCCAAAGGCATCAAGTGGAGCGACGTCGCCGACAAAGTCGGCCTGTCCAAAGAATGGGTCACCGCCGGGTGCCTGGGCCAAATGACCTTTGATGCCAAGCAAGCCAAAATCATCGGCAAGATCTTTGGCCTGAGCGCCGACGAAATCAAATGGCTGCAAGTGGTGCCCTACAAAGGCTCGCTGCCCAGCCAAGTGCCTACCGACCCGCTGATCTACCGCTGGTACGAAATCGTCAGCGTCTACGGCACCACCATCAAAGAGCTGATCCACGAAGAGTTCGGCGACGGCATCATGAGCGCCATCGACTTCAGCATGGACATCGTGCGCCAGCCCGACCCCAAGGGCGACCGCGTGAACGTGGTGCTGTCGGGCAAGTTCTTGCCGTACAAGCAGTATTGAAATCCTGTGCCCTGCGGGGCACCCCCAAAGCCGTGCTGAACATCGTTCACCACGGCTTTTTTACGTCTGATCTTCATCTGAAGATGCCTCGTGCTTAAAACGGTCAAACAATGATGAAAACCAAATGCCTTTCCTCACCACACGACCTCAGCCTATGAGTGCTCCTGTTCGGTCATCACAACACCGTCTGCCAACCCCACGCCGCCAACTGGCGTCATACGGTGGAGCGGTTGAAGGCGGTGTTTAGGGGGTGGGGCGGTTGATCAAGCTTTGATGGGGCGGAAGTAGCCCTTGATGCAATCGGTATTGCGGATGCAAAGCTGAATATGGTTTTCACTGCGAAAACCCGCATGGGGATAGAGGTGTGTGCCTTCTAAAAAAGGCCCACGCACAGAGTCGTATTCTTCTTCGCCGCGCTCTTTACGGTATTCATGCAAGTAGTTGAGGACCAGGCAGTCGAGCTTCCGGCCAGCCTTGTCAGGTGTGTTGCCGACATTGACGGGCATGGGTGTACCTGTCAGTTGCATGGTTTGTTCAAGCTCTTCATGTGCGGTCTGCACCTGCCGTAAACCCTCTTTGTCGAACAGATCCAGGCAGCGGCGCAAATCAATGATGGCGCCAACAACAAATGGGGACGTGATTTTCCCCTCTTGTTGTTTAAGTTCAGCCCACTCTTGTGCGCGTGCTGGGTTGCCTTCCCAAAAGTAGATGCCGTGTCCAAGCCAGTCATAGATCTTGGTGGATGGCTTCAAGTGGATGGTTTTGCCAGAGAGTAGAGCTTCGCCAACGGCTTTGTCACAGCCGTGAAAGCCCAGAACGAAGCTGGGCTGGTATTCGTATGTGGACCAGTGAGCAGACATCAGCCGCGATAGGGCTTGGCCAGCTCACCTTTCTTGTCCAGGATGCCTGCTCGCATGAGAAATGCTTGGGCGGTTTTTTTGGATTCGCGAATTTCGCGGCCAAAGGCCTGCATGTCGGCAATGCGTTCATCAGGCGTCATGACGACCACAGATTTGCCGCGAGGCGGCGTGGCCACTTTGTTCGGTTTATTCATGGTGATCATATGGGGCTCCCTGAGAATGCATTTTTATGCTTTTGGATGACTATACATTGCCATGTGAGGCTTGAGAATCAGAAAAGCTTAAAATCCCAAGCTTCCCAAGGAGCGTTGCAGCCCGCCGCCTTTCAGGCGCCGCAGGTCAGGCTTGGGGCCTTCAATTCCTGATTGTTTTGCACAACGACGCTCACCTGTAGCCCCAAGGTGAGTCTGTGTCTGTTGTCGCGTCTGAAATTCTGTCTGTTCCCCCCATGAAGTTGTCCGGTCTGGAGCCTGTCTCCATCGGCACCGGTTCGCTGTTTGTCAACGTGGGTGAGCGCACCAACGTGACCGGCTCCAAGGCCTTTGCCCGCATGATTTTGAATGGCGAGTACGAGCAGGCTTTGGCCGTGGCGCGTCAGCAGGTCGAAAACGGTGCGCAGGTCATCGACGTGAACATGGACGAAGCCATGCTCGACAGCCAGGCGGCCATGGTGCGGTTTTTGAACCTGATGGCCGGAGAGCCCGACATTGCCCGCGTGCCGGTGATGGTGGATTCGAGCAAATGGACCGTGATCGAAGCCGGTTTGCGATGCATCCAGGGTAAGGGCATCGTCAACTCGATCAGCATGAAAGAAGGTCTTGACGAGTTCAAGCGCCAGGCCAAGCTGGTCAAACGCTATGGCGCCGCAGCCGTGGTGATGGCGTTTGATGAAAAAGGCCAAGCCGACACCTACGAACGCAAGATCGAAATTTGCGAACGCGCTTACCGGGTGCTGGTCGACGAGGTGGGTTTCCCACCCGAAGACATCATTTTTGACCCGAACATTTTTGCGATCGCCACCGGCATCGAAGAGCACAACAACTACGCGGTGGACTTCATCGAGGCCACGCGCTGGATCAAGCAGAACCTGCCGGGTGCCAAGGTGTCGGGTGGCGTGTCGAATGTGAGCTTTTCATTTCGTGGCAACGACCCGGTGCGCGAGGCGATCCACACTGTGTTCCTGTACCACGCCATCCAGGCGGGCATGGACATGGGCATCGTGAACGCGGGCATGGTCGGCGTGTACGACGACCTGGAGCCCACGCTGCGCGAGCGGGTGGAAGACGTGGTGCTGAACCGCAGGCCCGACGCGGGCGAGCGTTTGGTCGAAGTGGCCGACAGCGCCAAAGGCGCAGCCAAAGACGAAAGCACCAAATTGGCTTGGCGCGGCACGCCCGATGCGCCTGTGAATGTGGCGCAGCGCTTGAGCCACTCGCTGGTGCATGGCATCACCGACTTCATCAGCGATGACACCGAAGAGGCCTACCAAGAGATTCTGGCCAAGGGCGGACGCCCTTTGCATGTGATCGAAGGCCCGCTGATGGACGGCATGAACGTGGTCGGTGACCTGTTCGGCCAAGGCAAGATGTTTTTGCCGCAGGTGGTCAAAAGCGCCCGCGTGATGAAGCAGGCCGTGGCGCATTTGCTGCCCTACATCGAGGCCGAAAAACTCGCCAAAGAAGCGGCAGGCGAAGACGTCAAAGCCAAGGGCAAGATCGTGATCGCCACCGTCAAGGGCGACGTGCACGACATCGGCAAGAACATCGTCACCGTGGTCTTGCAGTGCAACAACTTTGAAGTGGTCAACATGGGCGTGATGGTGCCCTGCCACGAAATTTTGGCCAAGGCCAAAGAAGAAAACGCCGACATCATTGGCCTGTCGGGCCTGATCACGCCCAGCCTCGAAGAGATGCAGTACGTGGCTGCCGAGATGGAAAAAGACCCGTACTTCCGCGAGCGCCAAATGCCTTTGCTCATTGGCGGTGCCACCTGCAGCCGCGTGCACACCGCCGTCAAAATCGCGCCCAACTACTCAGGCCCCGTGGTCTATGTGCCCGATGCCTCGCGCAGCGTGGGCGTGGCGCAAGGCTTGTTGTCTGAGCAAGCGGCCAAATTCATCGCCGACTTGAACACCGATTACGCCAAGGTGCGCGAACAGCACGCCAACAAAAAGCAAACCCCGATGTGGACGCTGGCGCAGGCCCGCGCCAACAAGACGCCGATCGACTGGTCGCAAGGCGTGCCCGCCGCGCCCAAGTTCATTGGCCGCCGTGTGTTCAAGAACTACGACCTGGCCGAGATCGCGCAATACATCGACTGGGGCCCGTTCTTCCAGACTTGGGATTTGGCCGGACCTTTCCCCGCCATCCTCGATGATGAAGTGGTGGGCGAGCAGGCCCGCAAGGTCTATGCAGACGGCCAAGCCATGCTGCAAAAAATCATCGATGGCCGCTGGGTCACGGCCAACGCGGTGCTGGGCCTGTACCCGGCCAACAGCGTGAATGACGACGATATCGCGCTCTACACCGATGCATCGCGCAGCCAAGTCGCCATGACCTGGCGCGGCCTGCGTCAGCAGACAGAAAAGCACATGATCGATGGTGTCATGCGCCCCAGCCGCTGCCTGGCCGACTTTGTCGCGCCCACAGGCCAAGACCATGTGGGCGTGTTCGCCGTCACGGCAGGCATCGGTGCTGACAAACGCGCCGCTGCTTTTGAAGCCGCGCACGACGATTACAGCGCCATCATGCTCAAGTCCCTGGCCGACCGCCTGGCCGAAGCCTTGGCCGAATGCCTGCACAAAAAAGTGCGCACCGACCTGTGGGGTTACGCCGCTGGCGAGGCGCTGAGCAACGAAGAGTTGATCGCTGAAAAATACCAAGGCATCCGCCCCGCGCCCGGCTACCCGGCCTGCCCCGACCACAGCGCCAAAAAAGCGATGTTTGACTTGCTGCAATGCGAAGACATTGGCATGGGCCTGACCGAAAGCCTGGCCATGACGCCTGCGGCCAGCGTGAGCGGTTTCTACATCGCGCACCCCGAGGCGCAGTACTTCAACGTGGGCAAGGTCGGTGACGACCAGGTGCAAGACCTTGCGCAGCGCAGCGGCGTTGAGGTCAAAGCCCTGCAGCGCTTGCTGGCCCCCAACTTGTAAAACACCATGCGCAACTTCTGGACGGCCTGCGGCCACCAACACCTGATCCCCAACAAGCGGGGTTGGCTGGTGCCCAGTCCAGACTATTGGCGGCTTTGGCTGCAGCGCCCCGAAATGGCGCTGGTGCCCGAATCGTGCCGCGAAGAAGAGCGATTGCACAAGGCGCTGCTCGAGACGCCCCTGATGCAGGTCGCGCCGGCCAAGCTGCAAGCCTTCAAGGACGACGACGCCCGCGAGAACTACGAGTTGTTCTTGCGCTTTCGGGACGACGTCGAGCGTGCAGGCTCACTGGAATCGGCCTACATGGGCTGGATTCAGAGCGGCAACATCCAACTGCCGCCGCTGTTCATCGATGTCGTGGTGCAGGCCATCGTCAGCCACCTGTTGACGGACGCCGACGATGCCTGGGTTTGGCGTGCGGCCGAGTTGTTGTTCAGACGGCAACGCATCACCCTCGAGGGCGGCCGCGTGTTGGCGGGCGACAGCGACACGCTCGACGCCTTGCAGGCCACAGGCGGTTTGGGCGAGATGGGGCGTCTGTTGATCGAAGGCGGTGCGCCGCTCAAGGCGGTGGATGTGAAGGTGCTGCACCCCGACAACGCCGAGCGCTACTTCGCGCAGCGCGAAGGCCTGGGCCGCTATGCATTCATGCTCGATTTGACGCACGAGTTGCACAACGAATTGCCACACGGCCTCATCCTGAGCATGGTCAATGCACGCTCAGGCCTCAAGTCCCTGTCCATCGTTTTGGCGCGTTGGGTGCAACACTTTTTGGGCGTGGCGGTCAGCATTGAGCCGGTGCAAAAAGTCGACGACCCGGCCTGGCGTTGGCATGTGGGGCTGGACGTCACGGCCACCGCTTTGCTCAACGATTTGTACCAAGGGCAGGCGCTGGACACGCAACGCCAGCAGCAACTCATCAGCCTGTTCAAGCTGCGCTTTGACAACCCGCAAGACATGCGCGCCGATGTGCAGAGCAAGCCGGTCTATCTGGGCTTGGCCATGAATGCGCAAGGCCTGCTCAAACTCAAACCGCAAAACCTCTTGCTCAATTTGCCTTTGGCCAACGCTGTTTAAGTGAGCGCTGTGCGCCGATCACCAGCGCAGCAAGCGGCTGCCCAATAGCGCGCCCAGCGCGCTCACGGCCAGCATGCCGCCGCCATACCAAGCGGTGAAGAAGCCATAGGCCGTTTCGGTGCAGTGCAGCGAATAAATACCCGATGCCACGCAAGCGGCCATGGCCCCCGCTGCCGCACCTGCCAGCGCAGGGCGCGTGGGGGCCATTTGGCGCAGTGCCCACAGCAATGCGCCGAGCACCGGCAGTGACAGCGCCAAGATGCTCAGCGAGCAGGTTTGCCAGGAGCTGCCCATCCACAAGGCCATGCGGCTGTCGGGGCTGGCCTGCAGCGACTGGATCAAACCCAGACTGCCCATGGCGAGCAGGGCCATCGCCAGACCCCAGAAGGTGGACCCCGCACCCACACCCGGGCGCGACAAACGCAGCAGGCCGCGAGCACTGAAGACGGCCAGCGCCAACAACCACAGCATCTTGGTGACAAAGGCCGGGTTTGTGGCCATGGTGCCCATGTCCGGATTCAGGCCCCAGAACACCAGCAGCAATGCGCCGCACACCAGCGCCGAACCAAGCAGCGCCCGGCTCAATTGCTGGCGCACCGGCGCAGCAGCGGGCATCGGGTTTTGGGCCAACAGGCCGATCAGGTCTTGTGTTTTCATTTTTGAACTCCCCATTTCGCCATCAAGGCCTTCAGGCCCCGGTGGACATTGACTTTCACGGACGCCTCGCTTTGCCCAGTACGCTGCGCCGTTTCGGTGATCGACAGGCCTTGCAAGCGTGTGTGCTCAATGGCTTCGCGTTGTTTGGGCGGTAAATCTGCCATCACCTGCGCCAAATCGCGCTGGGCGTCGCTGGCTTCGGTGTCGCCATCGACAGACAAGGTCTCGGCCCAATCGTCGATGTCGTCGTGCAGCTTTTCCCGGCGGCCATGGGCACGCAAGTGGTCCACCCACTTGTAGCGCGCAATCGCATACACCCAGGCCGTCAGCGGCTGATCGCTTTGGTAGGTGTGGCGTTTTTGATGGATGGCCATCAGGGTCTCTTGCACAAGGTCCTCGACATCGCTGAGTTGGGATTGCAGGCGTTGATTCAGAAAGCTGCGCAGGTAGCCACTGAGCAGCGTCAACGCACGCTCATAGCTGGCGCTGTCTCCGTTCAGAGACCGCATCCACAAGCTGTGCAGCTGGGCTTCGATGGTGTGCAGGCTTTCGCTCATGGTGTGAATTCGATGCAGGGGGGCAAAAAGTTACAGATACAAAAAGATACAAGCGCAGCCCGTTATTCGTAACTTTGGCCTGTGCTGCGGCGGATTACACCATGACAGACGATGACAGGAACCCGAGGGGGAACCCGCCAAGCTGTCGATTCCAAACCCTATCCATTCAGGAGATTTCACATGAACAAGCAACAACTTCTCACCATCGCTTTGGGTTCCGCTTTCGCTGCTGTGGCTGCCCTGCCCGCACAAGCTGCAGGCAATCCCTTTGCTGCCAAGTCCTTGGACGCTGGTTATCAAGTTGCACAGGCCGACACGAAAGCCAAAGATGGCAAATGCGGCGAAGCGAAGTGCGGTGCCGACAAGAAAGGCGCAACCAAGGCCAAAGAGGCATCTTGCGGTGCTGACAAGAAAGCCAAAGAAGCTTCTTGTGGTGGCGACAAGAAAAAAGACGCATCGTGCGGCGCCAAGAAGTCTTGATCCGTCCTTGAATCGGTTTGTGGGTGCCATGCGTCGCGGCGCGTGGCATTCACAGCCAACCCCTGCAACACCAAGGTGATGACATGCACGATGCCAACAATTTGAGTGCTGGACTTGGATTTCGCCGTGAACTCATCCCGGCACTCCAGCAAGGCGTGCCTTCCGATGTCCGATTCTTTGAAATCGCTCCCGAAAACTGGGCAGGCATGGGCGGCCGATCGGCCCACACGCTGCGCAGTTTCACCGAGCGCGTTCCTTTTGTGTGCCATGGGCTTTCGCTGTCTTTGGGGGGCCCTGGTGCTTTGGATGAAGCCTTGCTGCGCCGCACCCGAGACTTCATGCGCATGCATGGCATCACGCTGTTCACCGAACACCTGTCATGGTGCGCTGACGACAGCCACTTGTACGACCTCTTGCCCATTCCCATGACCGAAGACGCGGTGCGCTACACCGCCGAGCGCATTGCCCGCGCTCAAGACATTTTGGGCATGCGCATAGGTGTCGAGAATGCATCGACTTACATCGCCCCTCCCGGCTCCGACATGCGTGAGCCGGAATTCATCCGCGCCGTGGTCGAGCGCGCCGATTGTTGGCTCCATCTGGATGTGAACAACATCTACGTCAACAGCTGCAACTTCGGATTTGACCCGCATGAATACTTACAGCAGTTGCCCCTTGAGAGGACCTGCTATGTGCACGTGGCCGGACACTGCGTGGAAGACGATGGCCTGGTGGTGGACACCCACGGCAGCGATGTGATCGACCCGGTCTGGCAGTTGTTGCGCGAGGCCTATGCACAGATGGACCATGTGGTGCCCACCTGCCTGGAGCGTGACTTCAACATCCCCGATTTGGCCGTCCTGACGCAAGAAGTGGCGCAGATTGCGCGGCTGCAGCAAGAAGCATTCGGTGCGCCCTCCATGTCCGACAAGCGGGTGGCCTGATGTTGGCGTTTCAACAGTTCCAACACGATCTGTCGCAGCACCTGCGCGATCCGCACCACACGCGCCGCCCTGCAGGCGTGCCAGCACGGCGCATGGCGGTGTACAACGAGTTGCTGTTCAACAACATCTGCGGTTTTGTGGACAGCTGTTTTCCGGAGTGCCGCCAGTTGCTGGGCGAAGCCCGTTGGCGCAGGCTGTGCCGCACCTTCTACCGCGATTGGCCATCGCACACGCCTTGGTTTCGCGAGATCCCGCGTGAGTTTGTGCGCTACCTCGATGAAGCCCACATCGCTCAGCCCCTGCCCCGTTGCTTGGCCGATCTGGCCCGCTACGAATGGGCCGAGTTGGCGGTCGATGTCATGGACGTGATGTCACCCCCACACGACCCACAAGGCGACATGATGGTTTGCGCGGTGGCGCTCAATCCGGCGCGCATGGACGTGGCCAGCCCTTGGCCCGTGCACCGCATTGGCCCGGCCTGGCGGCCTCGTCAGCCTGAGCCCACATTTTTGGTGGTGTTCAGAGATGCACAGCACGAGGTGCAGTTTTCTGAAATCAACGCCGTCACCGCGCGTGTGCTGGCGCTGCTGGACGAAGGCCACACCGGGCAGCAGGCGTTTGCGCAATTGGCCCGTGAAATGGCCCACCCCGATCCACAAGTCTTGATGGCCTTTGGCGAACAACTGTTGATCAGCCTGCGCGAGCAAGGCGTTTTGTTGGGAACAAAAACATGAAAACAATGAGCCAAGTCACTCAGCAGGGCTTGAATGTGCTCGATCAGATGGGTTTGTGGATCGGACTGCTCAGCTTGCGGTTGATTCTGGCTTGGGAGTTTGGCGAAGCCGGTTTTGAAAAGCTGCACGGCAGCAACTGGTTTGCCGACATCCAGAACCAATTTCCTTGGCCCTTCAAGCTGATCCCGGCCGACCTCAATTGGGCCTTGGCCACGGGCTTTGAAGTCGTGGGCGCCATCGCCTTGGTCATCGGTTTGGGCACGCGCTTTTTCTCGGCCTCGCTGATCGTGCTCACCGTGGTGGCCATGCTCAGCGTGCACTGGCCCGAGTCGTGGTCCACCCTGGGTGAGTTGCTGCAAGGCTACGCCTTGACGGACAAAGGCCACGGCAATTTCAAACTGCCTGTGATTTACATCGCCATGCTGCTGCCGCTGGTGTTCATGGGGCCGGGGCGCTTGTCGCTGGATGCTTTGATACGAAGCGCCAGTTCAAAGAACGGCATGCATCGCTGATGCTTGGCAGCGGGCGATCAGCGACGCGCTTTCAGTGTGTGGCGCTGCGCCAGCCACAACGCCGCCGTGCCCAGCAGGCTGGCCAGCAGCAACCACCACAGCGCCAGCGTGTAGCCGTTTTCGGGTGACCACAGCAAGCCGAGCACCAAAGGCGCTGCGGCGCGGGCCAGCGCAATGGGCAAGCCCAGCAAACCATTGAGCTGGCCCACATGGGCTTGGCTCACGTACTGCGCCATGGCCGTGCCTTTGACGATGGTGTTCATGCCATTGCCCAGGCCGTACAGCACCACAAACACCAGCGAGGCGACAGGGTTGAAGCCGCCGATCAACAGCGCCATCAGGCCCATGGGGATCAGCGTGGGGATCCAGCGGTTGGCGGTGTGCACATCCCAATAACGCTCGAAGACAAACAGCACCAAGCGACCCACCACCTGGATCACGCCAATGGCCGCCGGGATGGCGATCACCCAAGCGGGCGGCAAATGCGCTTCTTCTAGCAAAGCGATCATGTGGGCGGGCAGCGCAGAGGTCACCGCCATCATGAAGATGGAAAACGCGGCCAGCAGCCAAAAGGGCGCTTGGCGCAAATGGGCGCGCACAGAGGGCGTGTCGGCGTGCGTGCTGTGTAGGCCCGTGACTTTGGGTGGGGCGTCTTGCAGCAGCCACGCATGCAGCGGGGCGCACACCAGCAGTTGCAAAGCGGCCAGGGCCCACAAGGCTTGGCGCCAACCCCACAGCTCAATCCACCAACTTGACAGCGGGATGAACACCGTGCTGGCCAGACCGCCCAAAAAGGTCAAGGTGATGATGGCGCGGCGAAAGTCCTGCGCAAAGCGCCGTGTGACCACGGCAAACACCGGCGTGTAAAGCGTGGCCGAAAGCCCCAAACCCAACCACACCCACACGGCGTGATAAGCGGCCACCGACTGCACTTGGCTGTGCGCCAGCAGGCCCAGGCCCACCCAGACCGAGCCCAGGGTCATGACCTTGCGCTCATGGCCTCGGTCGATCCACCGGCCCACCAGATAGGCCATCAAACCCTCGGCCAGCAAGGCCAGGCTGAAAGCCAGCGACGACTCGGCCCGCCCCATGCCCAGCTCGACTTCCAGTGGCGTCATGAGCAAAGAGAAGGTGTAGAACACGCTGCCCCAGGTGATGAGCTGGGGCAGTGACAAGCAAACGCTGAAAGAGGCCAAACTCAGAGAAGAGGGGCGCCTGAAAAAATGCATGCGGCCATTATCGCGAAGGCATCGCTTCACGCTTTCAGGGCGGCGCTTTGTAAAAACGACTGGACTTGTGCCGCCGTGGGCATCGCCGTCACCGCGCCATGCGCCTGTGTGGACAGCGCAGCTGCGGCATTGGCCATGCGCAGTGCTTGCGGCCAAGGCGCTTGCTGGGCCAAAGCTGCGGCCAGTGTGCCGGTGAAGGTGTCGCCGGCGCCGATGGTGTCAGCCACTTGCATGGCGTGACCGGCCACATGCAAGGGCGCCTCATGGCGGCGAAACAGAGCACAGCCGCGATCACCCAGGGTGACCACGATGGCGCCCACCCCACGTTGCAGCAGGCGCTGGGCTGCTGTGTCGATGTCCCCCGTGTCCGCCAGCATCAGCAATTCGCCTTCGTTGGGCGTGAGCACATCCACCAGGGGCCACAGCGCATCGGGCAAAGGCATGGCGGGGGCGGGGTTCAAAAGCGTCACAAGGCCGTGGGCACGGGCGATTTCAAAAGCCGTTTGGGTGGCCGCCAGAGGGACTTCGCACGAGGCCATCACCACGCGCGCTTGAGCCAGCATGTCGGATGCCGCTTGCACAAGCGCTGTCGTCAAGCCAGCGCCCGCACCGGGGTACACGGCAATCGAGTTGTCACCATCTTCGTAAACAAGGATCAGCGCGGTGCCATTGGTTTCGCCTTCGCCGCGCACCACATGCTGGCTGTCGATGCCTTCGCGAGCCCACAAGTTCAGACCCATTTGACCGAAGTCGTCGCCCCCAATGCGGGCGATCAGGCCGACCTGTGCACCCTGTCGTGCGGCGGCAATCGCGGCGTTGCTGCCCTTGCCGCCTGGCAAGCGTTCAAAGGCCTGGGCCATCTGGGTTTGACCGCGTGCAAGTGGCGTGGGAATGTGGGCAATCAAGTCCACATTCCAGCTGGCCACGCAGACCACATCCACTGTCATCCGCCTGCGCCCTTGGTGCCGTAGCCCATGGTCTGGGGCAACCACAACACGATGTCCGGGAAGATGGTCATGGCCACCAGCAGACCCAGCAGCATGACCAAAAACAGCCAGCCTTCGCGCATCATGTCGCCAATCGGAATGCCGGTCAGCGCTTTGGTCACGAACAGCAACATGCCAAAAGGCGGGTGGATCAGGCCGATCATCATGTTGAGCACCACCAGCACACCGAAGTGCACCAAGTCCACGCCCAGCAGCTTGGCCGCAGGCAGCAACATGGGCACAAACACCAGCAGCAGCACCGACACATCCAGAAAGCAGCCCAGAATCAAAAACAGGGCATTGACCATGAACAAAAACTGCAGTCGGCTCAGGTGCAGGTTGTCCACCCATGCGGCCATGGCTTGGGGGACGCCCTCCGAGGTGAAGGCGTAGTTGAGCATGAAGGAGCCGGCCAAGATGATGGTGATCACCGCACTCGAGCGGGTCGATTCCAGCACCACGCCCCAAAAGGCCTTCCAGCTCAAGGCACGGAAAACGAAAGCCGCCAGAATCAGCGCATGCAGGGCCGCTACAGCGGCCGCCTCAGTCGGGGTGAAGGCGCCCGAATAAATGCCGCCCAGCAAGACGATGGGCATGGACAGGGGCAAAGCGCCACGAAAAACAATCGCGGGCCATTCCTTGAGCGGTATGGGGTCTTCACGCGGCATATTGCGTTTGCGGGCGATGTAGTGCACCACGCTCATCATGAGGACGGTCATGCACACGCCGGGCACCACGCCTCCCAAGAACAGCGCACCGACCGAAGCGCCTGAAACCAGCGCATAGATCACCATGGGAATGGACGGTGGAATGATCGGCCCCAGCGTGGCACTGGCCACCACCACAGCCCCTGCAAAGCCGGGGGTGTATTCGGGCTTTTTGAGCATTTGCTTGATGGTCACCAGCCCCGGCCCCGCGGCATCGGCAATCGCGCTGCCGCTCATGCCCGAAAAGATCACGCTCACCAAAATGTCCACCTGGGCCAAGCCGCCGCGCATGCGGCCCACCAAGATGCGGCAGAAGTCAAAAATGCGCTCGCTCACCGTGCCCGCGTTCATGATGTTGGCCGCAAACACAAAGAGGGGCACCGCCAGCAGCACATAGCTGTTGTACAGGCCGTTGCTCACCTGCTCGGCCACCAGACCCAAGTCTTGCCTTTTGACCAGCAAATAAGCCACACCGGCCATGAGCATGGAAAAACCAATCGGCATGCGCAGCAGCATGCCAAGCACCACCACACCCACCAGCGCCCACAAAGCCAAAGTCATGATGGAAGTCCTTGGGCTTCAAGGCCCTGTCCTCGGATGGCCTGCCAGATGCCCCAGGCACTGCGCACCACCAGCGCCACCAACAGCAGTACGAAGGGTAAAAACACCCACTGGAACGAGATGTCCAGCACGGGCGACGACTCGCGTGCCATGAAGTGCACATAGTCCCAGCTCGCCGGAATGGCCACCAGGGCCAGGCCGCCGATCATGAGGTTGCCCACGATGCGCATCACGCGGCGTGTGCCCACGCTGACGCTGTTCCACAGCAGGTCAAACACGACTTGCTCTCGCTCAGGCACCATGAAAGCCGCCGCCCACAAGATGGCCCAGAGGTACAAGATCACGGCCAACTCGTCCGACCAGGGCAAGGGCTTGTTGAAGCCAAAACGGGCCGTGATCTGCACCAGAAAAGTCAGGAACAGGCCAACAAAGATGAGGCCGCCGAACGTGTCGGCGGCTTTTTTGAACCAGCGCATGTTCAGCGGGTGTTGTTGATGCGCTCAAGCATGCCTGCAGGCCAGACCTTGGCGTAGTCCGACTTGGCATAGGTGTCTTGTACCGACTTGCGGAAGGCGTCCAGATCGGGCGTGGTCACCTGCAGGCCTTGCTGCTTGAAGAAGTCCACGATCTGGCCTTCTTCCTTGATGCGGTTCTCGTTGTTGTACTGGGCCGCGGCTTGCGCAGCGGCCTTGACGTTTTGCTTTTGTGCAGGGGTCAGGGCGTTCCAAGTCTTGTTCGAGATCGCAATGAAAATCCCGTCCACCAGGTGGTTGGTCAGCACCAGTTGTTTGGTCACTTCATAGAACTTGGCCGCACGCACGGTGGGCAGGGGGTTGTCCTGACCGTCGATGGTGCCGGTTTTCAGGCCCAAATAGACCTCGCCAAAAGCCAAGGGGGTGGCTGTGGCGCCCAGGGCTTCACCGAGGAACAACCACTCTTTGGTGCCGGGCATGCGCAGCTTGATGCCCTTGAGGTCGGCGGGCGTTTTGACGTTGCGCGCTTCCCGCAGGTTGACTTGGCGTGTGCCCAGATAGACCGTGGACAGCACGGTCACGTCCATTTTTTCAGAGACGGTTTTGAACAGGCCTTCGCCGATGGGGCCGCTGAACACCTTTTGTTGGTGGGCTGGATCGCGCACCACATACCCGGCGGTGAAGATTGAAAACTCGGGCACCAGTTTGGCCATGTCAAAAGCCGAGATGGCCGACAGCTCCAAGTTGCCACGGGCCATGGCCGCGGGCTCGGTGCCTTGTTTGAACAGCGAGGCGTTCAGGTTGATTTGGGTGTCGAACTGGTTGGGCGAAGACTTGTCGAGTGTGTCCTTGAACACCGTCCACATCTTGGCGTGCCAGTCGTCGGGCACGGCCGGTGTCGAGATGCGCATCGGAATTTTGGTGTCGGCCCATGCTGGGCCAGCCATGCCGCACAAGGCCATGGCCGAGACGCTGGCGGCCAGCAGGCCACGTCGCAGGTTGGATACAGTTTTCATGTGGGTCTCCTGGGGTTGTTGATTGAAAGGGCTTATTCGCGTGTGGTGTCGATGTTGAACTGCCGCACTTCCTGTGCAAAAGCGGCGTGTGCTTCGGGCGTCATGGCCACCAGCGGGGCGCGCACGCGCAGCCAGCTGGGGTCCTGGTGCAAGGTGGCCATCACGCTTTTCAGCGCGGGCATCAGGGCATGCGGTTTGAGCAGATCCAAGATGGCTTGAATGCGCTGCGCATCGTGCGCAGTACCGGGCGCTGTCGATTCAAGCACCATGCGGTGCACCACGCGTGGCAAAAAGTTGGCCAGCCCACTGATGGCGCCGGTGCTGCCCAGGGGGCCCATGGTGGTCAGGTCGGGCTCAAAGCCCACATACACCGTGATGGGCGGCATGAATGCTTTGGCCAGCGCCACCGAATGGGCCTGGTTGCAGCTGCTGTCCTTGATGCCCGCGATGATCCCTGGGTAACGCGCCAGCAACTGGGCAATCACGCCATGGGGCAAGTCCACGCCGATGACCTGGGGGATGTGGTACAGATACAGCCGCCAGTCGGAGCGGTTCACCCCTTTGATGATTTGCACATAGCCGTTGAGGATGCCTTCGTCGCTGATGCCCTTGAAAAAGAAGGGCGGCAGCACCAAGCAACCGTGCACGCCGAGGTCCACCGCGTGGCGTGTGAGTTCCAGTGTTTCGACCAAGGCCGCGCAACTGGTGGAGACGATGATCCGTTCGGCCGGCACGCCGTGGGCGATCATTTGCTTGAGCGCCTCCTTGCGTTCTTGCAAAGAAAAGGACGGGCCTTCGCCTGTGGTGCCAAAGATCGTCACGCCGCCGCAGCCTGCGCTGATGAGGGACAGGGCGTGTGCGGCCAGTTTGGCGTGGTCAATGTTCAGCTGCGCATCGAGCGGTGTGAGCAGGGCAGGCCAGATGCCTTGAAAGCCATTGCGGCTGTTGGTGAGCGAGGCGGTCAAATGAACTCCGTGTGGGCAATGGGTGACAGTTCAACGGGAACTGGACGGCTGAGGATGCGGCGGTCTTGTCCCAGCACGCGTTGGTGGGCGCAATGGATATGGTGGGCCACATGCGCTGCCACAGCGTCGGGGTCACGGGCCTTGAGGGCGCCGATCAGGTTCAGGTGTTCTTGCATGGCGGGCAAGAGCACTTCGGCCGACAGGGTCGAGCGCTCCAGGTGGATCAAACGCACGCGCAAGCTGTTGATACGGTAGGCGTTGGAGATCAGCTCATTGCCCAGGGTGTCGATCATCAGGTCGTGCAGGCCCCAGTCCACCGAGGTGGCTTCGGTCAGCAACTCGTCGGTGATCTGCCCCGCCTGGGCTTGGTGGACGATGCCCAGGTGCGCTTGTTCGATGCTGGCCAGATCGGCATCGCTGACCGACTGCACAAAATGCAGCGCTGCT
Organism: Comamonadaceae bacterium PBBC2; assembly: GCA_002255935.1. Classification (GTDB taxonomy): domain Bacteria; phylum Pseudomonadota; class Gammaproteobacteria; order Burkholderiales; family Burkholderiaceae_C; genus Limnohabitans_A. The sequence continues at coordinate 30,252 of NKIO01000016.1, forward strand.
TCGCGCTCGAGCATGCCGCGCAACTGAAAGGCGTTGTGGATCAGCTTGAGGTCCACATGCGCAATTTGCAAGCCCCGCTGCGGCACCGTGCGCAGCAGGCCTTCGGCCTCCAGGCGCGGAATCAGTTCGCGCACAGCGCCCAGCGGCATGTCCAGCAATTGCATCAGCTCGCGCTGCGAGACAAATTGCCCGGGCCGCACATTGGCCTGCAGGATCTGCTGGCGAAAATTTTCGTAGGCGCGGGCACGCAAAGACTGGGGGTTGGGCAACTCGGTCATGGCCTCAGTCGGTCGAAATGACGCCCTTGCGCAGCAAGATGTTGGCGTATTTGCGCAGGTCGCCGGTTTGCACCACCAGCCGGGCCGAGCGGGCCTGCTCGTAAAACGCAAAACGCTCCAAGGTCCCCGGCGCGGCTTCGCCCTGGGCTTGAAGGGCTTGCCGAAATTCGGCCACTGGCAAGGGCACGGCCTGTGCATCGCCCACCACCTGCATGGTCCAGGCGCAGGGCGTCTCAAAGGTGTCCAGCGGCAAGACGCCGAGCACCGCATGCAGCACCTGGGTGGTGCTCAAACCTGGCAATTGCACCAGCCGGGCGTGAGCTTGCTCGGCAATCCGGTCGGCTGGAAAGTTGGCATCCACCAGGGCCACATCGTCGCCGTGGCCGAGTTTGGCCAGACCGAACAAAAGTTGCGGGGTGAGCAGAGGGGAGATGTTTTTCAACATGTATGACTAACATGTTAGTTGTCGGCGGGCGATGCCGTCCCCGTAATTACCCGTGCTTTGTTGTTTTGGCCACAGCACTGGTCAGGGGGCGAATTGCCCCCTACGATGACCGCCATGACTTGTGATGGAGACAGATGAACACCGCCGCTTTTTTGACGTGCACCGATGGTGCCCGTTTGGGCCTGGGCGGTGCGCCGCTGGGCAATTTGTTTGAAGCCATGGGCGATGCGCAAGCCCGCGCCGTGGTCGATGCCGCCTGGGCCGATGGTTGCCGCACGTTTGACACCGCGCCTCATTACGGCCACGGCTTGTCCGAGCGCCGCATGGGCGACGCTTTGCGCGACCACCCGCGCAGCAGCTTGCGCTTGTCCAGCAAAGTGGGGCGTTTGCTGACCCCCCAAGCCCAAGTCCCGCATGAACAGCACAGCTATGTGAACACCTTGCCTTTTGTGCAGCACTGGGATTTGTCGGCCAGCGGTGTGCGCCGCAGTGTGGAAGACAGCTTGCAGCGTCTGGGCCTGGCGCAACTGGATGCGGTTTACATCCACGACATCGATGCCGCCACGCACGGCCCACAGGCGGGCGCTGTCTTGCGCCGGGTGCTGCAAGAGACCTTGCCCGCGTTGGCCCAGCTCCAACATGAAGGGCTGCTCCGCCACATTGGTTTGGGCGTGAACGACCACCACATCGTCGAGCAGGTGCTGCGTCATGCTGATCTGGATGTGCTCATGCTTGCGGGCCGTTACACCTTGCTTGACCAAGCGGCCTTGCCCTCGCTCATGCCGCAACTGCTCAAGCGGCGGGTGGCGCTGGCGCTGGGCGGGGTGTTCAACTCCGGCATCTTGGCGACCCGTGTGTCGGCAGATCGGCCCATGACCTTCAATTACGCTCCGGCCGCGCCAACCTGGATCGACAAAGCTTTGGGCATTCAATCGGTGTGCGACCAGCATGGCGTGAGTTTGCCCGCTGCCGCCTTGCAGTTTGCCCTGGCCCACCCGGCCACCCAAATCGTCATGCTGGGCGTGCGCAGTGCCGAGCAATGGCAAGCGGCGCGTCAAGCTGAGCGCGAGGTGATTCCTGCCGATTGTTGGCAACAACTGCGGCATGAGGGTTGGTTGCCACCTGATGCGCCGCTGCCCGAAGGAGCGCCATGATCGATGCGCATTTTCATGTCTGGCAACTTGCCCGCGCTGACTACGGTTGGCTCACGCCAGCACTGGCCCCGATTTACCGCGACGTGAGGGTGGCCGATTGGCATGGGCAGGCGCAGGCTTGGGGCGTGACCGGTGGTGTCTTGGTGCAAGCGGCCCCCACAGCCCAAGAGACAGCCTTTATGTTGCAACAGGCTCAAGACCACCCTGCGGTGCTTGGGGTCGTGGGGTGGATCGACATGCTGGCCCCCGATGCGGTGGCCCAGGTGGCGCGTTGCGCGTCGCAGCCGCTGCTGAAGGGGTTGCGCCCCATGCTGCAAGACCTGAGCGATCCAGATTGGATTTTGCAAGCGGCCATAGAGCCCGTGCTCCAAGCCATGAAGGCCCACGGTCTGGTGCTCGATGCCCTGATCAAGCCTGTGCATCTGAGTCGCATCTTGAAGCTCACGCGGCAGCACCCGGAGCTGACGGTGGTGATCGACCACGGCGCCAAACCGATGATGGACGCTGCCAGCATGAACGATTGGGCGGCCTTGATGCAAGCACTGGCCGATCAAACCCATCCCGAAAAAGTGGTGTGCAAGATGTCGGGCCTGTGGACCGAGGCGCCTGCGGGGCAGCCCGTGGACGTGGTGCGACCTTGGTGCGAAGCACTGCTGAAGATCTGGGGCACCCAGCGTTTGTTGTGGGGCAGCGATTGGCCTGTTTTGGAATTGGCGGGCAGCTATGCCGACTGGCGTCGGCTGACGCTGGATGTTTTGCGCGCGTATTCGCCCCAAGCACAAGCGGATGTCCTCGGTGAGAATGCGCGGCGTATTTATCGGCTTTGAGCCGTGGATGGGGCTGTCACTGTTCTTTCAGCACCCGCCGGTATTGCACCGCCTCGGCCACGTGCGCGGGCTCAATGGTTTGGGAGCCCGCCAGGTCGGCGATGGTGCGGGCCACCTTCAGGCTGCGGTGCGTGCTGCGGCCGCTCCAGCCCAACTTGGTGGCGGCTTTTTGCAGCAAGGCCGCAGCGCCTTCGCTCAGATGGGCTTGGGCATCGATGGCTTGACCTTGCAAGTCGGCGTTAGCGCAGCCTTGTCGGGCCTGTGCCCGCTGTCGTGCCACCAAGCTGCGGGCGGCAATCTCTGAAGTGCTTTCGCCCGGTGGTGCGTTCAGCAGGTCTTGCGCGGGCAGGCTGGGCACTTCGATGTGCAGGTCGATGCGGTCGAGCAGCGGCCCGCTGAGCTTGCCCTGGTAGCGGCTGACCTGGTCGGGCGAGCAGCGGCAAGCCCGTGTGGCGCTGCCCAAATAGCCGCAAGGGCAGGGGTTCATGGCCGCGATCAGCTGAAAGCGCGCCGGAAACTCGGCCCGCCTGGCCGCCCGTGCGATGGTGATGGTGCCGGTCTCCAGCGGCTCGCGCAGCGCTTCAAGGGCGGCACGGGGGAATTCGGGCAACTCGTCCAGAAACAGCACCCCGTGGTGCGCCAGCGAAATCTCGCCCGGGCGTGGCGGCGAGCCGCCACCCACCAGGGCCACCGCGCTGGCCGAGTGGTGCGGCTGACCGGTGGGCCTTTGCGCCCAACGCGAGAGCTCAAAGCGGCCCGCCAAGCTGGCCAAAGCCGCTGCTTCCAGTGCGTCTTCGACCGACATGGGCGGCAACAAACCGGCAAAGCGCTGCGCCAGCATCGATTTGCCTGAGCCGGGCGGCCCGACCATCAGCAGCGAATGGCCACCCGCAGCGGCGATCTCCAGCACCCGTTTGACCCCGGCTTGCCCCTTCACATCGGCCAGGTCGGCATAGCGGGGCGCGTCTGCTGGCGCTTGTGCGCTCAAGCGGGCCCAGCCCTCGCCGGGCTCGGGTGGCGGCTCGGTGGACGGCGGCAAAAACTGTTGCACCACGTCCAGCAAGTGCTGGGCGCGAAAGACTTCCGCATCGGGCACCAGGGCGGCCTCTTCGGCGCTGCCCGGCGGCAGCACCAAGCGGGTGCGCACCTGCTGCTGCCGCAAGGCCAGGCTCATGGCCAAAGCCCCGCGCACCGGACGCAGCTCGCCCGACAAAGAAAGTTCACCGGCAAATTCGTGTCCAGACAGCTTGCTGGCATCGATCTGCCCACTGGCCGCCAAGATGCCCAGTGCAATGGGCAAGTCCAAGCGGCCCGAGTCTTTGGGCAGATCGGCGGGGGCCAAATTCACGGTGATGCGTTTGTTGTGCGGAAACTCCAGGCCGCTGTTTTGCAAGGCCGAGCGCACCCGCTCGCGGGCTTCTTTGACCTCCACATCGGCCAGCCCCACCAAAGTGAAGCTGGGCAGGCCGTTGGCCAGATGCACCTCGACGGTGACCGCAGGCGCCTGCAGTCCGACCAATGCACGGCTGTGCACCAAAGAAAGACTCATATTTCCTCCCTGCCCCATATTGGTGCACCGATGAGGTGCATGCACGCTGCGATGGCGTGCGGATCTTGTTTGAGGCCCATTCAAACATGAGAAGAGCGGCAAAACACTGGGAAATGCCCCAATCACAGGCCCATGACAGGCTGGCACGGTCTGTGCTTGATGGGTACGTCCTCAACAACTTTTGACCGGAGTCCACTATGAAAAAAATCCTCGTTCCTTCCCTGATCGCATTGGCAGTCAGCTCTTTGGCTTCCGTGGCCCAAGCCCAAACAGCCCCTGAAAGCACTTTGTCCTACAACGCTGGTGTGGTGTCGGATTACCGTTACCGCGGTATTTCCCAAACCCGCTTGGAGCCAGCATTGCAAGGCGGTGTGGATTACGCCGACAAGAGCGGTTTCTATGTGGGCGCTTGGGGTTCGACCATCAAGTGGATCAAAGACACCCCAGGCGTGACTTCGGGTTCGACCGAACTCGACTTGTACGGTGGCTACAAATTTGGCGTTGGCGACTTTGCTTATGACCTGGGCTTCTTGCGTTACCAGTACGCCGGCAATAACTACGACAAAGCAACCGCTGGTGGCGTGAACGCCAACACCAATGAAGTCTATGGCGCTGTGACCTACGGTTTGTTCACGGCCAAGTACTCGCACGCTGTGTCCGATTTGTTCGGCAACATCAACAGCAAAAACAGCTACTACCTCGACTTGAGCGCCGCTTTGGATCTGGGCGATGGCTTGACCTTGGTCCCACACGTGGGCCGTCAGGCGATCAAGAACTCTCCTGGCCTGAGCTACAACGACGCATCCCTGACCCTGACCAAGGATCTGGGCAATGGCGTGGCCATTTCTGGCGCCTTTGTCGGCACCAACAGTTCGGCTTACACGGTCTACAACAGCGACAAAGTGCTGAGCAAAACCGGCGTCGTTCTGGGTCTGAAGTACAGCTTCTGATTCCCCTCATTTCAAACAAGGAGCCATCATGAAACTGGTGACCGCCATCATCAAACCCTTCAAGCTGGACGAAGTGCGTGAAGCACTTTCGGGCATCGGCGTGCAGGGCATCACCGTGACCGAAGTCAAAGGCTTCGGTCGTCAAAAAGGCCACACCGAGCTGTACCGCGGCGCGGAATACGTGGTGGACTTTTTGCCCAAAGTGAAAGTCGAAGCCGCCGTGGACGACGCCATTGTCGAACGCGTGATCGAAGCCATCGAATCCGGTGCCCGCACCGGCAAGATCGGCGACGGCAAGATTTTTGTGTATGACCTCGAGCAAGTGGTTCGCATCCGCACCGGTGAAACCGGCGGCGAAGCCCTTTGATCGACCAGAAAGAGAGTTGAAAATGAAAAAGCTACTCGCGTCGTTGGCCTTGGGCTTGTCCCTTGGCTTTGGCCTGTTGGGTGCGGGTTCTGTGGCCCTGGCCCAAACTGCCCCCGCTGTCACTGCCCCCGCTGCTGAAGCCAAGGCCCCTGCTGCGGCTCCGGCTGCAGCCCCTGCTGCTGCTGCTGAAGCTGCTCCCGCAGAAGCCGCTCCAGTGCCTGTGCCCAACAAAGGCGACACCGGCTGGATGCTGTTGTCCACCTTGCTGGTGCTCATGATGGCCGTGCCTGGCCTGGCCTTGTTCTACGGCGGCTTGGTCCGCAGCAAGAACATGCTGTCGGTGCTCATGCAAGTCATGGTCACCTTCTCGCTGATCCTGGTGCTCTGGTTCATCTACGGCTACAGCTTCGCGTTCACCGAAGGCAATGCTTTCATCGGTGGCACGGACCGCCTCTTCATGAAGGGCATCTGGGACAACGCTGCCGGCACCTTTGCCAATGCGGCCACCTTCTCTAAGGGTGTCTACATTCCTGAAGTCGTGTTCGCTGCCTTCCAAGCCACTTTCGCGGGCATCACTTGCGCCCTGATCGTGGGTGCCTTTGCCGAGCGTGTGAAGTTCTCTGCGGTGCTGGCTTTCATGGTGCTGTGGTTCACCTTCAGCTACCTGCCGATCGCCCACATGGTCTGGTTCTGGATGGGTCCTGACGCCTACGCTTCCAAAGAAGTTGTGGACGAAATGACTTCCAAAGCTGGCTTGCTGTGGCAGTGGGGCGCGCTGGACTTCGCTGGCGGTACCGTGGTGCACATCAACGCCGCTGTGGCTGGCCTGGTCGGTGCCTTCATGATCGGCAAACGCGTCGGTTACGGCAAAGAATCCATGGCGCCTCACAGCCTGACATTGACCATGGTCGGTGCCGCCTTGCTGTGGGTGGGTTGGTTCGGTTTCAACGCCGGCTCCGCTCTGGAAGCCAACGGTTTCGCAGCCCTGGCCTTCATCAACACCATGTTGGCCACGGCAGCTGCTGTGATCGCCTGGTGCCTGGGTGAAGCCCTGATGCGTGGCAAAGCCTCTATGTTGGGCGCCGCTTCTGGTGCGGTGGCTGGCCTGGTCGCCATCACCCCCGCAGCTGGCAACGTCGGCATCGGCGGTGGCGTGATCATCGGTTTCATCGCTGGTTTCGCCTGCCTTTGGGGTGTCAACGGTCTGAAGAAACTGCTGGGCGCTGACGACTCTCTGGACGTCTTCGGTGTGCACGGCGTCGGCGGTATCTTGGGTGCCTTGCTGACTGGCGTGTTCAACTCGCCAGCCTTGGGCGGCCCCAGCGCCGTGGGCGACTGGGTCACCGTGTCCATGGTCACTGCAGACGCTTACTCCATCGCTGCACAAGTGTGGATCCAAGCCAAGGCTGTGTTGCTGACCATCGTCTGGTCGGGTGTGGTCTCTGTCGCGGCCTACAAGATCGTCGACATGACCATCGGTCTGCGCGTCTCGGAAGAAGAAGAGCGCGAAGGTCTGGACATCTCCTCGCACGGCGAGTCGGCCTACCACGGTTGATTCCGAGGTCTCTCAAGCGGTGACACCCGTCACCGCCTCACTCAGCCCGCAGCGCTTGCGCCCTGCGGGCTGTTTCATTTGGGGTACCAAAACCCCCACGGGACAGGAAACCCCACCCCCGCGCGGCACAATGCCCGCATGAACACCACACCCTCCTGGTCCGCCGTCACCACCGTGCCCGACGGCCTGAGCGAATCGCCGTTTTGGCACCCCCAAGAAAACCGTCTGTACTGGGTTGACATCCCCGGCCGCAGGCTGGCCCGGCTGGCTTTTCAGGGCCTCATGCAGCCGCAAGGCGATGTCGAGTACTGGCCCATGCGCGAAGAGCCCGGCTGCATCGCGCCGGTGCAAGGCGGCGGCTTGATCGTCTCGCTGCGCGACGGCATCTACTTGGGCAAAAGCTGGGGTGGCCCGCTGCAGCAACTGGCTGCGGCGCCTTACGACACCACCAAGCAGCGCTTCAACGACGGCAAATGCGACGCGCAAGGTCGCTTCTGGGCGGGCAGTTTGTACGAACCCAAAGACCAAGCGCTGGGCGTTTTGTACATGCTGGACGGCCAGGGGCTGCACCCCATGAAGGACGGCGTGGTGACCGCCAACGGCCTGGCCTGGTCACCCGACGGTCGCACCGCCTATTGGGCTGACACCGCCGCCCACCAAGTGCGGGCGTTTGACTCGGATGCGACCACCGGCCAGCTGAGTGCCGAGCGCGTGTTCCACCAAATGGCCCCCAAGCCCGCTGGCTGGAGTTGGGGTAGCGACACCCCCGAGGCGCCCTTGTATGCTGGCCGCCCCGACGGCGCCGCCGTGGACAGCGAAGGCTGCTACTGGAGCGCCCAATACGAAGGCCAACGCCTCTTGCGCCTGTCGCCCAGCGGCCAAGTGCTGGCCGAAGTGCGCACCCCCGTGCCATGCCCCACCATGCCCTGCTTTGGCGGGCCAGACCTCAAAACCCTGTTCATCACCACATCGCGCCAAGGCCGCAGCGCCCAAGAGCTGACGCAGCACCCCTATGCGGGTTGTGTGTTTGCGATGCGGGTGGAGGTGGCGGGCTTGGGGGTGAAGTTCTTCAATTTTTGACGATTTCGGGCAGGGGGCCACGGTAATTTCCCACAACCCCCCCGTTAAAAATCTTCACGCGCCCGCCAGAGGCCGGGGGTTACCATCTTTGACCATGGAAGCTCAACTCAATTCCCTCATCGACGCCGTGCGCCAGGCGGGTGCGGATGGCCGTGTGCTGCGTTTGCGCGGCGGCGGCAGCAAAGATTTTTGGGGCCAAAGCCTCACGGGCAATGTGCTCGACACCCGGGGCTACCGGGGCATCGTCAGTTACGAGCCCAGCGAGTTGGTGGTCACGGTGCGCGGCGGCACGCCGCTGGCCGAGCTGGAGGCCGCTTTGGCCGAAAAGGGCCAGTGCCTGGCGTTTGAGCCGCCGCACTTTGGCGAAGGCGCAACGGTGGGTGGCATGGTGGCCGCAGGCCTGAGCGGCCCGGCCCGCGCCACCGCTGGCGCGGTGCGCGATTATGTTTTGGGCGCCCGCTTCATCAACGGTCTGGGTGAGCACCTGACCTTTGGCGGCCAGGTCATGAAGAACGTGGCCGGTTACGACGTCAGCCGCCTGATGGCCGGCAGCTGGGGCACGCTGGGCCTGATCACCGAAGTCAGCCTGAAGGTCTTGCCCGTGGCCCCGGCCGAGGCCACGCTGATGTGCGCCGGTCTGCCGCAAAAAACGGCCCTCGATTTGCTGCACCGCTGGGGCGGTCAGCCATTGCCTTTGAATGCCAGCGCTTGGGTGCGCGACACCACCGCCCAGCCCGTGGCCGATTATTTGTTTGTGCGCCTGCGCGGTGCAGTGGCGGCCGTGCAGTCGGCCACGACGCGCATGACGGCCGACGCTGTGGCCCACGGCGCCCAAGTCACCGTGATGGACAACAGCGAAGCAGCAGCCGACTGGCGTGCCAGCGGCGAGCAAACCTTGCCCTTCTTTGAAGCCCCCGCGCCCGACGCCTGCCTGTGGCGCTTGTCGGTGCCGCAGACCGCACCGGTGCTGGATGTGCCCGGCTTGGACCATCCCTCCCAGTACATCGAGTGGCAAGGTGCGCAGCGTTGGCTGTGGGCCCCGGCCTCGGCGGCGGTGCCGCTGCGCGAACTGGCGCAATCGGTCGGCGGTCACGCCACCTTGTTCCGCGCCAGCGCCACCCATGCCGAGGTGGACAAAATCGCCGGTGTGAACACCCCGCTGGACGCCGTGCAAGAGCGCATCCAGCAAAAGCTGCAACAACAATTCGACCCGAAAGGTGTGTTCGCCACCGGTCGCATGCACACGTTCTGAGGCGACCCTTTCATGCAAACCCACCTCGCCCCCGAATACCAAAACACCCCCGAAGGCCTGGAGGCCGAAGCCATCTTGCGCAAGTGCGTGCACTGCGGCTTTTGCACGGCCACTTGCCCTACCTACCAGTTGCTGGGTGATGAGCTGGACGGCCCGCGTGGCCGCATCTACCTGATGAAGCAGGTGCTGGAAGGCCAAACGCCCACCCGCAAAACCCAGCAACACCTGGACCGGTGCCTGACCTGCCGCAACTGCGAAAGCACTTGCCCGAGCGGCGTGCAGTATGGCCACTTGGTGGACATCGGCCGCAAGCTGGTGGACGCCAAAGTCGAGCGCCCTGTGGGCGAAAAGCTGGTGCGCTGGGCGCTCAAAGAAGGCCTGCCTTCGCCCCTGTTTGCGCCTGCCATGAAGATGGGCCAGATGGTGCGCGGCCTGCTGCCCGAAAGCCTCAAGGCCAAAGTGCCCGCGCCACAAAACGCCGGTGCCTGGCCCACGGCCCAGCATGCACGCAAGGTGCTGATGCTGGCTGGTTGTGTGCAACCGAGCATGAGCCCCAACATCAACACCGCCACCGCCCGCGTGTTGGACGCCGCTGGCATCCAGACCGTGACGGCCGAAAAAGCCGGTTGCTGTGGCGCGGTCAAGTTCCACCTGAACGACCACGACGGCGGCAAAGACCACATGCGCGCCAACATCGACGCCTGGTGGCCGCTGGTCGAAAGTGGTGAAGTCGAAGCCATCGTGATGAACGCCTCCGGCTGCGGCGTCATGGTCAAAGACTATGGCCATGTGCTCAAAGACGACCCGGCCTACGCCGCCAAAGCCGCCCGCATCGGTGCGCTGACGAAAGACCTGAGCGAGCTGCTGCCCGAGTTGGTGCCACTTCTCAAAGACAAGCTGAAAACCGAAACCCTGCAAGCCGCAGGCCTGCAGGCCTACCACCCGCCCTGCACGCTGCAACACGGCCAGCAACTCAAAGGCGGCGTGGAAAAGCACCTGACCGACCTGGGCTTCCAGATCAAAGTCAGCGCCAACGAGTCGCACCTGTGCTGTGGCTCGGCAGGCACCTACAGCGTGCTCAACCCCGAGCTGTCCAAAACCCTACGCGACCGCAAACTGGGCCACCTGAATGCGCTGGAACCCCAGGGCGTGATCAGCGCCAACATCGGCTGCATCACCCACCTGCAAAGCGGTAGCGGCTTGCCGGTGCGGCATTGGGTGGAGTTGGTGGACGAGGCCTTGTAAAGCGGCTCAGCTTCGTCAACCACGACCAAGCCGATAGCGAACAACACGTGTTGAGCTGATGCCTGATACCGCGCTCTTTTTGCACTGCTCTGTCTGTGACCACCAAGTCTCGGCTTTTTTGGCGTTCCGCAATGCCGGAATTTTGGCCGGTGCGCGCCGCCCGACCGTGAGTGAGATTGAGGCCATTGCCCCACGTCTGAAGTGTTCTCAGTGCGGCGCGAAGTCGGTGGCGCTGAAGTCTGAGCCGTACAAGGACAGTGAGCGTTATTGGGCAACTTCGGAGAGTGAAAACCGGATTTTTCATCGGAGCAGTTGCACCAAGATGCACAGCGTAGTGGCAGCGAGTGAGATCAATTTCACCTCCCGTGAAGCAGCAGTGAATCGTGGATACACGCCATGTCGGGTGTGTCGCCCCTGAAATGTGCTGTGTGCGGAAATGCGGCAGGCATGCAGGGCGTTCTTAAATAAAACACAAAAAGACACAAAATTTAGCTTCTGTTAAAGTTTGTGTTATGCCGAAATCTTCCAGCGCCAACGACCAACTGCCCGCATCCGCTGCCAAAGCGCTGAAGGATTTGGGTGAGAACCTGGCGCTGGCCCGACAGCGTCGCAAGGAAAGTCTGCGCGCTTGGGCCAGCCGCATGGCGGTGTCGGTGCCCACACTCATTCGCATGGAAAAGGGCGACCCCTCTGTGGGCATGGGGGTGTACGCCACGGCCTTGTGGCTCATGGGGCGGCATGCGGCCTTGCCCGAGGTGGCTGCGCCCGCCTTGGATTTGAACGCGCTCGAGCAGGACATCGAAGCCGTGCGTCAGCGTGGCCGCCGTCTGTCGCGCAAAGCCGAGGAGCCCGCATGAGTTATGAACCCCAGGACAGCATGAAGTCGTCGATGCCCATCCGAGATTGGAAGGCCGCATTGACCCGGTTGACTATCGAGTTCGGAGATCGTCTCTCTGATATTTGATGTTCGCCCCGCTTACACAAAATTCTGGACACGTCCACATCCGAGAAGTTTTTCCAAGCGATTGGATTTCAATCATCAGCACTACCGCAAGCTGTATTGTTCAAAGCAGTAAAGCTGAATTCAATGGAATGAACGCTGCAGGACACGCACCCTCCTGACACCACGTTGTCAGTACCCCTCAGGCAAAGTCTTCTCCCGTGCACAGAAGGTCTGTGTGCTTTCAGGGAGAAAGACAATATGCAAAAAGTGATCGACTGGTTTGAAATTCCGGTGAGCGATGTGCCGCGTGCACAGGCGTTTTACGAGGCGGTGCTGCAAACGACCTTGCAGCGTGAAAGCCATGCGGGGCCGGGCCTGCAGATGGCGGTGTTTGTGGGGGCGGGCGATGCGACCAAGGGGGCGCTGATGTCAGGCCATCCTGCATTGCAAGTGGGGGCCAGTGGCACGCTGGTGTATCTGCACGCGGGCGCATCGCTGGATGCGGCTTTGCAGCGCGTGGCAGCTGCAGGTGGGCAGGTGGCCATGGGCCGGGTCGCGTTGCCCGAGGGGCTGGGTTTCATGGCGCACATGCTCGATGTGGATGGCAACCAGGTTGGCTTGCACACTTACGCATGACAATTTGCTTTTGATCTGCCCACTCAAACTGTTTATCCCATGCGCCGCGCTGACCGCCTTTTCCAGATAGTTCAACTCATACGGGGCCGCCGCCTGACCACGGCCCATTGGTTAGCGCAGCGCTTGGAAGTGTCAGAACGCACGGTCTACCGCGATGTGGCGGACCTGCAATACCAAGGCGTGCCCATCGAGGGCGAGGCAGGTGTGGGCTACCGTCTGGGCGAGGGCTTTGATTTACCGCCGCTGGTTTTCACACCCCAGGAGGCGCAGGCGTTGGTGGTCATGACGCGGGTGGCGCAGCAGTGGTTAGACCCGGCGCTGGCGCGTGCGAGCGAGTCAGCGCTGTCTCGGGTGCTCAGTGTGTTGCCCGCAGACCAGCGCCATGCCGCGCAACACACACCTGTCTATTCGCCGCCTTGGGGATTGACGGCCGAACAACAGCCGCACTTGCAGCTGTGGCGCGAGGCCACGCAAGCGATGCACAAGCTGGCGCTGGTGTACAGCGATGCGCAAGGCCGCAGCAGTGATCGCACAGTGTGGCCATTGGGCAGTTTTTTCTGGGGCGCAGTCTGGACTTTGGTGGCTTGGTGTGAAAAGCGCCAGGCATTCCGCAGTTTCCGCTTGGACCGCATACAGTCCATGTCCGCCCTGGCTGATGTGTTTAAGTTGACCGATGGGCAGCGCTTGATCGACTATTTGCGAAGTCAGGGCGTCGATCCGCAAGCATTGGCCGATGGCCGTTGAGCGTCAGATGAAATGAAAGGGAAGTATGGAGATCTTCGAAGTTCAAAGGCTGCACATCCAAGGCGTGTCAGTTCGCACCCGCAATGCCGATGAAGCCGACCCAGAACGCGCATGCATAGGCGCCTTGTGGGCGGATTTTGCGGTGCAGGTGGCGCCACGCCTGGCAAAAGGTGCGGTCACCTATGGCGTATATCACCACTACGAGTCGGATGCGAACGGTGCATACGATCTGTTGGCAGGCAGTGATGCATTGGAAAAAAACGAACAGACGGCTGCTCAGCCATGGCAAGGCGTCACTATCGGCGCGGGGTCTTATGCTGTGTTTCAGGTGAGTGGTGCCATGCCGCAAGCTGTGATGGCGGCTTGGGGGCGCGTGTGGGCTTACTTTGCCGATCCGCATTGCCCGTACCAAAGGGCTTACACCACCGACTTTGAGCGATACGGTCCTGACGGGTCGGTGGAAATTTTCATCGCACTGGCTGCATCATGAACTGCTGGATCGGTGTGGTCAGCCGCTCACATGTGCTGCGTGGCGTGGCGGGGAGCTTTGCACAGATGAACCACGGCAAACAAGCCCCGCTTAAGCGCATGAAGGCAGGCGATGGCCTGATCTATTACTCACCGCGTGAGTCATATCCTGATGGTGCACCCTTGCAGGCGTTCACGGCCTTGGGCTTCATCCGCACTGGCGCGGTGTACGCGCACGACATGACGCCAGAGGGTGTGCCCGGCTTTGTGCCATGGCGCATGGATGTGGACTATCAGCCTGCAAAATCCACTCCCATCAAACCGCTGATTGGACAACTCGATTTCATCACCGACAAAACCCACTGGGGGGCGATGTTTCGCTTTGGTCAGCTCAGGATCAGTGAGGCCGATTTTCAAAGAATTGCAGTGGCGATGGCTTGCGGCGAAATGCCGGAACAAGTCATGCAGGTTCAGCCATCTTTGTTTTGATCATGACGCTTTCAGTGGTGGCGCCGCCTTGGGTCTTGGGCATCGAAAAGAGCAGATCTCCATATCTTCGACGCCTGCCACTGCGGCACAATCAAGCCCAGGAGGCGACGTGGCTGCATTCAATTACCGACATCTGTATTACTTTTGGGTGGTCGCCAAAGAGGGCGGTTTTGCCCGTGCCGCCCAGCGGCTGGACATGGCGATCCAGACCATCAGTGCGCAGGTGCGCGAGCTGGAAAAGTCCTTGGGCCATCAGCTGCTCAAACCTCAGGGGCGCGGCGTCACGTTGACCGAGGCGGGGGATGTGGCCTATGCCCGCGCCGAAGAAATTTTTCAAATCGGCCAGCGCATTCCGCAAGAGGTGATGCAGGCCGCCACGGTGCCCGCGATCCGTTTGTCGGTGGGATTGTCGGACGGTATTTCCAAATTGGCGGCCCACAAATTGTTGGGCCCGGCGCTGCAAGAGTCGCAACTCAAGCTGGTTTGCCATGAGGGTGAGATCGAGCAGTTGACGGCCGAGTTGGCTCTGCACCACCTGGACCTGGTGTTGGCGGGGCAGCCTGCAGCGCACAACAGCAATTTGCGTTTGTCCAGCCGCTTGATTTCTTCTTCAGATGTGGGCTGGTTTGGCCCCAGCCAGTGGGTGCACAAGGCCGATGTGGACCAGTTCCCGCAAAGTTTGAGCCGCTTGCCGGTTTTGTTGCCCACGGCGCATTCACCCCTGCGTGCCTCTTTGGACCGCTGGTTCGATGAACTGCAGATACAACCCCGGGTGGTGGGCGAGTTTGAAGACAGCGCTTTGATGTCGGTGTTTGGTGCGGGCGGCTTGGGGGTGTTCCCGGCCAGCTTGATTGGGCGCGACGACTTGTCTTTGATGAAGGGCCTGAAACTGCTGGGCCAGTCCGAGGTCAAAGAAGAGATCTACGCGCTGTACACCCGCCGCAGCAGCCACCACCCTTTGGTCCAAAGTATTTTGCAGACCGCGCAGGCTTGAGGCCTGCGCAGATTGGCGCTATCAGCTCAGGCTTTGCTGGTCGCGGATGCGGTGGATGCTGGCGATGTCGATCACCCAAACCAGCCCGTCGCCAATCTGGCCGGTGTAACAGGCTTCGATGATGGCGTTGAGGATGGGCTCGACCATGTCGTCGTTGACCAGCACGCAGACCATCAGCTTGTGGGTGAAGTCGGTCAACTCGTCTTTCACGGTGCGTTTGTTCACCGCAGCTGGGGCGGTGAAGCCCTCGGCCTTGAAGATGGTCACCCCCGGAAAGTTGGGGATGGCCCGCAAGGCGTCACGCAAGCGTTGCAGACGGTTGGGGCGGACGATGGCGCGGATTTCTTTCATGTTGATCCTTGGGGTTTTAAGCTTCGCTGGGGTGGTCGTCAAACCAGCGGTACAAAGTGGGCAGCACCACCAGCGTGAGCAGGGTCGAAGAGATCAGGCCGCCGATGACCACAATGGCCAAGGGACGCTGAACTTCTGAGCCTGGGCCGGTGGCAAACAGGAAGGGCACCAGGCCGAGCAGGGCGACAGTGGCGGTCATCATCACAGGCCTGAAGCGCTGCACGCAGCCTTCCCGCACGGCGGCGGCTGTGTCCATGCCATCTTCACGCAAGCGACGAATGGAGGTCACCAGCACCACCCCGTTGAGCACCGCAATGCCCCACAAGGCGATGAAGCCCACTGACGCTGGCACGCTCACGTATTCACCCGAGACAAACAGGCCGATCAAGCCGCCGATCGAGGCGAAGGGCAAGACCAAGATGATCAGACCTGCCAGCTTGACCGAGCGGAACAAGATGAACAGCAAGAAGAAGATCGCGGCGATCGTCAGCGGCACGATGATGGCCAGTGTGGCCATGGCCCGCTCCATGTTTTCAAACTGACCGCCATAGACAAAGTAGTAGCCCTCGGGCAGCTTCACTTCCTGGTCGATGCGTTGCTGCACCTCGGTCACAAAGCCCGCCAGGTCGCGACCCTCCACGTTGGCGCCCACCACCACGCGGCGTTTGCCGCTCTCACGGCTGATCTGGGCCGGGCCATCCACCAGTGCAATCGTGGCCAGGCTCGACAAAGGCACTTGCGCGCCACCGGGTGTGGGCAGCAAGGTGTTGCCAATCGCTTCGGCCGATTGCCGCACCTGTGCTGGGAAACGCACCACCACGCTGTAGCGGCGCTCGCCTTCGTAGAGCGTGGTCACGTCTTTGCCGCCAATCGCGGTTTCGATGATGCTTTGCACATCGGCCACGTTCAAGCCGTGACGCGCAATCGCCTTGCGGTCGATGTCCACCGTCAGGGCTTGCTGGCCGGACAAACGCTCGATGCGGATGTCGCGGCTGCCCGGCACGCTCTTGAGGATGCGCGCGACTTTTTCCGACAGGGTTTTGAGCTCACCGAGTTCGTCGCCAAAGATCTTGATGGCCACTTGCGAGCGCACACCGGTGACCATCTCGTCGACGCGCTCCGAGATGGGTTGTGACAGCACAATTTGCACGCCCGGGATGGTGGACAAGCGCTGGCGAATGTCTTCGTCGATCTCGTCTTGGCTGCGATCGGATTTCGGATCGAGCAACACAATCGGGTCGGATTCGTTGGGGCCTGCAGGGTCGGCGGGCGATTCGCCTCGGCCCAGTTTGGACACCACCATGCGCACGCCCGGCACTTCGGCGATGGTTTTCATGGCTGCCATTTCCATGCGGATGGATTCGTCCAAGGAGATGCTGGGCACGCGGTTGATCTGCGGCGTCAGCGCCCCTTCTTTCATGGTGGGCATGAAGGACTTGCCCAGCAAGGGGAACAGCGCCAAGGAGCCCACCAGCAGCGCCACGGCCACGCCCAAGGTCAGTCGGCTTTGCGCCGTGGCCGCGTCCAGCAAGCGCAGGTAGCGCTGCTTCAAATACGCAATCAATCGCGTGTCTTCACCCGAGCCACCTTTGAGGAAGTAAGAGCACAGCACGGGCGACAAAAACAGCGAGACCAACAAGGACACCGCCAAGGACATGGCGATGGTCAGCGCCAGGGGCGCGAACATCTTGCCCTCAATGCCTTGCAAGGTCATCAGCGGCAAGAACACCAAGATGATGATGGCGATGCCAAAGATGGTGGGCGTGGCCACTTCGGTGGTGGCGTCCAGCACGGTGCGCACCCGCTCGCCGATGCTTTTGCCCGCATGGCCCAACCGGTGGTACACGTTTTCGACCACCACCACGGTGGCGTCCACCATCAGGCCAATCGCAATGGCCAGCCCCCCCAGCGACATCAGGTTGGCCGAGATGCCGTAGCGGTTCATCAAGATGAAAGTGGTCAGCGGCGCGATGATCAGTGTGGCCACCACGATCAAACTCGACCGCACATCACCCAAGAAGATGAACAGCACCACCACGACCAAGAAAATGCCTTCGATCAGCACCTTGCCCACGGTCCACAGTGCAGAGTCCACCAGTTCGGTGCGGTCGTAGTAGGGCACGATCTTCAGGCCATCGGGCAGCATGTTTTGGCTGTTGATTTGATCGACCCGTTTCTTGATGCGGGTCACGATTTCTTTGGCGTTGCCGCCGCGTGTCATCAGCACAATGCCCGAGACGCCTTCGGTGTAGCCACCTTTGATGATGGCGCCTTGGCGCACTTCGCTGCCGATCTCCACTTGCGCCACATCGCGCACAAACACCGGCACACCGGCTTGCTCTTTGACCACGATGTTGCCGATGTCTTCCAGCGATCGGATCAGGCCCACGCCCCGGATCAGGTACTGCTCGTTGACCTGCGGCAAGATGCCGCCGCTGGCGTTGGAGTTGTTGGCCGCAATGGCTTGCACCACCTGCTGCACCGACAGGTTGTAGTGACGCAGTCGCCCGGGATCGACCAGGGCTTGGTATTGCTTGACGTAGCCGCCTTGTGAGTTGATCTCGGCCACGCCTGCGATGGAGCGCAGCAAGGGCCGCACCACCCAGTCTTGCACGGCGCGGCGCTCGGCCAGCTCTTGGGGCGTCAAGGCGCGTTGGCCGTCATCGGGTCGCTCCAGCGTGTATTGGTACACCTCGCCCAAGCCCGTCGAGACGGGGCCCAGCACTGGCGCGATGCCTGCAGGCATGCGCGGCGTGACTTCGATCAGCCGCTCGGTGACCAGCTGCCTGGCGAAATAAACGTCGGTCTTGTCGGTGAACACCAAAGTGATGATGGACAAGCCGCTTTTGTTGAGCGAGCGCATCTCCACCAGACCCGGCAAGCCGGTCATGGCGATTTCGAGTGGCACCGTCACAAAGCGTTCGATTTCTTCGGGTGAACGACCGGGCGCCTCGGTGGCGACCTGGACTTGGACGTTGGTGACGTCCGGGAAGGCATCGACCGACAGGCGTGTGGCCTCGCGCAGGCCAAAGGCGCACAGCACCAGGGCCAGCACCACAACAATCAGGCGCTGGCTCAGCGCCCCTCGGATCATGGAGGTGATCATGCTTTACTCCAGCTCGGCGCGTTTGCGTTCGTTGTTCATGTGGAAAGCGCCTTCGACGACGACTTCCGCGCCAGCAGACAGCCCTTTGATGACGGGGCGCACTTGGTCTTGCGCGGGGCCCAACTCCACGGGGGTGAGGCGATAGCGCTGATCAGCCGTGCGCACGAAGACATGGTCGCGGTCGTTCTCGCGCACCACGGCTTGGCTGGGCAAGGCCAGCATGTCTTGTGTGCCGCCGCGTACCCGCATGCTGGCCAGCATCTGGGGTTTGAGGTCGCGCTTGGGGTTGTCCACTTGGGTGCGGATGGTCACGCTGCGGGTCTCGGGCGACACGGTGTCGCCCACATAGACGATCTTGCCCGTCAGTGCGCGGTTGCCCAATGCGGGCACCTCAATCAGCACGGTTTGACCCGCTTGCACCGAACGTGCGGTTTGTTCTGGCAAAGCGCCCACCACCCACACGGTGTCCAGATCGGCCACGGTGAACAAATGGTCACCCGGTTGTGCCACCTGTCCGTTGCTGACTTTGCGCTCGATCACCACGCCGGCCAAGGTCGCGCTGACCGCTGCCACTGGGTGCAATGTGCCTTGGTCTTTCAAGCGGTCGATGGCCTCTGTGGGCAAGCCCATCAGGCGCAATTGATCGCCCCCCGCACGCAACTCCGCACGGGCCACTGCCAACTCCGACTCGCGCCTTTGCAGTTCTGCCGAGCCGATGACATCGGCCTGGATGAGCTGGCGGGCCCGCTCGACAGCCCTCTCCGCTTGCGATGCGGCCGAATGCGCCTTGAGAAAGCCCATTTGCGCCGAAGTCAACTCGCTGCTGGCCACGCGTGCCAGAGCTTGGCCCCGCTGCACCCGGTCACCCACTTCGGCCAAGACTTCGGTCACGCGTCCGGTGACCGCCGCGCCAATGCGGGTGACCGAACGGTCGTTGGCTTCAATCCGCCCCGAAATTTCGACCCAAGGGGTGATCTCTTGTTTTTCCAGCTTCTCGACTTTGAACTGAGAGGCCATCTCAGGCTTGATCACAACCATCAAAGGATCGGCTTCGGCGGTGGCTCCAGCGGGAGTGGTGGGGGCTTTGTCGCCACAGGCGGACAAAAACAGCACACTGGTGCCCAAGAGCATGGACAGCGCGGTGCGTTGAAAGTGGAGGGATGGGCGTGTCATGACGATGTCCTGCAAAAATTCAAGAGGGTGTGTTTTCGATGTGCTGGCCGATCAATTGGTCCAGCATGACGCGGGCTTCTTGCAGCTGGTAGCGAGCCTGGATCAGATCGGCACGCACACTGCGCAGCACGCGCTGCGCGTCCAGCACATCCAAAATGCCGCGCTCACCAAAACGGTAAGCGGCTTGGGCCACGCGCAAAGCCGCTTCGGCTTCGCGCACAGAACCTTGGCTCAAGGCCTCGATGCGCAGGCGAGCCATCTCCAACGACTTCCAGGTCAGCAAAACCTGCTGCTCCAGCTCGGCCTTGCGGCCTTCCAGCCTGACTTGTGCGCGTTCGAGTTCAGCACTGGCTTGCGCGATGGGGCCTGATCGTCTGTCGAGTAAAGGCAGCTGGACACCCACGCCCCATTGCCCTTGGCGAAACTCCGGGTCACGGCTTTGGCTGTAGCGCAACTCGACGCCTGGCCAACGGCTGGATTCCGCGCTGCGCAGCAAGGCTTGGGCTTTGCTCACGTCGGCTTGCAGCAAATTCAACTCCGGGTTGTGTTGCCGCACCATGCGATGGATCTGCTGCAGGTCCACCAGCTCTTGCGTTTCACGCAGATCACCGGTCAGTTGCCATTGCGCAGGCAACTGCCCTGCGGCCAGCTGGTTCAGTTGGATCTTGCTTTGCTCGACCATCAGGCTGGCGGTCTGCAGGCGTTCACGTGCGGTGATGATTTCGGCATCGGCTTTGATGATTTCGTAGCGTGCCGCTTCGCCACTTTCAACCCGCAGGCGCACACGTTCGCGCACTTGCTCCAGCAGCACGACATCTTCGGAAGCGGCTTGCGCTTGCGCTTTGTGCAGCAGACCTTGGTAAATCCGCAAACGCGCTTGGCTGACCAGTTCATTGCGGGTTTGGCCGATCAGGTGCTTGCTTTCCTGTTCGGTGGCGCTGGCGGCATCGATGCGTGCTTGCCGTGCAAAGGGGTTTTCAATGGGCTGGCTGACGGACCAGCTTTGAATGGGGCCCGGGGTCACGCCAGCGATGCGGGCGGTGTTTTGGCCTTGATGCCAGTCGATTCTGGGATTGGGCAAGGCGCGTGCCGCCTGAATGCCCGAACGCGCCGCGTCGCGGGCACTTTGGGCCGCACGCAATTGCGGGTTGTGCGCCAGGATGATCGGCAGGAGTTGCTCGCTGCCCATTTCTGGCGAAGCCGTGGCTTGGCTTTGAACGATCGCCCGAGCTTGGGTCTGGCTTGGGGTTCCGGCCGGTTGAGCCACGGCGCTGTGTGCCAGCAGCACAAGTGACCATGACCAATGCGGCTGGCGTTGGATGGGCCAGCGATGGCCAGGGCCTGGTGGTGTGTCAGTACGCGATGGACGCATGTGAGAGTTCCGTGATTCAAAAACCAACGGTCATCGTATGCGCGATGAAACTGCTGAAAAAGCAGATTCAAGCTGACACTCAGTTCGTAAAAAACTGAATGTTCAGGTGTGGAGCTGATGGGCTTTCGTCACGGATGCCATGGCGCCATCAGCGCCCTGGTGCTGCCCTGTGCGGCTTGCTCAAACGGCCAGCGCCGCTTCAATGTCCTGTGCGATTTTGGCCGGTGCGTCCTGCGGTGCATAACGCTTGAGCACGCGCCCGTCTTTGCCGATCAGGAACTTGGTGAAGTTCCACTTGATGGCCTTGCTGCCCAAGATGCCGGGGGCCTCGGCGGTGAGCCATTGGTACAGCGGGTGTGCGCCGTCACCATTGACTTTGATCTTGCTCATCATCTGGAAGCTCACGCCGTAGTTCTTCTGGCAGAAGTTGGCGATCTGAGCGTCGTCGCCCGGGTCTTGGCTGGCGAACTGGTTGCACGGAAAACCGATCACGGCCAGGCCTTGGGCGCCGAACTGCTGGTGCAGTTTTTCAAGGCCGGTGAACTGGGGCGTGAAGCCGCAGGCGCTGGCGGTGTTCACGATCAGCATCACTTGGCCCTTGTATTGGCTCAGGTGAACGGTTTGGCCGTCGATGCCGAGGGCTTCAAAGTCGTAAAGGCTCATGGGGGCGCTCCAGTTTCAGTCTCGATGGCCGGGGCCGACGACCGCCAACACGGCGGCCAGCAGGATCAGCGAGCCGCCCACCAGGGTGCGGCCTTCCCAGCTTGAAGCGCCCAGTATGACGGAAGACACGCTGGCAAACAGCACTTCGGACAACATGACCAGTGCCGTGGTGTGGGCAGCTAAGCGGGCTGCACCGTATTGCAGGGCCAGGTTACCGAGCAGGAAGGACACGCACAGCAAGGCCACAAAGGGCAGCCAGGCCCAAGTGGGCCCTGCGCCGGAGCTGACCACGCCTGTGGCCAGGCCGATCAAGGCGGCGGCGGTGGCCATCACCGCACCTCCACCAAACATCGCCAAGGTGCGCGAGGCGCTGGGTGAATCCTTGAGCTTGAGCAGCAAGGCATTGGTCAGTGCAAAGGTCAAGCCGCTGAGCAAGGCCAGCACATCGGCCAAGCTCTCGGGGACAGGCCAGGGCGTCTCGGGTGTCTTGAGCACGATGACCAGACCCGCCAGGGCCATCAGCAACCGCAGCATCGCCATCGGGCGGGGTTTGTCGCCCAGCAGCAGCCAGGCCACCAGCACCGACCAAGCGGGCATCAGGTAAAACAGCAGCACCACGCGGACCACATCGCCCACCGTCACAGCCCAGTTGAAGCCCACATTGGTCAGGCCCGAGGCCAGCAGCAGCCACCACAAGCCGGGATGTGCGCGCCAACTTTGCAGTCGTCCGCTGCGCCACAGGGTCAAAGCGATGATGAAGGTAACGCAGCCGTAAACCAGCGCCGTGGCCCACAGCGGATGCAGACCCAAAGACTCAAGTTGTTTGAAAGGCCACCAGCAAATGCCCCAGATCAAGGCATTGAACAGCAGCCCGGCCACGGCCAGGCGGGTGTCGGTGGTGTGAGCCATGTGCTGGCTCAGTGGGGGTCTTTGGCGGCAGCGCTAGCAGCTTTGTGCTTGTTCCACCAGCGCCAGCCGACCCAGCCCAAGCCCAAAGCGAGCAGGGCAAAAATGCCATGCTGGAACTGACGCAAAACGCTGAACATCCAGTCCCAGTTCTGGGCGCCGTAGTAGCCCAGATAGACCCAGATCGGGACGCTGATGAGGGCGGCAAAGCCGTCCATGAAGAACCAAGTCGGGAAGCTCACGCGGTGGCTCATGCCCGCCGAGAAGAACACAGGGGTGCGCAAACCTGGCAGGAAGCGGGCCACGAACATGACCCATTTGCCGTATTTGTGAAAGGCGTCTTGCGCACTGGCAAACCGCTCAGGCGTCAGCACTTTGCGAAAACCCGGCATCTGCGAGATGCGCTGGCCATACAGACGGCCCAAGGTGAACATCAAACCGTCGCCGATCAAGACACCCGCCATGCCCACCGCAAACATGGTGTGCACGTCGGCATGGCCCAGGCCGGCGATCACGCCGCCGGTGACCAGGGTCACGTCTTCAGGAACCGGGATGCCGAAGCCACAAATCAAGAGCATCACGAACACAGCCAAATAGCCGTATTCGGTGAAGATGGGCATCAGAAATTGAAAAACTTCCATCGAATATCAAAGTTCAACCAGCGTCTCGGCAGGTGAGCGGAATGCTCGTTTTGCAGAGGCAGCGGGCCAGTGTAATTCATTTGAATGCCCCTTCCGAAACGGGGTTCAGGGGGTCATCCCGCGGGGCGCTGGAATGCTGGCACACTTGGGTGATCAGCCACTTTTGCCGATCCCGCTGCATGCCCCGTCCGATCCAAGCCACCATCCACACCGCTGCTTTGCGCCACAACTTGGGCCTTGCACGGCAAGCCGCCCCCGACGCGCAGGCTTGGGCGGTGGTCAAAGCCAATGCCTATGGGCATGGCATCGAGCGGGTGTTCGAGGGCTTGCGCGGCGCAGACGGCTTTGCCTTGCTGGACTTGGGCGAGGCCGAGCGTGTGCGTGCGCTGGGTTGGCGCGGCCCGATCTTGCTGCTCGAAGGTGCTTTTGAAGCCCGCGATTTGGAGCTGTGCTCGCGCCTGCACCTGTGGCACACGGTGCATTGCGACGAGCAAATCGACATGCTGGCGCTGCACAAGACGCACGAGCCGCACCGCGTGTTCCTCAAGATGAATTCGGGCATGAACCGCTTGGGCTTTGCCCCGCACCGGTTTCGCTCGGCCTGGACGCGTCTGAACGCTTTGCCCCAGGTGGACGAAATCTCGCTCATGACCCATTTCAGCGATGCCGATGGCGACAAAGGCATCGCCGCGCAAATGGCCCGCTTTGAAGAAGCCGCCCGCGACTTGCCCGGTGAGCGCAGCTTGTGCAACAGCGCGGCCACCTTGCGCCACGCCCACCAGGCGGGTGTGAAGGCCGACTGGATCCGGCCGGGCATTGCGCTGTATGGCAGCTCGCCGGATTTTCCCGCGCACTCGGCTGCCGATTGGAACCTGAAGCCCGCCATGAGCCTGCACGCCAACATCATGGCGGTGCAAAACCTGCAAGTGGGCGACAGCGTGGGCTACGGCTCCAGCTTTGTGGCCGACCAAGCCATGCGCATCGGGGTGGTGGCCTGCGGTTATGCCGATGGCTACCCGCGCATCTGCCCCACGGGCACACCGGTATTGGTGGACGGCGTGCGCGGCCGCACCCTGGGCCGCGTGAGCATGGACTTGCTGGCCGTGGACCTCAGTGGCATGCCTGCCGCGGGTGTGGGCAGCCAGGTCACTTTGTGGGGGCAGGCGGCCAACGGCGCGGTGCTGAGCATCGACGAGGTGGCCCAGGCCGCTGGCACGGTGGGTTATGAGCTGATGTGCGCGCTGGCCCAGCGCGTGCCGGTCCAGGTCGCTGAAGATTGAGCCAGCTGCACCCGCGACAAGTGCGCGGGGTGTTCACGGTGACAATGGACCATGCCTCACCGATTGCCCACACACCGCCACGACCAGAGGGCTTTGATGGCGGCACTGGTCCTGATCGTCATCTGGGGCGCCAACTTCACACTGCAAAAGCACCTGTTCAACCTGCTCTCGCCCGCCGGGTTCTTGATGGGGCGCTACATCCTCATGCCCACCTGTGCGTTGCTGCTGATGCGCTGGCGCTTGGGGGTTTGGTTGCCGCCTTTGCCGCGCAAAGACGTGATGCACATGGCTTGGCTGGGCTTTGCAGGGCACACCTTGCATGTGGGCCTGGTGACCTATGGCATCCATTGGTCCACGGCCTTTTCCAGCGCCGTCATCCTGGCCTGCGGCCCGGTGTTCACCTTGCTGATCCTGCGCTACAAAGGGTTTGAGCGGCTGAGCGTGGCCCAAATCGCCGGTGTGGCCCTGGCGCTGGGCGGGGTCTTGATGTTCTTGTCCGACAAACTCTTGGGCGGGCAATGGCGGGCGGGGGGCGGTGACTTGGTGTTGCTGGTCGCAGCCAGCCTGTTTTCTTATTACACCGTGGCGGCCAAACCCGTCATGGAGCGCTACGGCCCGGTGCTGACCATGGGCTACACCACCTTGCTCGGCAGCATCCCGATCTTGCTGGTGTCGGTGCCTTTGGGGCTGCAATCGCCTTGGGGCTCGCTCGACCTGTGGGCTTGGGCGGGGCTGTTCTGGTCGGTTCTGGTCTCAGCTTTTTTGGGTTGGCTCATCTGGGGCTGGATCAACATCGTGCGCGGCGTGGCCCGCACGGCGCCGCTGATGTACCTGATGCCACCGATGACCGGCTTGTTTGCCTGGGCCTGGTCGGGCGAGCACTACACCTGGATCAAGATCGCTGGGGCCGGGGTGATTTTGTCGGGCGTGGCGCTGGCGCAGTACGCCGGGCAGATCAAGTGGCGCTTGCGTTGAGGTTTCAGCGCAGCCAGGTGTCGTAAGCGGTTTTGCAGATCAGGGCCAGCACCACCCAGATGAAAACGTGGCGCACAAAGCCGGCGCCGTGCTTGAGCGCCAAACGCGTGCCGATCAGGCTGCCCACCACATTGGCCGCGCCCATGGCCAGGGCCAAGTGCCACCACACATGGCCTTTGAACGTGAACAAGGTCAAGGCCGCCAAGTTGGTCGCCACATTGATCATCTTGGCCGCGGCCGAGGCGTTCAAAAAGTCATAGCCCAGCAAGCGCACATAGGCGAACACCAGAAAACTGCCGGTGCCTGGCCCGAAAAAGCCGTCGTAAAACCCGATCACCAAGCCAATGCCAGCGGCGATCCAGGCCTCGGTCGCCCCCTGAAAGCGGGGTGCGTGGCTGCGGCCCAGGTCTTTTTTGACCAAGGTGTAGGCCAGCAACAGGCCCAGCAACACCGGCAGCGCTTTGCGAAACAAGCTGGGGTCTACCTGCGTGACGACCCAGGCACCGGCCAAAGAGCCCAGCAAGCCCATGCCGGCCGCGGGCAACAAAGAGCGCCAAGGCATGACCACCTTGCGGCTGTATTGCACGGTGGCAAAGGCGGTGCCCCAGATCGAGGCGCTTTTGTTGGTGCCAAACAATGTGGCAGGGGCCGCCCCAGGGAAGGTGGCAAACAAGGCGGGCAACAAGATCAGACCGCCACCGCCCACGATCGAATCCACCAAACCAGCCAGCAGCGAGGCCAGCGAAACAATCAACAATTCCATGCGGGCGATTGTGGCATTGGGGGCGCGACAGCCCTGTCGGCCCAGCGACGGGCGAAAAAAAAGCGCCGCTTGCGCGGCGCCTGAGAAGTCACATCTCGTTTGGATGTTGGTTCATGTTGGAGTTCTTAGGGGTTCGAGTTGTCTCCTCGGCCCTCGGGATGCAAGGTACTGCTTTGCATCGAGTGGGTGAAATGTAAGGGCTGTCTGCGACAGAAAGCCTCAGGGATTTCCCGATTTACGGGAAATCCCTGATCAAAACTGGATGTGAGCTGACAAAAGCCGGGTTTCAGCCTGCCGAACGCTCAGCGTCTTGCGCGATCCATTGCGCCGCTTTCTCGGCAATCATCAAGGTGGGACTGTTGGTGTTGCCGCTCGTGATGGTGGGCATCACACCCGCGTCCACCACACGCAGCCCGGCCACCCCACGCACTTGCAGACGCGCATTGACCGCGGCCATCGGGTCATCGTCACGCCCCATGCGGGTGGTGCCCACGGGATGGAAGATGGTGCTGGCGATGTCGCCGGCCAGCTTGGCCAGCTCTTCATCGGTCTGGTACTGCACGCCGGGCTTGAACTCTTCGGGCTGGAAGGGTTTCATGGCCTCTTGGTCCATGATGCGGCGGGTCACGCGCAGGCTGTCGGCGGCCACCTTGCGGTCCACCTCGGTGGCCAGGTAGTTGGGCGCAATGGCCGGGGCGTCGCCAAACTGGTTGGTCTTAATCTGCACGCTGCCGCGGCTGGTGGGGTTCAGGTTGCACACGCTGGCGGTGATGGCCGGGAAGCTGTGCAGCGGCTCGCCAAACGCATCCAGGCTCAGTGGTTGCACGTGGTACTGCAAGTTGGCGTGCGGCTGCGAGGGGTCGCTCTTGGTGAACGCGCCCAACTGGCTAGGGGCCATGCTCATGGGGCCGGTGCGCTTGAGGGCGTATTCCAGCCCGATCATGGCTTTGCCCCAGAGGCTGTTCGCCAAGGTGTTGAGGGTCTTGGCGTTTTTGACCTTGTAGACCGAGCGGATTTGCAAATGGTCTTGCAAATTGGCCCCCACGCCAGGCAAGTCGTGCTTGACCTCGACGCCTTTGTCTTTCAGCAAAGCACCAGGGCCGATGCCTGACAACTGCAAAATTTGCGCCGAGCCGATGCTGCCCGCGCTCAAAATCACTTCACGGGTGGCTTTGACTTCGACCATTTCCACGCCCGACCAGACCTGCACACCGGTGCAGCGTTGGCTGCCGTCGGCTTGGGTCCCCAGAATCAGCTTGGCCACCTGAGCCTTGTTCCACAGCTCAAAGTTGGGACGGGCGTAACAGGTGGGGCGCAAAAAGGCCTTGGCCGTGTTCCAGCGCCAACCGTCTTTTTGGTTGACCTCGAAATAGCTCACGCCCTCGTTGTTGCCCCGGTTGAAGTCGTCGGTGGCCGGAATGCCTGCTTGCTGGGCGGCTTGCGCAAACGCATCGAGCACGTCCCAGCGCAGGCGCTGTTTTTCAATGCGCCATTCGCCACCGGTGTTGCGCCCGCGCAAGGTGTGCAGGTAACTGCCCTTGGGCAAATCGGTGGGGGCCAGCAATTCGGACTTGGCGCCCTTGGCCCCGTGAAACTCGTTGGCGCCCTTGTAGTGGTCTTCGTGCAGCTTGAAGTACGGCAGCGTCTGGTCCCAGCGCCATTCGTCGTTGCCGGTGATCTGCGCCCATTGGTCGTAGTCACGCGACTGGCCGCGCATGTAAATCATGCCGTTGATGCTGGAGCAACCGCCCAGCACCTTGCCACGTGGGTAGCGCAGGCTGCGACCATTCAAACCTTCGGCCGGCTCGGTCTGGTACATCCAGTCGGTGCGCGGGTTGCCAATGCAGTACAGATAGCCCACGGGAATGTGCACCCAGTGGTAATCGTCTTTTTTACCGGCCTCCAGCAACAGCACACGCTTGCTGGCGTCAGCGCTCAAGCGGTTGGCCAGCAAGCTGCCGGCCGTGCCACCGCCCACGATGATGTAGTCGAAGGTGTTGTCGTTCATGTTCTTCCCAGTCTCCTGATGGAACGATTGTGCCTGTGGATTTTTGCAGGTCGACGCTTGAGCGCCGACTTTCATCGGGGTGATGCACGCATGGCAAGGGAACTGTTTGGATCTGCACACCTTGTCGGACCTGAAGGTGCTGACCTACAAAGGCCGCCGATTGTGCCTGCGGATGAGAAGTCAATCTCACAAAAGTTGTAGCGTCCGCGATCCGGGCTGGCACGCTGGGCCGATTTGCTGGCGCGAAGCGACTGATGAGGCCCTGCGGCCCCGGCCAGTCGCCCGCGCGGAAATCACCACGGCTGTTGACCACGGCAATTTATTTGGCCGTCGGCATCACAAACTCCGCACCCTTGCCAATTGACTCAGGCCAGCGCTGCATGATGGACTTTTGCTTGGTGTAGAAACGCACACCTTCTTCGCCATAAGCGTGCATGTCGCCAAACAGCGAACGCTTCCAGCCGCCAAAGCCGTGCCAGGCCATGGGCACCGGGATCGGCACGTTGATGCCGACCATGCCCACCTGGATGCGACGCGAGAACTCGCGGGCCACGTTGCCGTCTCGGGTGAAGCAGCTCACGCCGTTGCCGAACTCGTGGTCGTTGATGATTTGCACGGCGGTGCCAAAGTCGGGCACGCGCACGCAGCTCAAGACAGGGCCAAAGATTTCTTCTTTGTAAATCTTCATGTCGGTGGTCACGTGGTCGAACAGCGTGCCGCCGAGCCAGGCCGAGCCAGAAACCGTTGTCGCAACCGGCACCCGCTTTGGCACCGTCAAACTCGCGGCCATCCACCAGCAGCTTGGCGCCTTCGGCCACGCCCGCGTCGATGTAGCCCTTGATGCGTTGACGCGCCGCGTCGGTCACGATGGGGCCCATCTCGGCGGCCAGGTTTTCACCGTTGAGCACTTGCAGTGCCTTGGTGCGCTCGATCAGCTTGGGCAAGATCTTGTCTGCCACATCGCCCACCAGCACCGCCACCGAAATGGCCATGCAGCGCTCGCCGGCCGAGCCGTAGCCTGCGCCGATCAAGGCGTCGACGGTTTGGTCGATGTCCGCGTCGGGCATGACCACCAGGTGGTTTTTCGCACCGCCCAAGGCCTGCACGCGCTTGCCGTGGTGGGCACCGGTTTCGTAGATGTAGTTGGCAATCGGTGTAGAGCCCACGAAGCTGATGGCTTTCACATCGGGGTGCTCCAGCAGCGCGTCTACGGCTTCCTTGTCGCCCTGCACCACGTTGAACACGCCGTCGG
>NKIO01000017.1:0-32459 GCA_002255935.1 Comamonadaceae bacterium PBBC2
ACCTTCACCGGCCCCGCCAAATCGGGGGCGTAGGGCATGATGTCTTGGCGGTCAGGCAGTTTGCCGTTTGGCAGGGGTTTGACCCAGTCGGGGTTGGGGGCCAGCACGATGGTGTGGTCCAAAAACGGTGTCGCGCCGTGTCGCCACTTGAGCGCTTTGTCGAGCCATCCGGGTACCACGTTTTGCTGGAAGTGCGGGTACAGCACGATGGACCGGTCAGGCCCCTGTGATGGCGCGGTCCAGTTCAGGTGCAGGTGGTAGTCGGTGATGCCGCCGTCCCAATATGCGCCAGGGGGTGCGCCGGGGATGTCGTGCACGGCTTTCAGGGCAAATGGGATGGAGCAGCTGGCCTGCAAGGCGGGCATGAAGTTGCCCTCTGTCAAGGCCACCGATTGGGTGCGAAAGTCTTGTGCGTCAAAAGGCAAAGCCGCACTTTGCGCTGAAAACACGACCCGCTCCAGCCAGCCGCCCAAGGCACGTCGGCTCACAGCGTTGCTGAGGTAGGCCCCGGCGTAGCCCAGCGGCGTGGCCAGCGGGTGTTCGCGGTGCAGGATGTGGCGACCGCGTGAGGTGACGATGTGCAGCCGGAAGCGCGGATGGTTCACGGCTTGGTCGATGTGGCCGCCGTAAAAGGCTTGCAGGCTCTGGCCAAAGGCTTCGCTCACCTGCTCGGCGCTCACGCGCTTTTTGCCTGGCAGTGGTTCGTAGTGCTGGTGGATGTAGTCGTACTCCAGCCGTTCAAACGCGGCCACCGGGTCATTCAGGCAAGCCGTCGCCATGCGCCAGGCGCCAATCGATGCACCCACCAGGTCCACCGGCTGGGTGCTTTGGGCCAGCCATTCGCCAAAGATGAAGCGGTCCAGAGCGCCCAAAATCAGCCCTTTGGGGCCACCCGCCGCACCCGGAATCACGCCAATGTGCTCTGGCCGCAGGCCGTGTTCACGGATGTGGGCCAAGGCCTTGGGGCCTGCGTGGATGTGGAGGGCTTTCATGGGCGGATGATGGGGGTAGAGCTTACCTGCAAGGGTTGGCGGCAGTGAAGGAAACCGCCAGCCGGGCTGGCGTCTACGGGCTTATTTTTTCAAGCCTTGTAATTTGGCAAAAGCGCTGGCCATGGCCGAGCCGGTACCGGCTGCGGCGGGCGAGGTGTAGCCACCGCCCGATCCGCCGCCGCGCTGGCGGTTGTCCCGCCCTGCCCCTTCAAACTTGTTGTCGCGGGGACCATCGCGCCTTGCCGGTGCGGCGTCGAGCTTCATGGTCAGGCTGATACGCTTGCGGGCCACGTCGACTTCGAGCACCTTCACTTTGACGATGTCGCCGGTTTTGACCACTTCACGGGCGTCGCTCACAAACTTGTTGGCCAACTGGCTCACATGGACCAGCCCGTCCTGGTGAACGCCCAGGTCCACAAACGCGCCAAACTGAGCCACGTTGCTCACGGTGCCTTCCAGTGTCATGCCCTCTTTCAGGTCTTTGATGTCTTCCACACCGTCGGCAAGACGCGCCACTTTGAAGTCGGGGCGCGGATCGCGGCCGGGTTTTTCCAGCTCGCCCAAGATGTCTTGGATGGTGATGGCACCGAATTTGTCGCTCACAAACAGCTCAGGCTTGAGGGTTTTGAGCACATCGGAGCGACCCATGATCTCTTGAATGGGCTTGGCGGTTTTGACGATGATCTGCTCGACCACCGGGTAGGTTTCGGGGTGCACGCCGGTCATGTCGAGCGGGTTGTCGCCGCCGCGAATGCGCAAAAAGCCCGCGCTTTGCTCGAAGGTCTTGGCGCCCAGACCGGTGACTTTGAGCAAGTCTTGACGGCTTTTGAACACGCCATTGGCATCGCGCCAGCGCACGACCGATTTGGCCACGCTGCTGGACAAACCTGACACGCGTGACAAAAGTGGCACGCTGGCGGTGTTCAGGTCAACGCCGACCGAGTTCACGCAGTCTTCCACCACCGCGTCCAGCGTTTTGGCCAGCTCGCTTTGGTTCACGTCGTGTTGGTACTGGCCCACACCAATCGCTTTGGGGTCGATCTTGACCAGCTCCGACAGGGGGTCTTGCAGGCGGCGGGCAATGGATGCCGCGCCGCGCAAACTCACGTCCACATCGGGCATTTCTTGGCTGGCGAATTCACTCGCCGAGTACACCGAAGCCCCCGCCTCGCTGACAACGACCTTGGTGATTTCCACGCCATCGCGCAAGCGGGCCAGTTGCTTGATCAGATCCCCCGCCAGCTTGTCGGTCTCGCGGCTGGCCGTGCCGTTGCCAATGGCGATCAGGTTGACGTTGTGCTTTTCGCACAGCTTGGCCAGGGTGAAGAGCGAACCTTCCCAGTCCTTGCGCGGCTCGTGCGGGTACACCGTGGCGGTGTCGACCAGCTTGCCGGTGGCGTCGACCACAGCGACCTTCACGCCCGTGCGGATGCCTGGGTCCAGGCCCATGACCACGCGCGGGCCAGCAGGCGCGGCCAGCAGCAAATCGCGCAGGTTGTCACTGAAGACCTTGATGGCGACTTTTTCGGCTTCTTCGCGCAAGCGGGCAAACAGGTCGCGCTCGGTGGACAGGCTGAGTTTCACGCGCCAGGTCCAGGCCACGCATTTGCGAATCAGATCGTCCGAGGGGCGGGCCGCATGGCTCCAGCCCAGGTGCATGGCGATCTTGCCTTCGGCGATGCTGGGTTTGCCGGGCTCGGGCTCCACAGGCAGCACCAGTTTGGCGTCGAGCATTTCCAAAGCGCGACCACGGAACACGGCCAGCGCCCTGTGGCTGGGCACGCGGCCAATCGGTTCGTCGTAGTCAAAGTAATCACGGAACTTGGCCACGTCGGCGTTGTTCTCGTCTTTGCCGTCGGCCAGCTTGCTTTTGAACAGGCCTTCGTTCCACAGCCATTCGCGCAGGGCTTGCACCAAAGAGGCGTCTTCGGCCCAGCGCTCGCTGAGCAAATCGCGCACACCATCCAGCACCGCGGCCGTGGTGGTGAAGTCAGCCCCTTCAATCGCCCCTGCGGCCAGCACAAAGGCTTGCGCTTCGGCGTGGGGGTCAAGTGTGGGGTCGGCAAACAGCTTGTCGGCCAGGGGCTCCAGCCCGGCTTCGCGGGCAATCATGCCCTTGGTGCGGCGCTTGGGCTTGAAGGGCAGGTAAATGTCTTCCAACTCTTGCTTGGTGGGCGCGGCTTCGATGGCGGCCAGCAAGTCGGGTGTCATTTTGCCCTGCTCGGTGATGCTCTTGATCACGGCGGCACGGCGGTCTTCCAGTTCGCGCAGGTAGCCCAGTCGCGCTTCGAGTTCACGCAGCTGGATGTCGTCCAGGCCATCGGTGACTTCTTTGCGGTAACGGGCGATGAAAGGCACCGTGGCGCCGCCGTCCAGCAGCTCGACAGCGGCTTTGACTTGGTCGGGGCGAATCCGGATCTCGGCGGCCAACTGGCCCATGATTTTTTGCATGCGAACGAGGTAATGAATGAGACGAAGCGGGCGAGTTTGCCACAGTGGCTCGGGGCTTCTTGCGCTGGGCTCAACGGTGACGGTCAGTGGCCTTGTTACAAATTTCCCAGATTAAATTGTAAATATTGATAAATAAGCATTCCAATTGATGAAGCAATCATTATTGGCAGTATTGACTGTTTAAGTCCGCAAATTTACATTAATTGTCACTAATGACAATTCAAGTCACAAAAAGTGACTCAGCGGAGGAAAAACTATGAAAATCGTCAAAAAGGACGCAATGGTTCGTTGGATGGCGGCTGTGTGCACGGCCGTCTCACTCGCAGGCTGCAACACGCTGCCCCCAGAGGAATACCTGGACTTCACACCCGCACCCGCCAGCAAACGCATCATGAACCAGGTCAAGATCACCTGGCAAGTGCGTGACGATGTGGCGGCGTTTTGCGCCAAATCCAAAGGCATGAGCAAGGACGCCGCTTTCTTGACGCCGCCCATTGCCTGCGCGGTGTGGAACACGCCCCGCAAGGAATGCACCGTGGTCACGGGCACCCAAACCACGCACACGGCCTTGGGTCACGAGATCCGCCACTGCTTCGAAGGCCACTTTCACTGACCCTCGAAGTCTGGGGCGGGGATCAGCCCCGCAATGCCGCCTTCAATGCCACGCCAATTTCAGGCTTGGCGGCAAACGGATCGGGCGGGTTGTTGCCCATGACAATGGCTTCCATGCGGCTTTGCACATTGCCCAGCGCTTGTGGGTGGCTGTAAATGTAGAACTGGCCGCTGGCGACCGCATCGAACACTTTTTGCGCCACATCGGCCGCTGACACTTTGCCGCTGCCCACGGCTTTGTCGCTTTGGGCTTGACCGATCAACTGGCTGGCGGTGGGTTTTTCAGCAGCCAGATCGGCTGGCCGGTTGCGGTGACTTTGGCTGATGCCAGTCGGCACAAAGTATGGGCACAAGACACTGGCGCTGACCTGATCGCTCACCAATTGCAAGTCTTGGTAGAGGGTTTCGGTCAAGGACACGACGGCATGTTTGCTCACGTTGTAGATGCCCATATTGGGTGGGGTCAGCAAGCCGGCCATGCTGGCGGTGTTGACAATGTGACCCTGGTAAGCCGGATCGGCCTTGGCGGCTTCGAGCATCATGGGGGTGAACAAGCGCACGCCGTGCACCACGCCCCAAACGTTGACGCCCAGCACCCATTCCCAGTCGGCCACTGTGTTTTCCCAGACCAAGCCCCCTGCCCCCACGCCTGCGTTGTTGAACACAAAATGCGGTGCGCCAAAGCGAGCTTTGACATCGGCCGCCAACTGTTCCATGGCTTGGGCATTGGCCACATCGACTTTGCGCGCCAGAACTTGCGCGCCTTGTGCAGTCATCTCAGCGGCGGCTTTGTCCAGCGCGTCTTGCTGCACATCGACCAAGACCAGATTCATGCCCAGCTTGGCGCCAATGCGGGCGCATTCCAAACCAAAGCCGGAACCGGCACCGGTCAACACAGCGGTTTTGCCTTTGAAATTCTCGATCATGCGGCAGCCTTTTTGAGTGTGAATCCCACGCGTGGGAAGTGAACATGGACCGTGCCCGCACGTTCATCGGTGCGTCGCAAGGTGTAACGGGTGCGGGTGGCAGCAATCAGCTCGCCCTCGGTAGGCTCCAGGCCAAAGTTGTCGGCCGCGATCACCACGGTGCTGCCCAAGGCGATGCCATGATCGTCTTGAAAAACATCGGCGCTCAAAGCTGCCGGCGTCGCCTCTCGCGCCAATTCAAGCGCTTGGGCTGAAGACATTTTTTCGCTTTGGCCGTGGCCGATGGCTTTCATGCGCTCCAGCCAAGCCAACACCTCGGGCGTGGCATCCAAAACGCCCGCCACAGCGGAGGTGATGTTTTGGGTGAACCAGATCGGGTGGTAGACCGCGAAATCGGCCACGCAAGGCTGTGAGCCCAGCAAGAAGTCTTGGCCATGCAGCATGCTGGCGATGCGGCGCAAATAACTCTTGTACGTGGTGGCCGCGTCGGTAGACGACATGCGTGCTGCGCCACCGCGCATGGCGGCACGGTCAGCCACAAAGGCTTGAACGTTTTCAGCAGGCGCACCTGCAAAAACCTGCGCGACCCCAGCCGGCTGGAAGTTGTAGGCCATGGCCGCTGTGAACAAAGCACTGTCTGCCCACTGCGCCACGATCCGTGCTGCACCGCTGACCGCTGGCGGGAACAGCGTGGGCTCTGGGGCCAGGCCTTCCAGCACTTCGCAGATCAAGGCAGTGTCACAGTAAATGTCCGCGCCGATTTGCAGCAACGGGGTGCGGCGGTAGCCACCGGTGAGCGCTGTCACATCGGGCTTGGGCATGATCATCGGGATGAACACGCTCTTCCAGGCCAATTGCTTGCGGCCCAGAATCAAGCGGACCTTCTCGGCAAATGGCGAGGTCGGGTAGTGGTGCAGGATCAAATCGGCCATGTCAGATCAGACCAGCTTGACCAATTGCTTGCCAAAGTTCTTGCCCTTGAGCAAACCCAAGAAAGCCTCGGGTGCCGCAGCCAGGCCTTGGGCCACGGATTCGCGGGGGCGCAGTTTGCCGGTGCCCACCAAGGTGCCCAACTCCTGCAGGGCTTCGGGCCAGATTTCCATGTGCTCGCTGACGATGAAGCCTTCGATCTTCATGCGGTTGACCAAAATCAGCGCGGGGTTGCTCATGGGCAGGGGCGCACCGTCGTAGCCGGCGATCATGCCGCACACCGCAATGCGGGCAAAGGCGTTGGTGCGCAGCATCACCGCGTCCAGCACCATACCGCCCACGTTTTCAAAGTGGCCGTCGATGCCGTTGGGGCAAGCTTCGCGCAGCGCCTTGGACAGGCTCAGGTAGTCCTTGTGCTCTTTGTAGTCGATGCAAGCGTCAAAGCCCAACTCGTTGACCACGTAATCGCATTTGTCTTTGCCGCCGGCAATGCCGACCACGCGGCAGCCACGGGCTTTGGCCAAGGCGCCGTAGGCGCTGCCCACCGCGCCGCTGGCCGCGCTCACGGTCACCGTTTCACCGGCTTTGGGGTTGATGATCTTGACCAGGCCATACCAAGCGGTCACGCCGGGCATGCCGACTGCGCCCAGGTAGTGCGACAGCGGCACATGGGTGGTGTCCACTTTGCGCAGGGCGCCGATCACGTTGGCATCGACCACGCTGTACTCTTGCCAGCCGCCCATGCCCACGACCTGGTCACCGGCTTTGAATTTGGGGTGGCGGCTGTCCACCACCTCGCCCACGGTGCCGCCGATCATGACTTCACCCAAGGGTTGGGGCACGGCGTAGCTCTTGCTCTCGTTCATGCGGCCACGCATATAGGGGTCCAGACTCAGGAAGTGGTGGCAAACCAGCACTTCACCGTCCTTGAGTTCGGGCAAGGGCAGCTCGACCATTTTGAAATTGCTGGCGGTGGCTTCGCCCTGAGGGCGGTTGTCCAAAACGATGCGGTGGTTGATGGGCATGTGTGTCTCCAGTGAAAGTGGGTGAATTAATCGGTGGAAGGCGACGAGGTCTCGCGCCTTGTGACGTATTTGAAGGTACCAGTGGCATGGGCGCAAAGCTGACCTTGGTCATCGAACACGCTGCCCTCGGTGAAGGCCATGCTGCGGGTGCGGTGCTTCAAACGGCCTTGGCCCACCAGTGCTTGACCGGCGGGGACTTTGGCTGGACGCATGAAGCTGGTTTTCATCTCGATGGTGACCACGCCCATATCGGGTTCCACGCTGCGCGCAGCGGTGGCCATGATCACGTCGAGAAAAGTCATGACAGCACCACCGTGGGTGACATCGAATGAATTGAGGTGCTCAGGACGGGGCGCGAACAGCAGTTCGGATTCGCCGCCCTCAAACTTCTCAAGCGTAAATCCCAGGTGCTCCACAAAAGGAATACTGGCGCCGAAAGCGATGCTCATGCTGGATGACTTTCGCATCAGCCGCCAATGATGGCGCTCACGCCACCGTCCACGGCCATCCACTGACCGGTGATGTGCTTGCCTGCGGCAGACGCATACAGCAGCGTCAAACCTTTGAGGTCTTCGTCATCGCCCAAGCGGCGCAGCGGTGCACCTTGCGCCATCTTGTCGGCGCCGAGTTTTTCGAGCAAGCCATAGGTCATCTTGCTGGGGAAAAAGCCGGGGCAAATCGCGTTGACGGTGATGCCGTGCTCGCCCCACTCGCCGGCCAAGGCGCGGGTGAAGTTGACCACTGCGCCTTTGGAGGTGTTGTAGGCGATGGTCTTCATCTCGGACGGGTTGCCTGCCAGACCGGCGATGGACGCCACGTTCAGGATGCGGCCTTTTTTGCGCGGGATCATGCACAGCTTGGCCACTTCTTGCGCGAGGATGAAATAGCCCCGCACGTTCAGGTTCATGACCTTGTCCCAAGCGTTCACTGGGTGCTCTTCGGCGGGTGCGCCCCAGGTGGCACCGGCGTTGTTGACCAAAATGTCAATGG
The DNA here is from genome assembly GCA_002255935.1 of Comamonadaceae bacterium PBBC2. Lineage (GTDB taxonomy): Bacteria > Pseudomonadota > Gammaproteobacteria > Burkholderiales > Burkholderiaceae_C > Limnohabitans_A. The sequence goes on from NKIO01000017.1 coordinate 7,927, forward strand.
GGCCCATGCGCTGCACGCTCTCGGCAGCCAAACGGCGGATGTCTTCTTCTTTGCCGCAGTCGGCGGCGATCCATTGGGCCTCGATGCCAGCGGCTTTCAGTTCAGCGGCAGCGGCTTCGAGGTCTTCGGCTTTGCGCGAGCTGAGCATGATCTTGGCGCCCGCTTCGCCCAGCGCATGGGCCATTTGCAGGCCCAGGCCGCGAGAGCCACCAGTGACCAGCGCCACCTGGCCGGTCAAATCAAACAGTTGTTGAATGGTGCGTGTCATGTTGTCTTTCTTTCATTTCATCAAGTGCTTGGCCAGCGCCATGTAGGCGGGCAACGAGTTGGGGTCATTGAAGGGGTTGTTGGGCATGGGGTGAGAGGCAAAACGGGCGATCACCATCTCGGCCTTGGGGTCGATGTAAATCGCCTGGCCATGGATGCCACGCGCTGAATAAGCGCCGTGTTCGTTGTTTGAGACCCACCACATGTTGCGGTAAGACCAGCCCGGCAGCGTCGGAAAACTCGCTTGAGGAAAAGCGCTCTTGTCGCCGCCCTTGGCGATGTCTTGCACCACCGAAGCGGGAATGATCTGTTGACCGTTGAACTTGCCCAGGTTGCGCATCATTTCGCCAAAACGGGCCATGTCGCGCAGGCCTGCATTGAGGCCGCCGCCGGCAAATTCATTGCCCACGCTGTCCACGGTGAAATAGGCGTCTTGTTCCATGCCCAAGCGCGACCAGATGCGATCAGACAAGAGTTGCCCGATCGATTGGCCTGTGGCGCGGCGGATCACCCAACCCAAGGCGTCTGAATTGACGGTCTTGTAGGCAAACGAGCCGCCGTGCTCGCCCTCTTTCTTCACGGTTTGCAAAAACTCGTAAAAAGTTTGAGGGCCTTGGTAGCCGGGTGGGCGCGGCAAGACACCGCCAGCGCGGGTGTGCTGCCAGATTTCGGCGTTGGGGTCCAGGTAGTTTTCGCTGTACTTCAGGCCAGTGCGCATGTCCAGCACCTGGCGGATGGTGGCGTCACCAAAGGCGCTGTCCTTGACTTCAGGCACGTAGCGGGACACCGGGGCGTTCTCGTCGAGTTTGCCTTCGGCCACCAGCATTGCGCCGAGCGTGCCAAAAAAGGATTTGGTCACCGACATCGAGATGTGTTGACCTTCAGGGCGCAATGCGCCTGCATAACGCTCGTACACAATGCGACCCTTGTGCAACACGACCACACCATCGGTGTAGTTGGCATCGAAGGCCTGAGCCCAGGTCATGGGTGTGTCTTTGCCCAAAGGCACAAAGCTGACCGCATCGAGGTCGTTGCGCAAGGCGCGGGGCAAAGGGGCAGGAGCGCCCGTGCCACGCGAGACTTGTGTGGTCGGGATCAGCTGCCGGAAGTTTGAAAAACTCCAACGCGTTTGCGGAAACTTGTAGCCCGAACCATCGGCAAAGCGGATCACTTTGTCGGCAGGCGGTGGTGAGCCCACCATCCAACCCAAAGTCACGGGGTCGGTCTGCGCGGCCGTCGGCAAGTTGGGCGTTTGCGCCAGCAAACCGGTGGCTGCAGCGGTCAAGGACAAGCCCATCACAGTGCCTCGCAAGGGTGAAAGTTTCATGCGTTGTCTCCAGTGGGTGAGGTCTTCGGACCTTCTTTACAGGGGGTAATCCATGCAGCGACGCTCTTTGACGACGGCCTTCATGAACGGCTTGATGGCCACATGTTGCGGGTGATTTTGGTAAGCCGCTAGCACCTGCGCGTCATCGACCAACATGTGCAAGACCAAGTCGTTGGTGCAGTCCATGCCGGGTGTGGCGGTGGCCACCTCGAACTTCTTGATTCCCGGTACGACCTTGGCGCAAGACAAAAGCAAGGCTTTCGCCTTTTGAATGTTGGCGGCCTTGTCGGCCCCTTCGGCCTGCTCGTGCAGGTTCCACATGACGATGTGTCGGATCATTAAAAAGCCTCCTCAGGCAAGTTGGCACAAGTCGGATCTCTGCTGCTGACAACACTGAGCCAGGCTCCGATCTTGGGCAATTCATAACGGTAAAAATAACGACAAGCTGCTTTGCGACCTTGGGCCGCTGCGCTGCTGTCATCGCCCAAGCTGTGGGCCACGTCGAGCCAAATCCAGGCAATGACGGTGTGTCCAAACGCTTGCAAATAAGGCACAGCGTTGGCCAAGGCCTGTGCTGGCTCGGCGCCGTCCCAGGCTTGCTGAGTGGCTTGGCCGACTTGTTTCAAGGCATCGCGCAATGCGGCAGCTTCGGGCGCCCATGACGCTTCGGCTTTGGCGGCGGTGGCCATCATGCGCTCGGCCAACAGCTGCAGGCCGCGACCGTTTTCCATCAACACCTTGCGCCCCAGCAGGTCCATGGCCTGGATGCCGTGGGTGCCCTCGTGGATCATGTTCAGGCGGTTGTCGCGCCAGTACTGCTCCACCGGAAAGTCTCGGGTGTAGCCATAGCCGCCGTGGATCTGGATGGCCAGGCTGTTGGCTTCCAGGCACCACTCGCTGGGAAAGCTCTTGACGATGGGCGTGAGGACCTCCAGCAGCAAACGCGCCACATCGGCGTCTTCGTCAGTGCCGGTGTGCTGCTCGTCCACCAAGCGGGCGCTGTACAAGGCCAGTGCCAGAGCGCCTTCGCTGTAGGCCTTCTGGGCCAGCAGCATGCGCTTGATGTCGGCGTGCTCAATGATGCGCACTTGCGGGCGGCTCGCGTCCTTGCCCCCTGCCCCACTGGGACGGCCTTGGGGGCGGTTTTTGGCGTAGTCCAAGCTGGCGTAATAACCGGCCATGCCCAGCATGGTGGCGGCCATGCCCACGCCGATGCGAGCCTCGTTCATCATGTGGAACATGCAGCGCAGGCCTTCGCCGGGCTTGCCCACCAGATAGCCCACGGCCCCAGCTTGACCGCGCACCGGGTACTTGCCCTCGCCAAAGTTCAGCAGCGTGTTGGTCGTGCCGCGCCAGCCGCACTTGTGGTTCAAGCCCGCCAGCGCCACGTCGTTGCGCTCGCCGGTCAGTTGGCCCTCAGTGTCCACCAGCTTCTTGGGCACGATGAACAGCGAAATGCCTTTGACGCCCGGCACCAATTGGCCGTTCGCGTCTGGGATCTTGGCCAACACCAAGTGGATGATGTTCTCGCTCAGCTCATGCTCGCCAGAAGAGATCCACATCTTGTTGCCCTTGAGGCGGTACCGTGCGCCCAAAGCGTCGGATTCAAAGTCAGCGCCATCGGGTGTTGCGCGGGTCATCACATCGCTGAGCGACGAGCCCGCTTGCGGCTCGGAGAGGCACATGGTGCCCGAAAAACGGCCGCTGAACTCATTCAAGGCAAACACCTGCTTTTGCAAATCGGTGCCATGCACCATGAGCAAATTGGCGTTGCCGCTGGTGAGCATGCCCGAGCCGATGCTGACCGAGGCCATGGCAAAAAAGGCGTTGGCGGCGGCTTCCACGGTGTAGGGCAACTGCATGCCGCCCACGTCGTAGTCCTGCGCGGCACTCAGCATGCCCGACTCGGCATAGGCTTTGTAGGCGTCGTGGGTGGCCTGGGGCAGCGTGACTTTTTCGCCGTCAAAGTGGGGCTCTTGGGTGTCCACCAGGCGGTTGAACGGAGCGTACTTCTCGCGGGCGATGCGCTCGCAGGTGTCGAGCACGGCGTCAAAAGTTTCACGCGAGTGGTCGGCAAAGCGCTCGCGGCTTTGCAGGCTTTCGACCTTGAGCCAGTCGTGCAGCAAAAAATCAACGGTGGGACGCAAACTCATGGCAATTCATCCAGGTTCAAACCATAAAAAAAGGCGGCCAGCTCAATGCCAACCGCCTTTTGCGTTGATCAGGCGTCAACGCGCATGCACATCACAGCACTTCAAAAATGCCGCAGGCGCCCATGCCGCCGCCAATGCACATGGTCACCGCCACGCGCTTGGCACCACGGCGCTTGCCTTCGATCAAGGCATGGCCCGTCAGGCGCTGGCCCGACACACCGTAGGGGTGACCCACAGCGATCGCACCGCCGTTGACGTTCAGGCGATCGGCCGGAATGCCCAGCTTGTCGCGGCAGTACAGCACCTGCACGGCGAACGCTTCGTTCAGTTCCCACAGGTCAATGTCTTGCACTGTGAGGCCCAGACGCGCCAGGGCTTTGGGCACGGCGTACACGGGGCCAATGCCCATTTCGTCAGGCTCGCAACCGGCCACGGCAAAGCCAAGGAATCGGCCCATCGGCTTCAGGCCGCGCTGCTCGGCCAGTTTTTCGTCCATCAGCACGCAAGCGCCTGCGCCGTCCGAAAACTGGCTGGCGTTACCGGCCGAGACCAAGCCACCTGGCAGTGCCGAGCGCAAACCACTGATGGCTTCCACCGTGGTGCCTTCGCGCAGGCCTTCGTCCACACTCACGGTCACTTGCTTGGTGGTCATGCCCATGACCTTGTCGATCACGCCTTGTGTGACGGTGATGGGGGCGATTTCGTCATTGAACAGACCAGCGGCTTGGGCAGCGCAGGCCTTTTGTTGGCTGGCCGCGCCATACGCGTCCATCACATCACGGCCGATTTTGTAGCGCTTGGCCACTTGCTCGGCGGTTTGCAGCATGTTCCAGTAAATCTCGGGCTTCATCTTGGCCAAAGCCAAGTCTTGCATCATGTGGGTGTTCATTTCTTGCTGCACGCAAGAGATGCTTTCCACACCACCGGCCACATAGACCTGACCTTCGCCAGCGATGATGCGCTGGGCGGCCAAGGCAATGGTTTGCAAGCCAGAGGAGCAAAAACGGTTGACGGTCATGCCCGACACCGAGATGGGCAGACCGGCTTTGAGGGCAATCTGGCGGGCGATGTTGGCGCCGGTGGCGCCCTCGGGGCTGGCACAGCCCATGATCACGTCTTCGACTTCGGCGGCGTCAATGCCGGCGCGGGCCACAGCGTGTTGCACCGCGTGGCCACCCAGGGTGGCCCCGTGGGTCATGTTGAAGGCGCCCTTCCAGCTCTTGGCCAGCGGTGTGCGTGCGGTAGATACGATGACAGCATTCGTCATGATGGTCCTTTCAAGTGGGGGACAGAGCTGAAGATCTGTCCCGCCAAAAATTTAAAAAATCAGTTGAATGTCTTGCCTTCGGCCACCAAACGCGCCAACAAAGGTGCGGGTTGCCAGAATTGGGCGTCGTCGAGCGGGTTCTTGGCGAAGCGCTTCATGGCTTCGGCCACGTTGAACAGGCCAATCGTGTCGGCGTAGTTCATGGGGCCACCGCGCCAGAACGGGAAGCCGTAACCGGTGATGTAGACCATGTCGATGTCGCTGGCTTTGCTGGCAATGCCTTCTTCCAGAATGTGGCAGGCTTCGTTGACCAGCGAGAACACCAGGCGCTGCACGATTTCTTCGTCGGAAATCTTGCGCGGCGTGATGCCAAGAGCTGCGCGGTGCTTTTCGATCATCTCGACCACCACGGGGCTGGGGATCGCGTCGCGCTTGCCGGTTTGGTAGTCGTACCAGCCTGCGCCGGTTTTTTGACCATAGCGGCCCATCTCGCAGAGCAAGTCAGCCGTCTTGCTGTACTTCATGCCCGGCTTTTCTTGGTAGCGGCGCTTGCGGATGGCCCAGCCGATGTCGTTGCCGGCCAGATCGCCCATGCGGAAGGGGCCCATGGCAAAACCAAATTTCTCGACCGCCTTGTCCACCTGAGCAGGTGTGCAGCCTTCTTCGATCAGGAAACCGGCTTGGCGGCTGTATTGCTCGATCATGCGGTTGCCGATGAAGCCATCGCACACACCAGAGACCACCGAGGTTTTCTTGATCTTCTTGCCGATCGCCATCACGGTGGCCAGCACGTCCTTGCCGGTTTGCGCGCCACGTACCACCTCGAGCAGCTTCATGACGTTGGCAGGGCTGAAGAAGTGCATACCGATCACGTCTTGCGGACGCTTGGTGAACGATGCGATCTTGTTCACGTCCAATGTCGAGGTGTTGGAGGCCAAGATGGCGCCAGGCTTCATCACTTCGTCGAGTTTCTTGAAGACGGCTTCTTTGACGCCCATTTCCTCGAACACGGCTTCGATGACCAAGTCGGCCTGGCCAATGTCGTCGTAGCTCAACGTAGTGCTCAGCAAAGCCATGCGCTCGTCGTACTTCTCTTGTTTGAGCTTGCCTTTTTTGACTTGGGCTTCGTAGTTCTTGCGGATGGTGGCCACGCCACGGTCCAGCGCGTCTTGCTTCATCTCGAGGATCTTGACGGGGATGCCCGCGTTCAAGAAGTTCATCGAGATGCCGCCGCCCATGGTGCCAGCGCCGATCACGGCGATGGATTTGATGTCGCGCTTGGGGGTGTCTTCGGGCACGTCAGGGATCTTGCTGGCGGCACGGTCGGCCATGAAAATGTGGCGCAGCGCTTTGCTTTCAGGCGTCATCATCAGGGCCGTGAAAATTTCACGCTCCAAGACCATGCCGTCTTCAAATTTTTTCTTGGTGGCCGCTTCCACGGCATCCAGGCACTTTTCTGGCGCGGGCAGGTTTTTGGCCATGCCTTTGACCATGTTGCGTGCGAACTGGAAGTACGCATCACCCTGGGGGTGTTTGCACGGCAAGTTGCGCACCATGGGCATGGGCGAACCGTCAGCGTGGGCTGCGGCCACTTTGCGGGCCATGGCCAAAGCTTCTTCGGCCAGGGTTTCGGCCGATTGGGCCATCGCATCGAACAGCTTTTGGCCGGGCAGCATGGCCAGCATTTCGCTCTTGATGGCTTCGCCGCTGACGATCATGTTGAGTGCGGCTTCCACGCCGATGACGCGGGGCAGACGCTGCGTGCCGCCTGCGCCGGGGATCAAGCCCAGTTTGACTTCAGGCAAAGCCACCGAAGTGCCTGGTGCGGCCATGCGGTAGTGGCAACCCAACGCCAGTTCCAGACCGCCGCCCATGGCCACCGAGTGGATGGCGGCCACGATGGGCTTGGCCGAGTTTTCGCAAGAACGGATCACGCTCAGCAAGTTGGGCTCTTGGATCGCTTTGGGCGAACCGAACTCACGGATGTCAGCGCCACCCGAGAAAGCCTTGCCGCGGCCGGTGATGACGATGGCCTTGACGGCCGCATCGTTGTTGGCTTTTTCCAGACCATCGGTGATGCCGATGCGGGTGGACAGACCCAGGCCGTTGACGGGCGGGTTCATCAGGGTGATGACCGCGACGTCGCCGTGGACTTTGTACTCAGCTGTCATGCTGTTTTCCTTTGCGTGAAATGGAGCTTGGAACAAAAAAGAACGATCGTTCGTTTTTTAAAAGATTGTAGTGGCAAGTTCGTGAAAGAACAGCTTCAGTTTCGAGAAACTGTCTCTCTCGGGACGAGGTTCAGACCTCCAGCCACTCCTTGCGGATGTAGTTGTTCTGACGCAGTTCTTCGGGCGTACCCTCAAAAACAATGCTGCCGTGGCCCATGACCAGCGCCCTATCCGAGATGTTCATGGCGATGGTGAGCTTTTGCTCAATCAAGAGCACCGAAATGCCCCGGCGCTTGAGCTCTTGCAGGTACTGTCCCACCAATTCCACAATTTTGGGCGCCAAGCCCTCGGTGGGCTCGTCGATGATGATCAGATCGGGATCGCCCATCAGGGTTCGGCACAGGGTGAGCATTTGCTGCTCGCCGCCCGACAAAACGCCCGCTTCGGTGTGCTCGCGCTCTTTGAGGCGCGGGAACAAGGCAAACATGTCGTCAAACGACCAGCGCCCATTTTGTCCACTGCGCTTTTGGCCCAGTTGCAGGTTTTGGCTCACGGTGAGTTTGGGGAAGATGTCGCGGTTTTCGGGCACATAGCCGATGCCCAAGTGCGCCACTTCATAGGCTTTTTTGCCTTGGATGGCTTGGCCTTTCCAGTCGATGGTGCCTTGGCAATCGACCAAGCCCATGATGGCTTTGGCCGTGGTTGAGCGGCCCGAGCCGTTGCGCCCCAAGAGGGCCACGATCTCGCCTTGGCCCACGCCAAAGTTGACGCCGTGGAGCACATGGCTTTTGCCGTAATAGGCGTGCAGGTTTTCAATCTTCAACATCTCAATGGCCTCCTGCCTGGCTGTCGGCCACAGACGAGCCCAAATACGCTTCTTGCACTTTGGCGTTGGCGCGAACCGCCTCAGGGGTGTCAAAGGCGATCACCTCGCCATAAACCACCACGGCGATCTTGTCGGCCAGGCCAAACACCACGCCCATGTCGTGCTCCACCGTCAGCAGGGTTTTGCCCACGGTCACTTCTTTGATCAGGTGAATGAAGCGCGAGGTCTCGCTCTTGCTCATACCGGCTGTGGGTTCGTCCAGCAAGATCACGTCGGAGCCGCCCGCAATCGTGACGCCGATTTCCAGGGCGCGTTGCTCGGCGTAGGTGAGGTTCATGGCCAGCACATCGCGTTTTTTGTCGAGGTGGATCATGTCCATCAACTGCTCGGCGCGTTCGTTGGCGTCTTTCAAGCCCGAGAGGAACTTAAAAAACGTGTACTTGTAGCCCAGGCTCCAGAGCACCGCACAGCGCAGGTTCTCGAAAACGCTGAGCTTGGGGAAGATGTTGGTGATCTGGAAGCTGCGCGACAGCCCCATGCGGTTGATCTCATAGGGTGTCTTGTGCTGAATGGCTTGGCCGTTGAGCAAAATGTCACCACTGGTGGGACCAAAACGGCCGCTGATCAGATTGAACAGCGTGGACTTGCCCGCACCGTTGGGCCCAATCACGGCCACACGCTCACCGGCTTGCACAGCCAAATTCACGCCACGGATGATTTCGGTCTTGCCGAAATTTTTGCGAACGTCTTTCAGTTCCAGTGCGTAGGTCGTACTCATACTGCAGTCTCCCGGCGCTTGATTTCTTTTTCGATCTCGGTCTGGATCACACCCCACTCCAGCATGTACTGGCGGCGGGTCACCTCAAACAAGCCCAAACCGGTGAGCATCACAAAGGTGCAGCCGAACCAGCTGTCCAGGCTCTTGGCGTTGAGGCTCACACCCATGAATTTGACGGTGTCGCCCAAAGCCGAATTGAGCTGCAGGTGGTAGACCATCTCGATCATGGCGCCAGCACCGGCCAACATCACAAAGGCCGTGAGGCCCAAGCCAAGGTAACTGGTCCAGATCTGTTTGAGCTTGCCGAACTTGGCCACGCGCAAATTCATCATGATCAAGCTGGCAATGCCGCCGGGGGCGTACATGACCATGAACAAGAAGACCAGCCCCAGGTACAGCAGCCAGGCTTTGGTCAGCTCAGACAAGAGCACAAAGGCGATCACCATCAAAATGGCGCCCAGAATGGGGCCAAAAAAGAAGGTCGCGCCACCCAAGAAGGTGAAGAGCAAATAGGCGCCCGAGCGACCTGCCCCGACCACTTCGGCGGTGACGATCTCGAAGTTCAGGGCGCCCAGGCCCCCGGCAATGCCCGCAAAGAAACCAGCAATGATGAAGGCGATGTAACGCACACGTTGCGTGTTGTAGCCGATGAACTCGACACGCTCGGGGTTGTCACGCACGGCGTTCAAGATGCGGCCCAACGGCGTTTGCGTGAAGGCAAACATCAGCGCCACACACACAAAGGTGTAGGCCGCGATCAGGTAATACACCTGAATTTGCGGACCGTAGGTGATGCCAAAGAATGCTTGACCGGCCACGCGGTTGCCCGAGACACCGGCTTCGCCCCCGAAGAATTCGGAAAACATCAGGGACATGGCAAACACCAATTCGGCCACGCCCATGGTGATCATGGCAAACGGTGTACCCGACTTGCGGGTGGTCACATAGCCCAGCAAGATCGCAAAGCCCATGCCGGCCACGCCACCCACGATGGGCAGCAAACTGATCGGAATGTGCAATTGGCCGCCGCTGACCATGTTGAGCGCATGGATGGCCATGTAGGAGCCCAGCCCCGTGTAAACCGCATGGCCAAAGCTGAGCATGCCGCCCTGCCCCAACAAGATGTTGTAGGACAGGCAGGCGATGATGGCGATGCCCATTTGGGCCAGCATGGTGGTGGACAGGTTGCTGGTGAAGACCAGCGGGGCGACCAAGAGCACCAGAGCAAACAAGCTCCAGATGACCCAACGGCCGACGTTGTAGGGTTTGAATTTGTAAACAGCAGCCATGTCTTAACCCTCGCGTGTACCCAAAAGACCCTTGGGGCGGAAGATCAGGATCAGCACCAGGAACAAATACGGCAGGATCGGCGCGACCTGCGACACCGTGAGCTTGGCAAAGGTGTTGTCCTGCGTTGCCGCAGAGACCGCCCAACCCATGTCCTTGGCCAACACCAAAAAGGAATAGTCGATGGCCACGGCAAAGGTCTGGATCACACCGATCAAGACCGACGCGAGGAATGCGCCCGACAAGGAGCCCATGCCGCCCACCACCACCACCACGAAGATGACCGAACCCACCGTGGCGGCCATGGCCGGTTCGGTGACAAAGGTGCTGCCACCGATGACGCCGGCCAGACCGGCCAAGCCGGTACCGGCACCAAACACCAGCATGAAGACACGCGGCACGTTGTGCCCCAAGGCCTCGGCCATTTCGGGGTGGGTCAATGCCGCTTGAATGACCAAGCCGATGCGGGTGCGCGTGAGCAAGAGCCACAAGGACATCAGCATCAACAAGGCCACCAACATCATGAAGGCTCGCGTGGCGGGGAATGGCGAGCACAACAAGCGCACCGCCACATCAGCGGCACTGCACATGTCAGCGGGTGCAGCACCCCAGACCATGCTCAGGCCATTGACCGAGTGGTTGATGAGGGTGAATGCCGAGCTGCGCAGGATTTCAGGCGGCTGGAACTCCACGGCCGTGCGGCCCCAGACCAACTGGATCAACTCCAGCACGACGTAGGACAAGCCGAAAGTCACCAACAACTCGGGCACATGGCCGAAGGGGTGAACTTTGCGCAAGGTGACGCGCTCAAACAAGGCGCCACAAGCACCGACCAAAAGCGGTGCGATGACCAAGGCAGGCCAAAATCCGATAAAACCCGACAGGGTGTAACCGAAATAGGCGCCGATCATGTAGAAACTGGCGTGCGCAAAGTTGAGCACACCCATCATGCTGAAAATCAAGGTCAGCCCAGAGCTGAGCATGAAGAGCAACAGCCCGTAACTGAGGCCGTTGAGCATGGAGATGATGAAAAACTCCATAAATACCGCTACTTTCCAGGCTTTGAGGGCCTAACTTCGTTACCGAAAGTGGGTTGAGCGTTCAACCCGAAACACACGTGTCGCAACACGCCAAGAAAAAGGCCCGATAACGGTCGAGGTCATCGGGCCCGGGAGCCGCAAGGCCAATCAGCCTGGACGCTTCATCTGGCAGCTGGTGGGCGTGCTGGAGACATACGATGGGAACTCCTTGACGGGCGCCAAGGTCATGCCGGTGTTTTCAGGGCTGTAGGGGTACTTCTTGTCCGCCTTTTGCCACACGGTCATGTACAGCGGCTGCTGCAGTTGGTGGTCGGTTTTGCGCATTTGCACTTCACCGTTGAAGTTCTTGAAGGTGATGCCTTCCATGGCAGCGGCCACTTTGACCGGATCGGTCGATTTGGCCTGAGCCATCGCGTTGCTCAGGATGTTGAAAATCGAAATCACCGAGCCTGTGTAGAAGTCGTCGTTGAACTTGGCCTTGAATTCAGCCATCGACTTGCCCAGGTCCCCACCCATGTTGTAGTGGTTGTAGGCGATCTGGTACACGCGGCCTGCACCGCCAGTACCCAAGGCTGTGGGCGTGCCGGTCACACCGGTGTAGTAGGTGTAGAACTTGCCGTTGTAGCCGCCTTCGTTGGCTGCTTTGACCAGCAGCGCCAAGTCAGAACCCCAGTTGCCGGTGATGACGGTGTCAGCGCCAGAAGCTTTGATCTTGGCGATGTAGGGCGAGAAATCACGAACTTGGGCCAAGGGGTGCAGGTCTTCGCCCACGATCTGGATGTCAGCACGTTTGCGGGCCAGGTTTTCCTTGGCGAACTTGGCCACTTGGTGACCGTGCGAATAGTTCTGGTTGAACAGGTACACCTTCTTGATGTCTTTTTGGTCGGCCATGAAGGTGGTCATGGCTTCGATCTTCATCGAGGTGTCGGCATCAAAGCGGAAGTGCCAGTAGCTGCACTTGCTGTTGGTGAAATCGGGGTCCACAGCCGAGTGGTTCAGGAAGATGATTTCCTTGCCAGGGTTGCGCTCGTTGTGTTTGTTGACCGCTTCGATCAGTGCACCTGCCACAGAAGAACCGTTGCCTTGTGTGATGTAGCGCACGCCTTGGTCCATGGCGGCTTTGAGAGCGTTCAAGCTTTCAGCGGGGCTCAACTTGTTGTCGATGCCAATCACTTCGAACTTCACACCCGCTGGGTTGGATTTGCTGAACTTCTCGGCAAAAAACTGGAAGCTTTTGAGCTGGTTGCTGCCCACGGGGGCCATCAGACCCGACAAAGGATCGATCCAAGCGATTTTGACGGTTTCGCCTTTTTGTGCGAAGGCGCCAAAAGCGCAAGTGCTCAGTGCTGCGGCAGCGATCAAGCGGGTGGTGAATTTCATTCAAAGTCTCCTGCGTTGTGAATCAGACGGTGTCAGCGTAACCGCTGATTTCACAAACTCGCTCGGGGTTTGCACCTAAGCTGTATCACCCTTGCGACTTGAGTGGCGCAAGAGGTGATTTGTCTCACATCAAAGGCCGGGCAAAACGTAGTCTGTCAGCTGCTCACGCAAACGGGTTTTGAGCATCTTGCCGGTGGCCCCCAAGGGGATCGCATCCACAAAAACCACATCGTCCGGGATCTGCCATTTGGCGGTCTTGCCGTCGTAGAACTGAATGAGTTCATCGCGAGTAACTTCCGCGCCTGGTTTTTTGACCACACACACAATGGGCCTTTCGTCCCACTTGGGGTGGCGAATGCCGATGCACGCGGCCATGGCCACAGCGGGGTGGGCCATGGCGATGTTTTCAATGTCGATGGAGCTGATCCATTCGCCACCGGACTTGATCACATCTTTGCTGCGGTCGGTGATTTGCATGAAGCCATCGGTGTCGATGGTGGCCACGTCGCCCGTGGGGAACCAGCCGTCCACCAAAGGATCGCCGCCTTCAGCCTTGAAGTAATTGGCAATCACCCAGGGGCCTTTGACCAAGAGATCGCCCGCGGCTTTGCCGTCATGCGGCAGCTCACGGCCATCGGCATCGACGATTTTCATGTCGATGCCAAAAATGCAGCGGCCTTGCTTCATGCGCAACTTCATCTGTTCGGCTTCGGGCAAGTTTTCGTGCTTGTTTTTGAGGTTGCTCAGCGTGCCCAGGGGGCTGAGTTCGGTCATGCCCCAAGCGTGCAGCACATCCACGCCGTAGTCTTCGCGGAAAGCCGTGATCATCGCGGGTGGGCAGGCCGAGCCACCGATCACCGTGCGGTTGAGTTTGGAGAACTTCAGGCCCGCAGGCTTCATGTGCCCCAGCAGCATTTGCCAGACGGTGGGCACACCGGCTGCGAAGGTCACGCCTTCGGCTTCGATCAGTTCGTACACCGATTTGCCATCCAATGCCGGGCCGGGGAAGACCAGCTTGGCCCCCACCATGGCCGCGCTGTAGGGGATGCCCCAAGCGTTGACGTGGAACATGGGCACCACGGGCAAGATCGAATCGCGAGCCGAGATGCACATCACGTCTGGCAAAGCCGCCGCGTACGCGTGCAGCAAAGTGGACCGGTGGCTGTACAGCGCGCCTTTGGGGTTGCCTGTGGTGCCGCTGGTGTAGCACAAGGTGCAGGCGGTGTTTTCGTCCAGCTGAGGCCAGGTGTAGGTGTCGGACTGCGCGCCCATCCAAGTTTCGTAACTGACCAGACCCGGGATGCCGGTGTCGGCCGGCAATTTGTCGGCATCGCACAAAGCCACGTACTGGCGGATCGTGGAGCATTGGGCATGGACCGCTTGCACCAAGGGCAAGAAGCTCATGTCAAAGCACAGCACATGGTCTTCGGCATGGTTGGCGATCCAGGCGATTTGCTCGGGGTGCAAACGTGGGTTGATGGTGTGCAGCACACGGCCAGAGCCGCTGACCCCAAAGTACAGCTCCAGGTGGCGGTAGCCGTTCCAGGCCAGCGTGGCAATGCGGCTGCCTTGAGGCACTTGCATGCCATCGAGGGTGTTGGCCACTTGGCGCGCGCGTTTGGCCGCTTGGGCCCAGTTGTAGCGGTGGATATCACCTTCTGCGCGGCGAGAAACGATTTCGCCATCGCCGTGGTGGCGCTCAGCAAATTCAATCAAAGAAGAAATCAGCAAAGATTGCTGTTGCATCAGTCCCAACATGTGATGGTCTCCGGTCAAAGGGTCAAAAATCACTTTTCATTGTGCCCCCATTCGGGCGCGGCGCAGAGGATAAGCCCTCTGCGCCCGTGTGCTCTTGTCAAGGGCGAGACAATGGCGGCATGTCAGAACCCCATTCACCCGCATCGCCTAGCACCCCGCCTTTGGATTGGCAACACCGCTTGACGCAGCTGGGCCCCCAGTTTTTCACCCGCTTGCAGCCCACCCCCTTGGCGGCGCCTGCCTGGGCGGCCCGCAACCACGCGCTGGCCGATGAACTGGGTTGGTCGGCCTTGCTGGACGATGCGCACCTGAGCGCCCTGGCTGGCAATGCCTTGCTTGCGGGCTCTGACCCCTTGGCCACGGTCTACAGCGGCCACCAGTTTGGTCATTGGGCCGGTCAACTGGGCGATGGCCGTGCCATTTGGCTGGGCGAAGCGGCATCCGCGCTGGGCCTGCAAGAAATCCAGCTCAAGGGGGCAGGCCCTACGCCCTACTCCCGCCGAGGCGATGGCCGGGCGGTGTTGCGATCGAGCATTCGCGAATACCTGTGCAGCGAGGCCATGCATGGCCTGGGCATTCCCACCACCCGCGCCTTGAGCTTGGTCGCGTCGCCCGAGCCGGTGCGCCGCGAAACGCTGGAGACCGCCGCTGTGGTGGCCCGTTTGGCCCCCAGTTTTTTGCGCTTTGGCCATTTGGAGCACTTTGCTGCCCAAGGCGATGTGGACAGTTTGCGGACTTTGGTCGATCACTTCATCGCTCACCACTTGCCCCAGGCCGATGAACGCGCGGCAGGGTGGCAAGGCAACCGCTATGCCGCCCTCTTGGACCTGGTCCAGGAGAGCACCGCCCGTTTGTTGGCCCAGTGGCAAGCCGTGGGCTTTTGCCACGGCGTGATGAACACCGACAACATGAGCCTCTTGGGCCTGACCCTCGATTACGGGCCCTTCCAGTTCATGGACGGTTTTGACCCGGGCCACATTTGCAACCACACCGACACCCAAGGCCGCTACGCCTACAGCCGCCAGCCCAACATCGCTTACTGGAACCTGTTTTGTCTGGCGCAAGCCCTGCTGCCTTTGATCGAAGACCAAGACCTGACCCTGCAGGTTTTGGAGGGTTACAAAACTGGTTTCCCCCGCGCTTTGGGCGACGCCATGCGCGCCAAACTGGGGCTGGTTGGTGCATTGGCCAGCGATGATTTGCGCGAGTCCGATTGGTCCTTGGTCGAGGATTTGCTGCAATTGATGGCCACGCAGCGACTGGACTTCACCCATTTTTGGCGGCAATTGAGCCACGCTGTGGCGGCTCACCAAGAAGGAAGCCTGGCGGCGTTCGAGCCGGTGCGTGATTTGTTTGTCGATCGGGACAGCTGGCAAGCTTGGCTGCTTCGCTACTTGCAGCGCTTGGGCGCTGCGAATTTCAGCGAAGTCGGCCAAAGCATGCTGCGCGTCAACCCCAAGTTCGTCTTGCGCAACCACCTGGCCGAAATCGCCATCCGCAAAGCACAGTCGGGCGACTTCAGCGAAATCGAGACCCTGCACAACTTGCTAAAGTCCCCCTTCGACGAGCATCCGGGCTTTGAAGCCTATGCCGACCTGCCGCCCGATTGGGCCCGTCAACTGGAAATCAGCTGTTCATCATGACCATCACCAAAACCGATCAAGAGTGGCGCGAGATCTTGCAAGCCAAAGGCGCCGAGCCTGTGGCCTACGCCGTGACGCGCCAAGCCGCCACCGAGCGCCCCTTCACCGGCAAATACGAGTCGCACTGGGCCACAGGCATTTACCGCTGCATTTGCTGCGATGCCGAGCTGTTCAAGTCCGACACCAAGTTTGACGCTGGCTGCGGCTGGCCCAGCTTTTCGCAGGCGGCAACCGAGCACGCCATCCAAGAAAACGTCGACCGCAGCCACGGCATGGTGCGGGTGGAAACGGTTTGTGCCCAATGCGGTGCGCACCTGGGTCATGTGTTCGAAGACGGCCCAGCCCCCACGGGCTTGCGCTACTGCATGAACTCCGCTTCGTTAGACTTCGAGCCTTTGTGATGAACCCGGGCGGCGTCCATGTGACACCGCCCCAACCGCCCCTGACATGAAATTCCTGATCGACTTTTTCCCCATCCTGCTGTTTTTTGGGGCCTACAAAATGGCCGACATTTACACCGCCACCGCGGTGCTGATGGCCGCTACTGTGGTGCAGACCGCTCTGATCTACAAGATGGACGGCAAGTTGCAGACCATGCACAAGATCACCTTGGTGCTGGTGATTGGCTTTGGCGCTTTGACGCTGGGCTTGCACGATGAACGCTTCATCAAGTGGAAACCCACCTTGCTGTACACCGGCCTGGCCGTGGCCTTGGCCATTGCGCACTGGGTGATGAAGAAGAACTTTTTGCAAATGATGTTGGGCCAGCAATTGCAATTGCCCGCGCCGGTGTGGCACCGCATGAACATCGCGTGGATGCTGTATTGCCTCTTCATGGCCAGCATCAATGCGTATGTGGCGACCTATTTTTCGACCGAAGACTGGGTCAACTTCAAGGTCTGGGGCTATGTGTTCCCCTTGGTGTTCATCGTAGCCCAAGGCATTTACGTGGCCCGTCACCTGCCCAAGGACCAATGAACACCATGACCGTTGCCCAACAAATCCACGACCGTTTGACCGAGCGCCTGCAGCCGACGGCGCTGAAGGTGATCGATGAAAGCGCCGACCACGCCGGTCACGCCGGCGCCAGTGCCAGCGGCCAAGGCAGCCACATGCGTGTGTGCATTGCTTCACCGATGTTTACAAACCTGAGCCGCGTTCAGCGTCACAGGCTTGTGTATGATGCGCTGCAAGATTTCATCGACCAAGGTTTGCATGCCTTGGCCATCGAGCTGATCTGAAAATACCCCCCTTATTTCATACCTGACGAACCGTCCTTGAGGAAAGAATCCATGAAAAAGCAAATGCTCAGCGCCGCAACCGCCGTTTTGGCTCTGATGGCTGCGCCAGCTTTCGCCCAGAACTTGGCCGTGGTCAACGGCAAGCCCGTGCCCTCTTCGCGCGTGGAAGTGCTCAAGCAGCAAGTGGAACGCTCCGGCCGCCCCGTGACGCCTGAAGTGTTGGCCCAGATCAAAGAAGAGCTGGTGGCCCGTGAAATCTTCATGCAGGAAGCCAAAAAGCGCGGCCTGGATGCCACCGAAGACTACAAAAACCAGCTCGAGTTGGCCCGTCAAACCATCTTGATCCGCGACCTGTTCGCCGATTTCCAAAAGAAAAACCCGGTCACCGATGCTGAAATCCAAGGCGAGTACGACAAGTTCGTGGCCGCCAACGGTGGCAAGGAATACCGTGCCCGCCACATCTTGGTGGAAAAAGAAGACGAAGCCAAAGCCCTGATCGCCGACATCAAAAAAGGCGCCAAGTTTGAAGACTTGGCCAAGAAGATGTCCAAGGACCCAGGTTCCGGTGCCAACGGTGGCGACCTGGACTGGGCCGCTGCGGGCAGCTATGTCCCTGAGTTCTCGGGTGCCATGGTCAAACTGGGCAAAGGCGAAATGACCGAAACACCGGTCAAGAGCCAGTTCGGCTTCCACGTCATCCGCGTGGACGATGTGCGCGAAGCCCAATTGCCCAAGCTGGAAGAAGTCAAACCTCAGATCGCCCAGCAATTGCAGCAGCAAAAGCTCAGCGGCTACCAAGACAGCCTGCGCAGCAAAGCCAAGATCCAGTGATCTGGTGCATTGGCGCCTTTTAAAAACGCGGCTTCGGCCGCGTTTTTTGTTGGAGCTGGGATAATGCCACCCCATGCTGCCCCATCAACTCGAACTCCTCGCCCCCGCCCGCAACCTTGAGATCGGCATCGAAGCCATCCACCACGGCGCGGATGCGGTCTACATTGGCGGCCCCTCCTTTGGGGCGCGATCCACCGCCGACAACTCGGTGCAAGACATTGCCAAACTGGTGCAGCATGCGCACCGCTTCCACAGCCGCATCTTTGTCACGCTCAACACCATCTTGCGCGACGACGAACTGGAAGGCGCCCGCAAGCTGGCTTGGCAGCTGTACGACGCCGGCGTGGACGCCCTGATCGTGCAAGACATGGGTTTGCTGGAAATCGACATGCCGCCGATCCAGCTGCACGCCAGCACCCAGACCGACATCCGCACGCCCGAAAAAGCGAAGTTTTTGCAAGACGCGGGTTTGAGCCAAATCGTGCTGGCCCGTGAGCTGACCCTGCCGCAGATCAGCGCCATCCGCGATGTGATCGACACCGATCGCACCGTGATTGAATTTTTTGTGCACGGCGCTTTGTGTGTGGCCTACAGCGGCCAGTGCTTCATCAGCCATGCCCACACCGGCCGCAGCGCCAACCGAGGCGACTGCTCGCAGGCTTGCCGCCTGCCCTATGAGGTCAAAGACGCGCAAGGCCGCATCATCGCGCATGACAAACATGTGTTGAGCATGAAGGACAACAACCAAAGCGAGAACCTGCGCGCCTTGGTGGACGCGGGCATCCGCAGCTTCAAGATCGAAGGCCGCTACAAGGACATGGCCTATGTGAAAAACATCACGGCCCATTACCGCAAGCTGTTTGACGAGGTGCTGAACGAACGGCCCGAGCTGGCGGCCGCTTCACATGGCCGCACCACCTTCAGCTTCGAGCCCGACCCGAACCAGAACTTCAACCGCGAGTTCACCGACTACTTTGTGCAAGGCCGCAAGGAAGACATTGGCGCCTTCGACACCCCCAAAAACCCTGGGCAGCCGATCGGCTGGGTCAGCAAGGTCACGCCCGAGCACGTCGAGATCACCACCGACGACCCGGCCACCGAGCTGCACAACGGCGATGGGCTTTGCTATTACGACCTGCAAAAAGAACTGGTGGGCCTGCAGATCAACCGCGCCGAAGCCGCCAAGGCCAAAGGGCTTTGGAAGCTCTACCCCAAAGACCCGATGGACGGCTTCAAAGACCTGCGCAAAGGCGTTCAGGTCAACCGCAACCGCGATATGAGCTGGGTGCGCACCTTGGACAAAAAGTCCGCCGAACGCAAGATGGGCGTGTGGATGCAACTGGCCGAAAGCCCCCAAGGTTTGCAACTGACGCTGACCGACGAAGCGGGCCACACCGGCACCGCACACCTGGCCATCGACTGGCAAGCGCCCAAAGACCCGGGCCAAGCCGAGGACAAACTCAAAACCGCTTTGGGCAAACTGGGCGACACCCTGTTTGAGCCCTTGGATGTGCAGCTCGCCCTGCCCCGCCCTTGGTTTGTGCCGCCATCACAGCTCAACGCCTTGCGCCGTGATGCCGTGCAGGCCCTCGAAACTGCTCGCACCCAAGGCCTGCACCGCCTGCCGCGTGCCGTGCCGGTGAACCCACCCGTCACCTACCCCGAAGACACCCTGACCTATCTGGCGAACGTGTTCAACCAGAAGGCCCGCGACTTTTATGCCAAGCACGGCGTGCAAATGATCGCCGCCGCTTATGAGGCCCAAGAAGAGCTGGGCGAAGTCAGCCTGATGATCACCAAGCACTGCGTGCGCTTTTCGCTGAGCCTGTGCCCCAAACAGGCCAAGGGCGTGACCGGCGTGCAAGGCACCGTCAAAGCCGAGCCCCTGCAACTGATCAACGGCAAAGAAAAGCTCACCCTGCGCTTTGACTGCAAACCCTGCGAAATGCATGTGGTGGGCAAGATTAAAAAATCAGTGCTCAACGCCGCCGAAACACCGATCCAGTTTTACAAAACACGGCCTGTGGTGGGCATGCACTGATCAGCCCAGCGGCTTGAGCAATTCGTTCAGGTCGGCTTCGCCAAACAATGGCTCTTGGCGCTGAACAGCGCCTTCGTACATGTCTTTCGCCAGTTGGGCTTTGCGCTCTTGCAGGGCCAGCATGCGCTCTTCGATGGTGCCTTGCGCCACCAGCTTGAGCACCCAAACACTTTGCTTTTGCCCAATGCGGTGGGCGCGGTCGGTGGCCTGGTTTTCCACGGCGGGGTTCCACCACGGGTCGTAGTGGATCACTGTGTCGGCCTGCGGCAGGTTCAAGCCCACACCACCAGCCTTGAGGCTGATGAGGAACAAAGGCACTTGGCCGCTGGTGAATTGGTCGATGATCGCGTCGCGGTTTTTGCTCTGACCGGTGAGCTTGACCCACGGGATGCCCAGCGCGGGCAAGGCTTTCTCAATCAAGCCCAGCATTTCGGTGAACTGCGAGAACAGCAAAATCTTGCGGCCCTCGGCCACCATCTCGGGCAGCATGTCCAGCAGTTGCTCCAGCTTGGCCGATTGTTTGACCTGGCTGGCCGCACTCAGCTTGAGCAAACGCGGATCGCAGCAGACTTGGCGCAGCTTGAGCAGCGCATCCAGGATGGTGATCTGTGAGCGGCCCAGGCCCTGGGTGTGCAGGGCTTCGCGCACGGTCTTTTCCATGCCCAAGCGGATGGTTTCGTACAGGTCCGCCTGCTGGCCTTGCAAAGGCACGGGCATCAGGGTTTCGATCTTGGGCGGCAGCTCGCTGGCCACCAAATCTTTGGTCCGGCGCAGCATGAAAGGCGTCACGCGGGCGCGCAGCTGGGCCAGTTTTTCGGTGCTGCCCTGGCGCTCGATCGGGTTGCGGAACAACTCGGTGAAGCGCTTTTGGCTGCCCAAAAATCCGGGCATCAAAAAGTGGAACTGGCTCCACAGCTCGCCCAAATGGTTTTCGATCGGCGTGCCCGACAGGCACAAGCGATGCACCGCCGGGATCTCGGTCACGACCTGGGCCGCGAAGGTGTTGGCGTTCTTGATGTTTTGCGCTTCGTCCAGCACCAAAAGGTGCCAAGGCACATCCACCCACATGTCGCGGTCGCGCGAGAGCAGCGAATAGGCGGTGATCACCACGTCGTAGCTGCACAGCTCTTGCACCGTCTCGTGGCGAGACAGGCCGTGGTGCACATGGGTTTTGAGCCCCGGGCAAAAGCGGGCCGCTTCGCGCTGCCAGTTACCCAGCAAGCTGACTGGCGCCACGATCAGGGCCGGTTGCGTCAGGCGTCCGGTGTTCTTCTCGGTCAGGATGTGGGCCAGCGTTTGCAGCGTCTTGCCCAGGCCCATGTCGTCGGCCAAGATGCCAGCCAGGTGGTGCTCGCGCAAGAACTGCAGCCAGTTCAGGCCCTGCTGCTGGTAGGGCCGCAAAGTCGCTTGCAGGCCATCGGGCACGGGCACAGGCGTCAAAGCCGCTTGCCCGCGCATTTGCTGCACCAAGCTCAACAAGCGGCTGGCCCCTTGCCAATGTGCGCCCTCGCCCAACGAGGTGGCGGTCCGCAAGGCGTCCATGCGCGACAGACGCAAGGCATCGCCATCCCAGTCGTGGCCACGCTCGCCGTGCAGCTCCATCAGCATGCTCAGCCAAGGCTTGATGCGGGCCGTGGGCAGGCGCACATAGCCGGGGCCATGCAAGTCGGGCAGGTACAAGTGGGCGGGCAAGCCATGCAGGTCATCGGTTTCGCTGGACAGGTGAACACCCGCCAGCGCCGACAAAATGGCTGGCACCCAAGGCAAGATGTTGACCCGCTGGCCGTCGATGTCCATGCCCAGCGAGAGGTTGAACCAAGGCGATGTCTCATCGAAACCGCCCTCGCCCGACAAGTCGATGTGCACGTCATCGGCCAGGCGCAGCCAGCTGTTCAAGCCCGCTTCGGCATGCACCTGCAGCCCGGCCTCGCGCAAAGGCTCAAAGTCGCTTTCCAGCCATTCCAGCCAAAGCGCCGCACTTTGCGAGCCGGTCAAGTTCAGGGTGTCGCCCTGCGTCACATCAAAGCCCAAATCTTCCAGCGCATCCACAATGCTTTGCTCGCCCGCGAGGTCGCGCATCAGCATGCGTGCGGCCGCGCCTTTGCCCACCGCCACACGGGTTTGCGCATGAGGCCAGTGGCCTTTCAGGCCGTCGTAATCAAAGCTCAGCTGCGCCTGAAAAATCCCGTGGTCCATGCGCATTTGCAAAGGCACCGCCGAAATGCGCAACACGCCCACAGGCGCCACACCGCGTACCTCGGGCAACTGCTCGATGACGGGCGGCAGCGGCATGGGGCCCAGGCGCTCCATCAGTTGCTGCTGGAATTTCAGCGCCACCCGCTCGGGCAGCACAGGCGACTGGGTCAAGACCAGCAAGCGCTCAGCGCTCAGGCCCTGGGTGTCGATCAGGCCGCAGCGGCCACGCGCCAAGTCCACAAAAATCGGCGGCTCGTTCAAGCCGTGGATCACCCCGCCCGGCCCGGCTTGCATCTGCAATTGCCAACCTGCCGGTTGCGTGTCTTGGGCCGCCACCGCTTGCCAAGTGGCCGAGAGCGTCAGTGCTTCGTCGGTCCATTGCAAGGGGGTCAGCGCTTTGCCGTCTTCCCACATCAGGCGACCAGTGTCGCTGCACTTTTGCAGCAGCAGCTCGGCGGCCAGGCCCTGCAGCTTGACGGCGCTGTGAAAGCCGTAAGAGCCAAAACTGTTGGTGGGTGGGCAGGCCTTGAACAGGTCAAAAATCCCGCGCTCGGTGGCGGCACTGCTGCGCCAGATGGCATCGTGCACGAAGGGTTCGCTGGTGACTTTTTTGGGGCGACCCCAAAGGCCTTCACGCTTGAGGATGGCGCGTTTGATGGTCAGGTGAAACACGGGCCGCTGGCCGGTGGTCTCCACCGACAGGCAGTACAAAAAATACTCGGGCGTGCTGCTGGGCAGGCTGAAATGCTTGGCCACATCAGCGGTTTCCAAGCGCCCCAACCAGTCGCGCACCTGGTATTCGGCTTGTTGTAAAGCCCGCTCCTGACGCGCTTGGATTTGCTGCTCGGACAAATCGCCAGAGGCGTCATCTTCGGGCGTGGCCTCGCGCAGGCTGTGGCCTTGCATGGCCACATGGATGCCCAGCGCCGCGCCGTGTTTGCACATGCGGCCCACAGCACAGGTGCAGGTGGAGCGCCAAGCCTGCAAATTGCCGCCGTCTGACACCCGCAAATGCGCAGTGACGGTGAACGGCGAAGCCTGCAACTCGGGCACTTGCGCCACCAGCTTCCAGCCCTCGGCTTCGGGGCTCAGCTGCGCGACGATGTCGTCGTTTTGCAGGTACAGCGCCGTGCCTTTGGCCCACGCATTGGAGTCAAAGTAAAAAGCCAGCTGAGACGGCGGGAACCACTGCTCAGACACGTCGGATCTCACACGCACAGGCGATCAGCCCACCCACTTGCGGGCGTTGTGCCACACGCGCAGCCAAGGGCTTGCGGCGTTGATGTCGCCACTCGTCCAGCTCATCTGCACATTGCGGAACACGCGCTCGGGGTGCGGCATCATGGCCGTGAAACGCCCATCCAAGGTGGTCACGGCCGTGAGGCCGCCCGCGCTGCCGTTGGGGTTGAAGGGGTACTGCTCGGTGGCCTGGCCGTGGTTGTCCACAAAGCGCATCGCGCCAATGGCTTGGGCCGCGTTGCCCCGGTGTTTGAAGTTCGCAAAGCCCTCGCCGTGCGCCACGGCAATGGGCAGGCAGCTGCCGGCCATGCCTTGCAAGAACAAGCTGGGCGAATCCAGCACTTCGACCATGGACAGGCGGGCTTCAAAGCGCTCGCTCTGGTTGGTGGTGAAGCGCGGCCAAGCCTCAGCGCCCGGGATGATGTCGGCCAATTCGGCAAACATCTGGCAGCCATTGCACACGCCCAGCCCGAAGGTGTCGGCGCGGCCAAAGAAGCCTTTGAACTGCTCGGCAAGCTGCGGGTTGAAGGTGATGCTGCGCGCCCAGCCGATACCCGCACCCAAGGTGTCGCCGTAGCTGAAACCGCCACAAGCGACCAGGCCTTTGAAGTCGGCCAAGTTGGCGCGGCCCGATTGCAGGTCGGTCATGTGCACGTCGTGCGACTCAAAACCCGCTTTGTGGAAGGCGTAGGCCATTTCCACATGCGAGTTGACGCCCTGCTCGCGCAAGATCGCCACTTTGGGGCGCGACAAATTCAAAAACGGCGCTGCCACATTCTCGGCGGGGTCAAAACTCGGCGCCACGTGCATGCCGGGGTCGTCGGCGCGGCCTGCCGCAGCGTGTTCGGCGTCGGCGCAAGCGGGGTTGTCTCGCTGCTGGCAAATCTTCCAGCTCACGCTGTCCCAGACTTGGTGCAAGTCTTCGAACTTGGCGGCAAACACCTCTTTGGTGTCGCGCCAGATGCTGAGTTCGCCCACGCCTTTGGCAATGGTCGATTGCACAGGACGGGTCTTGCCGATCACATGCGTGTGTTTGGACAGGCCATGCTCGCGCAGGGTTTGCAGCACCGCATTGCGCTCGGCCGTGC
>NKIO01000017.1:32469-53490 GCA_002255935.1 Comamonadaceae bacterium PBBC2
GGGTGTGCAGCACCGCATTGCGCTCGGCCGTGCGCACTTGCAAGACCACACCCAGCTCTTCGTTGAAGAGCGCTTTGAGGGTGAGCTCTTCGCGGCGGGCGCTGACCTGGCCTGCCCAGTTTTTGGCGTCGCCGTGATCAGCGCGGCTGTCGGTGATGCCGTCGCCCTCGGTGACCAGCATGTCCACATTCAGGGCCACGCCCACATGGCCAGCAAAGGCCATTTCGGCCACAGCGGCCAACAAGCCGCCATCGCTGCGGTCGTGGTAGGCCAGGATTTGACCTTTGGCACGCAAATCGTTCACGGCTGCGACAAGTTTGATCAGGTTTTGTGGGTCTTCCAGATCGGGCACGCTGTCGCCAAACTGGCCCAGCACCTGGCCCAGCACGCTGCCGCCCATGCGGTTTTGGCCTTGGCCCAGGTCGATCAAGAGCAAGCTGGTGTCATCGGTTTGCGCATCCAGCTGCGGCGTGAACGTGCCGCGCACATCGGGCAGGCTGGCAAAAGCGGTGATGATCAAACTCACAGGCGAGGTGACCTTGTGGGTCTGGCCTTCAGATTGCCACTGCGTGCGCATCGACAAGCTGTCTTTGCCCACGGGGATCGAGATGTCCAGCGCTGGGCACAGTTCCATGCCCACGGCCTTGACGGTTTCATACAAGGCGGCGTCTTCGCCCGGCTCGCCGCAAGCAGCCATCCAGTTGGCGGACATTTTCACGCGGGGCAGCTCGATGGGCGCGGCCAGCAAATTGGTGATGGCTTCGGCCACCGCCATGCGGCCCGACGCTGCGGCGTTGAGAGAAGCCAGCGGTGTGCGCTCGCCCATGCTCATGGCTTCACCGGCAAAGCCTGCGTAGTCGGCCAAGGTCACGGCCACATCGGCCACCGGCACTTGCCAAGGGCCCACCATCTGGTCGCGGTGCGTGAGGCCGCCCACAGCGCGGTCGCCGATGGTGATCAAAAAGCGCTTGGACGCGACGGTGGGGTGGCTCAGAACGTCGATAACGGCTTTTTGCAGGCTGACGCCTGTGAGGTTCATCGCAGGCGACTGGCGCACCACGGACTTCACATCACGGTGCATCTTGGGTGGCTTGCCCAGCAGCACGTCCATGGGCATGTCCACGGGGCTTTCTTGGCCTGCGTCCACCAGCTCGAGTTGGCGTTCTTCGGTGGCCACGCCCACCACCGCAAACGGGCAGCGTTCGCGTTCGCAAAAGGCTTTGAACTGCGCCAAAGACTCGGGCGCAATCGCCATCACATAGCGTTCTTGGCTCTCGTTGGACCAGATTTCTTTGGGGGCCAGGCCCGATTCTTCGAGCGGCACGGCACGCAAATCAAAGCGTGCGCCACGGCCCGCGTCGTTGGTCAGCTCGGGGAAAGCGTTGGACAAACCACCCGCCCCCACATCGTGGATCGCCAAGATCGGATTGGCCGCGCCCTGCGCCCAGCAGTGGTTGATGACCTCTTGCGCACGGCGCTCGATCTCGGGGTTGCCGCGCTGCACCGAGTCAAAGTCGAGCTCGGCCGCATTGGTGCCGGTGGCCATGGAGCTGGCCGCACCGCCGCCCATGCCGATGCGCATGCCGGGGCCACCCAGCTGGATCAGCAGCGTGCCGGCCGGAAATTCGATCTTTTTCGTTTGGATCGCGTCGATCTGGCCCAGACCGCCCGCGATCATGATGGGCTTGTGGTAACCGCGCACCACGCCGTCCACGGTTTGTTCGTATTCGCGGAAATACCCCGTCAAGTTGGGCCGGCCAAATTCGTTGTTGAAGGCCGCGCCGCCCAGCGGGCCTTCGGTCATGATTTGCAATGGGCTGGCGATGTGCTCGGGCTTGCCGCCCGCTTGGTCAGACAGGCCGCCCCAGAGTTTGGACACGGTGAAACCCGACAAACCCGCCTTGGGCTTGGAGCCACGGCCTGTGGCACCTTCGTCACGAATCTCGCCGCC
The DNA here is from genome assembly GCA_002255935.1 of Comamonadaceae bacterium PBBC2. Taxonomy (GTDB): domain Bacteria; phylum Pseudomonadota; class Gammaproteobacteria; order Burkholderiales; family Burkholderiaceae_C; genus Limnohabitans_A. Next base: position 34,421 of record NKIO01000017.1, read on the forward strand.
CGCGCCGGTGGATGCCCCGGGGAATGGCGAAATCGCAGTCGGGTGGTTGTGGGTCTCCACCTTCATCAGCACATGGTGCAAGGCTTGTTCTGGCTGGTAAGCCGCGCCCTGCCCTGAAGTTCTGGCGACAAAGCGCTCAATCTGGTGGCCTTCCATCACCGAGGCGTTGTCTGAATACGCCACCACCGTATGCTGGGGGCTCAGTTGGTGCGTGTTGCGGATCATGCCGAACAGGCTCTTGGGCTGGGCCACGCCGTCGATGGTGAATTCGGCGTTGAAAATCTTGTGGCGGCAGTGCTCGCTGTTGGCCTGCGCGAACATCATCAACTCCACATCGGTGGGGTTGCGCTTGAGGCCATGGAAAGCGTTGACCAGGTACTCGATCTCGTCATCGGCCAGGGCCAAGCCCCAGGCCTTGTTGGCCGCTTCCAAAGCGGCGCAGCCACCCCCCAACACATCCACATGCTCCATGGGCGCGGGGTCCAAGGCGGTGAACAAGGCCGCAGCATCACCCCGGCTGGGCATGGCAGACTCGGTCATGCGGTCGTGCAAAACGGCTGCCACTTGACCCAGCTGCTCGGGCGAGAGTTTGGCGCTGCTCAGCAAGCCAGATTTCAGGGTTAGCCGGTATTCGGTCAGGCGCTCCACGCGGCGCACATCAAAACCACAGTTGTGGGCAATGTCGGTCGCCTTGGACGCCCAGGGCGAGACGGTGCCGATGCGGGGGCTGACCACGATCACCGGGCCATCGGTGGGGCCTGCGTAGGGCTCGCCATAGGTCAGCAAGGCAGACAAGGTTTGTTTTTGGGCGTCTTGCAAAGGCGCTGTGGTGGCCACCAAGTGCACAAAACGGGCAGCGATGCCCTGGATGTGCGGCGAAATTTCTGCCAGACGTGGCAAAAGCTGGGCAATGCGAAAGTCGCTGAGGGCGCTCGCGCCTTCGAAAGTCGTGATGTGCAGGGACACGGGGTGGCCTTGTAAAGAGACGGGAAACCGTAGCGCCGGGGCCGCTGACTGGGGCTGACCAGCAAAGGCGGTATTTTAACCGTGGAAACCCTGAGATCAGCCCGAACAAAGAGGCAATGGGATAATCCTGTCCCATGACGATCACCATCAAAACCGCCGAAGACATCGAAGGCATGCGCGTAGCGTGCCGCCTGGCTTCGGAAGTCCTCGACTACATCGAGCCCTTCATCAAGCCGGGCATTACCACCAACGAGATTGACAAGCTGTGCCACGACTACATGGTCGATGTGCAGGGCTGCATTCCCGCGCCGCTGAACTACGCGCCCGGTGGCTACAAGCCCTACCCCAAGTCGATTTGCACCTCGATCAACCACCAGGTTTGCCACGGCATTCCGAACGACAAGCCGCTCAAAAAAGGCGATTCGCTCAACGTGGACATCACCACCATCAAGGATGGTTGGCATGGCGACACCAGCCGCATGTTCATGGTGGGCGAGGCCTCGATCGCGTCAAAGCGCTTGGCCAAGCTGACTTATGAGGCCATGTGGAAAGGCATCGAACAGGTCAAGCCCGGTGCCCATTTGGGCGACATTGGCCATGCGATTCAAAAATTTGCCGAAGGCCACGGCTTTTCGGTGGTGCGCGAGTTTTGTGGGCACGGCATTGGCCGGGGCTTTCACGAAGAGCCACAGGTGCTGCACTACGGCAAGCCTGGCACGCTGATGGAGTTGGTGCCCGGCATGATTTTCACGATCGAGCCGATGATCAACGCCGGTCGCAAAGAGATCAAGGAAATGGGCGATGGCTGGACCATCGTGACCAAAGACCATTCCCTGTCGGCTCAGTGGGAGCACACCGTGGTGGTGACCGAAACCGGCTACGAGGTGCTGACCTTGTCGGCAGGCAGTCCGGCCATCCCTGAATTCATCACCGCCAAAGCCTGACATGACCGAACTGGCCCCGCTGCGCGAAGCCTACAAACGCGACAAGGCAGCGGTGCTGCAAAACTTGGCCGCCAGCGGCGCCAGCACCCGGGGCCTGCAAAAGACCTTGCGCCAATTGGCGGCCTTGGCCGATGCGCTGCTGATCCAGCTCTGGCAGAACGCTGGTTTTTCGGGCGATGCGTGCTTGGTGGCGGTGGGTGGTTTTGGCCGGGGCGAGTTGCTGCCCTACTCGGATGTGGACGTGCTGGTGCTGCTGCCCGATGGGCATTCGCCAGAGACCACGCCTGAGTTGCAAAACCAGTTGGAGCGCTTCATTGGCAGCTGCTGGGACACGGGCCTGGAGATCGGCTCGAGTGTGCGGACTCTGAGCGAGTGCTTGGCCGAGTCTGCCAAGGACATCACGGTGCAGACTTCTTTGCTGGAGTCGCGCCGCATCACGGGCGAGCCCAAGCTGTATGCGCAGTTCCAAGCCCAATACCAAGCGGCCATGGACGCGCAGGCCTTTTTTGTGGCCAAGACGCTGGAGATGCGCCAGCGCCACACCAAGTTTGAAGACACGCCCTACGCGCTGGAGCCCAATTGCAAAGAATCGCCCGGCGGCTTGCGCGATTTGCAGATCATTTTGTGGGTGGCCCGCGCGGCAGGCCTGGGCCACAGCTGGGACGACCTGGCCCGCAAAGGCCTGGCAACGCCTCTGGAGGCGCGGCAGATCAAACGCAACGAAGCGCTGCTCAGCCTGATCCGCACCCGTTTGCACCTGCAGGCGCGCCGCCGCGAAGACCGCTTGGTGTTTGACCTGCAAACCGGTGTGGCCGAGTCCTTTGGCTACAGCGCCGACATCAGCAGCGATGGCCGCATTGCCTTGCGCGCCAGCGAAAAGCTGATGCGCCAGTACTACTGGGCCGCCAAGGCGGTGACGCAGCTCAACCAGATTCTGTTGCTCAACATCGAAGACCGCCTCAAAAGCGATCGGGGCCAAGGCTTGGACAGCTTCCGCCCGATCAACGAGCGCTTCTTTGAGAAAGCCGGCCTGATCGAAGTGGCCAGCGACGACCTGTACGAAAAGCACCCACACGCGATTTTGGAAACATTTTTGCTGTACCAAGCCACTACCGGTGTGACGGGTCTGTCGGCCCGCACCCTGCGGGCGCTGTACAACGTGCGTCCGATCATGAACGCGCAGTTCCGCGCCGACCCGGTCAACCGCCAGACCTTCATGCAGATCCTGCAGCAGCCCTTTGGCATCACCCACGCCATGCGGCTGATGAACCAGACCTCGGTGCTGGGCCGCTACCTGTGGGTGTTCCGCCGCATCGTGGGCCAGATGCAGCACGACCTGTTCCACGCTTACACGGTGGACCAGCACATCCTGATGGTGCTGCGCAATGTGCGGCGCTTTTTCATGGCCGAGCATGCGCACGAATACCCGTTTTGCTCGCAACTGGCCGCGGGCTGGGACAAGCCTTGGATCTTGTATGCGGCAGCGCTGTTTCATGACATCGCCAAAGGCCGGGGCGGCGACCACTCACAGCTGGGCAAGTCGGAAGTGCGCACCTTTGCCCGCCAGCACAAGCTGGGCAAAGCCGATGCGCAGCTGATCGAGTTTTTGGTGGGCGAGCACCTGACCATGAGCCATGTGGCCCAAAAAGAAGACCTGAGCGACCCCGATGTGATCGGCCGGTTTGCCCAGCGCGTGGGCAACGAGCGCAACCTGACGGCGCTGTATTTGCTGACGGTGGCCGACATCCGAGGCACCAGCCCCAAGGTCTGGAACGCCTGGAAAGGTAAGCTGCTGGAAGACCTCTACAAATCCACCTTGCGGGTGTTGGGTGGCCGTGCGCCAGACGCCAACGCCGAAGTGGAGGCCCGCAAGCGCGATGCGCTGGTGGAGCTGGCCCGCCACGCCGAGCCGCACGAAGGCCACAAGGCCTTGTGGGACACGCTGGATGTAGGTTATTTCATGCGCCACGACGCGAGTGACATCGCGTGGCACGCCCGCCAGCTCTCGCGCCATGTGGCCAAGCCCGACCCGGCGGGTCCCCGTACGATTGTGCGGGCGCGCATCTCGCCGGTAGGTGAAGGCCTGCAGGTGCTGGTGTTCACGCCCGATCAGCCCGATTTGTTTGCCCGCATTTGCGGCCACTTTGACCAAGCGGGCTTCAGCATTTTGGACGCCAAGGTCCACACCACCCGCAGCGGTTGGGCGCTGGACACCTTCCAGATCGTCACCGCCATGCTGCCCGAGCATTACCGCGAGCTGATCACCATGGTCGAGTCGGGCCTGACACTCACACTGGAGCAGCAAGGCCCCCTGCCCGCGCCCAGCCGTGGCCGGGTGTCGCGCCGCGTCAAGAGCTTTCCAATCACGCCGCGGGTGACGCTCAAACCCGACGACAAAGCGCAAAGCTGGCTGCTCAGCATCTCGGCCAGCGACCGCATCGGCTTGTTGTATGGCATTGCCACCGTGCTAGGCAAGCACGGCATCAATTTGCAATTGGCCAAGATCAGCACCTTGGGCGAACGGGTAGAAGACACCTTCTTGATCAGCGGCTCGGCTTTGCAGCAAAACAAAGCGCAAATCGAGATCGAGACTGAACTGCTCCAAACCCTGCAAGCCACCTGACCCCCTGCAGGGGCCCGATCACTGGCTAAGGCGCGAGCAATAGCGGCAGACCTTCGGGTCGAACCAGGTTTTGGAAAACTCGGCCAAGTCGTTGCTGGCCGTCCACGATTGCCGCTCTATGTAGGCCGCCCAATCGCCCACTTGCAGCGGCGATGCGGCTGGCGCCCAAGCTGGCGAAGGGGCCGCGCTGATTTGGTCCTCGACACGAGAGATCCACACATTCAGGCGCTGCTGGTAAAACAAATACATCGAGTCGCCCAGCTCTGGTGCGCTCAAGTCCGTGATGGTCTTGGCCGGAAACCAGATTTCTTCCAATGCCACCGGCACCTGGCTCAACAAGCGCAAGCGGCGCACCCGCCAGCAAACGGCCCCGTCCCACTGGGGCATGCCGAGTTCCGGTTTGGCTTGCGCCACGTCCAAGATCTGCGCCGTGGGCAAACCCGGCCCATCGGTCAGCTCCAGGCGGAACAGCTCATAAATTTGCTGCTTGCCTTGCACGCTTTTGACGTAGGTGCCGGAGCCCTGAATCCGCTCCAAAACACCTTGCTCCTCCAGCAGGGCCAAGGACTTTCGCAAGGTGCCGACGGCCACCGACAGGGTCTGGGCCAAAGCGGCTTCGGTGGGCAAACGCTCGCCCGTGTGCCAATAGCCGGCTTTGATTTGCCGGACCAAGAGCTCGGCGATTTGCTGGTAAACCGGCAAGGGGTGCGCGTGGTGTGCAGAGTTCATGGCCCACAGTATGACAAATCAGTGGAAACCCCCAAACCGACACGCGTCAATTCATATACCATTCATACACTTATTGAGTGAGGTCACACATGAGCATCGTTCCCGTCAAAGGCCAAGACATCCAGGGCGCCGAAGTCGCCTGGTTTGCCCCCCTGTGTTCCGATGATTTTCGCCACCTGGGCGTGCCCGATGGCGATTTGCGCAGCAGCTGGGCCAACACCAGCCGCATCGTGCAAAGGTCCGAGGAGCTGGGCTTTCGCAACATCTTGTGCCCCTCGTCCTACCAAGTGGGTCAAGACACGCTGACCTTTGCGGCCGCCGTGGCGCCCATGACCAAGCGCATGAACCTGCTGGCCGCCATCCGTTGCGGCGAAGTGCACCCCGCCATGATGGCGCGCACCGTGGCCACGCTGGACCACATTTTGGAAGGTCGCCTGACGCTCAACGTGATTTCGTCAGACTTTCCTGGCCAGCAAGAAGACAGCGCTTACCGCTACCGCCGCTCTTGGGAGGTGGTCGAGATCCTCAAGCAAGCCTGGACGCAAGATGAGATCAATTACGACGGCGAAATCTACAAGCTCAAAGGCCTGTCCACAGACCCTGTGCGGCCCTACCAAACCAACGGCGGCCCCCTGCTCTACTTTGGGGGCTACAGCCCTGACGCGCTGGCGCTGTGCGGTGCGCATTGCGACACCTATTTGATGTGGCCCGAGCCCAAAGACATGCTGGCCCAACGCATGCGCGATGTGCACGCCCAAGCCGAGAAATACGGCCGCGTGCTCGACTACGGCCTGCGCGTGCACATGATCGTGCGCGACACCGAGGCCGAAGCGCGTGAATACGCCGAAGAGCTGGTTTCTCAACTGGACGATGAAAAAGGCCGCGAGATCCGCCAGCGCGCCCTGGACGCCAAGAGCCTGGGCGTGTCGCTGCAAAGCGCCAACCGCGACCGGGCCGACGAAGACGGCTACGTGGAGCCGCATTTGTGGACCGGCGTGGGCCGCGCCCGCAGCGGTTGCGGTGCCGCTTTGGTGGGCAGCGTGGACCAGGTCCTGAGTGAAATCGAGGCCTATCAAAAGATGGGCATCCGCGCTTTCATCTTCTCGGGTTACCCTCACCTGCAGGAATGCGAGATTTTTGGCACCAAAGTCTTGCCGCACCTCAAAACAGTTTCACTCGCCCACGAATACGGACGAGTCCCATCCCAAACACCGCCCACACCGCTGGGCAATGGAGTTCGCAAATGAGTTCAAAAGAGATCGGCCGCCTGGCGCTGCCCAACGGCCGCAGCCTGAGCCGCATGGCCTATGGCGTGTGGCGCCTGTCCGAGGCGCAAGACAGCTCGGTGAACGCCAACCTGGCCCGCATCGACGCTTGCTTGGCGCAGGGCATCACCACCTTCGACCATGCCGACATTTATGGCGACTACAGCTGCGAAGAACTGTTTGGCCAAGCCATCAAGGCCCGCCCCAGCCTGAAAGACCAGATCGAGATCGTCACCAAGACCGACATCATGCTGCTGTCGGGCAAATGGCCTGACACCCGCGTCAAGCACTACGACACCAGCCCTGCACACGTCACGGCCAGCGTGGACCGCTCGCTCTCGCGCATCGGTGTCGATGTGATCGATTTGCTCTTGATCCACCGCCCCGACCCGCTGATGGACGCTCAGGCCTTGGGCGCATGCCTGGACGGCTTGATCGACAGCGGCAAGCTGCGCGGTGTGGGCGTGTCCAACTTCATGCCTTGGGACGTGGACCTGCTCCAGTCGTGCATGAAGCACAAGTTGCAAACCAACCAGATCGAGCTCAGCCTGTTGAGCACCGCCCCCTTCACCAATGGCCAGATCGCCCATGCCCAGCAGCACCGCATGCCGGTGATGGCGTGGTCCCCGCTGGGGGGTGGCCGTCTGCATTCGCAAGCCCACACCGCGGGCACCGCCGCCGCCCGTTTGGCGCCCAAGTTGGCCAAACTGGCTTTGGCTTCGGGTACAGACACCACTGCTGTGGCCATGGCCTGGCTGATGCACCATCCGGTGGGCGTCTTGCCCGTGATGGGCTCCAACCAACTCGAGCGCATCCAGCGTTTTGCCGATGCGGCCCGTGTGCCCATGGACCGCCAGACCTGGTTTGAACTCTACGAAATGGCCAATGGCCACGAAGTGCCTTGATGAAAGCGCCCATGCGACACATGCCCGACGACATCGCCACAGCCGCCAGCGCGGCTCTCCCTGTGAGTGACCCCGCCGATTACCGCAAAGCACTCGGCTGCTTTGGCACGGGCGTCACGGTGGTCACGTCCCACCACGAAGGCCAGGACTGGGGCATGACCTGCAACTCGTTCAGCTCCGTTTCCTTGAACCCCAGGCTGGTGCTGTGGAGCATCCGCAAAGAGGCCAGCAGCCTGCAGGCCTTCACCCAATCGGGCGGCTTCACCGTGAGTGTTTTGGCCAGCGCCCAGGCCGACTTGGCGATGCAATTCACCAAAGGGGCCATGCCCGAGCGATTTGCGGGCGTAAGCGCCACACGCCAAGCCAGCCAGCGCTTGCGCCTGGACGGCGCCGTGGCCTGGTTTGATTGCAGCTTGCACCAATTGGTCGATGCCGGCGACCACCACATCGTCATCGGCCAGGTTCAAGACTTTGGCTGGCACGAAGCCGCCCCCTTGTTGTTTTGCCGCAGCAAATTCGGCTTGTTCCAGGCTTTGCCAAGCTAAAACCTTCGCCCCCTCCTGTAGCTCGGAGCTTCAGCGCCGACGCTGCTGTTTGTCGCGCAAGGCTCAGCTGTGGCAAGCAGTCGTCGGGTCTAAAGCCACCGACCTACCTGACGTGTTGGGGCTTAAGCCGCTGACCTGCGCACACCTCCCGTAGGTCGGAGCTTCAGCTCCGACATGGCTGTTTTTCGGGCTAGGCTCGGTTATCGCAAGCTTTCGTCGGGGCTAAAGCCGCCGACCTACAAGAAGCGCTCGGTCGCAAGCTGCTGAACCGTTTCAGCAAGGGGATTCAATATCAGCCCTTGAGGCCGCCTTGCGTGAGGCCGCCGACGACGCGCTCTTGGAACAGGGCGATCAAAATCGCCACCGGAACGATGGCCACGATCAAGGCTGCTGAAATGATGGGCCAAGGGAAGGTGAACTCGCCTTGGTACAGCGCAATGCCCACAGGCAAAGTGCGCACCGCGGGGCTGGCGTTGAGCGACAGCGCCAGCAAGAACTCGTCCCATGAATTCACAAACGCCAAAATGCCCGCCGTAAAGACACCAGGCGCTGCCAACGGCACCACCACGCGCCACAGCGCCCCCATGCGGGTGCAGCCGTCGATCATGGCGGCGTTTTCCAGATCGCGCGGAATGCTCTGGAAAAAGCTGACCAGCACCAGCGTGCACACCGGCATGTTCAGCACCACATACGGCAAGATCAGCGCGATGTAGGTGTTGAGCCAGCCCAAAGCGCGCATGGTCTCAAAAATAGGCACCAGCAAAGTCACCAGCGGGAACATGCTGGACGCGACAATGCAAGTCAGGATCAGCTGGCGGCGCTTGAGGTTCAGCCGGGCAATGGCATAGGCGGCAAATGCGGCAACAACCAGCGACAAAACGGTGGCGCCACAAGCCACCAACAAGCTGTTTTTCAGATAGGTCAGCAAGGGCTGGTCGGTGAAGGCCCTCACATAGTTGTCCAGCATGGGCTTGGCGGGCCACCAGGTGATGGGTTTTTGCACCAACTCGGCTTCGCTCTTGAGCGAGGTGAACAAGATCCACACCGCCGGGAAAAAGCCGTTGACGACCACCATGCCGGCAGCGATCCAGCGCAAAGCGGGCGAGCTCCAAAGGCCTGTGGGGTTCATTGCGCGTTCTTTCCGATCTGCTTCAAATAAAAGCCGGTCACAAACAAAGAGATGACGAACATGAACACCGCCAGCGTCGAGCCAAAGCTGATGTCCGAATAGTCGATCGTGTATTTGTGGATCAGCATGGCCAGGGTTTCGGTGGCTTCTCCAGGTCCCCCGCGCGTCATGGTGTAGGGGATGTCAAAGGTCTGCAAGGCCGTGATGGTGCGGAAAATCAACGCCACGATGATGCTGGGCATGAGCATGGGAATGGTGATTTGCCAAAACTGCTGCCAGCGCGAAGCACCGTCCACCTCGGCCGCTTCGTAAAGCGATTTGGGGATCATCTGCAAGCCGGCCAACAAGATCAAGGCCATGAAGGACGAGGTCTTCCAGATCACCGTCAGGCAAATGGCGGCCATCGCCCAGTTTGGTTTGAGCAGCCAGCTGGTGGGCTCGCTTTGCAGGCCCAGGCGTTGCAACACGTCGTTGACCACGCCGTATTCGGTGTGAAAAAACCAGGCAAAAATCAATCCGGCAAACGACAGGGGCAGCGCCCAAGGCAAGAGCAAAGATAAACGGACGGGCCATTTGCGCTTGAAAGGCAAATTGGCCAGCAAGGCCAAGCCCAGCCCCACAATGAGCGCACCGGGCACCGTGATCAGGGTGATCAGCAAAGTGTTTTGGGTGGCGTTCCAAAACAGCGGGTCTTGCACCACATCGAGGTAGTTTTGCAAGCCCAAAAACGCGCCGTTTTTGTCCACCGCATGAACGCTGTTGTAGACCAGCTTGCCAATCGGATAGACCACGATCATCAAGAGCAACAAGAACGCTGGCGCGAGCAACAAGATCGCGAGCGTTTTTTCACTGGGGTCTCTGAGTTTGGACAGCATGGTCTGGGAGGTTCAAAAAACAAACCCGGGCGCCATGCCCGGGGTCTGTGCAAAGCGCCGCTTGCGATCAGCGCATCAAGCGGCCCACGCGGGCGGCGATCTCGTCGACACCGGCTTCAGGCGTTTTGGTGCGGGCCAAGATGGCGCTGGTGGTGGTGCGGATGATGTCCGACACTTGGCCATAGTCCTCCACCATGGGGCGGCTTTGGGCGCCCAACACAACGGGCAGCGCGTCTTTGAACCAAGGCACAACCTTGTTCACTTCGGCATCCGAATACACGCTTTGGAACACCGGCAAGATCGAGCCTTCACGCGCGATGAACGCGCTGGCTTGCTTGGACGAGAGGAACTGGATCAGCTTGCCTGCGGCGTCCTTGTTTTTGCCGTAAGCGTTCATGGCCCATTGCCAGCCGCCCATGCAGGTGGCCGACTTGCCGCCGGTCATGGCCGGCAGTGGCATCACGCCCACTTTGCCTTTGACGGTGGAGTCGGCGTCGTCCTTGAAGCGGTCAAAGGCAAAGCCCCAGTTGATCGCAAACACCGCCTGACCGGCTTTGAATTCGTTGACGGTGATCGGGGTGGTGACTTCGGCCACGTTCTTCTTCAAAACACCTTGGTCCACCATGTCGAGCCACGTTTTCAGGCCTTTGACGGCGGCGGCTTTGTCCAGCGTCAACTTGCCAGCGGCATCGTTGAACTGTTTGCCCTGGCCCCAGTAAGGCAACAAGAAGGTGCAGACCGCGCCTTCAATGGGCGCACCTTGGATGGACAAACCCTGCAAATTCGGCGCGTTTTCAGCCGCCATGATTTTGCGAGCCGCCGCAGACAGCTCATCCCAAGTCTTGGGCTCGGCCACGCCGTGCTTGGTCAGCAGGTCTTTGCGGTAGTACATGAACATGGCATCGCCCTGGCTGGGCATGGCATAAAGCTTGCCGCCGATCACGTTGGCATTTTGGTAAACCGGCAGGTAGTCATTTTTCAGAACGCCAGCACCACCGACGTATTTGTCGAGGGGCTCGATCCAGCCTTTAGAGGCGTATTGCGCGGGGTTGACGATGTCGATCAGGAACAGGTCAATGGCCGAGTCCTTGGCGTTGAGCACGGTGGACAGGTACTGGCGCTGCAACTCGGAGGTGGCGCCACCGGTTTCGATCTCGACCTTCACGCCAGGGTTGGCCTTGTTGTACTGCTCGAACAATTTGGCTTGCAGGTCTGGGCGCTGGTTGGGGCCAACGAACACGCGCAAGGTGGTTTGCTGCGCCCATGCGGCGCTCACGGCCATGCTGCTGGCAAGTGCCAGCGCGGCCCATTTCAAAGTGACACGTTTTTTCATGGCTGTCTCCTGGTTAACGAAGGTCTGAGGGAATGAATCAAAGGGCTTGCCCGGTGGCCGGGTCAAACAAATGCATGGCTGCAGGGTCCATGTACAGGGCGTGTGTGGAACCCGGTGCGGCTTTGAAGCTGGCCGGGCAACGCGCCACCAACTCGGCTTGGCCCACCTGGAAGGTCACCAGTGTTTCGGCCCCCAAGGGCTCGCTGATCACGACGCGTCCGGTCACGGTCACCTCGGCAGGCACATGGCGAGGTGCCAAAGCGATGTTTTCGGGGCGAATGCCAAACACCTGCTCTGGCGAGTGCGCGGCTTTTTGGCCCAATGCTTCGGGCAAGGCGAACTGCACACCGCCCAAATCGGCCTGCCCGTTGAGCACGGTGCAATCGATCAGGTTCATGGGGGGGCTGCCGGTGAAGCCCGCCACAAAACGCGCTGCAGGCCGGTTGTAAATCTCATCGGGCGTGGCGTATTGCATTTTGTGGCCGCCACTGAGCACGACGATGCGATCGGCCAATGTCATGGCCTCCACCTGGTCGTGCGTCACATAAATGATGGTCGCCCCCAGGCGTTGGTGGAGTTTTTTGATCTCGCTGCGCATCTCGTTGCGCAGTTGGGCGTCGAGGTTGGACAGCGGCTCGTCAAACAAAAACACCTTGGGCTGGCGCACGATGGCCCGGCCAATCGCCACCCGTTGGCGCTGACCGCCCGACAAAGCGGCCGGTTTGCGCTCGAGCATGTGGTCAATGCGCAGCAGCTTGGCCGCGTCCATGACCCGTTGGTGAATCTCGGCTTCGGGGGTTTTGCGCAAACGCAAACCAAACGCCATGTTGTCGTACAGGCTCTTGTGCGGGTACAGGGCGTAGTCCTGAAACACCATGGCAATGTCACGGTTGCGAGGCGGCTCGTCGTTCACGCGTTGGCCATCGATCAGCACGTCACCAGACGTGATCGGCTCCAGTCCGGCAATCATGCGCAGCAAGGTGGACTTGCCGCAGCCCGATGGCCCCACAAACACAACGAACTCGCCGTGCTGGATCTCCAGGTCAATGCCGTGGATGACCTGGTGCTGACCGTCGTAGCTTTTTTGGACTTGTTTGAGTTGGACCGATGCCATGTCGTATTTATAGGTGATTCAGACGCCCTTCCTCAGAAGGTCTTGGCATATGCAAATGCCAGATGAATCATAGAGGACTTGAGCCCTGTGGGCTGTTGGGGTTTTCGCCCCCCAAGCGCTCAGGTCCTCACGACAGGCAGCTCAAAACTGCAGTACTTCGGCCACCGGATCGTCGTGTTGTGGCGCTTGTCCGGCAAGCGGGGCAGCCACCGCGATCTGGGCACCTTGGACAACAAACATCGGCAAACGCCCCAAGGGGGCGGACACCGTGTGCCATTGGCCTGCGGCCAAAATTTGGCGGGTTTCAAAATCGATCCAAGCGCGAGCGTTGCTCAGTTGAGGCAAGTAAATCCGCTTTTCGCGTTGCCCCGCCTCCACCACCGGCGACACCAACAAGCTGTCGCCCAGCATGAACTCGTCAGAGTCTTCCAGGCACTGCAGGTCATCCGGGAAATTGAAAAAGGTCGGACGGATGATGGGCACATGCTTTTGCGATGCCTGCTCAAAGCAAGCCCACAGATAGGGCATGAGCCGATAACGCAGCGCAATCGCAGAACGCACCGCATCGGTCACTTCGGCGTGCATCCAAGGCAGATTGCTCCTGTTGCCCTCTTTCCACGAGTTCATGACCATGCGCGGGTTCAGGCAAGTGGCCTGCACCCAGCGCAAGAACAGCTCGGCATCGGGCAAGGGGCCATAAAAACCGCCCACATCGTGCCCCACGTTGAACATGCCCGACAGGCTCATTTGCAAACCGGTTCGGATGTTCCACTTCAAGGTGGCCCAGCTGGTGGTGTTGTCGCCTGACCAAGTTTGGGCATAACGCTGCAGGCCGGGCGGGCCAGCGCGGGTCACGGTGAAGGTGGCCTCGCTGGGGTTGGCGGCATGGGCTTTTTGCGCCTCGAAGGTGGCACGCGTCATCAAGAGCGAATGCAGGGGCCTGCTGCGGTGCATGGGCATGGGCTGAGCCCATCCATCGCTGTAGGCGTCTTCGTTTTGGATGGCGTATTCGTTGTTGTCGTTCCAGCCCGCGTCGATGCCCTGCTCCAGAATCTGTTGCTTGAGTTGCGCTTGCCACCAAGCCACCGCGTGGGGCCTGGTGAAATCCAGGTGCGAGCCCATGCCGTCCCAATAGGGCTCGACCACGGCTTGTCCGGTGCTTTGGTCTTCGATGAAGGCGTGCTGTGCATTCAAAGCCTGGTAGGACGGGTGGTCGTCCAGCAAACAAGGTTTGATGTTGGCCACCAGGCGCATGCCGTGGTTTTGAAATTTGGCGTTGATGGCTTGCGGGTCTGGAAACTTGTTGCGGTTCCAGGTGAACACATAGCGCTGCTTGCCCCGGCTGGAATAGCCCGAGCCGTAATGGAAAGACGAAATGGGGATGCGGTGCTCGGCGCATTCGTCGATGAAACGGTCCAGCTGCGCCTGGGCATCGGGGGCATCGGCCAAGCCCATGGCGGTTTGGGCATAGCCCAGACTCCAGCGCGGGGGCAAATGTGTGCCGCCGATCAGGGCAACAAACTGCGCCAGCACCTCGGCGGGCGTTTGGCCCACCATCAGGTAATAGTCCAAATCACCGTCGTCGATGTCCACCGTACGGAAAAAGCCGTGGTAATTGTCGTGTTCACAACCCAGATCAAAGGTGCACGTGGCCAAGGTGTCGTAATACAGGCCCACCCACAAGCCGCTCACGGTGCGCGACATGACAAAGGGCCAATGCTTGTAGAGCGGATCGCCGCTTTTCGGGTCGTAACCCAAGGCGTCTTGCCCCAAACACCGCAACCTGCGGCCATGCAAGTTCAATGGGCCGGTCTTATCACCCAAACCAAAAAAATGCTCTTTCGGGTCTCGCACCACGCTGTGGCGCACCAAGCCCGTGCGGCGCTCTTGCAGATACGCACTGGTGGGCCGGTCTTCCAGCACGGTTTGGCCGCTGGCCACATCGGTCCAAACCAAGCGCAAAGGGGTTTGCCCGCCACCCAAGAGCTGCACCGACAGGCGCGAAGTCGAGAGGTTTGAGACGCCCTGCCCGTCCTGAGAAGCACGCACGGCTGGACGGACAAAACCCTGTAAATCGTGCCGCTCGCGGCCTGTCCAGGCCACGTCTTGACCTGCGTGCGGCCCAGCTTGGGGCGCAATGGCCCAGGTGCGTGGCTCTTTGAAGCCCTGCGCGGGCAGCACCGTGACGCGGGCCATCGTGGGCGATAAAAACGACAGTTGCAATTGCCCACCGGTGGTGAAACCGGCTGCGGCATCCACGCTGCTGCGGTGGGCCGCAGCCAACTCGGGGGCCGTGGTCCAGGCGGCAGTCAATAAGGGCTTCATGCGGCACCCCGCACGATGCGCTGCTCCTGAGCATCAAAAGCGTGCAAGCGGTCTGCGCGGGTGCTGATGTGCAAGGTCTCGCCCACCTGGGGGGAGCGCTCGCCGTCGATCAGCACCTCGACCCGTGTGCCGTCCACCAACTGGCCTTGCAACAAGCGCTGCGCACCCAGGTATTCGGCCGCTTTGACCACAAAGGCCAAACCTTCGCCGGGCTCGCACAGCAGCCAATGCTCGGGGCGGATGCCCACTTGCTGGGCCCGCGCAGGCACATGCGTCTGCAAAGACACTGCCGAGCGCGCCGTCGCCGCTGGGATGAAGTTCATGCGCGGGCTGCCGATGAAACCCGCCACAAACACATTGGCCGGTTGTTCGTACAGTGCCTGTGGCGTACCCACTTGCTCGATGCGACCGGCTCTGAGGACCACGATCTTGTCGGCCATGGTCATGGCTTCGACCTGGTCGTGCGTCACGTACACCATGGTTGCGCCCAGGCGCTGGTGTAGCTCGCGCAGCTCGGCCCGCATGGACACACGCAACTCGGCATCCAAGTTGGACAGGGGTTCGTCGAACAAAAAGATTTTGGGGTTGCGCACAATCGCACGGCCAATGGCCACGCGCTGGCGCTGGCCGCCCGACAGCTGGGTGGGCTTGCGCTCGAGCATGGCATCCAAGCGCAGCAAGGCAGCGGCGTCGTTGACCTTTTGCACGATCTCGGCCTGCGGCACCTTGGCGTTTTCCAAACCAAAGGCCATGTTGGCGTAGACGCTCATGTGGGGGTACAGGGCATAAGACTGGAACACCATGGCGCAACCGCGGTCGGCGGCGCTGATGGCGTTGACCTTCTCGCCGTCGATCAGCAAGTCGCCGCTGGTGGGGGCGTCAAGCCCGGCGATCATGCGCAGCAGCGTCGATTTGCCGCAGCCCGAGGGGCCGACAAACACCACAAATTCGCCGTGGGCCACTTGCAAGTCCACGCCATGGATGACGTGGGTCTGGTCAAAGGACTTTTGGATGGAGCGCAGTTCTAATGTAGACACGGTAGTTCGATTCAATCAAAGACAAACAGGATCACTTGACACCGGCACTGGCGATGCCGGTGGTGATGTAGCGCTGCAAAAAGGCAAAAACCAGCGTGACGGGCAGCAAGGTGATCACCGTCATGGCCAGCAGGTAATGCCACTGGGTGTTGAGCTCACCTTGGAAAGAGTTGAGCGCCAGCTGCAAGGTGAAAAACTCGCTCTTGGACAGCACGATCAGCGGCAGCAGGAAGTCGTTCCAGCGCCACATGACCGAAAAAATCGCCAGCACCGCCAATGCAGGCGCGGACAAAGGCAAAACGATGCGCCAGTAAATCCGCCATTCGCTGGCGTGGTCCATGCGGGCCGCTTCGATCAGCTCGTCCGGAATGGTCAGCATGTATTGGCGCAGCAAAAACACCCCCGTGGGCGTGGCCACAGCGGGCAAAATCACGCCCCACAAGCTGTTGAGCAAGCCCACCGAGTTGATGACCAAAAACACCGGCACCAAGATGATGGTGGGCGGGATCATCAAGGTGGCGATGATCAACAGGAACACCGCCTTTTGTCCCTTGAACTGGTACTTGGACAGCGCGAACGCCGCCATCGAGTTGAACAGCAAGGTCAGCAGCGTGGCCACCACCGTGATGAAGACGCTGTTCCACAGGTAAGTGCCAAAGGTGAACTTGCCAAACAGGTCGGTGTAGTTGCTGGTCGCGAATTTGAGTTCATTGACCGGCGCCCGCTCGCGGATGTTGACCTGCACCGTGTCCGAGGGCTTGGCCGGATCGACCATGGTGGCCATGATGCCGATGCGGCTGACTTGGGCCAGCTCGCGCACTTGACCGCCCTCGCCCGCCACTTTGAACAGTGGCAGGGGTTTGTCGTGCCCGGCCACCACCACTGTTTTTTGGCTGTAGGGCAAAAAGGTGGGCGGAAACTGACCAATGGCCGACTCGGTCTTGAACGAGGACACCACCAGCCAGAGCACGGGCGCAAACATCACAAACAGACCGACCAGCAAATAGGCGTAGCTGAGCACATCGGTCCAGTGCAGCTTTTGACGGCCACGGGTGAGCCAGAGAAAACGCAAAGACTTCATCTCATTTCACCTTCTGGCCAGCCTGGCTGGCGCGGGTCAGGCGCAGTTGCGCCAAGGTCAGCAAGATCAAAAACACCGCCAAAGACAAAGACGCCGCCGCCGCCAGACCATACAAATGGATCTGCTCGGCAAAACCGGTTTGGTAGATGAACTGCACGATGAAGGTGGTGGCCGAGCCAGGACCGCCGCCGGTCAGCACAAAGACCTCGTCAAACACCTGCACCGCCCGAATGGCCGCCAGCACCAGCACCACAATCAAATTGGGCATGAGCAGCGGCAAGGTGATGCGCGTGAGCGTGCGCAGGGGGCTGGCGCGGTCCATCTGCGCGGCCTCATACAAATCGCCCGGAATGGCCTGCAGCCCTGCCAGCAAGATCAGGGTGTAAAAGCCCATGTGCGCCCAAATCGAGACGAACACCGTCCAAAAGAAAGCCCAGCCGCCATCGGTGAGCCACTCCACAGGCGGCATGTCCAAGGCCACCAGGCCGGCATTGAAAGCGCCTTGGCTTTGCAGCAGCCACTTCCAGATGAGTGCCACCACCACCGGCGACAACAGCACCGGGTAAAAGTAAACACCGCGCCAAAAACCCCTGCCGATGATCTTGCGGTTGAGCACCAAGGCCGTGACCAGCGAAAACAGCACCATCAAGCCCACTTGCAAGAAGCTGAACTTGACGGTGTTGAACATGGCCCGCCAAAACACGTCCTTGCGGCAAGACGACAAATCGAAGTAATCCCGACACTCGAACAGGATTTGAAAATTCTCAGCACCCGTGTAGGGACGCTGCGCAGGCATCAGGTTCACGCCACCGGTGGTGGCGTAAATCAGGTTGATCACGATGGGCAAAAAGGTGAACAAGCCAAAAACAATCAGGTTGGGGCCCACAAACAGCCAACCCAGGCGGGAAGTGCCCAGCCAGCGCTGACCCAGTTTGAACACCGGCTCCAGCAAATTGAAAAACAAAGACAGAAATCGCACAGGCCACTTTCAAACACACCACATGAACAGCGGGACCGCCATCACGGCGGTCCCGCTGAATTCAACGCGCAAGGCGCATCACTTTTGCGCTTGTTTCAAGGCGTCTTGCATGTCGGCGTTGATCTTGCCGACGGCTTCGTCAGCCCCCATCTCGCCCACGATGACCTGGGTCACACGGGCCACGGTGGGCAGCATGATGGCGCGGTTGAACTTGTAGCCCTGGAACTGGTAAGCCACAGGCGACAAGTTCGCCACACCACTGCCAAACACACCCAAAGCCGCTTTGGCGCCAGGTTGTGCGCTAGCGTAGTTCACGCCCTTTCTGGCCAAGCCGGCGTGGGCCGGGATGTTGTTGGTGCGTGCGGTGAATTCGCCATACGCCGCTTCAGAGGCCATGAAGTCAAGGAAGGCGCCCACTTCTTTGGGGGACTTGCTCGTGTTCAAAGCGGCCCAAGCTGCGCCGCCGGGGATGCCTGTGCAAGCCGCAGGACCGCAAGGGTTGGGCACGGCCACCCAGTCGAACTTGTTGCCGACGTCTTTTTGGAGGCGGTTGATCTGCCAGCTGCCCGACAGGACCATGACCACGTTGCCGTTGATGAACTCACCGATGGAGTCGGCATAGGTCGAGCCGCCCGAGCCAGCCCAGACTTCGCGCAACATGGTGCCGTCTTTGTGCCAGCCAACAAACTTGTTCACGGTGGCTTTGTAGCCATCGTCGATCACAGGGTTGCCCTGACCGTCAAAAATCTTGGCGCCGTAGCTGATGGCGGGGCCTGCAAAACGGTGGCCCGAGCGGTCCCAGGCCACGGCGGCCTTGGTTTGGGTGGCTTTGGCCACTTTGCGGGCTGCGTCCATCCATTCGTCCCAAGTGGCTTTGGCGCCAGGCATCGGGACTTTGGCTTGTTCAAACAAAGTCTTGTTCACATAAGGGCCGGTCATGGTCAGCTGCGACATGAAGCCATGGATGCCTTTGTCGGCCGGCGTGGGGCGCAGCCAAGGCGCAGTGCTGCCAAAGTTGGCGTCCCAGTATTTGCGGTCCTTGATGTGGGCCGAGATGTCCGCGTAATACTTGGACAGGCCGCCCAAGTCGGTCACGCGTGCGATGTCAGGGCCCTGACCTGCGGCCAGTTGCACGGGCAATTGCTCGACGATGGTTTTGTAGGGCACGGTGTCCACAACGACTTTGGTGCCGGGGTTTTGGGCTTCAAAGCGCTTGGCCA
>NKIO01000017.1:53500-59190 GCA_002255935.1 Comamonadaceae bacterium PBBC2
GGTAGCACATGACGCGGATTTCTCCGGCCTGCGCCAGGTTATGGCCCAAGCTCAGGGCCGATCCCAGTGCCAAAGCGATGGGCAAAATTCGAACTGCTTTCATGGTGTCTCCTCGTGGTGGTGTGATAAAAATGAAAAATTCTGACCGTCTTGAACAACGGTCCCTACTGCATGACAAACACTTTGCTCAGCCCCCTGGCACATGACTACATCACGGCCTTGTTTGGCGGGCTGGTGCCTCATGAGGCGGCTGTGCGTGTGGATTTGACCCACCGCTTGACCACCTCGCAAAGCCAACTCGAAACATGGTGTGTTCAGGTCGGCACCGAGACTCCAATCGCGTGGACATTGTGGCTGGAATGGCCCCTTGTGAACAGCCATCTGCGCGACTGTAACGTTTTGATCAGCCCCGATGCGTGTTGGCCCCATTGCCTGAGCAGTCAAGCCCGGCAAACGGTGCTGGATTCGGGCGTGGCTTTGGCCAGCTTCAACCGTTTGGAAATCGCCCACGACAGCCCCCATGCCCAAAAATCGGGCCCCATATTTGAGCGCTGGCCGGGCCAAACTTGGGGCGCCATTTCGGCCTGGGCTTGGTCCATCAGCCGGTGCGTGGACGCTTTGGCGCACATCTGCGGCGCCAACACACGCATGGGCGTGTTGGGCCATTCGCGCAGCGGCAAAGCGGCTTTGTTGGCCGGCGCGACCGATACCCGCATCGCCCTGACCGCCGCCCACAACAGCGGCTGTGCAGGCGCCGCTTCTTTTCAAAGCATGGGGCCGGGTGCTGAAACGCTTCAGGCTTTGCAACAAACTTTTCCGCATTGGTTGGGCAGCGCCTGTGCCGACCCGGCCGTTCAAGCGCGCATCCAGGCCATCGACAACCTGCCCTTGCTTTCTGCCATCGCGCCACGGGCCTTGTGCATCTTGCAAGCCAGCGATGACCTGTGGGCCAACCCGATGGGCACGGCGGCCACCTTTGAGGCATTGGGCGCGGTGTACAAAAACGCGGGCGCAGCCGACCAGCTGCATCACTTCGAGCGCACCGGCGGCCACCCCATCACGCCGCTGGACTGGCAGCGTGTGGCCCAATGTTTGGCCAAGTTGGGTTGAAGACCGTTGCGTGCGCATGGAGCTCAGGCCGAGCGGCCGCCCAACAAAGTGTTCAGGGCGTAGTCGCCACGGGTCAGGTCAATGGCTTGCCCGGTGCGGGCGGACTCTTGGGCCGCCAACCCCATGATCACGGCCGACAAGCCATCGCGCAAACCGACTTCGACTTGGCCTTGGCCGCGCACCACGGCATTGAACTTTTGGTGTTGGTACAAGGTCGAGCCGTTGTGGTCACCCGCGGCCAGCGCTTGCGGGTCCACCGGCACATCCAGCTCGCGGGGGCCTTTGGGGTCTCGCGGGCTGATGACCAATTTGGGCACGGGCGCTTCGCCCAAGTGCGCAGGCCAGAAACGTCCGGGGCCCG
The DNA here is from genome assembly GCA_002255935.1 of Comamonadaceae bacterium PBBC2. GTDB lineage: Bacteria > Pseudomonadota > Gammaproteobacteria > Burkholderiales > Burkholderiaceae_C > Limnohabitans_A. Next base: position 54,972 of record NKIO01000017.1, read on the forward strand.
GCACAAAGCACTCGGCCTTGCCTTGCGGGCCCACCACCGAGATTTCTTCTTGGTAGCGTGCGCCCTCGGCAAACATGCACAACTCCAGCATCGCCCGCTGACCGGATGCGAAATCCACGATCACATAGGCGTTGTCCAAGATGTCGGGCGTGCCGTCGGGGTAACGCTCATCCAAATGGTTGTGGTCCACAGCGGCAGACGCATACACACGCACCGGTTCGCTTTGCGTCAGGTGGCGCATCAGGTCAAAAAAGTGGCAGCACTTTTCGACCAAGGTGCCACCGGTGTAGCGGTTGAAGCGGTTCCAGTCGCCCACCTTGACCAAAAACGGAAAGCGGTGCTCTCGGATGGTGATCATCTTGACCGGACCGGTGTTGTGTTGACCATGGACCTCGCCCGCCAAGGCGGTCACGGGGGGCATGTAACGGTATTCCATGGCCACCCAAATCGGCGCGGGGTAGCTGGCCTGCAATGCGGCCAGGCTTCGCACATCGTCCAAGCTGGTGCAAGCGGGTTTTTCGAGCAACACCGGCAGCGGGCGCAGGCGGGCGATCTCGCGCAACTGGTCAGCATGGCAAAAGTTGGGGCTGGCGATCAGCAGGCAATCCACATCTTGCGCCATGACCACCTCGGCCAAGCTGGCGGCACTTTGGGCGCCGGGGGCCAGCGCCAGGCTGCCGGCCAGCATGTGGGCATCGGGCTCAAAGATGCGCGTCACACGCGCAACGGGCAGCAGTGCGATGTTGCGCAAATGCTCTTGCCCCATCATGCCGCAGCCGATGATGCCGTAACGGGTGGTGGTCGTGCTCAAAGTCTCATCTCCAATGTTCAGTCGGCCAAGGTGTATTGCTTGCACAGGGCCAAAAATGCGTCCAATTGCGGGTCCAGCCCAGTTTCCTCTTGCAGCAAAGCCGCCACGGCGGGTGCCATGCCTGCGGCCTGCCGCGCATCGAGAAACAAGGCGCGCCAGCGACGTGCAAGCATATCCTCCACCGTCATGGCCCATTCGGATCGGGCGGCAAAACGGACCATGGCCTCGGTCAAGCCCATGCCCAAATCGCGATCGGCACCCGGCATGGCCTGCACCAGATCGGCTTCGCTGCCCCACAAATGCAGCCCCGGGGCTTGGCTGATGGGATGCACAGCTTGACCTGCAGCAGGTGCGCCCACCAGCAGGTGCTTGGCCGTTGGGGCTGGCCCCTGGGCTGCGCGTGGCAAATCGCCCTGGCTCACCAAAGCCTGCATGACCTGCGCGGCCATGCTGCGGTAGGTTGTCCATTTGCCCCCAGTCACGGTGAACAAACCCGGCGCTTCGCGGCGGATCAGGTGCTCGCGTGACATCTGGCTGGTGGCACCGCCCTGGGCGCTGTCCACCAAGGGGCGAAGGCCCACCCACACGCTGCGCACATCAGAGCGCTTCAGGTCCACGCCCAAGGATTGGCGGGTTTCGCGAAACAAAAAGTCCAGCTCTTCTTGCAGCGGCAAAGGCTCCAGCGGCGCATCGCAGCGCGGTGTGTCGGTGGTGCCGATCAAGGTGGCCCCCAGCCATGGCACCGCAAACAAAACCCGGCCATCGGCAGTACGGGGAATCAAAACCGCCTCCTCAATCGGCAGGCGCTCACGCGCCACCACCAAGTGCACGCCCTGGCTGGGCTTGACCAGTGCTTTGACCGGCACTTGGCCGGCCCAGGGCTGCAAAACCATTTGACGCAAAGCATCGACCCAGACCCCGGCGGCGTTCACCACGCAACGGGCTTGCAAGGTGGAAGTCTTGCCATCCCGTTCGTTGAACAAACTGACTTGCCAGCCTTGGGCCGAAGGCGCCAAAGTCGTGACCCGCATGTGGTTGTGCACATTGGCCCCTGCACGCCTGGCCGTTTTGGCCAAGGCCAGCGCCAGCCGAGCGTCTTCAAACTGCCCATCCCAATACCGCATGCCGGCCACAGCACCCGCCACCATGCTTGGCAACCCGGGCAAACTGTGCCCCAGCGCCTGCTGTGACAGGGCCTGGGTGGCCCCCAAACTCAAGCGGCCCGACAACCATTGGTAAGCCTTGAGCCCCAACCCGGTCCAGGCCCAAGACCACCAGCCAGCGCCCGGCACGACAAAAGGGAAAGGCTGCGCCAAATGCGGCGCCAAGCCCAAGACGGTGGCCCTTTCGCGCAAAGCCTCGCGCACCAAACGCAAGCGGCCCTGCGCCAAATAGCGCACACCGCCATGCAAGAGTTTGGTGGACCGCGAAGACGTTCCAGAGGCAAAGTCACGCGCTTCCACCAGCGTCACGCTGCGGCCTTCTAGCGCAGCTTGCAGCGCCACGCCCAAGCCCGTGGCGCCACCGCCGATGACCAAGAGGTCCCAGACGGTGTCTTTGTGTGACGCATTCAAGCCTTGAATATTCAAAATAACACCCTAAACAATCAACAAACAGTGATTTATTCGATTCGTTTTTGATTGTATAGACAACAAGCCCGCAAATTGCGCTATTCTTGACCGACTGGTGAAGACCCCTAGAACAGCAGAAAAACAACGCCCATGGCCCTGAACCCGAGACAACTTGCCATCTTGCAGGCCGTGCGCGAGCAAGGCAGCGTCAAGACCGAAGAGCTGGCCGAAGAGTTCGGCATCACCTTGCAAACCGCCCGCCGCGACATCCAGCGACTGACCGAAGCGTCGCAACTGGAACGCTTCCACGGCGGCGTGCGGGCGGTCGATTCGTCCACACGCAACACCACCTACGTCGAACGCCAGCGCACCCAGTCCGAAGCCAAACAAGACATTGCCCGGCAAGTGGCGGCGGCCATCCCGCACGGGGCCAGCCTTTTCATGAACATCGGCACCACCGTCGAAGCCGTGGCCAGCGAACTGCTGCACCACCGCGACCTGCGCGTGGTGACCAACAACCTGCACGTGGCCCGCATCTTGGCCGCCAACCCGCAATGCGAAGTGGTCGTGGCCGGGGGCACCGTGCGCTCCGAAGACCTGGGTGTGGTGGGCGAAGCGGCGCTGAACTTCATCCGCCAGTTCAAGGTGGACATTGGCCTCATTGGCATCAGCGGCATCGACGCCGACGGCACCCTGCGCGACTACGACATGCGAGAAGTCATGGTCGCCCGCGCCATCGTGGCCCAGTCACGCCAGGTCTGGCTGGTGGCCGACCACAGCAAATTCGACCGCCCCGCCATGATCGAGATGGCCCCGCTGAAAGTGGTCCACACCCTCTTCACCGACATCGCCCCCGCGCCTGCGCAGCAGCGCTTGATGGCGGACTTGGGGGTGCGGTGTGTGGTGGCGCAGATGGGGACAGACGCTTCAACCTACAGCTGAGCAGATCAGCTTTTCTTGCGCGGCGGTAAGCCCGTATGCTGCGTGAGCAACTGACCCTTCTTCGGTTGCCCCAAGCGCTTGGGCGCTGTCGACAAAGACACCGACGACTTGGCACCCACACCCGTGCTGTTTTTGCGCCGGGCGCTCTTGTAGCCGTCTTCGGTCAGCGGCTGCCAGCTCGGAATCAAATGGTGTTTGCCGTTGCCAATCAAATCCGCCCGGCCCATGGCTTTGAGGGCTTCGCGCAGCAGCGGCCAGTTGGTGGCGTCGTGGTAGCGCAAAAACGCTTTGTGCAGGCGGCGGCGTTTGTCGCCTTTGACCACGTCCACTTTTTCGCTGTCACGGGTGATTTTGCGCAGCGGGTTGCGGGTGGAGTGGTACATGGCCGTGGCCGTGGCCATGGGGCTGGGGTAGAAGGTTTGCACCTGATCAGCGCGGAACCCGTTCTTTTTGAGCCAGATGGCAAGGTTCATCATGTCTTCGTCGCTGGTGCCGGGGTGGGCGGCGATGAAGTACGGGATGAGGAACTGCTTTTTACCCACTTCTTCGCTGTACTTGTCGAACATCGACTTGAAGCGGTCGTAGGTGCCGATGCCCGGCTTCATCATCTTGGACAGCGGGCCGCCCTCGGTGTGCTCGGGCGCGATCTTGAGATACCCGCCCACATGGTGCTGCACCAGTTCTTTCACGTATTCGGGCGACTGCACGGCCAGGTCGTAACGCAGGCCGGAACCAATCAAGATCTTCTTGATGCCCTTCAGGTTGCGCGCCCGGCGGTACATGTTGATCAGCGGGCCGTGGTCGGTGGTCAGGTTCTGGCAGATGCCGGGGAACACGCAGCTGGGTTTGCGGCAGGCCGATTCGATCTCGGGGCTGCGGCAGCCCAGGCGGTACA
>NKIO01000116.1 GCA_002255935.1 Comamonadaceae bacterium PBBC2
GCCATCTTCAGCTTGTTTTGCAAACTGGCAGCGAGCCACTGACCCGCTTCGATGATGGCGGCCGTCACAGCGCGTGCTGTGTTGGGATATTTCTTGACGAATTCCCCTGTGGTGCCCAACACTTTTTCGGGGTGGTCCTTCCAGATGTCTTGGGTGGTGGCGGCAGTGATGCCGATACCGTCCATGATGGCGCGGTGGTTCCAAGGCTCTCCCACGCAGTAACCGTCCATATTGCCCACCCGCATGTTGGCCACCATCTGAGGTGGCGGCACGGTGATCACTTTGGCGTCTTTCAAGGGGTCAATCCCATAGGTCGCCAGCCAGTAGTAAAGCCACATCGCATGGGTGCCGGTGGGGAAGGTCTGCGCAAAGGTGTAATCACGCTTGTCGCTGGCCATCAGCTTGGCCAATCCGGCGCCATCGACCGCGCCTTTGTCGGCCAATTTTTTGGACAAGGTGATGGCCTGGCCGTTGTGGTTCAGGTTCATCAAGACGGCCATGTCTTTCTTGGGACCGCCAATGCCCAGATGCACGCCGTACACCAGGCCATACAAGACATGGGCGAAATCCAGTTCTCCGTTGACCAGTTTGTCGCGCACCCCGGCCCAGCTGGCTTCCTTGCTGAGTACGAACTTCACGCCATGCTTGACGTCTAGGCCCAGCACCGAGGCCATGACGACGCTGGCGCAATCGGTCAGGGGAATGAAACCGATCTTGACTTCTTTTTTCTCGGGGGCGTCTGAACCCGCTGCGTACACCACCGAGCGCAGGGCAGGGGATACGCCGGCCGCGCCCACCGCGGCAGCTTGTAAAACGGTTCGACGGGTCAGGCTGTTCTTGAGGAGTTCGGTCATGGTCATTTCCTTGAAAAAATCAAAACAGGAAAACAAAAAGGCGTCCTCATGTAGATCGAGCCTGCATTGCAGAACGCGATCACATGGGGACGCCTTTGTCCGGTTGGCTGCATCAGCCTCCGTTGGCTGATGCAGCTTGAGACCATCTTTGGTCTTGTTGATACATACGCAAAGGGCGTGCCAACTTTTTGGTGGGCCTTTTCCTGGGTACTGAGGCTGCTCATGGGCTTGAATGCACCACAAAAGGGCCAGTGCACGGGTCTGGTGCACAAGTCTTGTGCAAAAGCCCAAAGTGTTGGGCGATGATGGATCAGCCCAACAATTTCGCCATCTCAACCATCTGCTGAGCGATTTCGACCAGCTTCACGCCCTTGTTCATGGCCGCTTTACGCAGCTTGGCATAGGCCTCTTGCTCGGTCAGGCCCTGGCGCTCCATCAAAAGGCCTTTGGCCCGGTCGATCAATTTGCGGTCCTGCAGTTCACCGCGGGCAATGTCCAGCTCGGCCAGCAAGGCCTGCTCGTGTTTGAAGCGCGCCATCGCCACCGTCAAGATGGGATGAATGCGTTCTGGGGCCAGCCCCGCCACGATGTAGGCCGTCACGCCCGCAGCCATGGCTTCGTTCATGGGTCGGGTGTCGTTGTCGTTGGTGAACATCACGATCGGGCGGCGTTCATCGCGGGTGGCCATGACCACATGCTCCAGGGCATCGCGGGCATCACTCTCGGCGTCCACGATCACCATGTCAGCTTGCAACTGCGCTAGACGTTCGGTCAAAAACACATCCGCAGGCAAGGTGGCCACCAGGTTGTAGCCGGCCTCCAGCAGTCCAATGCGCAGCAAACGTGAACGCTCTTCGATGGCTTGCGCCTGGTCATCCCCCTCGGCCACCAAGGCGGGGTCGGAGATGATGACAACGATTCTCAAAGCTTCTGGCATGGCGCATCTTCTGCAAGAAACGCGCCGACTTGCCTATGACCCTACAAGCGCCTGCCTTTCGCGCGACTTTCCGGGCGGCAGCTTCAAGCCGCCACCATGCCGTGGCGCACTTTGGTGTCTTGGGTGGCGGCCGACGCCCAAAACGCCAGCAGATCGCGCACAGCCTGCGCTTGGGTGCTTGTGGCGGCCACGCTGCCTGAGAAGGTGGTGGTGATCTGCACCGCGTCGGGCAAGGGGCCCAGCACGGTGATGCCGGCAACACCCATCATCTCGCTGAGTTGCTGAAAACCCAGGGCCACCTCGCCTTGGGCAATCAATGCGCCCACGGGCACGCCAGGCTTGGCCTGCACGATGCGGTCTTGGATCTGTTCGGTGATGCCCCATCGGTCGAACTGTTTGGCCAGCTGCACGCCGCTGGGGCCTGTGGAATAGCCCAAGGTGCGGGCGCTGAGGATGGCCTGTTTGAGGGACTCCTCGGTCGAAATGTCGGGTGGCTCGGCCCCTGCGGGCACCGCCACGGCCACCCCCGAATGGACCAGGTCCACACGGCTGCCTGCCAGGGCTTTGCCATCGGCGATCAAGGTGTCGATGGCGTTGCTGGCCAAGACCACACAGTCAAACGCTTTACCGGCTTGCACCCGCTTGGCCGCGTCCACGCCGCCCACGGATTCGACCAGAACCTCAACGCCTGGGGCTTGCGTCTTGTAAAGCGCCACCAAATCGGCCAGCAGCGGCTTGGTGGCCATGGAAGAAATCAGTCGGAGTGTGGTCATGGGCAATTCAATGTGAGTGCATGGTGGAGTCTGCCTTGTAGGCCATCATTTGCCCGAACCGCCCAAGGGCAGCAGGGCTGACGCGTCGTGTGGCAGGTGGGTGGGCGCAGGCCTTGCAAGGATTATGGCCAAGGGCCAGGCTTGCACCCATGCCCCGCTTAAACTACCTGTTATGCGAATTTTGGGTATTGAATCATCTTGCGACGAGACCGGTGTGGCCTTGGTCGAAACCACGGGTGACGCATGGCCGCGTCTGTTGTCGCACGCGCTCTACAGCCAGATCGAGATGCACCAAGCCTATGGCGGTGTGGTACCCGAGTTGGCCAGCCGCGACCACATCCGCCGCGTGCTGCCGCTGACCCGTCAGGTCATGCAAGAGGCCGGGGCCACTTTGGCCGATGTGGATGTGGTGGCCTACACCCGGGGGCCGGGTTTGGCGGGCGCACTGCTGGTGGGCTCAGGTGTGGCCTGCGCATTGGCGGCCGCCTTGGGCAAGCCGGTGCTGGGCGTGCACCACCTGGAGGGGCATTTGCTCTCGCCTTTTTTGAGCGCCGATCCGCCCGAGTTCCCCTTCATTGCCCTGCTTGTGTCCGGCGGTCACACCCAGCTGATGCGGGTGGACGGCGTGGGCCGCTACGAATTGCTGGGCGAAACCATTGACGACGCTGCCGGTGAAGCCTTTGACAAGTCGGCCAAGCTCATGGGCTTGCCTTATCCGGGCGGCCCCGGCTTGTCGCGTTTGGCCGAGCAGGGCAACCCTGCGGCCTACAAATTGCCGCGCCCTTTGCTGCACAGCGGTGATTTTGATTTTTCTTTTGCCGGCCTCAAAACGGCGGTGCTCACCCAAAGCCAGAAAATCGGCCCTGCAGCGCACACCGAAGGCGCCCCCGAGCGGGCCGACTTGGCTGCATCGACCCAAGCGGCCATTGTGGCGGTCTTGCTCAAGAAATCCATGAACGCCCTCAAGGCCACGGGTATGAAACGGCTGGTGGTGGCCGGTGGCGTGGGGGCCAACCGCGAGCTGCGCTCGCAGCTCAATGCGGCCTGCGCCAAAGCCCGTGTCCGCGTGCATTACCCCGAGCTGCACCTGTGCACCGACAACGGCGCCATGATCGCCATGGCTGCGGCCATGCGCTTGCAGTCCGGTGCACAAATGGCCGAGGCCCGCTACAGCTTTGATGTCAAACCGCGCTGGCCCCTGCACGAATTGGCCTGAATGGCCCTGGCGCCCAAACCTTTGGGCTCCGTTAAACTCCGCCCCTTTTTACTTTGCTTGACCCGTTAGCGGGATGTTTTTATGCGTTTATCGATGTTTACCCGCTGTGTTCTTGTGTTCGTGTGCGCCGCTTGGGGCCTCATGCCGGCGATGGCCCAATCCCCTCAGCCGATCAAATTGGCCTTGATCGAAGGTCTGAGTGGTCCTTTTGCCAACACCGGCGAGGCGGTGGTGCGCAACATCTCCTGGGCGGTTGAGCGGGTCAATGCGCGGGGGGGCGTCAAAACCGCGCAAGGCACTCGGGCGATGGCGCTGGAGCGTTATGACAGCAAGGGCCAAAGCGAAGAAGCATTGTCGGCGCTCAAATCCGCCATCGATGACGGTGCGCAGGTGATCTTGCAGGGCAATTCTTCGGCCAATGCCGCTGCACTCATCGATGCCATCAACAAGCACAACGAGCGCGAGCCCGCCAAACGGGTTTTGTTCTTGAACTACGCCGCGGTCGATCCCGCGCTCACCAATGAGAAATGCAGCTTCTGGCATTTTCGTTTTGATGCCCATGCCGACATGCGCATGGCCGCGCTGATGCAGGTGCTGCGAGAGGACAAGAAGCTCAAATCGGCGTACCTGATCGGACAGGACTACAGCTTTGGTCAGGCCGTCCTTCGCGAAGCGAAAAACCAATTGGCCAAGCAGCGCCCGGATGTGAAGATCGTGGGCGACGAGTTGCACCCCGTGGGCCGTGTGAAAGACTTCTTGCCCTATGCGGCCAAGATCAAGGCCAGTGGCGCTCAGGCCATCATCACGGGCAATTGGGGCAACGATTTGACCTTGCTGGTCAAGGCTGCGCGTGAAGCGGGTTACGAAGGCAAGTTCTACACCTTTTATGGCAACGCCTTGGGTGCGCCTGCGGCCATTGGTGAGTCGGGTGTGGATCGGGTGATCG
>NKIO01000018.1 GCA_002255935.1 Comamonadaceae bacterium PBBC2
GCCGTGGCGCCCTGCTCACCCTTCAGCGTGAGCCAAGACCTGATGCGCGAAGCGGCCAAGCTGGCCCGCGCCCACGGCGTGCGCCTGCACACCCACCTGGCCGAAAACGACCACGACATCGCCTACACCCGCGAGAAGTTCAACTGCACGCCCGCGCAATACGCCGAAGATTTGGGCTGGGTGGGCGACGACGTGTGGCATGCGCATGGCGTGAAGCTCGACGACGAAGGCACCTATTTGTTTGCACGCACACGCACCGGCATTGCCCACTGCCCCTGCAGCAACATGCGATTGGCCAGCGGCATCTTGCCGCTGCGCAAAATGCTGGACGCGGGCGTACCGATTGGCCTGGGTGTGGACGGCAGCGCCAGCAACGATGCAGCGCACTTGCTGAACGAAGCCCGCCAAGCCATGCTGCTGGCGCGAGTCAGACGCGCCATGGAACCACCGCACGTCGAGGGCGGGCGCACCGTGTTCGGCTGTGACCACGGCCCCGCCGACATGACACCCCGCGACGCCCTGCGCCTGGCCACGCGCGGTGGCGCCCAAGTGCTGGGCCGCGCCCACGAGCTGGGTCAAATCAAAGAAGGCTATTGCGCCGACATCGCGTTGTTCTGCACCGACACCCTCAGCATGGCGGGCGGTGCGGTCCACGACCCGGTGGGCGCGCTCTTGCTGTGCGCCAGCGACAACGCCCACTACACCATCGTCAATGGCCGCGTGGTGGTACGCCAAGGCCAGATCACCACCGTGGACATGGGGCCCTTGATCGAGCGGCACAACCAGTTGGCTTTGCAGTTGGCCTTGGCTGCGCGCTGATCGGGGCTCGTGCTGTTGCTGCAGGCTTGTGGGCCATGGCGGCAGTGGCAACGAGTCCAAGTGGCGACAGCTCACCCCGGGCTTCTTTTTATGATGAAGCGCATGAACTACGCCGCTTCTGACCTCTTGGCTTTTGCCGATCAATTGTTGCAATCTGCGGGCATGCCGCCGGACAAGGCGCAGGCCGTGGCTGACGTGTTGCTGGAGGGCGACTTGCTGGGCCACACCACGCATGGCCTGGCTTTGCTGGCGCCTTATCTGGCCGAACTGGAGTCGGGCAAGATGCGCAAAGATGGCGAGCCGCTGGTGGTGTCTGACCACCCTGCGGCCGTGACTTGGGACGGCCAGCGCTTGCCTGGCCCTTGGTTGGTGCTCAAGGCCATCGACCTGGCCACGCAGCGCGCCCGCACACAAGGCACGGGCACCGTGGTCATCCGGCGCAGCCACCACATCGCTTGCCTGGCGGCTTACCACCAGCGGGTGACGGACCAGGGCCTCATGATGCTCTTGCACTGCTCGGACCCCAATGCGGCCAGCATCGCGCCCTTTGGCGGGCTGGACCCGGTGTTCACGCCCAACCCCATGTCGGTGGGCATTCCCACTTCGGGGCTGCCGGTGCTGATCGATGTCTCCACCTCGTCCACCACCAACGGCATGACCAACCGCCTGCACAAAGAGGGCGGCCTGCTGCCCGCCGAATGGGTGATGGACGGCCACGGCCAAGCCAGCAGAGACCCTGCCGTGCTGTTCAACGAACCCAAGGGCACGATCTTGCCGCTGGGCGGCATGGATGCGGGCCACAAAGGCTATGGCCTGAGCTGGATGGTGGAAGCGCTCACGGGCGGCCTGGCCGGTCATGGCCGCGCCGACGCGCCCGAGGGTTGGGGCGCCACGGTGTTTTTGCAGATCATCGATCCGCGTGCGTTTGCAGGTTTGAGTGCCTACAACACCCAAGTCGATGCGGTTGCCAAGCAGTGCCATGCATCGCGCCCAGCCCAAGCGAGCACCTGGGTGCGCACACCGGGTGAGCGGGGCCTGAAGCTCAAGGCCAGCAGCGCCAGCCAAGGCGTGGCCCTGTACCCAAACATCATGCCCATGCTGGCGCCTTGGGCGCAAAAATTCCATATCCATTTGCCCAGCACCCTGAGCTGACGCATCAAATCCCTCAGGAGGTTTTCATGAGCCCACGATCCATGCGCGAGATGCTGGCACGCACCCCGGTGATGCCGATCCTGACGCTGCACGACGCCCGCTTGGCCGGTGATTTGGCCTTGGCTTTGGTGGGAGGCGGTATCTCGGTTTTTGAAGTCGTGATGCGCACCCCCCAAAGCGTGGCCGCGCTGCGCGCCATGTTGGAAGCCGCCCCCGAGGCCGACATTGGCATGGGCACCTTGATGACCCCCGAAGATGTGCAAACCGCACGCCAAGCGGGCGCCAAATTTGGCGTATCGCCCGGGCTCACCCCCGAGTTGGCCGGCGCGATTGCGGCCACCCAGTTTCCTTTTTTGCCCGGCGTGGCCACCGCCAGCGAAGTCATGCAAGCCCGGGGCTGGGGCCTGAAAGAACTCAAATACTTTCCGGCCCAAGGCGCCGCCGGCGCGAACTGGATCAAGGACATGAGCGGCGTGTTTCCGGACGTCTTGTTTTGCCCCACCGGGGGCATCCGCCCGGCCGATATCCCGACCTACCTGAAGCTGCCCAATTGCCGCACCGTGGGCGGCTCTTGGGTCGTTCCGCAAGACATGCTGGGCGACCGCGATTGGGCCGGCATCACGGCCTTGGCACAACAGGCCAGCGCTTTCGCGCAGGGCTGAGGCCATGGCCAAACGCCCGCGCATGGTGGCATTGGGTGCGATCTGCACCACGGCGATTTTTCAGGTCGAACGCATCGAATCTGCACCGGCCAAAGTGATGGCCAGCCAGCGGTGTACTGTGGTCGATGGCATGGCAGTGTCCGCCGCTTGCGCCTTCCAAAAGTTGGGCGGGCAAGCACAGGTCTGGGCCCGGGTCGGCGAAGACGCCGAAGCCCATGCCATGCGGCAAGCCTTGGCCCAAGAAGGTGTGGACGCACAAGGACTGCACACCGTACCCGGTGCACGCTCATCGCATGCGGCGGTGATTGTGGACGCGCAGGGGCAACGTTTGGTGGTGCCGTTTCACGACCCGCAAGTGGACACCTCGCCCGACTGGTTGCCTTTGCATGAACTGGCGCAGACCGATCTGCTGCATTGCGATGTGCGCTGGCCAGAAGGGGCGCTAGCAGCCTTGCACGCGGCCAGGCAGCGCGGCGTGCGCACCATGGTGGACGGCGATGTGGCGCCTCAAGCGGTGCTGCAAAGCCTGATGCCGCTGGCCGACTACGCGGTGTTTTCTGATGCGGGCTTGCGCGCCTACACCGGCCTGCACGATGTGCAGGAAGCCTTGCTGCAAGTGGCGCAAAAACACAGCCTGCATGTGGGCGCCAGCTGCGGCGAAGACGGTTACTACTGGGTGCAGGATGGCGCCATTGCCCACGCCCCTGCCTTGGCGATCCGGGCCGTGGACACCTTGGCCGCTGGGGACGTTTTCCACGGCGCACTGGCCTTGGCCATTTTGGAAGGGCAAACCATGGCGCAGGCCGCACGTTTTGCCTGCGTGGCCGCCTCGCTCAAGTGCACGCAGTTTGGCGGACGGCTGGGATGCCCCAGCCGAGACGAGGTTTTGCAAGCCTTGCGCTGAACCCATCGCGGGCATTTGTCAAGACCCACATCGGGTAATCCTGAGGGCCAGATGTCGCCTGCATAACCCTTCTTTAGGGCCTTTCGGCTTTGAATGTATGTGCGTGTCGGCCCGATGCGACGCTGCGTTTGATGCCATTTGAACCCCTTAGGAGACAAACATGATGATTCGCCGTCAATTGATCAAGTCCGTGGCCTGCGCTGCAGCCGCGCTGTCGCTGTGTGGTGCCGCGCTGGCCCAAAGCTTTCCCACCCGCCCCATCACCATGGTCGTGCCTTGGGGCGCAGGCGGTGGCACCGATGCCACAGCCCGCATCGTCGCGGCCTTGTTGGAAAAAGAAATGGGCCAACCGGTCAACGTGGTCAACCGCACCGGCGGCAACGGCGTGGTGGGCCACTCGGCCATCGCCACCGCTGCGCCCGATGGCTACACGATCGGCATGATCACGGTCGAAATTTCGATGATGCATTGGGCCGGCTTGACCCAACTGGCCCCCACCGACTACACCCCGATTGCCTTGATGAACATCGACCCCGCCGGCGTCACGGTGCGTGCCGATGCGCCCTACAAAAATCTGGGCGACCTGGTGAACGCCATCAAGGCCAACCCCGGCAAGTTCAAGGCTTCCGGCACCGGCCAAGGCGGCATCTGGCACCTGGCTTTGGCAGGCATGCTCAACGATTTGAAAGTGCCCGTGAGCGCAGCACCCTGGGTGCCCTCCAACGGCGCAGCACCGGCCATGAACGACCTGGCCGCTGGCGGCATCGAGTTTGTGACCTGCTCATTGCCCGAGGCCCGCGCCCTGATCGATGCCGGCAAAGCCCGCCCACTGGCGCTGATGGCCAGCCAACCGTCTGGCCTGTACCCGAACGTGCCCACCCTGAAAGCGGCCACCGGCAGCAACTGGGCGATTGGCGCATGGCGCGGCATTGCAGCGCCCAAAGGCTTGCCAGCTGACATCCAAGCCAAATTGGGGGCCGCGATGAAGAAAATTTACGACAGCCAGGAATTCCAAGGCTTCATGCAACAACGCGGCTTTGGCACCATTTACGCCGACAGCAAAGGCTTTGAACAGTTCATGGCCAAAGGCGATGCCGACATGGGCGTGGTCATGAAGTCCTTGGGTTTGGCCAAATAAGCAGCCCATGAAATTCAATGACACCTTGGTGGGTGCCGCGCTTTTGGCGCTGGCACTCGCCATTTTGAACACCGTCAGACACTTCCCCGTCATCCCAGGGCAAAACATCGGGCCGGGGGCCTTCCCCGGTTTGTTGGCCACCCTCTTGGCGGTGTGTGCCGTGCTCTTGATCATCAAAGGCCTGAAGGCCAAGCAACACGAGCCTTGGGTCGAAATGGGGGCCTGGCTCAAGTCGCGCTTTCATGCGCGCAATTTCGTGATCACAGTGGCCTGCTTGCTGTTCTACATTTATTTGTCAGACCGCCTGGGCTTCATCTTTTGCGCCATTGCGATTTTGTCGGTGATGTTCATGGCGCTGGGTGTGCGCGGCAAATTGATCTTGCCGATCGCCATCGTCACCAGCTTCGTCATTCACACCATTTTCTACAAAGGCCTGCGCGTGCCTTTGCCTTGGGGGCTCTTGACCCCCTTTCAATGGTAAGAAGGACTCACCATGACCTCTGCAGTGTTGCTCCAAGCCTTTTGGCTGGTGTTTGACCCCTACGTTCTGCTGGTGATTGCTTGCTCGGCCATGTTCGGCCTGTTTGTGGGTTGTATCCCTGGACTGAGCGCCACCATGGCCACGGCCCTCTTGGTGCCGATCACCTTTTTCATGCCGCCCGTGCCGGCCATCGCGGCCATCGTCACGGCCACGGCCATGGCGATTTTCTCGGGCGACATCCCGGGCGCATTGCTGCGCATTCCGGGCACGCCCGCCTCTGCCGCCTACACCGACGAGGCCTACCAAATGACCTTGAAAGGTCAAGCCGAGGTCGCCCTGGGCGCGGGCTTGGTCTTCTCGGCCATTGGGGGCTTGTTCGGCACCTTGGTGATGGTGATGTTCTCGCCCGCACTGGCCGAGATTGCCTTGAAGTTTTCCTCCTTCGAGTATTTCTGGCTGGTCATTTTGGGCCTGGCTGGGGCGGTGTTCATTGGCAATGCCAGCGTCTTGAAAGCCTGCATCACCTTGCTGCTGGGTTTGTTGATCGCTTGCATCGGACTGGAAAATCCAGCCGGTCTGCCACGCTTCACGTTTGGCATGAACGAGCTCATGAGCGGGGTCGAGCTGATCCCCATGATGGTGGGCATGTTTGCGGTTTCCGAGCTGCTGCGCTACATCACCAACACCGACCCGAGCCCCATCATTGCCACCGAAAAGATCGGCAATATTTTTTCAGGCATGTGGGACTTGCTCAAAAAATACCGCTGGCCTTTGGTGCGCGGCAGTGCCTTGGGCACCGTCATTGGCATCCAGCCTGGCTCAGGCGCCGACATGGCCTCATGGCTGAGCTATGCGATGAGCAAGAAGTTTTCCAAGGAGCCCGAAAAGTTCGGCACTGGCCACGTCGAAGGGATTGTGGAGTCCGGTGCGGCCAACAACTCTTCCTTGGCTGGCGCGTGGATCCCGGCGATCGTCTTTGGCATTCCAGGTGATTCGATCACCGCCATCGCCATTGGCGTGCTGTACCTGAAAAACATGAACCCCGGGCCCATGATTTTTGTGAACAACCCGGAGAACATTTACGCCATCTTTTTGGTCTTCATCTTGGCCAACATCATCATGGTGCCATTGGGTTGGCTGACGGTGCGGCTGGCCACCAAAATTTTGCGGGTGCCGCGCAACATCCTGATGCCGATCATCTTGATCTTCTGCATCGTCGGCTCGTTCTCCATCAACAACTCGGTGTGGGGCGTGACCTTGATCTTGTTCTTTGGGCTGGTGTCTTTTGTGCTCGAAGAAAACGGCTTCCCGGTGGCGCCAGCCATTTTGGGTGTGGTGCTGGGCACCATGATGGAGGAAAACTTTGTCACCTCCATGATCAAGTCCGATGGCGACCCCATGGTGTTCTTCACCCGCCCCATTGCCATGTGGTTGGCGGTCGGCACCTTCATCATCTTGCTCTGGCCCGTGGCCACCTGGGCTTGGGGCAAGCTGCGCAGCCCCAAAGCGGCCACTTGAAACCGCGAACAAAACCACGAGCGTGGTTTTGTTCGCCCTGTCCCCTTATTCCACCTTGGCACCCGAATGGAACCAACGCCCGATCAGGGCGCGTTCCTCGTCGGTGATGCCCGTGGCATTGTTCATGGGCATTTGCTTGCTGACCACCACTTGCTGGTAGACGTTTTGCGCGTGCTGCTTGATCAACTCCGGGCTGTCCAGGCGCACGTTTTTCATTTGCACCTGCTCGCCGTGGCAGCTGTAGCAGCGCTGCTCGATCACGGTTTTGACTTGCGCAAAGGCCACAGGCGCTGCCGGGGCGGCTGATGCCACAGGCGCTGCAGGCTTCAAGGCCACGATGACGCCCGCAATCAGCACCACACCCACGGCCGCAAATGGCCAAGGGTTGGCCGCGCGGCCCAGGTGGAAGGCATGGCGTTGCACAAAGAACTGACGGATCAAAGCACCGGCAAACATCATCACAAACAAGAGCACCCAGCGGTGTTCGTGCGTGTACAAGAAGCTGTAGTGGTTGCTCAGCATCGCAAAGATGACGGGCAGCGTGAAATAGGTGTTGTGCACGCTGCGCTGCTTGCCGCGCTTGCCGTGGATGGCCAAGGCGTTGGCGTCATAGGCTTCGCCACTGGTCATGGCGGCCACCACTTTGCGCTGGCCAGGGATGATCCAGAAGAACACGTTGGCGCTCATGGCGGTGGCGATCATGGCGCCCACCAGCAAAAAGGCCGCACGGCCGGCAAACAGCTGGTTGGCCAACCACGAAGCAAAAGCGATGACCACGATCATCAAGCCAGCGACGATCAGCTCCCCGTTTTTGCGGAAGCCGAACACGCGGCAAACCAGGTCATAGACGATCCAGAAAGCCGCCAAAAAGCCGACTGCGGCCGAGCCCGCCACCACGGGGGACCAGTCCATCAGCGATTTGTCGATGAGGAAGGTGCCCGCGTTGTAAAGGTACAGCACGGTGAACAGCGCAAAACCGCTCAGCCAAGTGGAGTAACTTTCCCAATAAAACCAGTGCAGTTTGGTGTGGATTTTCTTGGGCGCCACCATGTACTTTTGCGGGTTGTAAAAACCACCGCCGTGCACCGCCCAAATGGCGCCACCCACGCCTTTTTCGAGCAGGTCGGGCGAGTTGGGTTTTTGCAGGTTGTTGTCCAGAAAGACAAAGTAAAACGAGGAACCAATCCAGGCGATGGCGGTGATGACGTGCACCCAGCGCAGCAAAAGATTGGCCCATTCCAGCAGATACGTTTCCATGAAGGATCTCCGACCGTCTCACCACCGCGGGCCCTGTGAGCGATCATTCGGTCGCGAACATGAAACCCGAGGGTTTCCAGCGCCGCTGCGACCAGTGCACCGAAGTGTATACAGTTTTGACTTGCGAATCCAGCGCCCTGAACCCCGAAGTCCTCAGGGAAAACCAGTGCGCCAGATTTACAGCGTCTGCAAGAGTTGTGCCGCGACCGCCACGGCGATGACTTCGGGCTCCTTGCCGGCGATGCCCGGCACCCCGATGGGGCAGGTGATTTGGGCGATTTCCTCGGCACTGAAGCCCCGGTCTTCCAGCCGGTGGCGGAAGGTGGCCCATTTGGTTTTGCTGCCGATCAGGCCCACAAAAGGCAAATCGCCCCGCTCACGCAGACGCTTGAGGCAGGCGACCACCACGTCCAGGTCTTCGGCATGGCTGAAGCTCATGATCAGCACGCGACTGCCGGGGGCCAAATCGGCCACCGCAGCCTGCACCGGGTTGGAGTGCTCGCAGTCCACGCCGTCTGGCACATCGGGCGGGAAGATCTCGTCGCGGCTGTCCACCCAGCGCACGGCAAAAGGCAAAGGGGCCAGTGTTTTGACCAGGGCTTTGCCCACATGGCCGCCGCCAAACAGCGCCAGCGGTGTGCGCTCGGGCCTGAGCAGCGCTGTCAAGCGGGGCACATCGTCAGCGCTCACCCGCTCGAACTGCAAGGCCACGGCACCGCCGCAGCACTGCCCCAAGCTGGGGCCCAAGACGTGGCGCAGCTCGGTGACTTCGGTTTGCCCGGCCAGCAGCAAGCGGGCATGGGCGATGGCCTGAAACTCCAGGTGACCGCCACCGATGGTGCCCAGCTCGCTCTGTGCAAACACCACCATGCGGGTGCCTGGACCGCGTGGCACCGAGCCCTGGGTGGCCAACACGGTGACCACCACCCCCGACGCCGTGGCCAGTTGCTGCAATGACAATTCCATCCAATTCACGGGCTTTATCCATTTCTGCGCCGCTCGATTCACACCGGGGTGCGTCAGTGACACAATTGATCTGTAAACACCGAGTATGCCAACGACCAAGGACCTGCACGTGAAGACATTGCGCACCACCCCCCAAGCCATCGTCACCGCCCTGATGGGCTTGGGCGCGGCGGGTCTGGCCTTGCTCAGCGGTTGCACCACAGACCGCGCCAAACCGCCCAGCGGCTATTCCAGCCAAAGCTGGCCAGATCTGCCTGAAACAAAACCCCAGGCAGCGGCACCCACAACGGCCGTGACGCCCAAAGAGTACCGCAAAGACGCCGCAGGCCATTTGTATGTTTTGAACAAAGACCGCATCTTCAAAGGCCGCATGCCCCCCATGCTGCATGCGGTGGGCGTGCTGGATGTGGACATCGACCGCCAAGGTCAAGTCAAAGCCCTGAGCTGGAAGCGGGCCCCCAAGCATGCGCCAGAGGTGATGGCCGAGATCGAGCGCATGGTCAAGGCCGCCGCCCCCTACCCTGCCCCCAAAAATCTGAGCCAGGTCACCTATACCGACACCTGGCTGTGGCACAAGAGCGGCAAGTTCCAGCTCGACACGCTCACCGAAGGCCAGGACTAAGCGGACTTACGCCTTGAAGTAAACCGTCTGGTGCGTGCTGGCCAGCAATTGGCCGTCAGCGCTCCAGATTTCACCGCTCTGGTCGAAAAACCCGTTGTGGAATTTCAATGCTCTGGCCGTGCCCATCACAAAGCGATCGCCTTGCAAGGCCAGTGCGGCCTCATCGGCATGAAAGTAGGTGGTGATCGACACACTGCCCACGGGCGTGAGGATGCGGCGGCGCATGAAAATCCGGGGCAAAAAATGGTCGCTGATGGCCGCCAGTGAGGCGAAATCCAAAGCGCGCGGCGGATCATCGCGCAGCCAAGCCCGCGTGGCCGAATCGGGGTACTCCTGGCCATCGAACTGCTGGAACACATCGCCTTGTGGCCAGCGCATGTCGTAATGCTTAACCCAGGTGGGGCGCCGGTCGGTGGCCATGCGCGGCAAGGTCTCGGGCGCTGGCATGTCTTGAGGGGGCTGGGCCTCATCGGCCGACCAGGTGCTGCGCCGCAGCGCAAACACCGCAGTGGCCAGGGCCACCACACCGCCGTCCTGCGTGGCTTCGATGAGCCAGTGCTGGGTGGACCGGTTGGTACGCGCCGCGCGAGCGGTGATGCTGTAGGGGCCATCCGCAATGGGCGCGGCAAAGTTCACCGTCAGGGCAATCGGCACCCCAATACGATCAGGGTGCTGCAGCGCGGCATTGAGCAAGATGGCACAGGTCACGCCGCCATAAGGCCCGACCATGTTGGCGTAGTCTGGGCTGGTGTGCGCTTGAAAACCTTGATCGGTGGTCTTGAGCGCGATGGCCTGGTCAAAGGGGTGCATGGTGTTGAAAAAGAGCTGTGGAAAGCAAGGCCTGCAGGGGCTGCAAACCGTCGATGAAATGCACACGCGCAGCCACATCGGCTGGCAAGCCTTGTCGGGGGTGCAGGCTGAACACCTGCATGCCTGCTGCAAGGCCCGCTTGCAGGCCGGGCAAGCTGTCTTCAACCACCCCACAGGCTGAAGGCGCTAACCCTAAGGCGGCTGCGGCATGCCAAAACAAACCCGGCTCGGGCTTGAAGCTGCCCACCTCCGGCGCACAAAACAAGCGCTCGCCAAAGTAGGGCCTCAAGCCGGTGATGCCCAAAGTGATCTCCGCTTTTTCGCGGGGGCCGTTGGTGCCGATGGCAAAAGGCATGTGACGTGCCTGCAATGCCTGCAACAAAGAGGTCGCACCAGAGATTTCGTCCAAGCCTTCGCGAAAGCGTGTGGCCATGTTCAGGCGCAGTTGCTTGAGAAAAGCCACCTCATCGAGCGGCTGGTGCTGCGGCGACACATGCGCAGCGATGGTGCTGACGCAACGCGCCATGGGAACCCCGCCAAAGCGTGCATGCATCTCTTGGCGCCCCCACGGCGCACCCAGGTTTGCCGCCATCTGGTGCAGCACATCCAGGCCTGGCGCTTCGCTGTCCACCAGCGTGCCATCAAGGTCAAAAATCAACGCAGTAATGGGCATGAAGTCCTTTTGCAAAGGCCCAAGAAAAAGGCCGCCTGATGGACCACCAGGCGGCGCTTGACAAGAGCCGTGTTCAGCTCACAGACCCGCTTGGGCCTTGACGCTTTCGCAAGCCATCAAGATGCGCTCGGGCGTGGCCGGTGCGTCCATGTGCACCACAGCTTTGTGGTCGGCGCTGGCGGCCACCGCATCGCGCAGGGCAAAGAAGGTCGACAGGCCCAGCATCAAAGGTGGCTCGCCCGTGGCCTTGCTGTTGAAAGGCGTGGGCTTCAAGTTGGCGTTGTCGAATAAAGACACATTGAAGTGTTCAGGAATGTCGCCTGCCACTGGGATTTTGTAGGTGCTGGGGCCGTGCGTGAGCAGCTTGCCCTTCTTGTCCCAGATGCATTCTTCCATGGTGAGCCATCCCATGCCTTGCACAAACGCGCCTTCGATCTGGCCTTTGTCCAATGCGGGGTTGATGCTGCGGCCCACGTCGTGCACGATGTCCACGGCCTTGAGCCACCACTCGCCGGTGCGGGTGTCGATTTCCACTTCGCTCACGGCAGCGCCGTAGCAGTAGTAATAGAAAGCACGGCCGTTCAAAGTGGTGAAGTCGTATTTGATTTCGGGCGTCATGTAAAAGCCAGTGACGCTCAAGCCCACGCGGTCGAGCCACGCCTGCTTGGTCACGTCGGCCCATTTGACGGCTTTGCCGCCGCCATGCACTTCGTTGTTGGCGAAGGTCACATCGCTTTCGGCACAACCCAGCATGCGTGCGGCCACAGGCTTCAAGCGCTCACGCATTTGCGCAGTGGCGTTCATGATGGCCGCGCCATTGATGTCGGCACCGCTGGAAGCCGAGGTGGCCGAGGCGTTGGGCACTTTTTGTGAGTCGGTGGCCGTGATGCGCACATGGTCCACGCTGATGCCCAAACCATCGGCACACACCTGCGCCATCTTGGTGTTCAGGCCCTGGCCCATTTCGGTGCCGCCGTGGTTACAGCTCACCGAGCCGTCCATGTAAACCACCAGCAAGGCGCCGCCTTGGTTCAAATGGGTGGCCGTGAAGCTGATGCCGAACTTCAAAGGCACCAACGACAAACCACGCTTGCGGTTTTTGCTCTTGGCGTTGAAGGCTTGCACCTGAGCGCGGCGCTCGGCGTATTGGGATTCCTGCTCGACCTGCTCGATCACCTTGTCACCCACCCAGTCTTCGATGAGCTGGTTGTATTGGGTGGTCATGGTGTCGGGCGTGCCGCTGATGGCCGGGTCTTTGTAAAGGTTGAGCTTGCGCACTTCCAAGGGGTCTTTGCCCAAGGTCATCGCGATCTCGTCCATCACTGTTTCGATGCCGAACATGCCTTGGGGGCCGCCGAAACCCCGGAAAGCGGTGGCACTTTGCGTGTTGGTTTTGCAGCGGTGGCTCACCAGCTTGAGGGCCGGCAGGGGGTAGGTGTTGTGGATGTGCAGGCATGCGCGGCCCGTGTCGTCAAAACCCACTTCGTAGTCGATGCGGAAATCGTGGCGCTTGCCGGTGATGGTCATGTCGTCGTCGCGGTTGACGCGCAGCTTGACCGGCTTGCCCAGTTTGTGCGCGGCCAAGGCGGCGCTTTGGCTGAAGATGCTGGCGTTGCCTTCCTTGCCGCCAAAGCCGCCACCCATGCGGCGGCAGATCACTTCCACGTCATTGGTGTGCAAGTTCAGGGCGTGCGCGGCTTCGCGCTGGTTGCCGTCGGGGTGCTGGGTCGACACGTAAAGAGTGAGCTGGCCATCTTCCTTAGGCACCGCGTAGGTGATCTGGCCTTCGAGGTAAAACTGCTCTTGCTGACCGGTGCGGGTCGTGCCTTTGATTTTGTGCGGTGCATTGGCAATCGCCGCGGCGGCGTCACCGCGTGTGATGCCTTTGGGCGGCATGATGAAGCTGCCCGCTTCCATGGCCTCTTCCACCGTCAAAATCGGCTTGAGCTCTTTCACCAAAACTTGGGCTTTGTGGGCGGCTTCGCGGGCATAGAGCATGTTGCGCGCCACGACCACGGCGACAGCCTGGCCCACAAACTCGACCTTGCCAGCGGCCAGGAACGGGTCATCGTGCACGATGGGGCCGCAGTTGTTTTCGCCCGGAATGTCTTTGGCGGTGTAAACGGCTACGACGCCGTGCTCTTTGAGGATGGCTTCGCGGTCAATGCCGTCGCCAATCAACTCGCCATGCGCCACGGGCGACAAGATGAGCGCGGCATACAAAGTGCCCGCGTGCTCAGGGATGTCGTCGATGTAAGTGGCAGAGCCGGTCACGTGCAGGTGCGCGGACTCGTGGACCACGTCGGTGCCTTGCTGAACGCCTGACACAGGCAGCAGGTTTTTGAGTGCGGTAGGAGCGTTCATTCAAGCCACCTCTTTCTGTTCTTCGATGAATTCCAGGGCCAGGTTACGGGCCACCAAAGCGCGGTAAGCCCATGTGGCACGCAAGCCGTCGCGGGCGGTGAAGCTCGCGGCAATCGCGGCATCCAGATCGGCCGAGGTCACATCGGCTGGTGCCTTGCCTTCAAGCACAGCTTCCAATTTGGGTGCACGGGCTGGGAAGGGGCTCAGGCCGTTGTAGGCCAGTTTCACGCCAGACAGCTTGCCGCCTTGCAGTGTGTAGCTGATGGCCGCACACGTGGCCGAAATGTCTTGCTCAAAACGCTTGCTCACCTTGTGGGCACGGAACACTTGGCCCGCCACGGGCTTGGCCAACTCCACCGCTTCGATGAACTCACCGGCTTCGAGCACGCTTTTCTTCATGCCGGTGTAGAAGTTTTCCAGCAACACGTTGCGGGTCTTCTCGCCACGGCGCAACACCAAGTTAGCACCCAGCGCCAGCAAGCAAGGCATGGAGTCGCCAATGGGCGAGCCGTTGGCGATGTTGCCCGCCAGCGTGGCGGTGGAGCGGATAGGGGGCGAGCCAAAGCGGCGCAGCACTTCGGCAAAGTCGGGGTAGGCCTTGGCGATCAAAGTTTCGACTTGCGTCAAGGACACGGCCGCGCCGATGCGCCAGACCTTGTCGGTCTCTTTGACCTGACGCAGCTCGGCCACATTGCCCAAATACATGATGTGGTCAGGGCGTGCGAACTGCTTGTTGACCTGCAGACCGATTTCGGTGCTGCCTGCAAGCAATGTGGTGGTGGGGTTCTTGACCAAGTAATCGGCCACTTCGGCGATCGTGGCGGGCGAGACGAATTCGTTGCCCTTCTTGGTGCGCACCACAGGCTGCACGATGATGTCGCCGTCCAGGCTGAGCGTCGGCACACTCGCGCGCTTGATTTCTTTGAGCAGCGGCACATCAGCGCTGTCGTCCAGCTTCAAGGCTTGCGGCTTGGCGCAGGCCTTGGTGGCCGACTCGATGATCGGCTTGTAGCCGGTGCAGCGGCACAGGTTGCCGCTCAATGAATCTGTGATCTGCTGGCGATTGGGCATGGGCAAAACCTGCACCAGGTTCACCAAGCTCATCACGATGCCAGGCGTGCAAAAACCGCACTGCGAACCGTGGCACTTGACCATTTCTTCTTGCACCGGGTGCATGGTGCCGTCGGCTTTTTTCAGGCTCTCAATTGTCTTGACCGATTTGCCATCCAGCGAAGGCAGCAACTGGATGCAAGCGTTGGTGGCCACATAGTCCACGCCCGTGCCTGCGGCATTGAGCTCACCGACCATGACCACACAGGCGCCGCAATCGCCTTCGGCGCAGCCTTCTTTGCTGCCGGTGCGGTGGAGCTGCTCTCGCAGGTAATCCAAAACAGTGGTGGTGCGGCGCTCGCCTTGGGCTTCGACAATTTGGCCGTCGAGCACAAAGCGCACGGTGTTGGTGACTTGGGTCATGGTGCGGTGGGGGGATAAATAAACGGTAAGGCCCTGATTTTAAAGAACCAGGGCCCATCTCGGAGGCTTTTTCAGGGGATTAATTGGGATCTGACCCCAATTGAATGAATTGGGTTTCAGATCCCCGTTGTTGGATCCCGATGGATTCAGGAACCGCGATAAGTCGAATAACTCCAGGGGCTGGCCAACAGGGGCACGTGGTAGTGCTGGTCTTCGTGGGCCACGCCAAAGTCGAGGCTGACTTTGTTCAAGAAGTTGGGTTCGGGCAGTTCCACGCCCTTGGCCTTGAAGTAGCCCGCCACGTCAAACACCAAGCGGTAAGTGCCTTGGCGCAGGCTGGCGTGGTCGTACAGCATGCCGTCGGGGTTGCGGCCGTCGTGGTTGAGGGTAAAGCTTTTGACCAAGGTGGCCTGATCGCCTTGTGTGGTGTACAGGGCCACTTGCATGCCGGCAGCGGGGCAGCCGTGCATGGTGTCCAAAACGTGTGTGCTCAATCCCATGGTGTTGCTCGCTTATCAAGGGGTTTTTGAAAGGTCTTTGGGCTTCGCCCAATCCGGTCGACCGAAGTGTATACAATTTTGCATTTAGTGGCTATCATTTCGAAAAACAGCCCTTGAGGCCCTCCGAGACATGGAAACTTCCACCACCCACCACATCGTCGAGTCCCTGACACGGGCGATCGTTGAACACCGACTTTTGCCCGGCTCCAAGCTGGCCGAACAAAAACTGGCCGACCACTTTGGGGTCTCGCGCACGCTGGTGCGCCAAGCGCTGTTCCAGCTCTCGCAAAACCGGCTGATCAAGCTCGAACCGGCCCGTGGCGCTTTTGTGGCCGCCCCATCGGTGGAAGAGGCCCAGCAGGTGTTTGCGGTGCGCCGCATGCTCGAAGCCGAAATGACGCGGGCATTTGTGGGTCAAGTCACGCCAGAGCAAATCACCGCCTTGAAAGAGCACATCGAGCAAGAGCGCGAAGCCGTGAACCAAGGCGACGTGACCGGTCGCACCGAGCTTCTGGGCGACTTCCATGTGCGCATGGCCGAGCTGATGGGCAACCATGTGTTGGCCCAGGTGCTGGGCGAGCTGATCTCGCGCTGCGCCCTGATCACGCTGATGTACCAGTCGCGCAACGAGGCCGAACACTCCACCGATGAACACGAAGCCATCGTGGCCGCACTGGCCGCCAAGAATTCCGACAAAGCGGTGCAACTGATGCACGAGCATTTGCTGCATGTCGAAGAAAGCCTGACCTTCGACCGCAAAGTCCCCACCCACGACATCTCTCTGGCACTGGCCTGAACCCTTGCACTGAACATCGCCATGAGCACCTACGACGCCACCCTCCCCTACCCCCGCGATTTAAAAGGCTACGGCCGAAACGTGCCACACGCCCAATGGCCCGGCGGCGCACGCGTGGCCGTGCAGTTTGTACTCAACTACGAAGAAGGCGGCGAGAACTCGGTGCTGCACGGCGATGCAGGCTCCGAGCAGTTCTTGTCTGAAATGTTCAACCCCGCGTCTTTCCCTGAGCGGCACATCAGCATGGAAGGCATTTACGAATACGGCTCACGTGCGGGCGTGTGGCGCATCCTGCGCGAGTTTGAAAAGCGCGGCCTGCCGCTCACGGTGTTTGGTGTGGCCACCGCGCTGCAAAAACACCCCGAATTGACCGCTGCCTTCCAAGAACTGGGCTACGACATCGCCTGCCACGGCCTCAAGTGGATCCACTACCAAAATGTCGACGAAGCCACCGAGCGTGCCCACATGGCCGAAGCGATGGCGATCATCCAAAAGCTGACCGGCGAGCGCCCTCTGGGCTGGTACACCGGGCGCGACAGCCCCAACACCCGCCGCTTGGTGGCCGACTTTGGCGGCTTTGAATACGACAGCGACTACTACGGCGACGACCTGCCGTTTTGGATGAAGGTGCGCAAATCAGACGGCACCGATGCGCCACAGCTGATCGTGCCCTACACCCTGGACTGCAACGACATGCGCTTTGCACTGCCCCAGGGCTACTCGCACGCCGACCCGTTCTTTCAGTACATGAAGGACACCTTTGACGCGCTCTATGCCGAGGGTGACCCGAATGGCGACAACGCCCCCAAGATGATGAGCATCGGCATGCACTGCCGCTTGCTGGGCCGCCCTGGGCGCATCACGGCGCTGCAACGCTTTTTGGACCACATCCAGTCGCACGACAAGGTCTGGGTGGCGCGGCGCATCGACATTGCGCGGCACTGGAAAGCCGTGCACCCGTATGCAGAATGACCGCGTTGCGCCTCCTGCTGGAAAGCTCCGCTTGTGCAATGGTCGGTGGACCACCACTGGCGCCATCGCCCACAGGGTGGGCTCTTGCAAAAACACGGAACCACGCTTCCTTGTAGGAGCGCACCCTGTGCGCGATGGCCAGTGGACCACCAGCGCCCCCATCGCCCACAGGGTGGGCTCCTACAAAAAGACAACGACCTATTCCAACCTGCACGGAAAAACCCATGTCCTTGACACTTGAACAACTCAACAGCGCCAGCCGAGAAGACGCCGCGCAAATGCTCGACGGGCTTTACGAGCACTCGCCGTGGATCGCCGAGCAGGCGCTCAACGAGGGCCCTTTCAAATCGCTGGCCCACCTCAAGCACGCCATGTGCGAGGTGCTGGCGCATGCTGGGCGTGAAGCGCAGCTGGGCCTGATCCGCGCCCACCCCGAGCTGGCCGGCAAAGCCATGGTCAGCAAAACACTGACGGCCGAATCGACCAACGAGCAAACCAAAGCGGGCCTGACCGACTGCACGCCTGAAGAGTTCGCCAAGATCCAAAAGCTCAACGCCGACTACAACGCCAAGTTCGGCTGGCCCTTCATCCTGGCGGTGCGCGGCCCGCGTGGCGTGGGCTACAACAAGCAGCAGATCATCGACGCCTTTGAGCGTCGCCTGCACGGCCACCCCGAGTTTGAGCTGGCCGAGTGCCTGCGCAACATCCACCGCATCGTCGAGATCCGCTTGAACGACAAGTTCGCCGTGGAGCCCACGCTGGGCCACCAGGTCTGGGACTGGCAAGAAAAGCTGGCGCAACACTCTGACCCTGGCTTTGCGGAACACGGCCAGCTGACGGTGACCTATTTGACCGACGCGCACCGCGCCTGCGCCCAGCGCATCACGCAAAACATGCGCGACTGCGGTTTTGACGAGGTCTACACCGACGCCGTGGGCAACGTGGTGGGCCGCTACCACCCGGCCACAGTGGGCGGCAAATACCTGCTGACCGGCAGCCACTACGACACCGTGCGCAACGGTGGCAAGTACGACGGGCGTTTGGGCATTTTTGTGCCCATGGCCTGCGTGCAGCAGCTGCACCAGCTGGGCAAACGTCTGCCCTTTGGCATCGAGGTGGTGGCCTTTGCCGAAGAAGAAGGTCAGCGCTACAAAGCCACTTTCCTCGGCTCGGGCGCCTTGATCGGTGACTTCCAACCCGAATGGCTGGATCAACAAGACGCCGACGGCATCACCATGCGTGCGGCCATGCAGCACGCGGGCCTGTGCGTGGACGACATCCCCAAGATCCAGCGCGACCCCGCGCAGTACCTGGGCTTTATCGAAGTCCACATCGAGCAAGGCCCGGTGCTCAACGAAGTGAACATTCCGCTGGGCGTGGTCACATCGATCAACGGCAGCGTGCGTTACCTGTGCGAGGTCATCGGCACCGCCAGCCACGCCGGCACCACCCCCATGGACCGCCGCCGCGACGCGGCCTGCGCGGTGGCCGAACTGGCGCTGTACATGGAGCAACGCGCCGCCCAAGACGGCGACTCGGTGGCCACGATCGGCCAGCTGAATGTGCCCGGTGGCTCGATCAACGTCGTGCCCGGCCACTGCACCTTTAGCCTGGACATGCGCGCCCCCACCGACGCGCAGCGCGATGCGCTGGAAGCCGATGTGCTGAGCCAGCTCCAAGCGATTTGTGAGCGCCGAGGCGTGCGACACACCGCCGAGCAAACCATGCGCGCCGCCGCCGCCCCCAGCGCCGCCGAATGGCAAGCCCGCTGGGAACGCGCCGTGAGCGCCCAAGGCGTGCCGCTGTTCAAACTGCCCAGTGGCGCGGGCCACGACGCGATGAAGCTGCACGAAGTGATGCCGCAAGCCATGCTGTTCGTGCGCGGCGAAAACGCGGGCATCAGCCACAACCCGCTCGAATCCACCACCAGCGACGACATGCAGCTGTGCGTCGACGCCTTCAACCATGTTTTGAACCAACTCACTCAGGAACTGTCATGAGCGCTACCGAAATGCAATACCAACAACTCGACGCCTGGATCGACGCGCACTTCGACGAGCAGGTCAAGTTCCTGCAAGCGCTGGTGCAAGTGCCCACCGACACGCCCCCCGGCAACAACGCACCACACGCCGAGCGCACCGCCGAGCTGCTCGCGCCCATGGGCTTTGAAGCCGAAAAACACGCCGTACCCCAAGCCGATGTGAAGGCCTACGGCTTGGAGTCCATCACCAACCTGATCGTGCGCCGCAAGTATGGCGAGGGAAAAACCATTGCCCTGAACGCCCACGGCGACGTGGTGCCCCCCGGCGAAGGCTGGACCCACGACCCGTATGGCGGTGAAGTCCAAGACGGTGCCATGTATGGCCGTGCCACCGCCGTGAGCAAGTCAGACTTCTCCACCTTCACTTTCGCGACGCGTGCGCTGGAGTCACTCAAGGCCCCCCTCAAAGGCGGCGTGGAACTGCACTTCACCTACGACGAAGAGTTTGGCGGCGAAATGGGCCCCGGCTGGCTGCTGGCCCAAGGCCTGACCCAACCCGACTTGATGATCGCGGCGGGCTTCAGCTACGAAGTGGTCACCGCGCACAACGGCTGCCTTCAAATGGAAGTGACCGTGCAAGGCGAGATGGCCCACGCGGCCATCCCCGACAGCGGCACCGACGCGCTGCAAGGCGCGGTGCACATCCTGAACGCGCTGCACGCGCTGAACGCCGACTACAAAAAGACGACCTCGTCCGTCAAGGGCATCACCCACCCGTATCTGAACGTGGGCCAAATCAGCGGTGGCACCAACACCAACGTGGTGCCCGGCAAGGTCGTGTTCAAACTCGACCGCCGCATGATCCCCGAAGAGAACCCTGCCGAAGTTGAAGCGTCCATCCGCCAGACCATCGAGTCTGCAGCGCAAAGCTTCAACCCACCCCGTGGCGGCAAAGCGCTCAAGGTCGACATCAAACGCCTGCTGTTGGCCAATGCCATGAAGCCGCTGGCGGGCAACCAGCCGCTGGTGGACGCCATTCAGAAACACGGCCAGACCGTGTTCGGCCAAGCCATCCCGGCTGTGGGTACACCGCTGTACACCGATGTGCGCCTGTATGTGGAGCGCGGCATTCCGGGTGTGATCTACGGCGCAGGCCCCCGCACCGTGCTGGAGAGCCACGCCAAACGCGCCGACGAGCGCGTGCAGCTGGAAGACGTGCGCCGCGCCACCAAGGTGGTGGCGCGCACGCTGCTGGACTTGCTGGCCTGATCAACCGCCGGTGAAGTCTTTCACCATGTTGCCGTACCACTGCAAGTCTTCTTGCCACAGGGCCTGGCGGCGGAAGTTGTCATCGGTCACGGTTTGCAAGATGTGGCCTTCTGGGCCCATCTTGTAGTCGAACTTCACGCTGATCGCTTCGAGCGGTTCGGTGTTGACCAGCATGTAGCAGAGGTTGTCGATGATGACCGGCTTCATGGCTTGGTTTTTGGACTGCTGCGCGATGTAAGTCGACACGCTGCGGCCCATGCGGTTGGCCACATGGCCGCTCTTGGGGTAATGGCCAAACTGCGGTGACACAGCGCCCACGCTGTCGCCGATCACAAACACGTTGGGGTCGTCCTTGAGGTTGTAGAACTCCGGGTGCACGGCTGCCCAGGTGCTGGGTTTGCCCTCCGGGGTCTTGCCAATGGCGCCCATCTTCCAGACCAGATCGGCCGCTTGGTGGTGGCCCATGAAGATGGCGTCGTCGAACTTGAAATCGCCCGCCATGGTTTTGACCACCTTGTTGTAGGGGTCCAGCTCCTTCACGCCCGCATTGGGCACGTAGGTGATGATGTCGTCGTACAGCTCGTCAAAGGCCATGCGGTAACCGCCGCCAATGGGCATGATGCGTGGCTTGGGGTCGAGGATCAAAATCTTCGCGGGGATTTTGTGGCGCTTGAAATGGTCGGCCATCAAACACGCACGCTCGTACGGCGAGGGTGGGCAGCGGTGCGGTGGCGGGGGCAGCGTCATGACAAACGTGCCACCCTTGAAGCCTTTGATTTTTTGCTTGAGTGCCAGGTGCTCAGCGCTGGGCACATAGGCGCTGGAAAAATGCTTTTGGGTGTAAGCCGCCGCTGCGCGGTCATTGCCAAACCAAGGCTCGTAGGTCACGCGAATCCCGGCGGACACCACCAGCCAGTCGTAGTCCACAAAGCCTTGCGCGGTGTGCACGCGCTTTTTGTCGCGGTCGATGTCGGTGATTTCGGTTTGGACAAAGGTGTAACCCATGCGCTCGGCCGCAGCCGTGTAGGAGTGCACCAAGAAGGACGTGTCCACCACGTCCACCAACCATTTGTTGCTGAGCGGGCAAGACCAGAAAATCGGGTTCTTTTCGAGCAGCACCACTTCCAGATCGGGTGCGTCCTCGCGCAAATGACGCGCTGTGGCCAAGCCACCCCAGCCGCCCCCCAAGATGACCACACGGCGCTTTTTGCCCTTGGGCATCAACTCGGTGGAGGGCGAAAAAAGAAAGGGCTGAGCGATGACAGCAGGGGACGCAGCAGACAGCGCGCCCAGTGCTGCCGCGCCCTTGAGGAGGGTGCGACGTGCGGTGGTCATAAAGGACTTCCGTGAATATGAAAAGGAAACCTGTCGGCGCATGAGAGAAGCAAAGCTTCAATGCCTCGAAGGCAGGTTGCTCGGGCGCTGGGCACGAGACTGCTGGATCTTACGCGATCACCGGTGAACGCCCGGTTTCATCCATGGCTTGAGGCAATCGATCCATTCCATGGGTTCACTCAGGGTTTTTCCGAGTCACGTGAATTTGAATTTTGTATACAGTTCAGCACACAAGTTGGCACACATATAGCCAATTTGGGATGTTTCCCCACCCTGTTTACTAGCAAGGAGCCCCCTCCATGAGTTCAACCATCCACCCCGTGGACGAGAAGCTGCCCTCGGGCCAACTCGCCGCTTTGGGCCTGCAACACGTGCTGGTGATGTACGCCGGCGCCGTGGCCGTGCCCCTGATCGTGGGCCGTGCCCTCAAGCTCAGCCCGCAAGACGTGGCCTATTTGATTTCAGCCGACTTGTTCTGTTGTGGTCTGGTGACGCTGATCCAGTCGCTGGGCGCGACACAGCTCTTCGGTATTCGCCTGCCCGTCATGATGGGCGTGACCTTTGCATCCGTGGCCCCCATGGTGGCCATGGCCAACGCCAACCCCGGTGAAATGGGGGCGCAGCTGATCTTTGGCTCCATCATCGGGGCGGGCATCATCTCGATCCTGATCGCGCCGCTGGTCAGCCGCATGCTGCGTTTCTTCCCGCCCGTGGTCACCGGCACCATCATTGCCGTGATCGGCATCAGCTTGATGCGCATCGGCATCAACTGGATTTTTGGCAACCCCTTCGGCCCCACCGCCCCAAGCGTGGTGACGCCCGAGCACAAAGCCTGGTTGGAAGCGGCCACTGCTGCTGCCGCAGCGCCTGGCTCGGTGCTGCCTGCCGTGCCCAAAGACCTGGCCTTGCTGCCCAAGATGCCCAACCCCAAATACGCCGAACTCGGCGGTGTGGGCGTGGCCGCTTTGGTGCTGGTCTCGATCTTGTTGATCGCCCGCTATGCCAAAGGCTTTGTGGCCAACATCTCGGTGCTCTTGGGCATCGTGATTGGTGGCGTGGTGGCCACGGCCATGGGCATGATGACGTTTGACAAAGTCGGCAAAGCCGATTGGTTCGGCTTGGTGACGCCATTCCACTTTGGCATGCCCGTGTTTGACCCGGTCCTGATTTTGACCATGACGCTGGTCATGATCGTGGTGATGATCGAGTCCACCGGCATGTTCTTGGCCTTGGGCGAGATGACCGACAAGAAAGTCGACCAATCCGCCCTCACACGCGGTCTGCGCACCGACGGTCTGGGCACCTTGATTGGCGGCATTTTCAACACCTTCCCCTACACCAGCTTCTCGCAAAACGTGGGCCTGGTGGCCGTGACCGGCGTCAAGAGCCGCTTTGTCTGCGTGGCCGGTGGCTTGATCTTGGTGGCACTGGGCCTCTTGCCCAAGATGGCCGCTTTGGTCGAGTCCCTGCCCACCGTGGTGCTGGGCGGCGCGGGTCTGGTGATGTTCGGCATGGTGGCTGCCACCGGCATCCGCATCCTGGGCGGCGTGGACTTCAAGAACAACCGCTTCAACGCCCTGATCGTCGCGATTTCGATCGGCATCGGCATGATCCCGCTGATCGCGCCTAACTTCAAACAGTGGATGCCGCACAACCTGCACCCCCTGATCGAGTCGGGCATCTTGCTGGCCTCCATCAGCGCGGTGATCTTGAACCTGTTCTTCAATGGCGCCAGCGGTGACAACCGCGACGCCATCGAGGCGGCCAAGCAGGCGGAAGCCCACTGAGCGGTAGGAGCTTGCCCTGTAAGCGATCTGCTGTCGCTGATCGCCAGCAGGGCTGGCTCCTACAAATCACGTCTTTAAAAACCAATAGCCAGCAGGGCTGGCGCCCACAAATCACACCCTCAAAAGGCCAAGCCAAGTGCTTGGCCTTTTGCTTTTTGGTGCGGTAATCCCCATCCAAACCGAGTTACAAATGGGTTACGCTCAGGGTGTAAATCCCCTCCGTTGGAACCCGAAATGAGCGATAACCTTTCTCCCGCCGAACAAGCCCTGCGCGACGCAGCCCGTGACTACCACCGCTACCCCACACGCGGCAAGATTTCGGTCAACCCCACCAAACCCATGTCCAACCAGCGCGATTTGTCGCTGGCCTATTCGCCTGGCGTGGCTTACCCGTGCTTGGACATCGCCGCTGACCCGTCCAAAGCGCACGAATACACCTCGCGTGGCAACCTGGTGGCCGTGATCACCAACGGCACCGCCGTGCTGGGCCTGGGCGACATTGGCCCGCTGGCCAGCAAGCCGGTCATGGAGGGCAAAGGCGGCCTGTTCAAGAAGTTCGCCGGCATCGACGTGTTCGACATCGAACTGGCCGAGCGCGACCCCGACAAACTGGTCGAGATCATCGCCAGCATGGAGCCCACCTTGGGCGGCATCAACCTGGAAGACATCAAAGCCCCCGAGTGCTTCTACATCGAGAAGAAGCTGCGCGAGCGCATGAACATCCCGGTCTTCCACGACGACCAGCACGGCACCGCCATCATCTCGGCCGCCGCCATGTTGAACGGCCTGGAGCTGGTGGGCAAAGACATTGGCCAAGTCAAAGTGGCCGTGTCGGGCGCAGGCGCTGCGGCCATTGCCTGCCTGGATGTGATGGTGGGCTTGGGCGTCAAGACCAGCAACATTTTTGTGTGTGACTCCAAAGGCGTGATCTACGAAGGCCGCCCCGGCGGTTACGACGAGTCCAAAGCCCGCTACGCGCAAAAGACCGAAGACCGCACCCTGGCCGACGCGGTCAAGGGCGCTGACGTGTTCCTGGGCTGCTCGGCCCCCGGCGTGATGACGGTGGAGATGGTCAAGACCATGGCGGACAAGCCGATCATCCTGGCCCTGGCCAACCCCGAACCCGAGATCCGCCCTGAGCTGGCCAAGGCCGCACGCCCAGACTGCATCATTGCGACGGGCCGTTCGGACTATCCCAACCAGGTCAACAACGTCCTGTGCTTCCCCTACATCTTCCGGGGTGCACTCGACTGCGGCGCCACCAAGATCACTGAGGCCATGAAGCTCGCCTGCGTGCGCCAGATCGCCGACCTGGCCAAGGCCGACATCAGCGAAGAAGTCGCCAGCGCTTACGCCGGGCAAGACCTGACCTTTGGCAGCGATTACCTGATCCCCAAACCCTTTGACTCGCGCCTGATCTTGCGCATCGCGCCCGCCGTGGCGCAAGCCGCCGCCGACTCGGGCGTGGCCACGCGTCCGATCACCGACATGGACGCCTACCGCCAGCAGCTGCAAAGCTTTGTGACGCAGACCGGCCTGTTGATGCGCCCCATCTTCAACGCCGCCAAGGCCGTGCCCCGCAGCGCCAAGCGCGTGGCCTATGCCGACGGCGAAGACGACCGGGCTCTGCGTGCTGCCCAAATGGCCATCGACGAAAAACTGGCCCACCCGATCCTGATCGGCCGCCCCTCGGTCATCACCGCCCGCATCGAAAAAGCCGGCCTGCGCATGCGCCTGGGGGTGGACGTGGACAACGTGAACCCCGAAGACGACCCGCGCTTTCGCCAGTACTGGGAGCACTACCACGCGCTGATGAAGCGCAACGGCGCGACGCCCGCCGTGGCCAAGGCTGCGGTGCGCCGCTCCAACACCATCATCGGCTCGCTGATGGTCTCGCTGGGCGATGCCGACGCCATGATCTGTGGCCTGGCCGGCATCTACATGACGCACCTGGAGCGCATCGACGCCATCTTGGGCAAGCGCGCCGGTGTGGGCAACTATGCCGCCGTCAACGCCCTGATGACCAACCAAGGCCCGCTCTTCATCACCGACACCTATGTGCAAGAAGACCCGAGCGCTGAGCAACTGTCCGAGATCGCTTACATGGCCGCGCAAGAAGTGCAGCGCTTTGGCATCGTGCCCAAGGTGGCCTTCCTCTCGCATTCGAGCTACGGCTCGTCCAAGCGGGCGTCCGCTCGCAAGATGCGCCTGGCGCGTGACCTGTTCGTGGCGCAGCACCCCGACATCGAATGCGACGGCGAGCTGCACGGTGATGCGGCCCTGCAGCCCGAGATCCGCAGCGCCTACATCGAAGACAGCAGCCTGACCGGCTCGGCCAATTTGTTGGTCTGCCCCAACCTGGACGCGGCCAATATTTTGTACAACGTCATGAAAACCACCACCAGTGGCGGCGTGACGGTGGGCCCGGTGCTGATGGGCACCGCAGCCACCGCGCACATCCTGACGCCGGCAGCCACCGTGCGCCGCGTGCTGAACATGACGGCTTTGGCCGTGGCCTGCGCCAACGCTTGAGGCTGGTGCAACGGTGCGCCCTGACAAGGTGCACTTGGGGACAAGTCCTCTGAAAAACCTGTTTTGGTGCACGACAGCCCCCTGCTGTGCACCAAACAGGTTTTTTTACAGGGGAATGCCCTGACCAACGCGTCAGGGGCTTGGCTGATAATGGGCACTGAATTTGCTAGACAAGATTCACCGTTTATTTGCCCTCAGGAGCCTTCTTATGCACAAGCGTTTCTTCCTCAAGACCACCGCCATGCTGGCCGCGGTTGCCGCTTTTGGTACCGCCCAAGCCCAAACCACCCCCATCAAGTTCCAGATGGACTGGCGCTTCGAAGGCCCTGCGGCTTTCTTTTTGGTGCCTGGCGCCAATGGCTACTTCAAAGATGCCAAGCTGGACGTGACCGTGGACTCGGGCAACGGTTCGGGCGGCGCGGTCACCCGCGTGGCTTCGGGCACGTACGACTTGGGTTTTGCCGACTTGGCCGCCCTGATGGAATTCCACGCCAACAACCCCGATGCGCCCAACAAGCCTGTGGCCATCATGATGGTTTACAACAACACGCCCGCTTCGGTCATGGCCCTGAAGAAGTCCGGCATCAAGACCCCCGCCGACTTGGCTGGCAAAAAGCTGGGCGCGCCTGTGTTTGACGCGGGTCGCCGTGCTTTCCCCATCTTCCAGAAAGCCAACGGCATCGGCAACGTGGCCTGGACCGCCATGGACCCCCCACTGCGTGAAACCATGCTGGTGCGCGGCGACGTGGACGCCATCACCGGCTTCACCTTCACCTCGCTGCTCAACATCGAAGCGCGTGGCGTGAAGGCTGAGGACGTGGTCGTGATGCAATACCCCGACTACGGCGTGAAGCTGTATGGCAACGCCATCATCGCTTCGCCCAAGATCCTGAAAGAAAACCCCGCCGCTGTGAAAGCCTTCCTGGCCGCCTTCACCAAAGGCGCCAAGGACGTGATCACCAACCCCGCCAAAGCGATTGAAACCGTGAAGGCCCGCGACGGCATCATCAACGTGGAACTGGAAACCCGCCGCCTGAAGCTGGCCATTGACACCGTGATCAACAGCCCCGACGCGCACGCCGAAGGCTTCGGTCAGGTCAAAGGCCCCCGCCTGTCGCTGATGGCTTCGCAAGTGTCGGATGCCTTCAACACCAAGACCCGCGTCAAGGCCGACGATGTCTGGAACGGCTCCTTCTTGCCCACCGCCAAAGAGCTGGACATCTTGCCCAAAATCAAGAAGTGATCTGCATCCGGTCTGATCTCGCATCGGACCGGCGCGGCTGAAACCCAGCCATAGCCCACCCACAACCGCAGCCTAGCGCTGCGGTTTGTTTGGGCCTCACTTGTATACACGTTCGAACACCATTTCCCGAGTTCACACCATGTCCCAAGACGCATTCGTTGATTTCCAGAATGTCTGGCTGGCCTACAACGACGAGTTGCTGGCGCAAAACCACTTCGCGGTGGAAGACATCAACCTGCAGGTCAAGCAAGGCGAATTCATCGCCATCGTCGGCCCCTCGGGTTGCGGCAAATCGACCTTCATGAAGTTGACCACCGGCCTGAAAATGCCCAGCCAAGGCCGCATCTTGGTGGACGGCCAACCCGTCACCGGCCCGCTCAAGATCAGCGGCATGGCCTTTCAGGCCTCGTCATTGCTGCCCTGGCGCACCACGCTGGACAACGTGCTGCTGCCCCTGGAGATCGTCGAGCCCTACCGTTCCAACTTCAAGCAAAAGAAGGCCGAGTACGTCGAACGCGCCCGCAAATTGCTCAACACCGTGGGCCTGGCCGGTTACGAAGACAAATTTCCCTGGCAACTGTCGGGCGGCATGCAGCAACGCGCCAGCATCTGCCGCGCCCTGATCCACGAGCCCAAAATGCTGTTGCTCGACGAGCCCTTTGGTGCGCTCGACGCCTTCACGCGTGAAGAGCTCTGGTGCATCTTGCGCGACCTGTGGACCGAACAAAAATTCAACGTCATCCTGGTCACGCACGACCTGCGCGAATCGGTCTTTTTGGCCGACACGGTCTATGTGATGAGCAAGAGCCCTGGCCGCTTTGTCGTGAAAAAGGAGATCGACCTGCCGCGCCCACGCGACTTGGAGATCACCTACACCCCAGAATTCACCAACATCGTTCACGAGCTGCGCGGCCACATCGGTGCCATGCGCAAG
Source organism: Comamonadaceae bacterium PBBC2 (assembly GCA_002255935.1). GTDB lineage: Bacteria > Pseudomonadota > Gammaproteobacteria > Burkholderiales > Burkholderiaceae_C > Limnohabitans_A. The sequence goes on from NKIO01000018.1 coordinate 28,189, forward strand.
ACCGGTGCGACGATCAACCAATAAGCGGGAGCCACGCACATGAAACAAAAAACACTGGAACGCTGGTCCCCCTGGGTTTTGCTGGTCCTCAGCATCCTGATTTGGGAAGGGCTGTGCCGCGCCTTCAACGTCTCGGAATTCGTCTTCCCCAGCCCCTCGCGCATCGCGATGCAAACCATCGAGTTCAAGGAAGTGATTGCCAACCACGCCTGGCGCACCTTCTGGGTGACCATGGTAGGCTTTGGCATCGCCATCGTGGTGGGTGTGTTGTTGGGCTTCATCATTGGCAGCTCGCGCTTGGCTTATGCCGCCGTGTACCCGCTCATGACCGCCTTCAACGCCTTGCCCAAAGCGGCCTTTGTGCCGATCTTGGTGGTGTGGTTCGGCATCGGCATCGGCCCCGCCATCTTGACGGCTTTCCTCATCAGCTTCTTCCCGATCATGGTGAACATCGCCACCGGCTTGGCCACGCTCGAGCCTGAGCTCGAAGACGTGCTGCGCGTGTTGGGCGCCAAGCGTTGGGACGTGCTGGTCAAAGTCGGCCTGCCCCGTTCCATGCCTTACTTTTATGGCTCGCTCAAAGTGGCCATCACGCTGGCCTTTGTGGGCACCACGGTGTCTGAGATGACGGCGGCCAACGAAGGCATTGGCTACCTGCTGATCTCGGCGGGCTCGGCCATGCAGATGGGTCTGGCGTTTTCGGGTCTGGTGGTCGTGGGTGCCATGGCCATGGTCATGTACGAACTGTTCAGCTACATCGAAAAGCACACCACCGCCTGGGCCCACCGCGGCTCGCAAGGCGAGTGATTCTGGAGCGCCTCAAGGGATGACTTGGCATGCCAGCCTGAGACTGGACTACACGCTGGAAAGCGATCGCAGCGTGGCCCGCTACACGCACAAGGGCCCCCTGCGGATCTTGCAAAGCCTCTACCCTGAAGGCGATGCGGTCTGCCACAACGTGCTGGTGCACCCGCCCAGCGGCCTGGTGGGTGGAGATACCCTCGACATGAGCGTGACCGTGGGCTCTGGCGCGCATGGTCTGGTCACCACACCCGGCGCCACCCGCTTTTACCGATCCGACGCAGGCTTGGCCACGCAACAAGTGCATGCGCGTGTCGAGGCCGATGCACGGCTGGAATGGCTGCCGCTGGAAGCCATTGCCTACAACGGCTGCGACGGCCTCAACCGCGCCGTGTTCGACCTGGCCCCCGGGGCCGAAATGATGACCTGGGACATCACCGCATTGGGCCTGCCCGCCGCCGACTTGCCATTTGCACAAGGCACCTTTCGCCAGCACATGGAAATTCCGGGTGTCTGGCTGGAGCGCGGCACCATCAGCGCCAGCGACAACCGATTGATGAACAGCCCCTTGGGCCTGGCCGGTCAGCGCTGCATGGCCACGCTGGTGTTTGCTGCGGGCAGCCCCATCGCCACAGAGCGCTCAGACCGCGCCCTGTCCAGTGCACGTGACTTGCTCGAAGCGTCAGAACTGCGCCTCACGGCCGGGGCCACATCGCCGCACCCACAGGTCATCGTGCTGCGTGTACTTTCACCCGTCACCGAACCCGCCATGCAACTGCTGCGGCAAGTGTGGACCGCGTGGCGGCATGCGATGTGGGGCATGAGCGGTACTGTGCCCAGGCTTTGGAATCTGTGATGTCACGCAGAGCACATCGGGGCTCAAGCCGCCGACCTTCACCTCTTGAGCAGGTCGGCGGCTTTAGCCCCGACAAGTGAATGTGCTGCGGTGATGGCTCATTCACCAATCGCGATCACATGTCCTCAAATCGCCACCAACTGCTGAATATTCTTTTCCTTCATCTCACTGCCCGGCCCGCTGGCGATCACTTCGCCGCGCTCCATCACCAAATACTGGTCGGCCAGTTCTTCGGCAAAGTCGTAGTACTGCTCGCACAGCAAAACGCCCATGCGTTGGCCTTGCAGGCCCACGTCGGCCAGTTGGCGGATGACGCGGCCGATGTCTTTGATGATGCTGGGTTGGATGCCTTCGGTGGGTTCGTCCAAGATCAGCAAACGTGGCTTGGCGGCCAAGGCGCGGGCGATGGCCAGCTGCTGCTGCTGACCGCCTGACAAGTCACCGCCTCGGCGGTGCAGCATTTGCTTGAGCACTGGGAAGAGTTCAAACAACTCGGGCGGGATGGGCGTGCCGCCGGGCTGGGTGGCCAGGCCCATCAGCAGGTTGTCTTCCACCGTGAGGCGGGCAAAGATTTCACGACCTTGGGGCACATAGCCAATGCCTGCGGCGGCGCGTTCATAGGGTTTGGCGCTGGTGATGTCTTGGCCGGCCAGCGTCACACTGCCGCTTTTGATCGGCACCAGGCCCATCAGGCTTTTGAGCAGCGTGGTCTTGCCCACCCCGTTGCGGCCCAGCAGTACGGTGACTTGGCCTTGTGCGGCGCTTAGGCTCACATCGCGCAGGATGTGGGAGCCGCCGTAGTACTGTTGAATGTTTTGGACTGTCAGCATGTTTCACTCTTCAGGTAGGTCGGACCTTCGGGTCCGACACAAGGTTTATCGCGGCACATGTCGGAGCTGAAGCTCCGAACTACAAGAACCTGGGTCATTGGGGCACTGGTTGGAGCTGAAGCTCCCACCTACAAAAACCCGTGCCAGTCATAAAGCACCACATCCCATCAACGTCCCAAATAAACCTCAATCACCCGCTCGTCGGACTGCACCTGGTCGAGCGTGCCTTGGGCCAGCACCGAGCCGTCGCACAGCACGGTGACGATGTCCGAAATGGTGCGGATGAAGCTCATGTCGTGCTCCACCACCATCAGCGAGTGTTTGCCCTTGAGCGTCAAAAACAGCTCGGCGGTGCGTTCGGTTTCATGGTCGGTCATGCCGGCCACAGGTTCATCCAGCAGCAAAAGCTTGGGGTCTTGCATGAGCAGCATGCCGATCTCCAGCCACTGTTTTTGGCCGTGGCTGAGCACGCCGGCCAGGGTGCTGACGCTGCCTTCCAAATGGATGGTGTGCAAAACTTCGGCCAGGCGGTCTGACTGCGTTGAATCGAGCTTGAAGAACATCGAGGCCTTCACGCCTTTGTTCGTCTTCAAAGCCAGCTCCAGGTTTTCAAACACCGTCAGGTGCTCAAACACCGTGGGCTTTTGGAACTTGCGGCCAATGCCCAGCTGCGCGATCTCGGGTTCGTTGTGGCGCAGCAAGTCGATGGTGCTGCCAAAGAACACGCTGCCTTCGTCAGGCCGGGTCTTACCGGTGATGATGTCCATCATCGTGGTCTTGCCCGCGCCGTTGGGGCCGATGATGCAACGCAGCTCACCGGGCGCGATGTCGAGCGACAGCTTGTTGATGGCTTTGAAGCCGTCAAAGCTCACGCTCACGTCTTCCAGGTACAAGATGCGGCCGTGGGTCACATCCACCTGCGATGCGTCTTGCACCACACGGCCATAGCCTGCACTGCGGCCACCGGACTCGGTGGCTTGGCTCAACAGCTTGGCGTGTTCGGCCACACGTTGGGCCCCTTGTTGCAAGAGATCGGGCGTCATGCAGCACCGCCTTTTTTCGTCAAAGTCTTGGCCTTGATCTTGGCGACCAAGCCCACCACGCCTTGCGGCAAATACAAGGTCACCGCAATGAACAGCGCACCCAAAAAGTAGAGCCAAAATTCTGGCGCCGTGACGGTGAGCCAACTCTTGGCACCGTTGACCAAGAAGGCCCCCACGATCGGGCCGATCAAGGTGCCACGACCGCCCACAGCGGCCCATACTGCGATCTCGATCGAGTTGGCCGCGCTCATCTCGCCAGGGTTGATGATGCCCACTTGCGGCACATACAGTGCACCCGCAATGCCGCACATCACGGCCGAGATGACCCAAATGCTCAGCTTGTAGGGCAGTGGCGAATAGCCCGAAAACATGACACGCGTTTCGGCATCACGAATGGCCATCAGCACGCGGCCATATTTGCTGCCCACCAACCAACGCGAGAACAAGTAAAAGCCCAACAGCGTCAAGCCGGTGATGACGAACAGCACCATGCGCATGCCGGGGGTGGCAATCGGCAGGTCCAAAATCCGCTTGAAGTCGGTGAAGCCGTTGTTGCCGCCAAAGCCGGTCTCGTTGCGGAAGAACAAGAGCATGGCCGCATAGGTCATGGCCTGGGTGATGATGGAGAAATACACCCCTTTGATGCGCGATCGGAAAGCAAAGTAGCCGAACACGAAAGCGATCAGGCCCGGCGCCAGCACCACCAGCAGCACGGTGGCGATGAAGCTGTCCGACAGCAGCCAGTGCCAAGGCAGCTCTTTCCAGTCCAGAAAGACCATGAAGTCGGGCAAGTTGCTTTTGTAGTTGCCGTCTTGGCCGATCTGGCGCATGAGGTACATGCCCATCACATAGCCGCCTAAAGCGAAGAACAAGCCGTGGCCCAGCGACAAGATACCGGTGTAACCCCAAATCAGGTCCATGGCCAAGGCGCAGATGGCGTAGCACATGATCTTGCCGATCAAGGCGATGGCGTAATCGCTCAAATGGAAAGCGCTGCCCGCAGGCACCAGCAGGTTGAACACCGGGGCCAAGACACCGACCACGATCAGCGCCAGCAAGAACACCGACCAGGCCTTGCGGGTGAGCAAAGGGGCGGCTTGAGGTAATGAGAATTTCGTCATGTTCATGCTCATATTCACGCTTCGGCGCTGCGACCCTTCATCGCGAAGATGCCTTGGGGGCGCTTCTGGATGAAGATGATGATGAACACCAGCACGCAGATCTTGGCCAGCACAGCGCCGGTCCAACCTTCGAGCAACTTGTTGACCAAGCCCAGGCCCAGCGCGGCATAGACCGTGCCCGCCAACTGGCCCACACCGCCGAGCACCACCACCATGAACGAGTCCACGATGTAGCTTTGACCCAAGTCAGGGCCGACGTTGCCCACTTGGCTGAGGGCGCAACCGGCCAAGCCCGCAATGCCCGAGCCCAGCGCAAACGCATAGGTGTCGATGCGGGCGGTGTTGACGCCCATGCACGAAGCCATCGGGCGGTTTTGCGTGACGCCACGCACAAACAGGCCCAGACGGGTCTTGCCGATCAGCAAGGCCATGCCCACCAAAACGGCGGCGGCAAAGGCCACGATGATCAAACGGTTCCAAGGCAGCTGCAAATTGGGCAGCAAGGCCAGCGAGCCGCTCATCCACGAGGGGTTTTCTACACCCACGTTTTGCGCACCAAACAGGCTGCGCACGCCTTGCATCAGCACCAAGCTGATGCCCCAAGTGGCCAGCAGTGTTTCCAGAGGGCGGCCATACAAATGCTTGAGCACCATGCGCTCCATCACCGCGCCCACCAGGGCCGACGAAAGAAACGCCAAGGGCACAGCCGCCAGCAAATACCAGTCAAAAGCACCGGGCAGGTATTGGCGAAACAGCACTTGCACCACATAGGTGGCGTAGGCACCGATCATCATCAGCTCGCCGTGGGCCATGTTGATCACACCCATCAAGCCATAGGTGATGGCCAAGCCCAGCGCCACCAGCAGCAAGATGGAGCCCAGACTGGCACCAGTGAACAAAGTGCCCAGACGCTCGCCCCAACGCAGGCTTTGTTGCACGGCGGCCAAAGCGGTCTGAATTTGTTTTATGACCGCGGGGTCTTCTTCCTCTGCCAAGCGCTGGTTGAGCAAGAGCAAGGTCTCGGGTTGATGGCTGGCAGCCAGCTCTTGGGCGGCCAGCAAACGGTCATTGGCCACGCTGCTGCCCAGCAGCGCTGCGGCGCGGGCTTGACGCACCAGGCTCTTGACGGTCTCATCCTGCTCGGCGTCGAGGGCCTTGTTCAACAGCGGCGCACGACTGGCATCGGGCTCTTTGAGCAGCGACAAGGCGGCCAAGCGGCGCACCTTCACATCGGGGCTGAACAACTTGAGCGCCGCCAAGGCGGTGTCGAGCTCGCCGCGCAGGCGGTTGTTCAGCATCACATCTTCGGCATCATCGGGCACGGGCACCGATTGGCCCGTGACCGGGTCTGTGCCCTGGCCATCGCGGACCATGATCACCTGGGCTTTGCTGATCTTGACGACATCGTCGGACAGCGCCTGCAGGTAAACCGCCGTTTTTTCATCGCCCTGGGCCACCGCTTGGGCCAAGGCTTGCACACGCGCATCGCTGTCTCCGACCGCAATGCCCCGGGCTTCATCCACCGTCAGGGCCTGCGCAGCCGTCAGGGCACACATCGCACTGGCGATCAACGCGCCTTTCACAATCCATCTTTTCATCTTGCTCATCTCTTGGTCTGACAAAGCTGGGCTCGCAGATTCAGCGCACACAAACGAACATGTCGGGGCTCAAGCCACCGACCTACAAGTTACGCTGAGGACCGTAGGTCGGAGCTTCAGCTCCGACAAGAACCTCTGCCGGGGCTCAAGCCACCGACCTACAAGTTACGCAGTTGAGAACCGTAGGTCGGAGCTTCAGCTCCGACAAAAACCTCTGTCGGGGCTCAAGCCACCGACCTACCTGAAGATCACGTAGGTCGCAGCTTCAGCGCAGACAGGGTTTCACGCTTTCAAACGATCACTTCTTGACAGGTTCGTCAGGCTTGACGTCGTTGCCAGGGATGTAGGGGCTCCATGGCTTGGCTTTGACGGGTCCGGGTGTCTTCCACACCACGTTGAACTGGCCGTCGGCCTTGATCTCGCCGATGAACACCGACTTGTGCAGGTGGTGGTTCTTCTCATCCATCTTGCTGGTGATGCCGCTTGGGGCCTTGAAGGTCTGGCCGGCCATGGCGGCGATCACTTTGTCGGTCTCAGTGGACTTGGCTTTTTCAACCGCTTGCTTCCACATGTTGATGCCGATGTAAGTCGCTTCCATCGGATCGTTGGTGAGAGGCTTGTCTTTGTGACCAGCGATGCCCTTGGCTTTGGCGTAAGCGGCCCACTTCTTGGTGAACTCGTCGTTGGCAGGGTTCTTGATGCTCATGAAATAGTTCCACGCAGCCAAGTGACCGACCAAAGGCTTGGTGTCCACGCCGCGCAGTTCTTCTTCACCCACCGAGAAGGCGACGACTGGAACGTCTTTGGCCTTCAAGCCAGCGTTGCCCAGTTCTTTGTAGAAAGGCACGTTGGAGTCACCGTTGATGGTGGACACCACAGCGGTCTTACCACCGGCAGAGAATTTCTTGATGTCGGCCACGATGGTTTGGTAATCTGAGTGACCAAACGGTGTGTATTTTTCGTCGATGTCGCTGTCTTTCACGCCTTTGCTTTTCAGGTAAGCGCGCAAGATTTTGTTGGTGGTGCGGGGGTACACATAGTCGGTGCCCAGCAAGACCCAACGCTTGGCAGCGCCGCCTTCTTTGCTCATCAGGTAGTCCACCGCAGGGATCGCTTGCTGGTTGGGCGCAGCGCCGGTGTAGAACACGTTTTTGGACAGTTCTTCGCCTTCGTACTGCACGGGGTAGAACAGCAAGCCGTTCATTTCTTCCACAACCGGCAGCACCGATTTGCGCGACACCGAAGTCCAGCAACCGAAGATCACGGAGACCTTGTCTTGACCGAGCAACTGCTTGGTTTTTTCAGCGAACAGGGGCCAGTTGGAAGCGGGGTCCACGATCACGGGCTCGAGCTTTTTGCCGAGCACGCCGCCCTTGGCGTTGATTTCATCGATGGCCATGAGCACGGTGTCTTTCAACACGGTCTCGGAGATGGCCATGGTGCCTGACAGGCTGTGCAGCACGCCCACCTTGATGGTGTCGGCGGCCAGTGCCTGCACGGAGAAAGTCAAACTGCCTGCCACGAGGGCGGCAGCAGTAGCGAGGGCTTTGAGATTGCCACGACGGTTCATCATGAGATCACTCCAATCAGGAAGTTAGTTGTTCAACAAAAAGGGCGGAGCGCTTGCAACGCTGAAACCTCTCTTGCAAACGCCGTGCCAACTTTTCAAAATACCGCCATGCACCAGAACATGCCCCAGCGGCTTCCCAGAGAAATGACACGCTCCCTATAAAGAGGCATGCTCTTTGCTACATTGAAGCCATCGCACCGATTCACTTTCAAAGCACGCACCAATATGGAACTCACCCCTCGCGAAAAAGACAAGCTGCTGATCTTCACCGCCGCTTTGTTGGCCGAACGCCGCAAAGCACGCGGCCTGAAACTGAACTACCCCGAAGCCATCGCCTTGATCAGCGCTGCGGTCATGGAAGGCGCACGGGATGGGAAGACTGTGGCCCAACTGATGAGCGAAGGCCGCACTGTTTTGACGCGTGCCGACGTGATGGACGGCATCGCAGAAATGATCCCCGACATCCAAGTGGAAGCGACATTTCCCGACGGCACCAAATTGGTGACCGTGCACCAACCCATCGTTTAAGCCGACCGCATCAAGAACTCAACGGAGCACACCTCATGAAAAAAATCGCAGCGCTTTTCATTGCCTCAACCGCCCTGCATGCCTTGGCCCACGACGGACACGGCCTGCAAGGCTCGCACTGGCACAGCACCGATGCCTGGGGCTTTGTGGTCTTTGGCGCCATGGCGCTGGCCGCTTGGTTCATTGGTCGTGGCAAGTGAGGCGGCCATGACGCCTGGAGAACTTTTGATTGACAAAGGCACGCACCCGATCAACGAGGGGCGGCGCACATGCACGCTGGTGGTGCAAAACGCCAGCGACCGCCCGATTCAGGTCGGATCTCACTACCACTTTGCAGAGACCAATGCGGGCTTGCGATTTGACCGGGCCGTGGCACGTGGCATGCGATTGAACATCGCCTCGGGCACGGCCGTGCGCTTTGAGCCCGGACAACAACGCACCGTCGAGTTGGTGGACTATGCGGGTGACCGTGTGGTGTATGGCTTTCGTGGACTGACCCAAGGCCCACTCGACAACCCCAAGAAAGCTGACTGACATGGCCCACATCGACAAACGCGCTTATGCCGAAATGTTCGGCCCCACCGTGGGTGACCGGGTCCGCTTGGCCGACACCAGTTTGGTGATCGAGGTGGAAAAAGACTTCACGCTGCAAGCCGGTGGCTATGGTGAAGAGGTTAAGTTCGGCGGCGGCAAAACCATCCGCGATGGCATGTCGCAATCGCAGCGAACCAACGCCGAGGGGGCCATGGACTGCGTGCTGACCAACGCGCTGATCATCGACCACTGGGGCATCGTCAAGGCCGACATCGGCCTCAAGGGCAACCGCATCGCGGCCATTGGCAAGGCCGGCAACCCCGACACCCAACCGGGTGTGGACATCATCATCGGCCCCGGCACCGAGATCATCAGCTGCGAAGGCTTGATCGTCACGGCAGGCGGCATCGACTCGCACATCCACTTCATTGCGCCCCAACAAATTGACGAAGCGCTGGCCAGCGGCGTGACCACCATGCTGGGCGGCGGCACGGGCCCGGCCACCGGCACCTTTGCCACCACCTGCACACCCGGCCCGTTCAACATCGAGCGCATGATGCAAGCGGCCGATGCCTTTGCGATGAACATCGGCTTTTTGGGCAAGGGCAACGCCAGCTTGCCTGCTGCGCTTCACGAGCAAATCAACGCGGGCGCGATTGGCCTGAAGCTGCACGAAGACTGGGGCACCACCCCTGCGGCCATCGACAACTGCTTGACGGTTGCCGAAGAAACCGACACGCAAGTGGCGATTCACACCGACACGCTCAACGAGTCTGGCTTTGTGGAAGACACGGTGGCCGCCTTCAAGGGCCGCACCATCCACACCTTCCACACCGAAGGCGCGGGCGGTGGGCATGCGCCCGACATTTTGAAGGTGGTTGGCGAGGCCAATGTGCTGCCCTCATCCACCAACCCCACGCGGCCTTACACCATCAACACGCTCGACGAGCATGTGGACATGCTGATGGTCTGCCACCACCTGGACCCGGCGATTGCCGAAGACCTGGCCTTTGCCGAGAGCCGCATCCGCAAGGAAACCATTGCGGCCGAAGACATCCTGCACGACCTGGGCGCCATCAGCATGATGAGCAGCGACAGCCAGGCCATGGGCCGGGTGGGTGAGGTCATCATCCGCACCTGGCAAACCGCGCACAAGATGAAGCAACAACGCGGGAGCCTGCCCGGCGACACCGACCGCCACGACAACGCCCGCGTCAAACGCTACATCGCCAAGTACACGATCAACCCCGCCATTGCGCATGGCATGAGCCACGAAGTGGGCAGCATCGAAGTGGGCAAGTGGGCTGACTTGGTGATCTGGAAGCCGGCCTTCTTTGGCGTCAAGCCTGCGCTCATCTTGAAGGGTGGCTTCATTGCCTTGGCCGCCATGGGCGACCCCAATGCATCTATCCCCACGCCGCAACCGGTGCATTACCGCCCCATGTTTGGCAGCTTTGGCGGTGCGCTGACCCGCAACTCGCTGACCTTTGTGTCGCAAGCAGGTTTGAATGCCGGCATCGGTGCGCGTTATGGCCTGGCCAAAACCCTGAGCGCTGTGAAAAACATCCGCCAAGTCGGCAAAAAAGACATGGTCCACAACGACTACGCGCCCCGCATGGAAGTGGATGCACAGACCTATGCGGTGCGTGCAGACGGCCAGCTGCTGGTGTGCGAGCCGGCCACCAGCCTGCCCATGACACAACGCTACTTTTTGTTTTGAAACACCCACCCTGTAGGCGCCCAGATGCTGGGCGATGGATTTTGGGCAAGCATTCAATCGCCCAGAATCTGGGCTCCTACAACACCGACCTCCATGAACTCTCTTCTTCACTGCTCCAAACTCATGACGCAAGGCCGTGGCCTGGCCCGCGTGCTGGTGCAACGCGCCAGCACCATCACGCTGGACTGGGACACTCGCCAAAAAAGCCGCTTTGACGCGACCGACAGCGCAGGCCGTCAACTGGGCATCTTTTTGCCCCGAGGCACCGTGGTGCGTGGCGGTGATGTGCTGGTGGCCGAAGACGGCACGCTCGTCCGCGTGGAGGCCGCGCCGCAAGACGTGCTGCGCATCACAGCCTGCACCGAGCATGGCTCGCCCTTTGACCTGACCCGCGCCGCCTACCACCTGGGCAACCGGCATGTGCCCATCGAACTCAAGCCCGACCACCTGAAGATCGAGCCCGACCATGTGCTGGCCGACATGCTGCGGGCCATGCACATGACGGTGGTGGCCGTGTCCGAGCCCTTTGAGCCCGAGAGCGGCGCTTATGGCGACCACGGTGGGCATTCGCATGGTGGGCATGGACACCACCACGAACATGCGCATTCGCACGAACAAGGCGTTGTTGCCGAACCGCATGTGCATGGGCCAGATTGCCAACACGGGCATGCTGCACCCGCTTCAGCCCCAGCGGTAGCCAAGCGCATTCCTGTCGCCATACCCATCCGTTCAGCCCCTGCTGCACCCCACGTGCACGGCCCCGACTGCAAGCATGAGCACTGACACCGCGCCGTCTGGCCTGCTGCAACTGATCTGGCTCGCATCGCCTGCGCTGCCGATTGGGGGCTTTTCCTATTCCGAGGGCCTCGAAGCCGCCATCGAACAAGGCCTGGTGCACCACGAAGTCAGCGCCACCGCTTGGGTGGTAGACCAGCTGCACCTGACGCAGTCGCGCGGCGACATGGCCGTGTTGGCGCAAGCCATCCCCGCCTGGCAAACCGGCGATCAAGCGCGGCTGCAAGCGCTCAACGATTGGGTGATGGCCACCCGCGAAAGCGCCGAGATGCGCTTGCAAACCGAACAAATGGGCCGCTCTCTGCTCGACTGGTTGCGCAACCTGCAGCAAGCCAGCCCCGCGCAGCTGCAGCTGTGCGCCAGCCTGCCTGTGACCTACCCACTGGCCATGTCCTTGGCTTTGTCTCTGGCCCACACGCCGCTGGACCAAGCTCTGCAAGCCTATGCCTTTGGATGGGCCGAGAACATGACCCAGGCGGCCCTCAAGTCCGTGCCCTTGGGCCAAAGTGCGGGCCAACGCATGCTGGCGCGCCTGGCCCGAGAAATCCATGCGGCTGTGCAAACGGCCATGAACCTCAATGACGACGACCGCCAAGCCTTCAGCCCCATGCTGGCCATCTTGTCGTCGCGCCACGAAACCCAATACTCCCGAATTTTCAGATCATGACTTCTGCACTGCACCACATCCCCAACCGCACCCAAAAACTGCCGCCCCTGCGCGTGGGCATTGGCGGGCCTGTGGGCTCCGGCAAAACCACGCTGCTCGAGATGCTCTGCAAAAACATGCGCGAGCGCTGGGACCTGATCGCCATCACCAACGACATTTACACCAAGGAAGACCAGCGCTTGCTCACCGTCAGCGGCGCCCTGCCTGCCGAGCGCATCATGGGCGTGGAAACCGGTGGCTGCCCGCACACCGCCATCCGCGAAGACGCGTCCATCAACCTCGAGGCGATCGACCGCATGCTCGAGAAGTTCCCCAACGCCGACGTGGTCTTCATCGAAAGCGGCGGTGACAACCTGGCCGCCACCTTCAGCCCCGAATTGAGTGACCTCACCATCTATGTGATCGACGTGGCCGCAGGCGAAAAGATCCCACGCAAAGGCGGCCCCGGCATCACCAAAAGCGATTTGTTCGTGATCAACAAGACCGACTTGGCCCCGCACGTGGGCGCTGACCTGGAAGTGATGCGTGCCGACACCGACCGCATGCGCCCCAACCGCGAGACCCGACCTTGGGTCATGACCAACCTGAAAACCCTGGACGGCCTGGCCGAAGTGGTGGCATTTATCGAAAAACGAGGCATGCTGACCGCTGCCTGAGCCAGAAACAGCCCTCCAAATCGCTACAATACCGCCATCGACGGAAGCGTGGCAGAGTGGTCGATTGCAACGGTCTTGAAAACCGTCGACTCGCAAGGGTCCGTGAGTTCGAATCTCACCGCTTCCGCCAAAATTAAAACCCCAAGCAAAAAATATTGCTTGGGGTTTTCTTTTTGAACGCATGGAAGGCCAAGGACGCGCACACCACTGGCGAAATCACCGTAGAGCCATTCAGAAAAATTGGTTAGAGTCGTCTGATCCTCAAAGCAAATGCATCGGAGACAGACATGAAAGTCTTGGTATCTCATCTGAGATGGTTGTTGGTGCTGCTGATATCGATCACATCCTTCTGCGTACATGCCCAGAACCTCGATCAAGCGGGCATTCGCATCGGCGCAGATGAGCGGGCTCGCCTGCAAGCCATCCTCGACAAACCCATCGACCCTAACAGTTTGCAGGCCACCCGGATCCAGTTGTACCGCCAAAAAGATTTGGCGACGATGAAGCTGGGGCTGAACAAACAGCGTGTGGAACTGTTGCGTGAATGGGCCCAGATTGACGACGAAGGCAAACGCAATTTACGAACCTTGCTGATTTGGTCTGGCCAACGCGAAGAAGGCTTTGCGCTGGGGCACCAGCTGATCAAGAACGAGAGCAACCCGATTCAATCGGTTCGGATTCGTTGTCATGTCTCGATGGATTATCTGGACGATGCCAATTACGAACCCGCCAAAAAATTGATGGCCGAAGCAGACAGCTTGGTTTTGGGCTTTCGGAACTTGCCCAGGGGGGGCGCAGCGGCTTATTTCATCACGATGGCTGAGGTCGAGTACCACATTGCCAAATCGCGACTGGCCATACGTACCGGCAAATGGGAAGAAGGTCTTCAATACGCCAAAATTGCGGTGAACAAGGGCAACACCCTGGCCAAGATGGTCGGCCAAGCCCCCACGGAAAACACCAAGACCTGGGGCTATGCGATGTCGCTTTACGCCTCCATGGAGTTGGGCATGCATCAATCGTCATTGGGCCAGATGGCCGAGGCCGAATGGACGCTGCGAGAAACGTTCAAAGCATCCAGAGAATTCGGATTCCCGGAAGACATGCTCACTGGTTTTTACAACCGTGTTGCCGACTACTACAACGCGATGGGGCTTTACAGCACAGCGCAAAAGTTTGCTGAGCTGAGTGAAAACGTCATGGTCAAAGCCGGGTTTGAGCCTGGCTCCAAGGTTTGGACGCTCGCGCGCAACCGCCGAAGTACCGCATTGATTGGGCAAGACCAATGGCAAGCAGCACTCGACAACATCTCCCTGATTGACCAAGAAACCCGTCGAGTGGGTTCCGAAGCGACCAAGGTCAACTCACAAGCCATGCTGCGTGGTTTGGTCTACCTCAAAAACGAGCAAACCTCAAAAGCACTGCAAGTGCTTCAAGACAACCAACAACTGCTTGTTGATCTGCTTGGACCGGACCATTACACAACCGCGATGAACCGCGGCGTCCTGGCCAGTGCCCTCTGGAAAGGTGGTGACAAGCAACAAGCCAGGCAAGAGTTTGAACACGCCATCGGGAGCATGACAGCGCCTTCATCGCTGACCGGCGACTACACAGAAACCGCGGTGCTGCAAAAGGTCCGAAGGTTTGTTTTGCAAAGCTATATGCAACTGCTGTCGCAGACGGCTACGCAAAATGCCCAAGATGCCGATCTGCTGTTTCAATTGGCCGAGCAATTGAACGTGTCCAAGGTTCAGCAGGCGCTGTCTGAAGCCGCCGTACGCAACGGCGCAACAGTCCCCGGCCTGTCCGCCATCATTCGAAAAGAGCAAGACGCAAAAAATGAGATCGCGACGCTGACCGCCTACATCAGCGGACAAAGCACCGAAGATGACAAGCAAAGAACACCCCAGGTGGTCGAACAAATGCGAGTTCGCATCCGCGAAATTGGCCAAGAGCGGAGCAATTACAAAGCCCAGATTCAAAAGAGCTACCCCGAGTACTTTCAGCTGATTCAACCCAAAGCCCCCACGATGGCCGACGTTGCCAAACAGTTGCTTCCGGACGAGCTGTTCCTGACCTTGGTCAATCTGGAAGACAAGACCTATGTGTGGGGCATTCGGCGGGATGGCCCATCCAAATTCATTGCAGCCGATCTGCCCGAACTGCAAGCCAAATCATTGGTGGAACGCGTTCGCAAAACACTGGACGTTGCGGCCTGGGGCGCCAAGGCGCCTGCGTTTGATACGGCCAGTGGATACAGCCTCTACAAGGCACTGCTCGCGCCCTTTGAAGATGAGCTCAAAAGCAGTCGGCACCTGATTGTGTCCACCTCTGGCCATCTGGCGCAGCTGCCCTTTGCAACGCTGCCCCGCCAGCCGGATGCCTCTTCTGCCGCCTGGCTGATCCGGGATGTCGCCATCAGCCATGTGCCAACAGCCAACGGCTGGCTCGCGCTCAAACGCCTGAGCAGTCAAGCACCCGCACCACAAGCCCTGCTGGCTTGGGGAGATCCGGCTTTCGATGTGACATCACCTCAGGCTTCTGCAAGCAACCATGCGGTTCGCGCTGCTGCCATGGTGCGATCCGTGGAAGGCCGTCGCAGCATCATGGATGCCTCGACTTACATCGATTACAGCAAGATCCCACCACTGCCGGAAACCCGCGACGAGGTGCTGGAGTTGGCCAAAATTCTCAATGCCGACCCTCGCCAAGATTTGATCTTGGGCTCTGAAGCCACTCGTGCCTCTGTCATCAAGCAAAGCAGTTCGGGGCAGTTGGCCCAAAAACAGGTGGTGGTGTTTGCCACCCACGGCTTGTTGGCCGGTGACTTGCCCAATTTGAACCAACCCGCGCTGGCCATGGCGGCGAACAAGAACCCCAACGAGTCGCCCTTGCTCACGCTCGAAGACGTGTTGTCACTCAAGCTCAACGCCGACTGGGTCGTGCTGTCGGCCTGCAACACAGCTGGCGCCGATGGCAAAGCCGAAGAGGCCCTGAGCGGCTTGGCCCGCGGATTTTTTTACGCCGGCAGCCGCAGCCTGCTGGTGACGCACTGGTCGGTGGAATCCGAAAGCGCCAAACAACTGACCACCCGCACCTTCTCTGCTTACAAGGCCCAAAACAATGTGCGGCGTGCCGAAGCGCTGCGCCAGGCCATGCTGGCCGTCATGAGCACACCCACCTTCAGCCACCCCACTTACTGGGCCCCCTATGCGCTGGTGGGCGAAGGGGGACGCTGAGTCCTTGACGCCCGACGTTCAGCGTCCGCCCTCGCCCACCAAGGCATAAGGCGCCCAATAGGCCGGGTGCGCGTATTGCGGTGACTTCATGGTCTCCAGCATGGCTTGTCGCAAGGCGTCTGCGCGGCGCATGGTCGGGTTCTTTTTGTAAGCCGCAAAGGTGTGTGTGGTCAGCTGCATCGCACTTTCAGATTCCACCGACCAGTGCGTCACCAGCAGGCTGCGGCTGCCCGCAAAGAAAAAACCTCGGGCCAAGCCGCTCAAAGCCTCTTCGGCTTTGCCATCAGCCCCAGCCGTGTTGCAGGCCGACAGCACGACCCAGTCGGCATTGAGCTTGAGCGACAACACGTCTTCGAGCGTGAGCAAGGGCGACTCGTTGGGGTTGCTGTTGCCCGCCATGGCCAGTGCAGGTTGGTTCAAGTTGGGCAAGTCACCGGCCAGCAGGCCGTGGGTGGCAAACACCACCACTTGTTTTTGGCCCAGCACGCCTGAAGCACTGCTTTTGAGCACCGACTGGCGCGTCGCATCCTTGCCCAAGATCACGTCCTGCGCGGGGTTGGCACCCATGATCTTGGCCAGCTCGAGCACTTCATCACGCGTTTCCGGCAGTGGTGGGATCTTGCTGTAGTTCACATAGGTTTCCGCATCCATCACGCTGCGTGATGTGGACTCCACCGAGCGCAAAGCCACTGCGGATCGGACCACCGAAGCGGCCGGCGCTGCAGCCACCTGAGTGGCTTTGGGATCGAATGCGGGATCGCCCCAGGCCAGCAGGGCTTGCGAACTGGACGGCTGCTCGCCCAACTTCTTCAAGGACAACCAGCCATTGGCCGTGGGCACATGGCTGATGGCCACATCTTTGATGAGCCATGAGGCATCGCTGGGGCTGCGCGTGAGCACGGCCATGGGCAGTTGCGCCAAAGCCCCGCTGGTGGCCACGATCAAATGCGATTTGCCTTGCAGCCGTGACTCCATGGGCCCCAGCAGTTCTTTGTAGAGTTTGTGCGAATCGGCAAACGCAAAGGCAGGTGCCTTGTTGCCCAGCCCCGCAACATCGAGCGTTTTGCGAATGCGTGTCACCAGACTCTGGGCATCGCTTTCGGTCAAGGTGGAACGGTGGAAATTCACGCCGCCTTGTGCATCAACAGCCCAAACATAGGTCTGGTCGTCCATGGGCAAGATGGAGACAAACAACTCGTCCGGTTTGAGTTGCTTGGCAATGTCCGTGTGGCTGGCTGGCTTGGGCTGGATCAGCTGAAAATATTCCGGATATTGCTTCTGAATTTGCGCTTTGTATTCTTTGCGCTGCGCCTCGAGCACTTGTTTTCGCTCGCGCATTTGGGCCACCACTTGGGGGTTGCGTTTTTCAGGTGCCTCCGAGTTTTGATTGGCGATGTAGGTGCTCAGGGTTGTGATTTCGTTGCGCGCGTCTTGCTCTTTGCGGATGATGTCCGACAAGCCCGGCACATTCACGCCAGCGCGCACAGCCGCTTCGGTCAGCGCTTGCTGGACCGTGGACGTGCTGATTTGATCTGCCACCGAGAAAAGAATTTGCGCGTCCTGCGCGTTGTTTGCAGCCGTCGTGGACAGCAGCTGCATATAACTTTGCAAAATGAAGCGCTTCATTTTTCGCTGGATCGCGTTTTCGGCAAAGTCGCCTGACAAAGATTCGGGCGCGGTCAGGTTCAGGCTGGCCTTGTCAAACGCCGCGCGGGCAGGGTCTTTTTGGCCGCTCATGGACAGCGCTTGCGCCAGCAAGCCACGTGTCAAAGCCGTATAAAAATGCGCCTCGCCAAAAGAGGCCACATTGCTTTGCAACTCCGCATCCAACAATTTAACGGCTTCTGCGTAGCGCTGCGCTTTCAAATAAGCCCAACCACGCAATGCGGCTTGCTTGTCAACGCGACCGGCTTTTTGTCTGGCAGCTTCAGCCACATCCAAGCGCTTGACCAGCTGCACCCAATCGTCCATGCCCGCCATGGCCTCATGGATTTTTTGTTGCGCATTCAAGCGAAAGTGCGATTCTTGGTCCAGGTTCTGCTCATCCAAAAGGGCCTCAATCTTTTGGCTGAACTGCAGCGCATCCTTGAACTGACCGGCCGTGTTGTAGTGCTCGGCCAACATCATGAAAAACCGGACCATTCTGGCCTCAGAAAATCCATAGGATTTGGCCGTTTTGAACACCTCGCGCAAAGTCCACTCGGCATCTGAGGCCAACCCAGCATCCATTTGACGTTTGGCATGCAGCGCTTGAACGACCAACAAATACTCTTGTCCGCGCTCTTTGATTTGAATGTCAGAGGTCCAGTTCAACATGCGCGACATGTCTTTGCTTTTGGCCACCGCCAACTTGGAGCTCTCAATGGCTTGTGTCCATTGACCTGAACGGCTCTCCAATTCGGACTTGCCCGCAAAGTAGATCATCTCGGCTCGCGCCATGGTGAAGGGTGCCAGCCCGCGACGGGGTAGATTGCCAAATTCATTGCGGATGATGCTTCCGGCCTGAGCGATCAACTCTCCAGCGCGCCTGAGGTTTTGATCCTGCATGTAGTAGTAGGACAATTCAATCTGCGCATTGACCCGCAAGGGTGGCCAAGAAATTTCTCTGACCAATTCTTCGCCCAAGCGGTAGGCCTCGGCGCTATTGCCCTTGAGCCACATCAACTCTCGCAATGAGAGTTTGGCCCAGTAATCGGTCGCGAAGGGCAAGGCCTCTCGCAAGAATTTTTCTTCATTGACGGCATCCCCCAGCAACCTGGCTGCGTTGCTTTTTTCTTTGAGCAATGCCTCTTTGGTTGTGTTCAATGCGCCTGGGTCCACAGGTTTGTTGACCAAGTCTTGCAAGCGTTGGGTTTCTTGCGCTGAGATCTTGAGTTGTCCCACCTCTTCCAGTTGCGCCCAAGATGGCAAAACCACCATGACCATGCAAGAACAGATCAGCAGGGACAGCCATTTCCTCGTTTTCTCGGACATCTTCGCTCCATCGGTGAACAGCACATTCAGGCTATTTTTTGTATTATGTTTATGAAATGATGAATTCGCATGTTCCGTAAGCGATCAAGCCAGTCTTCGCGCCCCATACAGCACAATGGTGCCGTTTCCGTTCAAACAACGCTGTGTCAAGGACCCCGATGACCTCCAAATCCGCCCTTCATGCCCTGGTTTTGTTCTGCCTGCTTGGCACGCTGGGTGCATGCACCACACCGCCCGAGTTGAACAAATCAGAAGTGTCATCGCCCGTTGTGGCCTTCATTGACCTCGACAAATTCGACCATGCCTTGGCGGCCTCTTTGGCCTCGGGCCTGAACACCGTGGAAGTGCCCTTTCATGAAAGGGTTTCCCCCAACAAAATTCCGGAACGCATGAAGGTTTGGCTCAACCATGTGGAGAAAAACGGCGGCCGCATTCAAGTGCAAGAGCCGCCCAGCCCCTCAGGGGTCACCGCCAAAAACCCGTTCCTGATTTTCAGCATCGTCAATGCCCTGAAAACTCTCAACGATTTACAGGTCAAGGCTGCTCAAGAGAAAAACTTTTTCTCCAACATCAAGGGCCATGACGCCAAAGTCATCCTTGGCTACAACGCCGACAAAGAGATCGTTGTGGACAAAGTCATTTTGACCAAGACCACAACACCCTGAATCACCGCCCACCCTCGCCCACCAGGGCATAAGGCGCCCAATAGGCCGGATGCGCAAACTGCGGCGACTTCATGGTCTGCAACATGGCTTGGCGAAGGGCTTCTGCACGGCGCATATTGGGGTTGCTCTTGTACGCGGCAAAGGTGTGCGTGGTCAGCAGCATGGCGCTTTCAGACTCCACCGACCAGTGCGTCACCAACAAGCTGCGGCTGCCCGCAAAGAAGAAGCCCCGAGCCAAACCACTCATCGCCTCTTCGGCTCGACCATCGGCGCCCGCGGTGTTGCAGGCGGACAAAACCACCCAGTCGGCATTGAGCTTCAAACTGAGCACATCTTCCAATGTCAACAGCGGAGATTCAGCTGGATTGGCCGAAGCGGCCATGGCCAAGGCCGGCTGGTTCAGGTTGGGCAAGTCACCCGCCAACAAACCGTGAGTGGCAAAGACCACCACTTGTTTTTTGCCCAACTGCCCCGAAGCGCTGCTTTTGAGCACCGAAGCCCGCGTAGCCTCTGCCCCCAAAACGACATCGGTTTTAGGATTGGCGCCCAAAATTTTGGCCAGCTCCTGCACCTCGTCACGGGTCTCGGGCAAGGGCGGTATCCGACTGTAGGCGACGTAACTGTCTTCCACCGATTGTTCAAGACCTGCGGATTGAACGTTGCGCGTTTGAATGACCGAGCGAACCGTGGCTGCGCCAGCAGCGCTCGCCATTTTTTGCACCACTTTGCCATCGAAAAGCGGATCACCCCAAGCTATCAAGGGCTGCACACTGGATGGCACTTTCCCAAAGCGCTTCAAGGACAACCAGCCGCTCGCGGTAGGCACCTGACTGATGGCCATGTCCTTGATCAACCAGGACGCATCACGAGGGTTTTTGTTGATCGGAGGCTGTCGGACCAATACGCCCAAAGGCAACTTGGCCAATGCCCCAGAAGTCGAGATGATCAGGTGATTTTTTCCAACCAATGACGACTCCAACGGTCCAAAAAGTCCCTTGTAAAGCAGATACGCATCGGCATAGTTGAAGGCAGGCGCCCCAGTGCCCAGGCCGGCCACGTCCAAGGTCTTGCGAATCCTGTCAACCATCTCGTGACTTTGCATCTCGCCGAAATCCCAGCGGTGAAATTTCACTGCACCGGATGCGTCGATGGCCCAGACATAGGTTTGGGTTTCCATGGGCAAGATGGACACAAACAATTCATCGGACTTCAGCCCCTGTGCGATATCGGTGTGCGAAGGGGACTTGGGCTGAATCAACTGAAAATAGTCGGGGTAACCTTTTTGAATCTGCGTTTTGTAGCCCTTGCGCAAATCTTCTATTTCACGCAAGCGGACACGCATTTGTTCCATCACCTGTGGGTTGCGTTTTTTGTCTTCTTCCGTACCTTGAGCTGTCATGTACTGGATCAAACTGGCCATTTCGTTTTTGGCATCCTGCTCTTTGCGAATGATGTCCGACAAGCCCGGCACATTGATCCCCGATCGGACAGCAGCATCCGACAAGGCTTGCTGAACGGATGACGAATTCAGGTAATCCGCCAATTGGAAAATGGTGGCTGCATCTTTGGGGTTCTGTTCGGCTGTTTCAGACAACATTTCCAAATAACTCTGAAAAATGAATTTCTTGGATTTTTTCCTGAATGCATCTTCGACAACATCCCCGCTCAACACTTCAGGCGAAGTGATGTTGCGCATCGATTGTTCAAAATTTTGACGCGCACCCGCCAAATCTCCAGTACGCCATAGCGCAGAGGCATACATGCCACGCACAAAGGCAGTGAAGTAATGGTCAGCACCGAAATTATTCACATGCCAATTGAGCGTGTTCCGATAAGCCCTGACAGCTTCTGGGAATTTTCCGTTTTTCAAATACACAAATCCACGCACATGTGTTTGATTGCCGGCATTGGATTTGTTTTGTAGGCGGACCTTCTCTTGGTCGATGGCCTGAAAATTTAGCAAAGCATCGGACCACCGATCCTGTCCAACCAAGGAGACATTTTTCCGCCCTTGCGTATAGATCCATGCAGGCGAGCCCTTTTGAAAGCCCTGCCCTATCACGAGGCTTTCAGACTTCTCGGCATAGGGCAACGCCTCCTTGAATTGCCCCATGGCATTTCGCAAATCCGCATAGCGATTGAACAAATCCACCAGATGGTCATCGCTGAAACCATTGACTTTGGCAAATTTGTATGCCTCGCGCAAACTCAGATCAGCATCCGAATACAGACCTGAAGCCATTTGATGCGTGGCCAGTGCGCCCATGGTGTGGATGTACCAATTTCGACCAAACGTCTTTTGTCGCGCATCGACCAGCCCTTCATAGCCCATGGCATCTTTGGACTTCGCGATGGCCGCTTTCGAAGCAAGAATGGCTTCTTGCCATTTTCCGGTTCGAATCAAGAGATAAGACTTGGAATAATTGAATTCCATCTCTGCACGTGCGGCCCAATATGCGTTGGCACCACGCCGATTCAAGCTGCCAAACTCATTCTTAATCACCGCTTCAGCCTCTTCAAGCAATGCTGTCGCCTGCTTGAAATTGCTGTCATTCATGTAATCCCTGGCCAACTCGCATCGCAAACGGACTGCATCAGGGGGCCATTTGAGTTGACCAATGAGTTCACGCCCTAATTCGTAGGCTTCAGCCCTCTTTTCTGTTTGAGATAAGAACCCGCGCAACGCCCAACGCGCATTCGGCTCCAATGCAGCCCACTCACGCAAGATGGACTCACGCCGACTCATATCACCCAATTTCCAGGCGGCAGTATCTTTTTGCTTGTACGCTTCCAACACGTTGGATCTCAACCCATTTGGATCAATAGGCGAATCCAAAATGGCTTTCAATCGGGCTACTTCTTGTTCACTTAACTTCAACGTCTGCTGCGCCTCCTCTTGGGCTGAAGCCAAGCTCCCAACCAAGCAACTCAAGACAATGAGCAGTTTGACCCAGCAAAACGTGAACTTGTATGACATTGTTTGAACTTTCGAACTTCTATTCCACTTCGATCCGCAACTCCCGCTCAGCCACACGTTGTTTGGTGTCTTGAATTTGCAGGGTCAGCCTGTGCTTGCCTTTGGGAATGTTGGCATTTTCCAACTTGAAACCCTGGGCAGAGATGCGGGTGTATTGGGCCAGGCGAGAAGTGATGTCGAATTTCAGGCCCCCGTAGAGCACCTTGAAAGTGCTCACATCGATCTCGGCATCGACCTGCGGGCGAAATGACACGGCAATGGCCAAGGGAGACTTGAGCTTGCCATCGGGCACCGATTCGGGCTGCAGAATGTCAATGAAGGGCATGGCCGCTCGGGCGCGCAATCCGGGCGGCGCCATGAAACCCGCTTCACCTTCAAATTGAACAGCCTCAGCCGGATGGATCAGCCAGTTTTCTTGCGCCATCGCTGGCACCAAGGCGCAAGACAAGGTCAGGGCCATCAACTGCGACTTCGTTGTTTTCATGGGATCTCCTTGATCGGCAGCAGCACTGCGCCGTAAGCGTCAGAACACAGGGGGTTGTTTTTTGCACTGGCGGCAGATTGGCAAGTCTGCGTGTTGACCAAGCGGGACGAGGTCAACAGTGCGCCCAATTGGGCACGCCCCTGGGCATCGTTGAGCGAGGTCAAAAACGGGCCCGACTTGCGGCCACCCAAGGCCGTTAAATCTCGCGGTGCATCGGCCACCATGACCAGCAAATGGTTGGTCCCCGCAGGACCAGAAGACTTGATGCGCCAATTGCCTTGCGGCAGTTGCAGGGTTTGGCCGGCTTCGATTTTGTTGTTCTGGTCCAGATCGTTGGGGAACAACATGTACAAGGCTTTGCCGTCCGACCCCGCCAGTGCCGCATAGACATAACCAGCACGGTCAGATTTCACCGCAAACTCGAGCGCATCCTTGCCAATGGTCAGGGCATCTTTGGTCAACGTCACTTGCACTTTGCGCTTGGCGTTGCGCTGATCGAACATCTGCTGCAATGCCTGCTCACCGCTCAAAGGCTTGGCCACTGCTACGGAAGTGGGCGGGTTGGGTGCCGACTGCACGGGTGCGGGTGCCGGCGCCGGTGCGGGCGCGGGCGCGGGCATAGCCACAACGGGTGCTGGTGCTGGTGCCACTGGCGCAGCAGCAACAGGCGCAGGTGTTGGCGCAGGTGTTGGCGTGGGTGCTGTCGCAGTGCTCGCGGCAGGTTTGGACTCGGCGATGGCCACCGCAGGCGTCATCACTGGCGCCATCACCGGCTGGGGCGCAGGCCGACTGAACCAAGCCGGCACAAAGCCGGTGTTGCCCGAAAGCACCAAATTGTGGGGTTTGAAGTTCGTGTCGTTTTGCATGCGTCGGTTGATTTTTTCCTGCGCGCACTGGCGGATTTCATCGATGCTGACAGCGCCCGATCCGTCCAAATCTTTGGCGTCGCGCAGCATGCAATCGCGCATGTACTGCGTGGCCAAACCACCTTTTTGCTCATCGTCAAAGCTGATCTCGTTGTTGCGTGCGGCCGACAGGTGGATGATGTCTTGCGGCAAAGCGCCTCGGTTCACCTGCTCATTGACTAACCCACGGGTTCGCACGTTGACCGGGTTGCCACAGGTCTCGGATGTGCCGGCAAACTTGGGCCGCAAAGCGCCTTCATCGTTGCCATTCAAAATGCCTCGCGTGCGGGCCGCTGTGCTGGGGGGCACCAAACCGCCCGAGTGACAGGCGTCGTACATCACAAACAATTTATCGGTCTTTTGCGTGATGGACGAGAGCAAGCCGGCCATCTCTTTGTTGGTGATGGTGCCCTTGCTCATGCCGTCATAGGGCAGCAAGGCTTCCACGCAACCGCCAGCTTCAGGGTCTTCATAGCGCGTGCCGTGACCAGAGTAGTGGATAAACACACGGTCACCGTCTTGCACCTTGTCATTGAGTCCTTTGAGCGCTGCGCGGATGTTCTCTCCCGTCGCCTGATCGTCTTGCAAATACTGGATATTGCCTTCGGGCACTTGCATGACCTGCGCCATTTGAGTCGCTGAATACCGGTCCAATCGGGTGCCTGGCAAAGGCGGCACACTGGGGTCTGCGTAACGGCCCACACCGATGATGAGCGCATGGCGGTTGATGCGCGGCGCGGCGGTCGGAATGCCCCGCACCCCCAAGGTCAGCGCGTTGTTACCCGCCGCCTCGCGTCCGCTGGACAGACCCGCCACGGCCGATGCGCTCGCTTGCATGTTCAAAGCACTGGCACGCACCCAGCCTGCCACTTTGCCTTGGGGCTGGGTCATTTCGACCAAAACCCAACCGCCCTCGACCGACAGCACGCGAACCGCAGTGCCGGCAGCGACAGGGGCCAAGACAGACGATGAGGCCAGCTTTTCTGATCTGAGTTCAGCTGGGCGGCTCACGGTGGCGTTTTGTGCCCCTGCCCCCATGGTCCAAAAAGCCAAACTCAAAATGCCGTAACGAATAAAAGAAGTCATGTGGGTTCTTTTCAAGTAGATGCCGGTTCTTGCAAACGCGTCCAGCCTTGAAGGGCCAAGTGCGACACGGCGCGACGCAGTGACAGCGCAGTCAAACCATCAGGGACTTGAACGATCGCACCTTGGCGAACCTTCAAACTCTGGACGCTTTGCAAAAGTGAAGCTTGTGCGCTTTGCAACTGTTCAGCGGGCCCCACAATCGCCAAGCAAGTGGCAAAGGGCCGCCAGCGTTTGGCCATCTGATCGCTGGGCGTTAAATCCAAAGACACCAAACGGCAATCGGGCGCTTGGGCCTGCAAACACATCATGAGCCGATCGAGTTGATCGTCACCCCAGGTTTTGTCGGCTTCCCAAGTCAGCACAGCCAGATTTTTTGTTGGGTCTGGCAAGTCGCCGCACCAATGGCGTTTGCGCATCAAGTACCAAAACTTCAGGACCGCCAAGAACAAGACCGCCAAGCCAGCCGACAGGTGCAAGTCGATGAAGACATGTTCGGTGTGCAAACTGACAAAGCCAATGCCCAACAAGACACCGGGCAGGACCAGCATGGCCGGCGCCAAGGACGAAACACTGCGGTGATGGCTCCACCAAGCGATGCCCGCACACATCAAGATCGCCATGACAGCACCCGCCCATTTGGGCAGCTCCCAAATCGCTCTGCGGTGCAAGGCATTGTCAATGCCGGTGGCCAAAGACTCCACACCCGCTTGGGTGCCCGACAAGGGCGTGGGGTGTGTGTCGTGCAAGCTGGGCGCCGTGGCACCGATGATCACGATTTTGCCGGCCATGGATGGCACTTTGGGGTTGGCCGTACCCCCATCGGCTTGCTCAAACACATCGGCAAAGTTGACCCGTTGGTAGGTCGTGGCCGTTTTGCGCCAATGGATCAGGGTGTCGCCCTGCGTGTCGTCATGTTCCCGGCTTTGAACTGGTTTCTCTTTGAATTGGGCGAACCAGTAGTCATAAGCGGCCGGGTCCACCGATTGGGTCACGCTCATGGGCAGCGATTGGATGATGCCGCCATCCTTCAAGCGCTCAAAGTAACGGTAACGCCTGAGCATGCCGTCGTGATCCACGTAGCCATTGTTGTAGCCCAGCGGTTGGGCTGCCACATGCGGCAACACGGGCGGGATCAAGGCCACAGTGGCCTCCGATGCCGAATCCGCTGATCGCCCTTGCGCCCACAAGCTGGGCAGATGTTTTTGTTGCAAGTCGCTCTTGTCGTCGTTGACTTTTGGCAAGCGCACCACGCTGAAATGGCTGTGCTTGCTCCTTTGAGCCGCTTGGTCCATGGCGGCGTCGCCACCGGGGCTGAGCCGATCGGCATCGGAAAACACAATGTCCCAGACCACCGCGGCTGGCTGTTGACTTTCGATGTGATCGAGCACCGTGGCCAAGGTGTCTCGCGGCCATGGCCAACGGCCAAATTCGGGTGCCATGCGCGCCAAGGCAGCCTCGTCGATGTCCACGATCACGATGCGCTCGTCGTGAGCCGCGGTCGTCAAGCGGGAGCGCACCATGGTGTCGTAAGTCGATTGGGCAATGCCACCGCTTACGCCCAAGAAAAACACGTCCACGATCACCCACAAGGAAAAAGCCAGGACCAAGCCCACCAGCACACGACGGTCCGACCAAGAGGCCAGACGCGCCAGCACAGCACGCTCTAAAGCCGCCGCCATGCGCGGCTTGGCATCAGTCGAGGTTGACAATGCGCACCCTGCGGTTTTCTGCACCCAAAGGGTTGACGGCATTGGCCAATTGCGTCGAGCCCTTGCCCGCAGCGGCCAAGCGTGCTGGGGTCACCCCGTTTTTGACCAAAAAAGCTTGCACAGCCTCTGCGCGTTGCTGGCTCAGTTTTTGGTTGTAGTCGGCCAAGCCTTTGGCATCGGTATGCCCTTCGACCGCGAATTTCGATGGCGACAACTCGGGCGAATTGAGAGCCTGCGACAAGTTCAGCAAGGCCTGCTGGCTCTCGGGTCGAATTTGGGAGGAGTTGAAATCAAACTGGATGAGCAAGGACAGGGACGGCCTGGCCTGTGGCGCAGCAGCAGTTGGCGTGGATGCCGATGGCGACGAGGTTGGCGCCTGTGCTTCACCCGCTTCGGCAGCAGGCGCATTGGTGGACTCCACCGTCAAATTGCGCAGGCTGCGCAGTCTTGGGCCACTGGATGCAGGCGCCTTGAGCTGTTCGATCATTTGCTGTGCGCTTGGGGCTGCATTTTGGGCCTGAGCGTTCCAAAGGGCGCCAAGGCCCAAGACGACCAGGAAGATTTTCAGTGCTTTGCTTTTCATGACCGTTATCGCTTTAACAATGGATAAGCCAATTATGTGCGCAGTAACACAGAACAGCCATCGGGTCCATCGGAAGGCCCAGCAAAAATTGAATACCAAACAACTCTAGAACGATTTATTTCACGAGACAGTGATGGAACTGCGCCCTGAAGTTGATGCGTTGCGCCACATTTTCATTTATGAATAATTGAAAGAACATCTCATATAGGCGGCAAGATGCACGATAAATCAGTAAAATCACAAACCATGGAAACCAACAAAAGCCCCTTTGCCTCCGCCTACTTGCGATTTTTGCAATTGGCCCGCGCTGTTCAGGCGCTGCCTGAGGGCGAAGAAATGGACGCCAATGAATTGGCGCTGCTCGAGGCCGTGGTGCTTCGCTGGCACGAGGGCACGCCCATGACAGTGCGTGAAGCCATCGGTCTGGAACGTTTGGGCTCGCCCGCCACCTTGCACAAACGCATCACCCGTCTGCGCGACAAAGACATGCTGGGCAACCTGAACATCGACGGTGACCGCCGCGCCAAATACCTCACACCCACGGCACGCAGCCTGGCCTATTTCGACCACCTCGGTCAATCTTTGACACAAGTTCAGCAAACCACACTGGCATGAAGTGGTCGATTCGAAACGCGGCCGAAGCTGCGGTTCTCAGCTTGCTCAGCGCTGGCCTTTACGCCGGTTTTTTTCACCTCAATGATGTGTTCTTTTCTGCCCTGGAACACAGCGAGGGTGTGAACTGGCTTTTCCTGCCCGCCGGTTTTCGCGTCTTGCTGGTGCTGGGCATGGGCTTGCCAGGCTGCGTGGGCATTTTTTTGGGCAATTTGTACATCGACCAAGGTCACCTCCAACACGGCCACACCACGCTGGTTGTGCTCACGGGGGTGGTTTCAGGCTTTAGCCCTTGGCTGGTGCTGCAAGGCATGAAAAGTTGGAGCGGACTCCATGCCGATCTACTGAACCTGCACCATCAACAGCTGCTGAATTTCACGCTGCTCTATGCGGCCATCAACGCCGTGTTGCACCAATTGCTGTGGCTGATCATTCCGGTTCACGAGCACAGCTTGTGGGTGGAAATCTGGCCCATGTTCGTGGGCGATGTGATCGGCGCGTTGATCATGATGTACGCCATCAAAGGCCTGTTGGGTCTGTTCAAGCCGACTTCAAACAGCCGCAGCCTCTGACAAAAACAGCGCCTGCAAATCGCTCAAGAAATCAAAGCCGCGCTCAGTCGGCCAGACGCGGTGCAAGTCGCGGTGGATCAGACCCAGCCGCTCGGCCTCTTGCAGGCCTTTTTGAATGCTGGTCATCGCCAAACCTGTGCGGTCCACAAAATCACCCAGCACAAAGCCTTCGCGCAAACGCAGCGCATTGAGCATGTACTCAAACGGCAAGTCTTGGCGAGACACTTCGGTGTTTTGCGTCACGGGCTCGCCCTTCAGGGCTTGCTGCATGTAGAGCGCAGGTTCCCGGTAACGCACTTGGCGCACCACACGGTGCGCAAAACTCAGCTTGCTGTGCGCGCCAGCGCCTATGCCCAGATAGTCGCCAAACTGCCAGTAGTTCAGGTTGTGCGCGCAGGGATGGCCAGGCTTGGCATAGGCCGAGACTTCGTAACGTGACAGGCCCTGGGCCGACGTCAGCTCGGTG
>NKIO01000117.1 GCA_002255935.1 Comamonadaceae bacterium PBBC2
CCCCAAGACCTGCGCGGCAAGCGCGTGCTGGATGCCGGTTGTGGCACGGGTGCATTGGCCCTGCAAGCGGCGCTGCGCGGGGCCGAAGTGGTGGCGATTGATTTGTCACCCACCTTGGTCAAGCTCGCTGCCGAACGCATGGCCGCCGAGCACCCCACAATGCCTGGCTCTGTGACTTTCTTGTCGGGCGACATGCTCAGCCCTGATCTGGGCCACTTCGACCATGTGGTCTGCATGGACTCGCTGATCCACTACGACAGCGACCAAATCGCCGAAGCGCTGGCCGGCTTGGCGCAGCGCACGCGCGCCTCGATGGTCTTCACCTTTGCACCGCGCACACCGCTCTTGGCCCTGATGCACAGCGCAGGCCGCTTGTTTCCTCGCAGCGACCGCTCGCCGTCTTTGTCACCTGTGGCGCATGCCGATTTGCTGCAGCGCATGCAAGGCCACAGCGACCTGCAAGGCTGGCAAGGCGCCCGCATGCAGCGCGTGGCCAGTGGTTTTTACACCTCGCAAGCTTGGGAGTGGAGCCGCTCATGAAGCTGCGCATCCCCATGCCACGCTGGTTCACCGCTTACGGCACACGCTTCATGCCGTTTGCCGATGCGGCATCGCCCGAGCTGCCGATGGCGCGCCTCTTGCGCCTGTCGCTGTTCCAGGTGGTGATTGGCATGGTGACGGCGCTCTTGGTGGGCACACTCAACCGGGTCATGATCGTGGAGCTGCAAGTGCCCGCTTGGTGGGTGGCTTTGGCGGTCGCCATCCCCATGGTGTTTGCGCCGCTGCGCACCCTGATCGGCTACCGCAGCGACACCCACCCTTCGGCGCTGGGCCTGCGCCGCATTCCTTACATGTGGACCGGCACCTTGCTCTTGTTTGGCGGCCTGTCCATCATGCCCTTTGCCTTGTTGCTCTTGTCCGAACCCGAGGCGGCCAACCTGTGGGTGGGTCAGCTGGGCGCATGCCTGGCTTTTGTGCTGGTGGGCGCAGGCATCCAGGTCACACAAACGGCCGGCATGGCGCTGGCCCACGACTTGGCCAGCGACGACAAACGCCCCCGCGTGGTGGCCTTGCTCTACAGCATGCTCTTGGTGGGCATGATCGCCAGCAGCGCGGTATTTGGCCTGGTGCTGGCCGACTTCACTCCGCAAAAACTCATCCAGATGGTGCAAGGCTGCGCTGTGATGGTGGCGGTGATGAACTTGGCCTCGCTCTGGAAACAAGAGGCCCGGGGGGCCAAGCGCGGTCGCCGCGAAGCTGGAGGCTTTGCCAGCAGCTGGCAAGGCCTCATGGCCCAGCCGCAGATGCGCCGCTTTTTGTGGACGCTGGCTCTGGGCACCTTTGCCTTCAACATGCAAGACATCGTGCTCGAGCCCTACGCGGCCGAGATTTTGAAACTTGACGTGGGCGCCACCAGCGCCCTCACGGCTTTGAGTGCCGGTGGCGCTTTGCTGGCTTTCCTCGTGTCAGCCCGCTGGCTGTCCGGTGGCATGCACGCTTGCCGTCTGGCCAGTCTGGGCGTGTTGCTCGGCTTGCCCGCGTTTGCGATGGTGATTTTTTCGGGCCCGCTCGAAGCCGCTTGGATGTTCCGCATCGGCGTGGGCCTGATCGGTTTCAGCGGCGGTTTGTTTTCAGTGGGCATGCTGGTCACAGCCATGGGCATGGCCCAAGACGGCAGCCCGCTGGGCCATCTGGGCGGTCTGGTCATGGGCACCTGGGGCGCGGTGCAAGCCACCAGTGCAGGTGCGGCCATGGCGCTGGGCGGCGCTTTGCGCGACGGCGTGTCGGTGCTGGCCATGTCGGGCGCTTTGGGCGAGGTGCTGGTCACCCCCATCACCGCCTACAGCTTTGTCTACCACCTGGAAATGTATTTGTTGTTTGTCGTGCTGGTGGCCTTGGGTCCCATGTTGCGATCGAGTCGCCTTGCGGCCCAAGCACAGAGCAAGTCTTCCCCCACCCCTTTTGGCCTGGCGCAACTGCCGGGCTGATGCATTGATTTTTTGAAGGAGCACAGCCATGGAAACAGGCGCAATCACACAGTACATCGATGTGGCCCAAATCGTTTTGTACATGTTCTGGGCGTTCTTTGCGGGGCTGATTTATTACCTCTTGCGTGAAAACCACCGCGAGGGTTACCCCATGGATTCGGGCCGCGAAAACGGCCCCAAGATCGACGGCTGGCCACCCGTGCCTGAGCCCAAGGCGTTCAAGACACAAGACGGCCACACCTACCTGTCGCCCGACTTGGCCCGCCCAGATGGCACTTACCGTGGCCGCGCCACACACGGCTGGAACGGCGCCCCCTTGGAGCCCGTGGGCGATCCGCTGCTGGCCGGCGTGGGCCCTGGCGCCTGGGCCATGCGCATGGACATCCCCGACATGGACCCGCACGGCCACGCCAAAATCGTTCCCCTGCGTGTGGCCACCGACCACTCGGTCGCCCACCAAGACGTGGACCCCCGTGGCCTGCCGGTCTGGGGCGCCGACAAGCAGATCGCAGGCACCGTGGTTGAGCTGTGGGTGGACCGCATGGAAATGCTGTTTCGCTACGCCGAAGTGCAATTGGCAGGCACCGACAAACGCGTGCTGCTGCCCATGACCTTTGCGCGCATCAAGAAAGACGGCTCGCATGTGCAAGCGATCTTGGCGCACCAGTTTGCCAACGTGCCGACCACCAAATCCAACGAGCAGATCACCTTGCTCGAGGAAGAAAAAATCACGGCCTACTACGGCGCCGGCACTTTGTATGCGACCCCTGAGCGTCAGGAACCGATCATATGAAAGCCACCCACGAACACGAGTGGGAGGCCGCCCCGGGCCTGCCCAGCGCGCTGCCCAAGGGCGAGCATGTGGTCTGGCAGGGCGCGCCCGACTGGAAGCGTCTGGCCATCCATGCATTCCATGTGCGCAAGATCGCCCTGTACTTTGGGCTGATGCTGGCGGTGCAAGCCATCAACCTGACCGCGCCCGAAGGTCTGGTGTCGTGGAAACCACTGGTGGTGGCCGCCAGCCTCTATGCGGTGGCCCTGGCTTTGCTTTTGGGCACCGCCTGGCTGTCAGCGCGCAGCACGCTCTACACCCTCACCAACAAACGCGTGGTCATGCGCATCGGCATTGTGCTGACGCTGACCTTCAACCTGCCCTACAAACGCATCGCGGGGGCATCCCTCAAAGCCCAGGGCCAGGGCACCGGCGACATCGCGCTGGCCTTGCACCCCGAAGACCGCATCGGTTGGGTTCACCTCTGGCCCCACCAGCGCGCATGGCATGTGAGCCACCCCCAGCCCACCTTGCGTTGCGTCGCAAACGGGCAAGACGTGGGCAGCCAACTCTTGGCTTTGTGGCGCGCCGATCGTGCGAACGACCACTTGCAGCTGGGCGATGCACCGACCGCGTCGAACCCTGCGCACACACCCCTTCACGGCATTCTGGCATGAGCACCCTGAACACCCCCCACTGGTCGCAGCAAAAGCAGGGCTTGAGCCGCCCCATGGCCTGGATCGGTGTGGTGCTTTTGGCCGTTCTGGTGGCGGTGGGCCTGGCACGCTGGTCTGGGCTGGACCCGCGCACGCCGGACGCGCCTGTGCAATGGCAACGCAGTTTGCATTTTGCGGACTCGCCCGGCGGCGACGTCACCGTGCAGGACGCCGACACCCGCGAGACCGTGGCCCGCTTTTCGGGCGAACAAGGCTTTTTGCGCAGCACTTTGCGTGCGCTGGCACGCGAGCGCCACCGCGAAAACATCGGCCCGCAAGCGCCCTTTGTGCTGGTGGGCCGCACCGACGGTCGCCTGACCCTGCTGGACCCCAGCACCGGTCAACGCATTGATCTGGAGGCGTTTGGCCCCAGCAACGCGGCCGTGTTTGCCAGCCTGAGGCAGGCCAGACCTGCCACCGCAAGCCGCTGATCCTGAATGACCCCCACCGGAGACACCCCATGACCGCCACCGCTGTCCACACCATCGAAACCGCTGAAGACGCCAACAAAAAAGCCGTGCACAGCGACATGATCAGCCCGCGCTTTTACACCACCGATTTTGCGGCCATGGACCGCATCAACATCGAACCGGTGCGCGCCGAGTGGGACAAGATGATGGCCGAGTACGAAGGGGACAACAACCACGACCACTTCCAGCGCGACGAAGCGTTTGCAGGCGAAGTGGCCGAGGGCATGGCCAGCCTCTCGCCCGAGATGCGCCAGGAATTCATGGACTTTTTGGTCAGCTCCCTGACCTCGGAGTTTTCCGGTTGTGTGCTCTACAACGAGATCCGCAAGAACGTCACCAACCCCGACATCAAACAACTGATGACCTATCTGGCACGCGACGAGTCGCGCCACGCGGGCTTCATCAACCTGTCGCTGCGGGACTTCAATTTGGGCATCGACCTGGGCAACTTGAAGCGGACCAAGAAGTACACCTTCTTCAAGCCCAAATACATTTACTACGCGACCTACCTGTCCGAGAAAATCGGCTAC
>NKIO01000118.1 GCA_002255935.1 Comamonadaceae bacterium PBBC2
GCGCAAACGGTTGCCTGGTGGCTCGTTCATCTGACCGTACACCATGGCCACTTTGGACTCAGGCAGGCTCTCGAGGTTCACCACGCCAGAATCGGCCATCTCGTGGTAGAAGTCGTTACCTTCACGGGTACGCTCACCCACACCAGCGAACACGGACAAACCGCTGTGCGCCTTGGCGATGTTGTTGATGAGTTCCATCATGTTCACGGTCTTGCCCACACCGGCACCACCGAACAAGCCGACCTTACCGCCTTTGGCGAAGGGGCAAACCAAGTCAATCACTTTGATGCCGGTTTCCAGCAGTTCTTGCGATGGGCTCAGTTCGTCGTAAGCAGGGGCCTTACGGTGAATCGAAGCGGTGAGTTCTTGGCTGACAGGACCACGTTCGTCGATGGGCGAACCCAACACGTCCATGATGCGGCCCAGTGTGGCTTTGCCAACGGGCACGGTGATGGGGTTGCCTGTGTTGGACACGATCAGGCCACGGCGCAGACCGTCGGAAGAACCGAGCGCAATGGTACGCACGATGCCGTCGCCGAGTTGCTGCTGTACTTCCAGGGTCAGCGCGGAGCCTTCCATTTTGAGCGCGTCATAAACCTTGGGCATCTGGTTGCGTGGAAACTCCACGTCGACCACAGCGCCAATACACTGAACAATTTTTCCTTGGGCTTGCATTTTTCGCTCCAAATAATTTGAATTTGCTGAACTGGGTATCAACCGCTGATCGCGGCTGCGCCAGAGACGATTTCCGACAGTTCTTTGGTGATGGCTGCTTGGCGGGTCTTGTTGTAAACGAGCTTGAGCTCGCCAATCACATTGCCAGCGTTGTCTGTAGCGGCCTTCATGGCCACCATGCGCGCAGCATGTTCCGAGGCCATGTTTTCTGCCACGGCCTGATAGGCCAAGGCTTCTGCATAACGGATCAACAAATCATCAATGACCGACTGTGCATCGGGTTCATAGATGTAATCCCATCCATGGGCTGAAACACCCGAAGCCTTGGTTTCTGCTTCCATCTTGGAAGAAGACAAAGGCAGCAACTGGTCAATGGTGGGCACTTGTGCCATTGTGCTGACAAACTTGTTGTAGCACAGGTACACAGCGCTCACCTCACCTGCGGCATAAGCGTCGAGCAGCACCTTGACGGGGCCAATCAGCTTGTCCAGATGAGGCTTGTCGCCCAGATGCGTCACGTGTGCCACCACTTTGGCGTTGACGCGGTTCAGGAAACCCAAACCTTTGCCGCCAATCGCCACAGCCTGAGGCGTTTTGCCTTCAGCTTGCACTTCACGCAATTTACCTGTCACGGCGCGCAGCAGGTTGGTGTTCAAGCCACCGCACAAACCTTTGTCCGTGGTCACCACAATAAAGCCGACGGACTTGCCGTCGTTTTGCTTCATGAAGGCGTGCACGTACTCAGGGTTGGCCTGCCCGAGATGAGTCGCAATGGTGCGAATCTTCTCGCTGTAAGGCCGGGCCGTGCGCATACGCTCCTGCGCCTTGCGCATCTTGGAGACGGAAATCATCTCCATGGCCTTGGTGATCTTCTTGGTGTTTTCCACCGATTTGATCTTGGTGCGTAGTTCCTTGCCCGATGCCATCAGCGGCTCCTTTTGATCAGGTAGAAATTAAGCAAAGCTTTTCTTGAAAGCAGCCACAGCAGCGGTCAATTCAGCCTCAGCTTCTTTGTCCAAAGCTTGCGAGCTTTCCATCTTGGCCAACAAAGCAGCGCTCTTGTCTTTGAGGTAGGCGTGCAAGCCGTGTTCAAAAGACAGCACTTTCTTGACATCGATGTCGTCCATGAAGCCTTTGTTCACAGCAAACAGGCTAGCGCCCATCAAGCTGATCGACAGAGGGCTGTACTGGGCTTGCTTGAGCAATTCGGTCACGCGGGCACCGCGGTCCAGCTGCTTGCGAGTGGACTCGTCCAGGTCGGAAGCGAACTGCGCGAAAGCTGCCAATTCACGGTACTGCGCCAAGTCGGTACGGATACCGCCGGACTGGCCTTTGATGATCTTGGTCTGAGCGGAGCTACCCACGCGAGACACCGAGATACCGGCGTTGATCGCAGGACGGATACCGGCGTTGAACAGGCTGGTTTCCAAGAAGATCTGACCGTCGGTGATCGAAATCACGTTGGTGGGCACGAAGGCAGACACGTCACCGGCTTGGGTTTCGATGATGGGCAATGCCGTCAAGGAACCTGTTTTGCCTTTGACGGCGCCTTTGGTGAAGGCTTCGACGTAGTCGGCGTTCACACGGGCTGCGCGCTCGAGCAGACGGCTGTGGAGATAGAACACGTCGCCAGGGTAAGCTTCGCGGCCTGGTGGGCGGCGCAGCAGCAGCGACACTTGACGGTAAGCCACGGCTTGCTTGGACAGATCGTCATAAACGATCAAAGCGTCTTCGCCGCGGTCACGGAAGTATTCACCCATCGTGCAGCCAGAGTAGGCCGACACGTACTGCATCGCAGCAGATTCAGAGGCGGAAGCGGCCACGACGATGGTGTACTCCATCGCGCCAGCTTGTTCCAAAGCGCGCACCACGTTTTTGATCGACGAGGCTTTTTGGCCAATCGCGACGTAAACGCAGGTCATGTTCTGACCTTTTTGGTTGATGATGGCGTCGATCGCGACGGCAGTCTTGCCGGTCTGACGGTCACCAATGATCAGTTCGCGCTGGCCACGGCCCACGGGCACCATGGAGTCGATCGACTTCAGGCCGGTTTGCATAGGCTGGTCAACCGATTTACGTGCGATCACGCCAGGGGCGACTTTTTCGATCACGTCGGTCATCTTGGCGTTGATGGGGCCTTTGCCGTCAATCGGCTGACCCAAAGCGTTCACCACACGGCCAATCAGTTCGGGGCCAACAGGCACTTCCAAAATGCGGCCTGTGCACTTGACAGTGTCGCCTTCGGAGATGTGCTCGTACTCACCCAAGATCACAGCACCGACCGAGTCACGCTCGAGGTTCAGGGCCAGACCGTAAGTGGCAGCGCCTTCAGCAGTCGCTGGGAATTCGAGCATTTCGCCCTGCATCACATCAGACAAACCGTGGACGCGAACGATACCGTCGGTCACAGACACCACGGTGCCTTGGTTGCGGATATCGGCGCTGGCGGACAGCCCTTCGATGCGGCTCTTGATCAGTTCAGAAATTTCTGCGGGATTGAGTTGCATGACTCTTTCCTTCTTTCTTTAAATATGTCCGGTCTCAATCCGCATCAAGCGGTGAGGGCCGATTTCATTTGTTCCAGTCGGGCCTTGACAGAGGTATCGAGTACCTCGTCGCCCACCACCACACGAATGCCACCGATCAAGGAGGCATCTTGCTCGACGCGCACATTGAGCTTGCGCGCAAAGCGTTTTTCGAGCGTGGACGACAAATCGGCCAGGGCCGAAGCGTCGATGGGGAATGCGCTCTGAACCACCGCGTCTGCGGTGCCACCTTGCGTATTCATGAGGACCCGGTACTGCTGTGCAACGACAGGCAGCGCACTGAGACGACGGTTTTCGATCACCAGGCGCAGGAAGTTCTTGCCAGCCTCGGGCAGTGCTGTGCGCACCACGCCAGAGATCAGCTCGAATGCCTGCTCATCGGACACTTTGGGACTGTCGATGAACTGCTGCAGTTGCGCGTTGCCGGCAACAGCAGCCAGTTCATCCAGCCAAGTGGCCGTGCCAGCGAGATCGGATGCCTGCGCCTTGAACAGCGCTTCGGCATAAGGGCGGGCGATGGTAGCAAGTTCTGCCATGGTCTTCTCTGGCTGGAGCTGATTACAGCTCGGTCTTGAGGCGGCTCAGCAGATCAGCGTGGACACCAGCGTTGACTTCCTTACGGAGAATCTGCTCGGCGCCTTTGACGGCCAAGGCTGCAACCTGCTCACGCAGGGCTTCGCGGGCCTTGACAGCCTGCTGCTCAGCTTCAGCTTTTGCAGCGGCGATGATCTTGTTGCCTTCTTCGGTGGCACGTGCTTTGGCTTCGTCAACGATGCCATTTGCACGGCGCTCGGCGTCTGCCAAGCGCGAAGCCGTCTCGTTGCGCGACTGCGCTAGCTCGGCTTCCACGCGCGCATTGGCGTTGGAGAGTTCGGCTTTGGCTTTGTCGGCGGCAGCGAGGCCGTCAGCGATTTTCTGTGCCCGTTCGTCGAGCGCTTTTGTGATCGGGGGCCACACGAATTTCATCGTGAACCACACCAGAATCGCAAAAACGATCATCTGAATGAACAGAGTAGCGTTAATGTTCACGGTTCAGTCCTTCTTCTTGCGTGAAGAGGTACGTGGATTACTTCAGAACGAAGGGGTTAGCGAATGCGAACAGCAAAGCGATAGCCACGCCGATCAGGAACGCAGCGTCGATCAGACCAGCCAAGATGAACATCTTGGTTTGCAGTTCGTTCATCAACTCAGGTTGACGAGCAG
>NKIO01000019.1:0-16511 GCA_002255935.1 Comamonadaceae bacterium PBBC2
CAATGTGATCGCGCAGCTGGGCCGCCCGGCCATCGTGTTTGCGCCCAACAAGACACTGGCCGCGCAGCTGTACAGCGAGTTCCGCGAGTTCTTCCCCAAGAACGCGGTCGAGTACTTCGTCAGCTACTACGACTACTACCAGCCCGAGGCCTACGTGCCGCAGCGTGATTTGTTCATCGAGAAAGACTCGGCCATCAACGAGCACATCGAGCAAATGCGCCTGTCTTGCACCAAAAGCATCATGGAGCGGCGCGATGTGGTGATTGTGGCCACCGTGTCGGCCATCTACGGCATCGGCGAGCCCGAGAGCTACCACCGCATGATCATGACGCTGCGCTCGGGCGACAAGCTGGGCCAGCGCGATGTGATCGCGCAGCTGATCCGCATGCAGTACCAGCGCAACGACATGGAGTTCTCGCGCGGCAAGTTTCGGGTGCGTGGCGACACCATCGACGTGTTCCCGGCAGAACATTCCGAATTGGCCATCCGCATCGAGTTGTTCGACGACGAGATCGAAAGCCTGCAACTGTTTGACCCGCTCACCGGCCGCATTCGCCAGAAAATTCCGCGCTTCACGGTCTACCCGTCGAGCCACTACGTGACGCCGCGCGACAAGGTGCTGGCCGCGGTCGAGACCATCAAGATCGAGTTGGACCAACGTCTCAAAGAGCTGGTCGGCATGGGCAAGTTGGTGGAGGCGCAGCGACTGGAGCAGCGCACCCGGTTTGATCTGGAAATGCTGTCCGAAGTGGGCCACTGCAAGGGCATTGAGAACTACACCCGCCATTTGTCGGGCGCAGCACCCGGTGACCCGCCCAGCACGCTCACCGACTACATGCCGCCTGACGCCATCATGTTTCTGGACGAGAGCCACCAGATGATCGGCCAGCTCAACGCCATGTACAACGGCGACAAGGCGCGCAAGACCACGCTGGTGGAGTACGGTTTTCGTTTGCCCAGTGCGCTGGACAACCGCCCGCTCAAGTTCGAAGAGTTTGAAAAGCGCATGCGCCAGTGCATCTTTGTGTCGGCCACGCCGGCCGACTACGAGAAGACCCATGCCGGTCAGGTGGTCGAGCAGGTGGTGCGTCCCACGGGCTTGGTGGACCCGCTGGTGGAAGTGCGCCCCGCCACCCACCAGGTGGACGATGTGCTGCAAGAGATCCGCATCCGGGTCGACAAGAGCGAACGCGTATTGATCACCACGCTGACCAAACGCATGGCCGAGCAGCTGACCGATTACCTGTCAGACAACGGCGTGAAGGTGCGCTACCTGCACAGCGATGTGGACACGGTGGAGCGGGTGGAAATCTTGCGCGATTTGCGTTTGGGCGTTTTCGATGTGCTGGTGGGCATCAACTTGCTGCGCGAAGGCATCGACATCCCCGAGGTGTCGCTGGTGGCGATTTTGGATGCGGACAAAGAAGGCTTCTTGCGTGCCGAGCGCAGCTTGATCCAGACCATTGGCCGCGCCGCGCGTAACCTGAACGGCAAGGCCATCTTGTATGCCGACCGCATCACCGAGTCCATGAAAAAAGCCATGGGCGAGACCGAGCGCCGCCGCGCCAAGCAGATCGCTTACAACGAAGAAAACGGCATCACGCCCAAGAGCATCGTCAAAAAGGTGCGCGATCTGATCGACGGCGTGTACAGCGAAAAGTCAGGCAAAGAGGCCGAGCGTTTGGAGCAAGCGGCGCTGCAAAAGGCCAAGGTCGAGGACATGAGCGAAAAAGACATCGCCAAGGCCATCAAACAACTGGAAAAACAAATGATGGAACACGCCCGCAACCTGGAGTTCGAAAAAGCCGCCCAGGTGCGCGATCAGCTGACGCTGCTCAAAGAGCAAGCCTTTGGGCCCACCGGGGGCGACAACATCTTGCCCTTGATCCGGGCTTGACCGTTCGGAGTCTGGGCTCCGAACGGGTGAGGCCTTTCAGCGGGCCAGTTTGGGGGCGGTTTGCAGCAGCTCGCCCACTTCTTTTTTCCAGAAACGGGCATTGCCGGTGGTGCCGTGCCCGAAGGTGTCGGGGCTGCCGGGGGTGTCAGCGCATCGTCCGCAACACATCGGGCCACTGCTGCGCCACTTTGATCAAGGTCTGCGCCGCACCAGATGGTTGGCTGCGGCCTTGTTCCCAGTTTTGCAAGGTGCGCACCGAAACCCCCATCAACTGCGCAAATGCAGACTGCGTCAAACCCACTTTGGCCCGCGCCTCCGCCGCTGCAGACAAGGTGACCTGATGAACCCGTCCTTCGCCGCGCTTGGCCTGCTGGATGGAGGTGAGCACATCCTGTGCAAAGGCCTGCATTTCGGCATCCATTCTTTGTTTAGGCATCAAAGGCCTCCTTCCATGTTTTGAGAGCGAGTTTTTCGAGTGTATGCAATATGCGTATTTGGATGGTGGTGTTTATGCGGAGCTTGTTGTGACACAGGCTGCGGCACAAGCGCGAACTGCCGGGCGGCTAAGATTCAGGCCTTGACGCAAGTGTTTTTCGGATCGATGCCATGACAGACCGCTACGCCGTGATCGGCAACCCCATCGAGCAGAGCAAATCGCCGCTCATCCACACCGCTTTTGCCCAGGTGACCGGGCAGGACATTGAATACACCAAGGTGCTCAGTCCTTTGGGTGCGTTCGCCCAGACGGTGGACGCTTTCCGTGCGGCCGGTGGCCGGGGCATGAATGTGACCGCGCCATTCAAGCTGGATGCGTTTGCCTATGCGAGCGACTTGGCGCCCAGCGCGCAGATGGCCGGTGCCGTCAACGCCCTGAAGTTTGAGGGCGGCAAGGTCTATGCCGAGAACTTTGACGGCGTGGGCTTGGTGCGCGATGTGGTGCACAACCTGGGCTGCCCGCTGCAAGGCCGCAGGGTTTTGATTTTGGGTGCAGGCGGTGCCACGCGCGGTGCCTTGTTGCCCATGCTGGCGCAGGGGCCGGCCGAGGTGGTGATCGTCAACCGCACGGTGGCCAAGGCCGAGGAACTGGCGGCTTTGGCCCGCCTGCACCAAAGCGCCAGCGTGCCGGTGCGCGGTGTGGGCTATGCCGATCTGGGGGCGCAGTCCTTTGATGTGGTGTTCAACGCCACATCGGCCAGCCTCACGGCCGAGTTGCCGCCTTTGTCGGTGTCGGCTTTTGCGCCGGGCTGCCTGGCTTATGAGTTGGCCTATGGCAAGGGTTTGACGCCTTTCCTCAAGCTGGCGCAGCAAGCGGGCGTGACGCGTCTGGCCGATGGCGTGGGCATGTTGGCCGAGCAAGCGGCCGAGGCGTTTGAATGGTGGCGTGGCGTGCGCCCGGACACCGCAGCGGTGATCGACAAGCTCACCGTGCCATTGGTCTGACGCCAGCCCCTCGAGAGGGGCATTTTTCAGTGGGCCTGGCGCTTGACCAGCAGCCCGATCAACTCGGGCACCAGCGCGTTCGGATCGCCCGCTTGGCAGGCGGCTTCCAGCGTGCTTTTGACCGCTTGCGCCACGGTGTGGTCGGCCTGGGTGTCACTGGCCATTTGGTTGTAGTAGCTCAGGTCTTTGAGCGCATTGCTCATTGAAAAGCGCAGGCCCGAGGTGTCGCCGGTGGCCAGCGTGGGCTTGAGGCGGTCGAGCGCCGCGCCCCAGCCGCCGCCTTTGGACAAAACTTCCACAAAGGTGCCCGCATCCACACCCGCAAGTTGGGCGCAGGCGGCCGCTTCGGCCAACAAGGTCACGGTGCCCAGCGACACGTAGTTGTGCAAGAGCTTCATGCGGTGGCCCGAACCAATCGGGCCGGTGTGCACGATGTTCTCGGCAAAGCAGGCCAGAATGGGTTTGCAGGTTTCAAACAAGGCGGCATCGCCACCCACCAGCAAGTTCAATCGGCCTTCGGCGGCCTCCTTGGGGGTGCGGGTCATGGGCGAGTCCAAAAACTGTCCGCCTTGGGCGATCACCAGGGCCGCGACTTTTTCGGTGGAGGCGGGCACGGCCGTGGAGCAGTCGATGACGATGGTGCCCGGGCGCATGCCCTTCAACACACCTTCATCACCCAGCAAAACCGCTTCGACCTGGGGCGTGCCGGTCACGCACAAAATGACCACATCCGACTGCGCGGCCAGGGCCTGGGGTGTGGCGCAGGTGCGAGCACCCGCCGCCAGCAGGGCGTCCAGGGGCTGGTTGCCGGGGTGCTCCAGTACCGTGAGGCTTTGGCCGTGCTTGAGCAAATTGCTCGCGATGCCGTGGCCCATCATGCCGATGCCGATCATGCCGATTGTTTTCATGCTTGCTCCAAGGGATAGTCTTCGAGTGTCGAATATACCGAGGGCAAGCCCTGTCACCTCTGACGCAGGGAGGGTCTCATGGGGGTGGGGCTCACATCTGGGCGAGCAAGCCGCCATCGATCGCCAGCGTCTGACCATTCACATACGAGGCGGCCGGGGACACCAGAAACAAGACCACAGGGGCAATGTCTTCGGGTGTGGCCCAACGCGCTTGCGGCACTTCTTGGCGCAAGAAATCCTCGAAACCTTCGCGTTGTTGCAGACCGGCAGTGAATTCGGTGCGGACAAAGCCGGGTGCAATCGCATTGGCCGTGATGCCGCGGGCGCCGTATTCCACCGCGATCGCACGGGCCATCGCGCCCAAGGCCGCCTTGGCCGTGGAATAAGCGCCAATCAGCGGCATCGTCGCCTCGCCCGAGACCGAGGACGTCATGACGACCCGGCCAAAACCCCGCGCACACATGCCGGGCAAAAACACCCTTGAGCAGTTGAACGCACCGCCCACATGCACATCCTGGATCTGTTGCCATTCTTCCCGGCTCATCTCCACCAGCGCTTTGCGGTTTTGGTTGCCGGCATTGCTCACCAAGATGTCGACCAAGCAACCGTCCTGTTCCAGGCGGTGTGCCGCAGCCTTAACCGCGGCCATGTCGGCGACATCAAAACACGCGGCTTGCGCTTGGATGCCTTGGGCGCGGAGTGATTGCACGGCTTCGTCTGCGGCCTGCGTGCGAAGGTCATTGATCAGCACACGCGCACCGGCGTGACCCAAGGCGGTGGCAATCGCCAAGCCAATGCCACTGGCCGAGCCAGTGACCAAGGCGGTGCGGCCTTGCAGGCCAAATGATTGGGCGAGGTATTGGGAATTCATGTCAGGCTTTCAAGGGTGCTTTTCCGGGACGCCCCGGGATCATGCTCAGCATGTGGTCGGCGACGCCGCCATCGACCACGAGGTTTTGACCGTTGACGTAACGGGCATGGGCGCTGATCAAGTAATGCACGGCGTGCCCGATGTCATCGGGCCGACCAATGCGCCCCATGGGCACCAGCGCTTCACGCCGCGCCTTGGTGTCAACGTCCTGGTAGACCGCTTCTGTGAGCGGGGTTCGGACCATGCCGGGGCACACCGTGTTGGTTCGAATGCCTTCGGGCCCCCACTCTTGCGCCAGTTGACGGCACAGC
This sequence comes from Comamonadaceae bacterium PBBC2, assembly GCA_002255935.1. Taxonomy (GTDB): domain Bacteria; phylum Pseudomonadota; class Gammaproteobacteria; order Burkholderiales; family Burkholderiaceae_C; genus Limnohabitans_A. The sequence continues at coordinate 5,428 of NKIO01000019.1, forward strand.
ATGATGAGGGCGGCTTTGGCCGGTGAGTAAGCGCCGTAGCCCGGATGCGGATGCAAACCCGACATGGACGCGATGGCCGTGATGCTGCCGTGTGTGCGCTTGAGCGAAGGGTAAGCCGCTTGTGCCATCAGGAACACCGAGCGGATGTTGAGATTGAAGGTCTGATCCCACTGCGCCACCGACAACTCCGCCAGCTTGCCGGGCCCAGATGCGCCGGCCACGCAGACCAAGGCGTCCAAGTCGCCGCCCCGGTCCAGCGCTTCGTGCACCAGGCGTTGCGCATCTTCGGGGCGGGTCACATCGCCCACCACGCCATGGGCCTGAACGCCCAGGTCACGCAGGGCCTGAAGCAAGGCCTCGAGGCGTTCACCGTGTTGAGTGCTGGCCACGGTCAGCTGCAGTTTGGGCATGGCTTGCGATGCCAGCACCTCGCAGATGCCTCGGCCAATGCCCCCGGTCGCGCCGGTCACCAAAATATGCATGACGGATTCCCTGTAAAAAAGCCGCCTGGGCATGAAGCGCAGGCGGCTTGGTTTTCACATCACCTTGGCTTCACATCTTGCACAGTGGCGAAGCTGCGGGGACGATGGACGCTGGGAAGGTTTGCTCCACCACGGGGCGCAACACACCATCGACCACCTTGGCGCGGCCCACGTAGTTGGGCAAGACCAATTGGTTGTCGGCGGCACGCATGGTCACGTTGCCATAAATGGTGTCGAGCTGAGCGCCACGCAGGGCCTTGCTGACCTCTTCAGGTTTGTTGCTCTTGGACAGCTTGACGCCTTCCAGCATGACCTGGGCGCCGTTGTAGGCCTGACCTTCGTTGTCGGTGGGCAGGCGGTTGAACTTGGCTTTCCAGGCGGCCACAAAGGCCTTGCTCTTGGGCGTGTCGATGTCGGGCGTGTAGCCGGTGGTGCCGGGCGTGCCTTCCAGGGCTTTGCCGGTGGCATTGATCATGAAGTTCAAGATCAGCGAGTGGCCAATCAGCGGGGTCTTGGGGATCAGGCCAAATTCTTCGGCTTGCTTGACGAAGGCGATGGCGTCACGACCGACCTCGGCCACCCAAATGCCATCCACGTTGGCGGCCTTGAGCTGGGCAATGTAGGGCGAAAAGTCTTTGGTGCCCATGGGCACGTACAGGCTCAGCGGAACGCTTTTGCCAGAAGCTTCAGCGGCTTTTTTGAAGGACTCGCCAGAGTCGCGGCCCCACACATAGTCGGCGGCAATCACGGCAAATTTATTGCCTTTGATGTTCTTGGCCCAAGCGTTGATCATTGCGATGTCCATCGCATCCGAGTGGTTGGTGCGGAAGCTCCGTGGCTTGCAGGTGTCGCCGGTCAACTTGTCAGACTTGCTGGCCACCACAAAGTATGCCGCGTCCCAACGGTCCAGGTTCTGTGCAATGGCCAGGGAAATGGACGAGGGGATCGCACCGATCAAGAGGTTGTAGCCTTCGCGGGCGAGTTTTTCAGCTTCGCGGCGACCGGCATCCGGTGTGCCTTCGTCGTCGGCTTCCTTCACTTCGATCTTGCGACCGTCCACGCCACCTTTGGCGTTGGCTTCATCGATGGCGAACTTGATGGCGCGCATGACCTCTTCGCCTTGCTGCGCAAAAACGCCCGACTTGGACGACACCAGACCGACCTTGACCGGCTCTTTGCCTTGGGCCACAGCTGCCATGGGCAGTGCAGCCATCAGCGCCGCAGCGACCAGGGAACGCTGGATGGTTTTGAGTTTGAACATGCTTGTCTCCTTTTGTTGGAAAGTTGCCGGAAACCGTCCGGACATCGGTTTGAGAAAACAATTCAGACCATGACGTGGCGCTCAAGGTCGTGCAAACCATCGCGTGAATTGACGACCTCGCCTTGCGCCACGATGGCGCCTTTGGCCATGGCCATGTAGCGCTTGGCCACCCGCACAACCAGACTCATGTTCTGCTCGATCAGCAAAAGCGCGGTGCCTTGGTCAGCGACCTGGTTGAAGATGACGGCCAGTTGGTCTACGATGACCGGCGCCAAGCCCTCTGTGGGCTCGTCCAGCAAGATCAGCTCGGGGTTGGCCATCAAGGCCCGGCCCACAGCCAGCATTTGCTGCTGCCCCCCCGACAGGGCTGTGCCCGGCGTGTGGGCACGCTCTTGCAGGATGGGAAAGAGCTTGTAAATTTCGGCCACCGTCCACGGGCCTTTGCGCCCCACGGCAGCGCCCAGGATCAGGTTTTCTTCGACGCTCAGGTTGGCCACAATCCGCCGACCTTGGGGAATCACGGCAATGCCATGTTGAGCGGCCATGTAGGCGCGCAGCTTGGTGTGCGCTTTGCCGCCAAAAGCCACATGCCCGTCTTGCAGACTGGCCAGGCCCAAGATGGTGTTGACGACCGTGGTCTTGCCCACCCCGTTGCGCCCGATGAGCGCCACGCGCTCGCCAGGGTTCACATGCAGGTCCAGCCCGTGCAGGATGTGCGCAGCACCGTAATAGGCGTGGACGTTTTTCAGATTCAACAAGGCGCTCATGCTGCGCTCCCCAAATAAGCTTCACGCACGCGTGGATTGGCGCGCACCTCGGCCGGCGCCCCGCTGGCAATGACGCGTCCCAACTCGAACACGGTCACCACATCGGAGATGCCAAACACCACGTCCATGTCGTGCTCCACCAGCAACACCGAAACATCCCAGCTGGAGGTGAGTTTTTTCAAGTGCTGCGCCAGGTCCAACGATTCCTTGACCGACAAGCCCGCCATGGGCTCGTCCAACAGCAGCACGGTGGGGCGCCCCACCAAAGCCAGTCCCAGATCCAGACGGCGTTGCTCGCCATAGCCCAGGTCATCGGCGGCGGTGTCACGCATGGGCCACAGGTCCAGCTCTTTGAGCACAGCTTCGGCATCGGCGGCAGAGTCCTTCACGCCCATCTTGTGGGACGCCAGTTCGATCTGTCGGTACACGGTCATCTGGCCGAAGATGCTGGTGCGTTGAAAGCTGCGGGACAAGCCTCGCATGCGGCGCTCCACCACACCCAGGGCTGAAACGTCTTCGCCGAGCAACTGGACTTTGCCGCGCGTCAGCCTGCGCCGTCCGGTGATGGCGTCGATTACCGTGGACTTGCCCGCCCCGTTGGGGCCGATCAGTCCGCGGATTTGTCCTTTTTCCAAAGTCAGGGCCACGCCGTCCACGGCTTTGACCCCGCCGTAGTGGATGGCCACGTCTTCTGCTTGCAATACGTAATGTGTCATCTAGTTCTCCCGCTCAGTGGCCACCGACCTTGACCGAGGGCTTCTTGCCCAAGACCCATCGGTCAAACAGACCAGCCACCCCCGTGGGGGAGAAGACGATGACCGTGATCAGCGCCATGCCAAAGATCGTCATCCAGTGCGTGGCGTGCTCACCCAAGATGTCTTTGAACATGAAATACACCACCGCACCCACGGCAGGCCCCCACAGGGCTTTGAAGCCCCCTACGACGACCATCATCAAAGCCACGCCCGACAAGCTCCAGTGCAGGCTTTCAGGGGAGACGAATCCGGTGTTCAGCGCAGACAAAACGCCTGCCACCGAAGTCACCAGGGCCGACAGGGCGTACACCGCAGCGCGTGGCAGCAATGTGGTGATGCCGATGAAACGGGCCCGCTCTTCGTTGTCGCGAACCGCTTCGGTGATGGCGCCAAAACGTGTGCGCATGAGCCAAGCCAACAAGAACATCACCACCACCAAAGTGGTCCAGCAAATCAAGAACATGGTGGCCGGCTTGAGCATCTGCGACATCGGGAAGCCGAACAGACGAGAAGGCCAATCGATGTTCATGCCATCGGCCCCGCCCGTCAAACCCCTGGCGCGTGAGGCCGTGAGAAAGAACATCTGGCCAATGGCCAAGGTCAACATGCCAAAAGCCACGCCAGGCACGCGCACGATGACCAGCCCGATCAGAAAGGCCGCCACCGTGACGCCCAGCAAGGCCACCAAAATGGCCAGCTCTGCCGACACGAGCTGCAACTGCAGCAAGATCCCCACCAAGTAACTGGCACCCCCAAAGAACAGGGCATGCCCAAAGCTGACCATGCCGTTTTGCTTGAGCAGCACGCCCACACCCAGCGCAAACACCGCATAGATGATGGACTGCGTGAGCAGCGACAAAAGGGTGCTCGAGCTCACGCCAAAGGCAACTGCCGAGCCCAAGATCAGGGCCAGTGCGGCGCCCAGAGAAGAAAATTTCAAGTTCATCAGCATCTACTCCCGACTCTCAAGTGCGGCTGCCGGCAAAGCCGGAGGGCTTCCAGATCAGGATGCCGATCATGAAAACAAAGGGCAGCAAGACGGCGGCATCGGGCAGGTACACCGCACCGATGGCCTGCACCATGCCCAACACCAAGGCCGCGATGAAAGCGCCTGCCAAAGAGCCCAAGCCACCGATCACGACCACCACAAACGAGTCGATGATCACGTCAGAACTCATGGCCGGTGACAAGGACAGAAAGGGCGCTGCCACCACACCGGCCAGGCCCGCCAGCGCAGTGCCCAAGCCCACCACGCCGGCGCTCAGAAAGTCGGTGTTCACGCCTTGCATGGAGGTGGTCACCGGGTCGGTGCTGGCCGCCCGCACGAACAGACCCACTTTGGAAAAGCGCAACCACAGGCTCAAGCCCAGCGCGACCATCAAGCCGATCACGATCACCGACAAGCGGTAGGCCGGAACGGGAGTGCCGAACAAGTCCACACTGAAGGCCAGCGCCTCGGGCACGGGCACCGACAGATTGCTTTTGCCCCAGGTGGTTTGCACCAGGTCTTCAATCACCAGCAGCAGGCCAAAAGTGACCAGCACCACCGTCAGCGGATCGCGGTCTTGCAGCAGGCGAAAGCCATAGCGGTCCAGCAGCACACCGAACAAAGCCATGATGGCGGGTGCCGCCACCAAAGCCACCCAGAAGTTGCTGTGCAGGGAAATCGAATAGCCCAGGTAAGCGCCCAGCATGTAAAGCGAGCCATGGGCAAAGTTCACCACCCGCCGCAAGCCATAAATCAGGGCCAGTCCCGAGCACATCACGATGAGCAAAGCACCGTAGACCAGGCCGTTGAACAAGTTGATCGTCAACATCTGTGTTCTCTCCTTTTAATTTTCTTCAAGAGGGCCCAGAGCCGCCTCTGGCGCACCCAGGGCGGTCCAGCCACCGTCCACTGGCAACACCGCACCGGTGATGTAGCTGGCCATGGGGGATGCCAAAAAGGCGATCACCTGAGCAATTTCTTCGGGGGCGGCCATGCGGCCCATGGGCGTTCGGCGGGCAATGGCCTGTGCGTCGATCGCGCCGCGTTCGACCAGGCTGGCCACCAAGGCGGTTTCCACATAGCCAGGCGCCACGGCGTTCACGCGGATCCCCTGGCGCGCCCACTCGCTGGCCAGTGCCCGCGTCATGCCGAGCACACCGGCTTTGGCTGCGCAATAGGCATTGCGCCCTGGGATGCCGCCAAAGCTGGCGATGGAGCCGATGTTCACAAGGGCCCCTCGGTTGCCGTGTGCATCACGCGGCTGCTGGGTCATCTGCGCGATCACTTGCTGAGACATCAAAAAGGCCCCCCGCAAATGCACCGCCAACACTTGGTCAAAGGCTTGGATGTCTTGCTGCAATGTCGGCGCGGTTTGGTCGGCGATCCCGGCGTTGTTGACCAGTCCATCGATGCGGCCATGCGTGGCCACCACATCGCTCACACGTGCTTTCACCTTGTCCGCGTTGGTCACATCGCAGGCCCAGCCCGAGTGCTGGGCGCCCAAGGCGCCTGCCCGTTCGGCCACCCGTTGGCCGTTCATGTCGAACAAGGCCACCGTCCACCCCGCCTGGGCCAGCTGCTGGGCCGTGGCCCAGCCAATGCCCTCGGCAGCGCCGGTCACGATGGCCAATGGGGCGCTGCTCATGCAGGGCTCCAGCAGGGCATGGGGGCTGAACGGATCAGGCGGGTTTCTTGCGCTGTGATCAGGTGCGCCGATGCTTGCAAATACGCAGGGAAATCGGGATGGGTGTCACGTGCACGGCCACGGCGTTCATAGTCCGTCAAATCGTCGTAGCCCCACAGGTGCACAAACTGGTTTTGTGGCCCCACCAGGCTGGTGTAAAAACCCATGGGGTGGCCCAGGGTTTCCAACAAAACGGACATGGCCAAGCGGTTGAAGACATCCAGAAACTCTGGCATCTTGCGCAGCGCAATCGTGTAGATGCGGTGATCCACCAAGGGCTTGATGATCGTGCTCATGTCAGGCACCCACCTTGTCGGCGATGTGGTTGGCCGTCACATAGGCAAACACCATATTGGGTCCATGCGTGATGCCCGCAGCCGGGTAGTTGCCGCCCATGATGCTGGCGCGGTCATTGCCCACGGCGTAAAGACCTGGGATGACGGAGCCATCGTTTTTCTTGACCTCGCCGACCACCGAGGTTTGGATGCCATCGAAGCTGCCGAGGTCACCCATCAACAGTTTGACCGCATAGAACGGTCCTTTTTCGACCGGTGCCACGCAGGGGTTGGGCTGGTGGTTGGGGTCGGCCAGGTAGCGGTTGAAGGCGGTGGTGCCTCGGGCATGTTGTTCGTCCACACCTTTGACGGCACCTGCGTTGTATTCGCGCACGGTCGCTTCCAGACCCGCCGCATCGATGCCCGTCACCTGCGCCAAATCGGCCAAGGTCTTGCCCTCAAAGAGGTAACCGTTGCGGATGTATTTGCCAATGGGCATGGGCGCGGGTTTGACAAAGCCCAGCCCGTATTTGCCCAGGGTGGTCTTGTCACAGACCAGCCACATCACGGTTTCTTTTTGACCCTTGCAGGCCTCGATCATCGCCACGCCCACATCGTGGTACGAGTTCGATTCGTTGGTGAAGCGCTTGCCGTTGCGCAGCACACCGATCACGCCGGGCTTGTAGCGGTCCAACAAGTGAGGGAAGACCCCAAACTCGCCGTTGCCAAAAGGCACCTTGGACACGGGCATCCAAGCGGCGGCGTCTTTGAAACGCAAGTCCACATCGGCACCGGCGGTCTCGGCCATGCGCACGCCATCACCGGTGTTGGTTTCGGGGGTGGGGGAAAGGTGTTCCCCGCCACTTTGCAGGTGCGGATAAGCCTTGGCGATGCGCTGCACGTCTTGCGGAAAGCCGCCACATGCGAGCACCACGCCGCGGCTTGCGCGGATGTCGCGGTCACCGCCATCGCCGCCCACTTGTATGCCGACCACCTGGCCGTTCTCGGTCAACACCCGCTTGGCCGGTGTCGAGGTCAGGATCGGAATGCCCAGGTCCAGCGCCGATTGGGCCAGCCGCGCGGCCAGCGCATTGCCACTGGTCACGTTGATGGCGCGTTGGTACAGGACCAGTTCCTTGATGTGGTTGACCAACCGTTTGGCCACGTACACAAAGGAAGTCAGTGATTGGGTGAACTGGAAAAAATGCTTGAGGTCCGCATTGGACGAGTTGAACATCATGCCGATGAAGGTGATGGTCTTGAGCGGGGGCTTCAGGCGCGGCATGTCTTTGCCCAGACCTCGGATGTCATAAGGCTTGGCCAGGATGGAGCGGCCAATGGCAGCGCCGCCAGGCACATCGGGGTGGTAGTCCGGGTAGAGCGTGGGGATGAACTGCATCGCGGTCTCACGCTCGAGGAAGTCCACCATCTTGGGGCCTTGATCCAAGAAGGCCGCCACCGCCGCTTCGTCGTAATACGCCCCAGTCTCTTGCATCATGTAGGTGCGCACCGCGTCCAGCGTGTCTTGGGGGTTTTGCTGACGACCATGGGTGTTCAGGGGCACCCACAGCACGCCGCCCGAAAGCGCCGTGGTGCCGCCGAACACGGGTTCTTTCTCGATCACCACCACATTCAGGCCCCGCTTTTTGGCGGTGATGGCGCAAGTCAAACCTGCAGCACCAGAGCCCACCACCAACAGGTCACATTCATTCGGGTTTGTCATCTTGGTTTCCTCAAGCGGTTTGGTTGTAGCCAGGGCGCGGCACCATGTCCATCAACATGCAGGACATGCCGCCATCGACCACCAACTCGGCGCCGTTGACGTAGCCCGAGCGTGGACTGGCTAAAAAAATCGCCACATCGGCGATGTCGTGTGGCTCGCCGATGCGGCGGCTGGCCGTGACGGCGGAGCGCTTGGCTTCAAAGCCAGGCTCTTCGTAAAACTTGGCCGACAAAGCGGTGCGGATCATGCCGGGGCAAATGGCGTTGCTGCGCACGCCCAGGGGACCCCATTCGACCGCCAGTTGCCGCGACATCTGCAGCACGCCGGCCTTGCTGGCGCTGTAAGCGCCGCTGTGGCTTTGTGGGAACAGGCCTGAGATGGAGGCGATGTTGACGATGCAGCCTTCACCCGCTTCGCGCATGGCCGCGCCAAATGCGCGGGCACACAGCAGATAACCGGTCAGGTTGACGGCCAACACGGCGTTCCAGTCGTCCAGACTGACATCGGCCAGCCCGCCCGAGCGCAAGAGGCCGGCGTTGTTGATCAGCGCATAGGGGGCACCCCATGTGGCCTGGACTTTTTCTGCGGCGGCCTGCACGCCTTGGGCATCGCTGATGTCACAGCTCAGGGCCATGACCTGAGCGCCCTGGGCTTGCAGCTTGACTTGTACCTTGTGCAGCCCTTGTGCGTCGCGGTCGAGCATCGCCACGCGTGCGCCGACCTGTGTCAAGCGCTCGGCCACCGAGGCCCCGATGCCGCTGGCTGCACCCGTGACCACACACACGCGGTCTTGCAGTTCAAGCCAGCTCTTGTCTCCAGTCATGTTCTTGTCCTTGTTCCTGATCTCTGTTGGAGATTGTTGGAATGGGGGGCGAATTATTTTTTGACGAATCGAACGAAGAACAGGACAATTCGTGCGGACTGGAGTGTGAAAATGGCGGTTTCTAGGGTAATCCCGAATTACGATTTGTATGGCGATTCGAGCAGCCATGAAGAATCGGCGGCATTCAATTTCGAATGGATTCCGCAGCGCTCGACCTTGTACAACTGGCTCATCCATCCCCACCGCCACGACTCGTTCATCCAGGTGCTGTACCTCACGGAGGGGCATGTGGATGTGCAAATTGAGCATGTGCAACAAACATTGCACGCGCCCTGCGTGATGCTGATCCCGGCGGGGCATGTGCACGGTTTCAGGTTTTCTCAAGACACCAACGGCCCGGTGGTCACGGCCATGCAAAAGGCGCTGGAATCGGCAGCGGCTTTGATGATGCCGCCCTTGCTGGAGACCATACGCACGCCGCGTTTGCTCTCTTTGCAGTCGGAGATGCGTTACATCGACCAGCTCATGCCCTTGTTCTTGGCGCTGGAGCAGGAGTCGCACACACCCGCAGAAGGCCAAGTGGCTGCAGGCACGTCTTTGTTGTTGGCCCTGATGGTGCAAGTCCACCGCATTTGCAAATTGTCCGAGCTGACGGACACCCACACCCACTACAGCATCTCGCGCAAGGCCCGTCAGATCGAAAAGTTCCGCAGCCTGATCGACAAGAATTTCCGTACCGAGCACTCCTTGCAAATCTACGCCCATCAGGTGGGCGTGACGGTGGGGCAACTCTCGCGCCTGTGTCGGGAGGTCTTGGGCAAATCGAGCCTGCAGGTCATCAATGACCGCTTGATCCAGGAAGCACAACGCGAACTGGTGTACACCGCATTGCCCATCAAGCAATTGGCCTCTGAACTCGGTTTCGAGGACGATGCCTACTTCAGCCGCTTCTTTCGCAAACACATCGGTATCACCCCCAAGGCCTACCGCGCGAGGTCTTTGGCGCAAATGGGCGGCGATGCTCAGACCCATTTCTGAGCATCCTCATCAAAGACTGTGAACCCTTGGGCATCAGTGCACATGCGTGTCACTCATGCTGGTGTTTCGGGTGGAGACAGGATCACAAGGCGGATGAGAGTTCAGGCACAGCGGCGAACAAATCGGCCTCCAAGCCAAAGTCCGCCACGCTGAAAATCGGCGCTTCGGGGTCCTTGTTGATCGCCACGATCACTTTGGAGTCCTTCATGCCCGCCAAGTGCTGGATCGCACCCGAGATGCCGCAAGCGACATACAGCTGAGGTGCGACGATCTTGCCGGTCTGGCCCACTTGCAGGTCGTTGGCCGCGTAGCCCGCGTCCACCGCAGCGCGGCTGGCACCGATGGCTGCGCCCAGCTTGTCGGCCAGGGGCGTCATCACTTCGTTGAACTTCTCAGAGCTGCCCAAGGCACGACCGCCGGAGACGATGATCTTGGCGGCGGTCAACTCGGGGCGGTCGTTCTTGGCGATCTCGCTGCCCTTGAAGCTGCTCTTGCCGCTGTCCGCTTGTGCGGCTGCGCTTTCCACGGCGGCTGCGCCACCCGTGGCCGCAGCGGCGTCAAAGCCGGTGGTGCGCACGGTGATGACCTTGGTTGCGTCGCTGGATTGCACGGTGGCGATCGCGTTGCCCGCGTAGATGGGGCGCTCGAAGGTGTCAGGGCTGTCGACTTTGGTGATGTCGCTGATCTGGCCCACATCCAGCTTGGCCGCCACGCGGGGGGCCACGTTCTTGCCGCCTGCAGTAGCAGGGAACAGGATGTGGCTGTAATTGCCAGCGATGGCCAGCACTTGGGCGGCGACGTTCTCGGCCAGGCCATGGGCCAGCGCTTCGCTGTCGGCGTGGATCACTTTGGCCACGCCTGCGATCTGGGCCGCAGCCGCTGCAGCAGCGCCTGCGTTGTGGCCGGCAACCAGCACGTGCACATCACCACCGCAAGCGGCCGCGGCCGTGACGGTGTTCAAGGTCGCGCCTTTGATGGAGGCGTTGTCGTGTTCTGCAATAACAAGGGAGGTCATGTTGTTCAGTCCTTAGATCACTTTGGCCACGTTCTTGAGCTTGTCAACCAAGGTGGCGACATCGGGCACCTTGATGCCGGCGCTGCGCTTGGCAGGCTCCATCACCTTGAGGGTTTTGATGCGGGGGGCCACATCCACGCCCAGGTCTTCTGGCTTGAAGGTGTCGAGCTGCTTTTTCTTGGCCTTCATGATGTTGGGCAAGGTCACATAACGTGGCTCGTTCAGGCGCAAGTCGGTGGTCACCACCGCAGGCATGTACACCAACAGCGTCTC
>NKIO01000019.1:16521-53300 GCA_002255935.1 Comamonadaceae bacterium PBBC2
GTCTCCAGGCCCCCGTCGATCTCGCGGGTCACTTGGGCTTTGCCGTCCACGATCTCGACTTTGGAAGCGAATGTGGCTTGGGGTAAGTCGGCCAGCGCAGCCAGCATCTGGCCGGTTTGGTTGCAGTCGTCGTCAATCGCTTGTTTGCCCAAGATGATCAGGCCAGGTTGCTCTTTGTCGACCAAGGCCTTGAGCAGCTTGGCCACGGCCAGCGGCTGCAGATCCAGGTCCGCAGGGGTTTCGACCAAGATGCCACGGTCTGCACCGATGGCCATGGCGGTGCGCAGGGTTTCTTGGCACTGGGCCACGCCGCAAGACACCGCGATCACCTCGGTGGCCAGGCCTTTTTCTTTCAGGCGCACGGCCTCTTCGACAGCGATCTCGTCAAAGGGGTTCATGCTCATCTTGACGTTGGCAATGTCCACGCCGCTGTTGTCGGACTTGACGCGCACTTTGACGTTGTAGTCCACCACCCGTTTCACGGGAACAAGAATTTTCATGAAAGCATCTCCATTGATTGAAATATCAGGGCCAAGCCCATCGCCAACAGTTGACGTTACGTAAACGTCAATTGTGCACCAGAACTGTCATCAGGCCAACCGCTTGGCAGCAAAAAAGAACGACCGTTCGAATTTTATACGCTCAAGCCCCCGGCCCGCTCAGATGAACCACCCTTTGTGGGAAAGGAATCTGGATCTGGTTCGCCTGCAAGGCTTTGAGAATCGCCCGGTTGATGTCGGACTTCAAATTCATCTGCCCATTGGCGACATCGTCCAGCCAATACGTCACGGTGAACTCCAAGCCGTCCGCCCCAAAGGCCGACAAGGCCACCAGCGGCGCAGGTTCAGCCAAGACCCGCTCGTGAGACGCACAGGCTTGGCTCAGCAATTCGATCACTTGCTCAACGCTACTGTCATAAGCCACCACCACGGTGGTGCTCTGAGCCACTTGGGCATCCGACAGGGTCCAGTTTTCGATCCGCTGGGTGATCATCAATTCATTGGGCACGATGGACTCACGGCCATTGGCGGCGCGGATCACGGTGTAACGGGCTTTGATGTCGGTGATCCGGCCTTCAAAACCGTCCACCCTGACCGTGTCACCGATGCGCACGCTGCGCTCGGCCAGAATCACAAAGCCACTGACATAGTTGGCCGCCAATTTTTGCAGGCCAAAACCGATGCCCACGCCCACAGCACCGCCCAAAACAGACAAGGCGGTCAAGTCAATGCCCACCGAAGACAGGGCCAACAACAGGCCCACAAACATCAAGAGCGCGCGCACCGTGTTGCTAATGACTTTGCGCAGCGACAAATCTCCGCCGGTGGCCGACTTGAGCAAACGCGCCTCGATGGCAGACGAAATCCACAGCACCACAATGAGCACCGCACACGCCGTCAGGGCCCCCTCCAGCAAGGTGCGCACCGACAGCACCGATGCGCCGACTTTCCAATGGATCTGGTCGAGTTCGCCCAGCACCAGCGGCAAGATGCCCGTGACCCAAAGCACCACCCCGCCCCAGGCCAGCCAAGAGATGGTCCGCTCCAGCGCCCGCACAAAAGGGGCCCCAGCAAAGGCGGCTTGCAAGACCTTGACCCCCAGCCGGATCGCCGCCAAGGAGGTGCACACCGGCAACAAGATTTCAAACATCACCAGCGCATGGTCGTGCGTCAAAGCGATGCGAGCGACAAAGGTCAAGGCCAGCAACAAGACCGGAAACAACACGCCATCGACCAGCTTGCGGCCGAGCAGCACCTTGAGCTCATGGCCTGGCAAAAGTCGGCGCAGCCCCCACACCAAGAGCCAGGACAAAAGGATGCACAAGACAAAAGCGGCGATCGCCATCAATGACTCGTGCTGGAGCAAGGCGTCCAGCCAGGCCATGGGGTCTGCGATGTGAACGGATTTCATGTTTTCCAAGCAGGGTTTCGTTTCTCGATGAAGGCCTGAACACCCTCTTGCGCCACCTCATGGACCATGTTGCAAGCCATGGTTTGGCCAGCCAACTGGTAGGCCGCCTCGATGCCCATCTCGCGCTGCTTGTAAAACAGGGCTTTGCCCAGGCGCACCGCTTCGCGGGGCTTGGCCAAAATCGCCTCCACCAAGGCGTTGACATGCGCATCCAAATCAGACACGGGCGCGACGCGGTTGATCAAGCCGCGCTGACAGGCCTCATCCGCCGAAATGAAGCCGCCTGTGAGCAGCATTTCCATGGCCTGCTTGGCCGGCATGTTGCGCACCAAGGGCACGCTGGGCGTGGCGCAAAACAAGCCCACATCGATGCCATTGACGCCAAACTGCACGCCTTGGGCCGCCACGGCCAGATCGCACTGGGCGACCAGCTGGCAACCCGCGGCGGTGGCCACACCCTGCACACGCGCGATCACGGGCACAGGCAGGTTTTGGATCGACAGCATCATGCGTGTGCATTGCGCAAACAGCTTTTGGTAATAGTTCAATGCGGGCTGTGCGCGCATTTCTTTGAGGTTGTGACCCGCGCAAAAGGCCTTGCCCGCAGCGCCCAGCACCACCAGACGCGCGTCCGCATCTTGTTCAATCTGCGCGAAAGCGTTTTGCAAAGCCGCCAGCATGGCTTCGCCCAAGGTGTTGAAGGTGCTGGGGCTGTTGAGGGTCAGCCGGTGCACGCCGCGGTCATCGCGTTCATGCAGCAAGATGTCGGATGGATAAGCGGTAGAAGTCATGCACCCGATTGTGCCCAAAACCAGGGCTTCAAACGTCGGCCAGCACCCGCAAGTGGGCTTCGACGCTTCGCGACAGCGCACTGGGGTTGTAGCCACCCTCTAGGCAACTGACGATGCGGCCTTGGGCATGGCGCATGGCCACATCTTTGATGCGCCGCGTGATCCAGGCGTAATCCTGCTCGACCAAACCCATCTGGCCCATGTCGTCTTCGCGGTGCGCATCAAAACCCGCGCTGATGAAAATCAGCTCAGGTTTGTGCGCTTCCAAGCGCGGCATCCACATCATGTCGATCAACTCACGGATGTCCATGCCTTTGGTGTAGGCCGGTACCGGCAGATTGACCAGGTTGGCAGCGTTCGATTGCGAGCCGCCTTCTGGGTAAAAGGGGTGCTGAAAAAAGCTGACCATCAAGATCCGCTCGTCACCGGCCACGATGTCTTCGGTGCCGTTGCCATGGTGGACATCGAAGTCCACGATCGCCACCCGCTTCAGGCCATGGCGCTCCACCGCATGCTTGGCCGCAATGGCCACGTTGTTGAAAAAACAAAAACCCATGGCCTTGTCGCGGCAAGCATGATGCCCCGGAGGTCGGGTTGCGCAAAAAGCGTTTTCCAACTCGCCTGCGATCACCGCATCGGTCGCCTCAATGGCCGCACCCGCCGACACCAAGGCCGCATCCCAAGTGTGCACATTGATCGAGGTGTCTGAATCCAGCGCCGTGTGGCTGGGGCCGCCAGCGGCCACATCGTCGCGCAAGTTGTCGCTCAAACCACGCAAGGAGGCCACATGCATGCGCCCGTGGGCCAGCTCAATGTCAGCCAGGGCCGCCGGGCCCGCCTCGCGCCGCTGCAAAGCCATGTCCAGCCCAGTGACCAGCAAGCGGTCTTCGATCGCGCTGATGCGCTCGGGGCATTCGGGGTGGCCGGCGCCCATTTCGTGCTTCATGCACAAGGGGTGAGTGAAGTAACCTGTCGCGCCCATACGGCTTGTCTTTCTGCAAAGCAGGTCCCTCGGGGCCTTGCTTTTCTTGAATTTTTCGAATTGATGGCCCAGCTTATCACGCGGCAACTTGCCCTCTTCTGAGCCAAATCATGCTCTGCGCCGATTAAACTGACCGCATGCAATTTGAAATGCCATCACGCCACCTTGGCCTGAAACACTTGACCCTGGTGGGGTGCCTTTGCACCGCCTTCGCCGCCTTGTATGCCCCTACTACCGCCCTGGCCAAAAAACACGGCAGTGGCCAGTCCAGCCAGCTGGCCAAAACGGTCAAACCACGCCAAGGAGCCAAGCACGCCCAACACAAGGGCACCGCCCTGAACGAAGACATCCATGTGATGGCTTGGGCCCAAGAGGCTGCGCCGCGCCTGCAATTGGACCCTGCATGGCTGCACAAAACCATGGCCCAAGCCCAGCGCCTGCCCGTGGTGGAAAAACTGGTGTTGCCCTCCCCTTCCCCCGTGGCCAAAGACTGGGCCGCCTACCGCGCCCGCTTCATTGAGCCCACCCGCATCCAGGCCGGCGCTCGTTTTTGGCGCAAACACCAAGCCACACTGGAGCGTGCCGAACAAGCATTTGGCGTTCCCGCGTCCATCGTGGTGGGCATCATTGGCGTGGAGACCTTGTACGGACAAAACACGGGCAACTTCCGTCTGATCGATGCTTTGGGCACCTTGGCCTTCCACTTTCCAGATGCCCACCCACGGGCCGTAGAGCGACAAGCTTTCTTTCGGTCGGAACTGGAGCAGTTTTTGCAGCTGAGCGCGCGCAGCGGTGCAGACCCGCTGTCGGTGCGGGGCAGCTATGCGGGCGCCATGGGTTTGCCGCAGTTCATGCCGTCGAGCTGGGTCAAATACGCGGTGGACTTTGATGGCGATGGCCGCATCGACTTGTTTGGCAGCCCAGCTGACGCCATCGGTTCGGTGGCCAACTATTTCAAGGCCTTTCAGTGGCGCACCGGCATGCCCACCCATTACCCGGTGAGCCTGAACGCACAAACCGACATGGACACGTTGATGGCGCCAGACATCTTGCCCACCTTCAGCGTGGCCAGCTTCATCGCCAAGGGCGCAGGCCTGGAAGGCTCCGCCTTGGCGCACCCAGGCCCCCTGGCACTGATCGAGCTGCGCAACGGCCCCAACGCCCCGAGCTATGTGGCGGGCACCGAAAACTTCTACGCCATCACGCGCTACAACTGGAGCAGCTACTACGCGATGGCGGTGATCGAATTGGCCGATGCGGTGGCGCGTGAGGTCAGAAACTCGCCTTGAACTTCAATTGAAAAAATAAACGGCATACCTCTGTGCAAGGAAACCCATTGTGACCTTTTCACGTGAACGAATTGGCCTTCTGGCTGGGTTGTTGCTCATGGCCACATCAGGCCCAACTGCACTGGGTGCCAGTTTGTTTGGCGACCATTCCTGCGAGTCTTGGCAAAGCTTGCCTGATGCCGACAAGCGTGCATGGACGAACGCCTTTTTGGCACCGCTGAGCTTGACCCTCAAGGGCCTGCAAAAAAGGAAAGAAGACCCCTACAACGACGACCCCAAGGCCTCTGAAAAAGCCATCGTCGGCATTGATGACTTTTGCTTAAAAAGCCCTGACTTGGGAGCCGCCGATGGTGCGGGGCGCTACCTGAAAAAGCTGTTGGACATGCCGCCCACGAGATGAACAGACCGTAGGCGAGAATTTGGAGGGTGTTAACCTATTTTCGCCTGCCGTGAAACACAGCGAGAGCGGCAAGAACTGAGGTTTTCAGGTGCAGCGACTCGCTGGACATCGCCCTAAAACAGACCAAAGCCATGAATCCTTTGAACCCCAAAAAACTGCTGCTGACCAAATGGACAGCGGTCAAGCCCGTGGCCAAGCAAAAACACTTTTTGGTCAGCCGAGTGATTCAACCCGTCGAGCCCACGGCCCCGATTGAATCGGTGGAAATCGAAGCGGTCTTAACAAAAGCCACCCAAGTCATCGCTTGGCGTGAACTGCAAGATGCTGGTGTCTGGCGACAAGGCTGGGTTTGATGGAGACAAGACCATGCAAAGAACTCTTCTTAGCCTGACCCTTGGCACATTGGCGCTTGCCATCCATTGGCCGGTACAGGCCGAAGTCGATGAAGTCTCGCTGGGCAAAGCACGGGGGTACCCGGCAGCGCCAACTCTGGCTCAAGCTGGCAGCAATGAGCACATTGTTTGGTCAAACAGTGGTGGGTATGAGAAATTTCTGCCCTTCAAAACCATCAAGCCAGGCACACCAAACCGCTTGATCAAGTCTGAAAAATCCATTCCGATTGCCTACGAATTTTTGGGCAAAAAGCTCACTTTGAAAGACTATCTTGACCAGCGCCGGGTGACCAGTTTGCTGATCATGAAGGATGGTGTGATCCATCATGAGCATTACCAGTACGAGCGCAATGAGCGCCATCGCTTCAATTCAGCCTCGATGGGCAAATCTGTGGTGGGGCTATTGGTCGGGCTGGCCATCCAAGATGGGGCCATCCAGTCCGTCGATGATCGGGCCGCCCAATACATCCCCGAACTCCAGGGCACGCCGTTTGAGAAATTGACGATCAAGCACCTGCTCACCATGTCCACAGGCTTGGCCTGGAGTGAGGGCACTGCGGCTGGGGCACAGTACAAAAAAATGCTCCAAATCATGGAAGAGACCGGTGGGCTGGATGTGGTTTTGGGTTTCAAGGACATTCAAGTCCTTGCAGAGCCCGGCGCGGCCTATTTCTACTCGTCGCTTGACTCGGAATTGCTGGGGCGAGTGCTGGCTGCGGCTGTGAAAAAAAATGTGTCCACCTACTTCGAAGAAAAAATCTGGAAGCCTCTGGGTGCCGAATCAACGGCCTCTTGGTACACGGACCGCAAGGGCGTCGAGAGAACGCATTGCTGCGTCGGCGCAACGACGCGAGATTTCGGACGCATCGGCGGTTTATTGGCCAATCAAGGTCAATGGAATGGCCAACAAATCATCCCCTCCGAATGGCTCCAACAAATGACCATGCTGCACGGCGAGCACCTGCGCAAAGTGGCCATCGACAGAGAACCCCGCATGGGCTATGGCTATCACATTTGGTTGATGGCACCGCATCAAATCGCATTGCGTGGACACCGAGGACAGGTCATCTTTATCGACCAGCTCAACAAAATTGTCATGGTTCAAACGGCAGTTTATGGGCCAGCGCCAAACGCCATGACCAACTTCCCAGAACTCGATGCCTTATGGTCTGGGGTTGTGGCATCCATGACGGCGCAGCAGTGAACTTGCACCTGAAACTTAGGGCATAGATCCATTTTCGTATTCACAAAACTCACTGGATTCGTACCATCGGGAGGGTCTTTTATCCAACACGAAACTCATGGCATCCATCCCCTTCAGCCGTACAGCCTCGATCGGCATCGCATTCCTTTTGACGGCCGCTTTCTCCATTTTTTTAACCACTGCTCTTTCACCTGTGTTGGCTGAAAAGCAGACAGGTGTCAGCAACGACGAAAACGAATTCGTTTTTGCCGGAACATGCCACAACGGTGAAAACTACCGCCTGTTCAGCTACAACAAAGTGGTCAATGGCCAAACCTCCTCGCATTACGACTACGAAGGTCCTGTTGGCAAAGGCAGCGTCAGCACACAGGCCTCGCCTCGCACCATGGCTGTGCGTGTATGCCGAAAAATGGCCGAAATCATCGATGACCATTGATGGCCTGACCGACTGAAAATCCTGTCCTTTGAACCTAAGTTTTATTGCGATGCGCTGGGGTGCAGTTGTAAGATCATGAGCAACATGGACGCCCAGCCTTCCCAATCACTGCTCATCATCGACGACCACCCGATTTACAGAGAAGCGCTGGTTGAACGTTTGACCCAAGAGTTCCAACCTCAGGGCATTGAAGTGCTGGGTGCCAGCAGCGCAGCCGAGGGCCTGGAAATCCTGGACCAGGGTCACAAACAGTGGATCATTTTGCTGGACATTTTGATGCCAGGCCTCAGTGGTGTCGCCTCCATCAAAGTTTTTAAAACCAAGCACAACGTTGCCCATGTGATTGCGGTCTCAGGGCTGGATGAAAACGCATGGGAGCCCCGCGCAGTGGCCGCTGGCGCCACGCTGTTTTTGTCCAAAAACAACACCTCTGACCGCATCATCGGCAAAATCAAATCCTTGCTCGATTCAAGTCCAAGCTGGAAAGCCTTGCCCAGAGATGCCGAGCCTCAAGAATACCGATTGACGCAACGCCAATTGGAAGTCCTGCAGCTCATTGCCATGGGCCACCCCAACAAGGTGATTGCCGACTACCTGGACATCAAGGAACAGACCATCAAGATCCACATCAATCAGATCTTCAAAGAGTTGCGCGTGTTCAACCGAACGCAAGCGGTTTTGAAGGCACAAAAAAGTCATTTACTGACGACCAACAGCCCTCCGATTTCCGAATCCATTTGAGCTTGGAGACGCTGAGCCATGGAGCGGTGAATCCCACACGCATCATCACCAGCATGTCCTTCTTCAATGACCAGTCAGACTCGACTGAGCCCATGGATCCGCGCCAAATCCAGCAGGTCGCGCTTGAAAAAATTCGCTACATGCATGGGTTCGCCAAAACCTCGACCCCTGCCACCATCATTGCCCCGCTGCTGTGCATTCCCTTGTTCGACACGGTCGATCTGGGGCGAACCTTCCACATCTGGCTGGGCCTGATGGCTGTGGCCGTTGTGATCAGGATCTTCCTGGTCCGCTCCATCCGGCTCGACGATGACGCATCCACCAATTTCGCGAAATTGAACTGGGCTGTGGGCATCGTGACCTCGGTCTGGGGCTTGGGCTGGCTCATGCTGGTCCCTGGCATGGACCCCGTCAATTACCTGATCTATCAGGTCATTTCATTGACGGTGCTGTTTGTGGGCATGGTGGGTTACTGCGTGCATTGGAAGACTTTTTTCAGTTTCGCACTGCCCTTGAAGATCACTGAACTGTTGTTCATCGTCGTTCACAGTCAATTCATCATTTGGCCGATCGCGATCGGCTCTTTGGTCAACTTTTACCTCGCCTTGAAGATGGGCTTTTTCTTTTCCAAGTCCTGGGAAAAGTCGATGGCTTTGCGGTTCAAAAACGAGAAGTTGTTCGATCAATTGGTGCAAGAGAAAAATGTTTCTGTGGCCGCCAACATCGCCAAATCAGAGTTCATCGCCACCGCCAGCCATGACCTGCGCCAGCCGATGCAAGCCATCAACATCTTCGTGGAGTTGCTCAACCTCAACAACCTCAAGGAAGTTGAAAAGTCGATCTTCCTGAAAATGCGCTCCAGCATCACAGTGCTCAACAAGATGTTCAACACTTTGCTGGACATCAGCAAACTCGACTCCAAACTGGATACGGCGTATGCCAACTTCGAGCTGGACGCCATGCTGGATGATTTGATGCCGTCCTTCCAGCAGCTGGCAGCCGAGAAGAAGTTGGACCTGCGCTTCAACCATGCGCATTTCTTGATCCACGGCGACGCGAACCTCCTGAGCCAGGTGCTGATCAACCTGCTGTCCAACGCGCTTCAGTACACCTCCAAGGGGGGCGTCACGGTCAATTTCAGTGACGACAAGGGCAAGCTGGTTTTGACCGTGGCAGATACGGGTTGCGGCATTCCTGAAGAGGACTTGCCATTCATTTACCAGGAATTTTTCCGGTCACAACGCTCACGCCCCCAACACGATGGCCTGGGCTTGGGTCTGTCGATTGTCAGCCGCATCCTCCACAGGACCGGTGGCTCGGTGTCGGTGCAAACCGAGAAAGACAAAGGCACGGTTTTCACTGTGCACACCCATTTCGACATCACGGGCATGGCTGTCGACAGCACGCCGCAACTTGAACCTGTTACGCAAGCACCTTTAACTTCCGCCAAGGAATCGCCAGAATCCTTGCACTTGGGGATTCTCGAAAACGACAGCGCCCTGATGTACGCCTACCTCGAGTTTTTCGTCAGTCAGGGGTATGTGGTCCACCCCATCCCGCACGAGGAAGCCGAATTCAAACATGCCTTGCTGACCATTCCCAAGCTGGACTTCATCCTGTCCGATTACAGGCTGGGGGACAAAGATGGCATCTTTTTCATCGAGCAACTGCGGGAGGAATTCAACCAAGCCATTCCCGCTTGCATCGTGACGGCCGACACGGCACCACAACACCTGACCTTGTTCAAGCAGCTGGACATCGAGGTGCTTTACAAGCCGATGGACATCGCCAGCATTGCCAGGTTCGTCGGCAGCCGCATCGGCTAAATTTTTCGGTCGTCAGCTGCCGTGCGCAGCCATGGCTTTGCCCACTTCCAGCGTGCCTTGCGCAGCGCCTGACAGGGGCACGGTCTCGCCCTGACGGTCGGTGACCTGGGCCAAGGCAGCCGCCAAGCGCTCAGGGGTGTCAGGGGTCAAGCCCAGGTGCACGCCTTGCGTCAAGGTGATGTGGGCCACTTCAAAGCTGCCGGCGCCTGCGCAAATGATGGTGCGGTTGGGGGCGTCCTCGCTGGCCATGACCAACATGGCCGGCACCACGGCCTGCGGCTCCAGCGCTTTGAGCACGGCTTCGGGCATCAGGCCTTCGGTCATGCGGGTGGCGGCAGTGGGGGCCAAGCAGTTGACGCGGATGTTGTTCTTCTCACCTTCGATCGACAAGGTTTGCATCAAGCCGGCCAGTGCCATTTTGGCCGCGCCGTAGTTGGCTTGGCCAAAGTTGCCATACAAGCCGCTGGACGAGGTCGTCATGACGATGCGGCCATAGTTTTGCGCCTGCATGATGGGCCAAACGGCCTTGGAGCAGTGCACCGCGCCCATCAGGTGCACATCCACCACCAGACGGAAGTCGGCCAGGTCCATCTTGGCAAAACTCTTGTCGCGCAGGATGCCCGCGTTGTTGACCAGAATGTCGACCCGCCCCCAGGTGTCCATGGTCTGCTGGACCATGGCCTGTACGGCGGCGAAGTCGGTGACCGAGGCACCGTTGACGATGGCTTCGCCACCGGCAGCGCGGATTTCATCGACCACGGCCTGCGCCGCCGACACCGAGCCACCCACGCCATGCACATCGCCGCCCAAGTCGTTGACGACAACTTTGGCCCCACGGGCGGCCAGCGCCAGCGCGTGCTGTTTGCCCAAGCCGCCGCCTGCGCCTGTGACGATGGCCACGCGGCCTTTGAAATTGATGCTCATGTGAATTCTTCCTTGTGATGGCTGGGGTTCAATGGGTGACAGGCGGGTGGGTGTTCATCTGCTAATCTGAAGCCATGAACCCACGCCTGTTTGCAGAGCACTGTAATTCAGCCCGAGCCCCGTCTCTGTTACCCGCTTGACACCCCATGGAACTGAACACCGAAACCATCACCACGCCCCCAGCGGACGCCGCCACCGTGGTCTTGCTGCGCGACACGGCCGAGGGCCTGCAGGTCTTGCTGCTCAGGCGCCATCAGGCCTCCAATGTGCTGGGCGGCGCCTATGTCTTTCCTGGCGGCAAGCTCGATGCCGCCGATCAATACCCCGAAGTTTTGTCACGCTTGAGCCAGGGCAGCGAGCAATTGCACGCACGCCTGGCCGAGCCGGATCTGCCACCTGCACATGCGGCAGGCTTGTTTGTGGCGGCCATCCGTGAAGCCTTCGAAGAATGCCGCGTCTTGCTCGGTCAAGCCGAAAACGGCCAAACCGATTTGGCGGCCCTGCAGGCCAGCTTGAGCTCTGGCCAAAATTGGCGCGACGCCTTGCAAACCCATGCCTTGACACTGCAAACCGAAGCCTTGGTGCCTTGGACACGCTGGATCACGCCCAAGCAGGCCTCTGTGACCAACAAGCGCTTTGACACCCGGTTTTTCATCACCCAGGTGCCCTCCGACCAAACGGCCCAACACGACGAACACGAGACCACCGAAACCCTGTGGATCGGCCCACGTGAGGCCCTGCTGCGCTACTGGAACCGCGAAATCGAGCTGGCCCCGCCCCAGATCATGAGCCTGGTCCACCTGTCTCGCCATGCCAACGCACACAGTGTTTTGGCCGAGGCCGCCCGCCGCAAACCGCCGGTGGTGCAGCCCGAGCCCTTTGACCAAGACGGCATCCGAACCATCTGTTATCCGGGTGACCCCAGGCACTCGATCGCTGAGCCCGCCTTCCCGGGCCCAAGCCGTTTGATGTTCAAAGACAAACGCTTTGAACCCGAATTGGGATTGGCCGCTTTGCTTGACTAGAATACGGAACTCAAACGTTTCATTTTGTAACGTGACTTCTTGCTTTCAAACTGCATTGACCCTGTATGAGCCAGTCTGCTGCCCCCATCTACTTGTCCGTTGAACGGGCCATGGAGTTCATTGGGGACGCCAACGGAGTGCTGACCCTGCTCAAGACCTTGCAGCAGACGCTCAGCACCGATCTGCCCTTGATCGTGGACCTGCTGGACAAGGACGATGTGCTGGGGGCCAACCGCGTCTTGCACCAACTCAAAGGCTTCACGCCCGTGTTTTGTGTGGACAGCCTGGTCGAGCGCGTGGTCGCTGTAGAGCAGTTGAGCAAACACGGTGAACCCGCTGAAGTGCGTGCCGCTTATGGCGTGCTGGCACCGCAGCTGGAGCAATTGCGCACCGAAGTGGCCCAGCATTTGGCCCTGAACCCCAGCGCTTGATCTTGGGCGCCGCTTGGCAGCGCCACACCTAAACAGCCACCACGTCCTGCCGGGCCAGCCACTGCGCCATCAGCGCCGGATCGTGGATCAGACGCAGCTCGTCAAACGCCTGTTGCGCCTCGGGGTAGACCTTGCGCAGGTAATTGAGCCATTGCTTGAGTCGCCCTGAACGGTGACGCGGGGCCACCCGCCGGCTGACGCCGACCCAGAACAACTGCATCAAACCGGCAATCACAGCCCAAGGCACAGCGCGGCGGTCGGCGGCGCCGCTTTGCCCTGCATCGTGGCGGGCAATGGCCAGGGCCAGCCCGGGGTCCGACACCATGCCGCGCCCGATCATCAAGCGATCACAACCCGTGACTTCGCGGCAGCGCAAGGCGTCGGCCACCGTCCAGATTTCGCCATTGGCCACCATGGGCAGGCGCACGTGCTGGCGCAAATCGGCAATCCGGTCCCAATACGCGGGCGGTCTGTAGCCGTGCGCCTTGGTGCGGGCGTGCACCACCAAATCACTGGCGCCAGCGGCCTCAATGGCCTGGGCGCAGTCTTCGGCACGCCGGTCATCGTTGTAGCCCAGCCGCATCTTGGCCGAAACCGGGATGTGCGCAGGCACCGCTCGGCGCACAGCCGCCACGATCTGCCCGACCAGTTCGGGCTCTTCGAGCAAGACCGCACCGCCTCGGTGCTGGTTCACGGTCTTGGCGGGGCAGCCAAAATTCAGGTCGATGCCATGCGGCTCCAACTCGGCCAAGGCCGCGGCGTTGTCGGCCAGGCAAATCGGGTCCGAGCCCAGCAACTGCACCCGCACCGGCACGCCGGACACGGTGCGGCTGTTGTTGAGCAACTCGGGGGCCACGCGGATGAACGCCCTGCGCGGCAAGACGGTGTTGGTCACCCGGATGAATTCGGTCACGCACAGATCGACCCCACCCACCCGCGTCAGCACATCGCGCAGCGTGTGGTCCAGCAAGCCCTCCATGGGCGCCAACAGGAGTTTCATCAGGCGGAAAACCTCAAAGGCGCGGCGACTGGGCGCTTCAGCCCAGTTTGCGCTTGAGGCGAACTTCTTCCACCTTCACGCCGCCCAAAGGCACGGTGCGGGCGGTGTTCATCTCGCGCTTGAAGCCAGCGAGTTCGTGAAAGCGCAGGGTCTGCTCGTGCAGCAGGGGCAACCACACGGTCACATCGGTGCAATCTTCGTCCTGCAGGCCTTCGCGGGCCGCATCCCACAGGGCCAGGCCCACGCCTTGGCCGATGCGCTCGGGCGCGGCGTAGATGGCCCAAATTTCGCCGGTGGTGTTTTTGGATTTCGGATCGCGCGAGCGGTCAAAGCCCACAAAACCGACGATTTCAGGACCATCCACCGCCACCATCACCTGGGGCTCGCCGTATTCGATGGCTTCTTTCCAGTAAGTCACGCGCTTGGCCATGGGGGTGGCGGCCCAATGTTCATCGGGCACCTGACCGGCATAGGCCATGCGGCAAGCGTTCAGGTGCAATGCGGCCACGGCGGTGGCGTCTTTTTGGGTGGCAAATCGGACTTGGATATCGGACATGTTCTGGGAATTCGAAAGGGTCACGGAGCGCTCGGTGTGGCCTGCACAACGCAGCGGAAAACCCGATATTGTCGCCGCTTCGGTTATCGTCAGCGCATGAGCTTGTTTTTTCCCTGTCGTAAAGCCGCTTTCACTTGGCGTGGCGTCCTCTTGAGTTGTTGGCTGGGATTGACCGTCACGCTGGCCACCGCCCAAACCTCCAGCCGCTTTGCCGACAACATGGCGGAGCGCACCCGCGCTTGCATGGCTTGCCACGGCGACCAAGGCCGCGCCGGGCCCGATGGCTATTACCCCCGCTTGGCCGGAAAGCCCGCAGGCTACCTGCACAACCAGCTGCGCAACTTCGCGCAGGGCCGCCGCCACTATGAACTTATGGCCCGGCTGATCGACCCGCTCACGGACGACTACCTGGGCGAGATGGCTCGCTACTTCTCGTCGCTGGATCTGCCCTACCCCGCCCCCAGCGCGAGCAATGCGATCACGCCCGAGCGTCTGGCCAAAGGCTGGCAACTGGTGACCCAAGGCGATCCCAGCCGTGGCCTGCCCGCCTGCACGCAGTGCCACGGTGCGCGGCTGACAGGCGTTCAAGCCAACGTGCCCGGCTTGTTGGGGTTGCCGCTGGACTACCTGAACGCCCAGCTGGGTGCTTGGCAAACCGGTCAGCGCAAAGCGTTGGCACCGGACTGCATGGCCGAAGTGGTCAAACGCATCCCGGCCGAAGACCTGATCGCCGTGTCCAGCTGGCTGGCCCGCCAGCCCTTGCCCGCCGACACCCACCCTGCGGCACAAGCGCCGCAGAGCAAGCCCCTGCCCGAAGCTTTGCGCTGCGGCAGCGCACCTGAACTGCACGGGGGCAAGCCATGACAACCGCCTCTTCACGCATCGGCCGGGGCCTGACGGTCGCCCTGCTCGCCTTGGCGGTTTATGTGCTCGTGGACAACTGGGGCAGCCACTGGTTGGGTCGCACCAACCCCCAAATATCCGCACCCACATCCTCACTCAGCAAAGCCGCTCAAATCGAACGCGGCCAATACCTGGCACGGGTGGGCAACTGCATCGCTTGCCACAGTGCCAAAGGCGCCCCGCCGCTGGCGGGCGGGCGGCGCATCGACACGCCTTTTGGCGGGGTCTACAGCAGCAACCTCACGCCCGACCCCAGCACCGGTCTGGGCCAATGGAACTCCGACGATTTCTGGCAAGCCTTGCACCATGGACGCTCCAGAAGCGGTCGCCTGCTGGTGCCCGCCTTTCCCTACAACCACACCAGCGTGATCAGCCGTGAAGACAGCGACGCGCTGCTGGCTTGGTTGCACAGCTTGCCGCCGGTGCAACAAGCCCCCCAAGCCCACACGCTGACCTGGCCTGTGGGCACGCAGCCGGCCTTGGCGGTGTGGCGCAGCTTGTTTTTCAAGCCCACGCCCTTTGTGGCCGATTCAAGGCAAAGCCCCGAGTGGAACCGGGGCGCTTACCTGGTGCAGGGCTTGGGGCACTGCGCCGCCTGCCACAGCCCACGCAATGCTTTGGGCGCGAGTGGCCCGGTCGATGACCTCTCAGGCGGCCTGATGCCCATCATCAACTGGTATGCACCCGACCTGACCCGCGACAGCGAAACCGGCTTGGCCAGCACGTCATTGCCCGAGATCGTCCGACTGCTGGGCACCGGCAGCTCAGCCCAAGCGCAAACCAGCGGCCCCATGGGCGAAGTTGTGCAGCACGGCCTGCAATACATGAGCCCTGCCGATTTGCAAGCCGTGGCGGTGTACCTGAAGTCACGGGCCCAAACCGGTCAAGCCACCGAGGCGACCGAGCGCCGCGCCGCCGTGAGCCCACGGGTGGCCGAGATGGGACTCAAAACCTACGAGCGCCATTGCGCGCAATGCCATGGCGACAACGGCCAAGGTGTGCGCACGGCCGCCGGTCAGACCGCCTATCCGGCGCTGGCGGGCAACCGCGCCGTGCAACTGAAGGACCCCACCAACCTGGTGCAAATGCTGCTCTACGGCGGCTACAACCCGGCCACAGCGGGGCATCCCCAGCCCTTTGGCATGCCGCCTTTTGTGCTGGAATTGGACGACCGCGACATCGCCGCCGTGCTGACCCACCTGCGCACCCAATGGGGCAACACGGCCGCGGAAGTCACGCCCTTGCAGGTCAACCGGATTCGGGCCTCACAAGACCACTGAGCCCGTTCAAGGCGCGGCCAGCACCTGCACGCGCCAGACGCCGTCCTGGATGAGTTTGGCGTAAGGGCCTGGGACATCGGCACGCCACTGCCCTTGGCGCACAGGGGTGGCGTATTGGCAAATCGTTTGGCCTTGCAGGTCTTCGATCTTCCAGTGCACACGCTGTCCGTCGGGCAAGGCGCTGTCCGAGCCGATGCTGCTCGAAGACAAATTGCAGCCCACATGAAAGTCGGACCCTAGGTCTTGCGCCTCGTGGGGCGGAAAGTCTTGCCCGTCCATGAAGCCGAACACCGGATCGTGCGACAGCAAGCTTTGCTTGACGGTGGGCCAGATGTGCATGCGCAAAAAATGCTGATCCACCACACGGGCGCCCAGGTATTGGCCTTGAGCGATGTACTGCACCATCTGCTCGCGCACGTTTTTGAAAATGCCGCCGCAACCACCCCACATGCCGGCCAGCAACAACTCGGTGTGCGAAAAATAGTCACGCATGAGGTGAAAGCGCTTGTCGCTTTGCTGCCAAGCCTCGATGGCGGCCACCTCACGTTTCGAGATCAAGGAGTCGGCATCGCGGATCAAGAAGCGGTCCACCTCGGGATCGTCGAGCACCAGAAAACGCCACATCAAGCCGCTGAGCGCTTGTTGGTCTTGTTCACTCGCCATGCGCACCTGTGCGCCCAAAGTCTGCAAACTCGAGCGGACCTGCTCGGGCACGGTCGCATCCACATAAAACCTGCAAGTCCATTGCGGCAACAACTGCTGCGCGACCATGACATTGAGTTTGGCCGTTTCGCCATAACGCGGGTTGTCGCCAAACAAGCTGAAAGCGATCACATGGCGGGAGGGCTCAGGCACAGGGCTGGCCTTCGCAGGCAAAGGCATCGCGGCTTGACCCTGTGTCAAGGCATCCTTGAGCTGCAAGCTGCGCAAGCCGTGTTCGCGCACCTCGGCATGGCGGCCCATGTGGCCACACACCTCGGTCAATCCATCCCACAGGTTCACATCTTTGGGGGCCAAGGCACAGGCTTTGCGGTACAGCGAATAGGCCTGCTCATGGTCGCGCAAGCGCAGATGGCAAAGCGCCTCATCGCCCAAGATTTGGGGGTGCTCAGGCATCAAGGCGCGGGCTTGTGCGTTCACCGCCAAGGCGGCCGCATGCTCGCCCTGCGCAGACAACTGCACAAAGCGCTGCCCCAAAGCGCTCAAGCGCTGGTTCAGTAGGGCAATGTCTTTGGGGGATCGGGGCTTGGGGGGCATGGGTTCAAGGCGCAAAACACCGAGCATAACGAAAGAACCACTTAGGAATTCAAGTCACCCTCCAGAAGTCTTTCAAAGCATTCTTTGCCATACTGAGGACCCCCATGCGGGTGTCAACTGCGCTACTTCAAACCGCTCTGAATCTTTGCGCACCCCTTACACAAGGACTAGGATAGCTCCCCATGCAAAAGCACCTGTACATCCTGACCGGCGGCTCCCGTGGCATGGGTTTGGCCATCGCCCAACAACTGCTGCACCCCGATCACGCATTGATCTGCATCTCACGCCAAGCCAACGACACGCTGGCCGCACATGCCAAACAAGCCGATGCCTCCTTGAGCCAATGGACGCAAGACCTCAGCGACGGCGCATCGGCCAGTGAACGCCTGGGGCATTGGCTGCAACAACAAGGCCCTGCCCCATGGCGCAGCGCCACCTTGATCAACAATGCCGGCGCCATCCCGCCGATTGCACCGCTCAGCCAAGCGCATCCGCAAGATCTGGCCCAGGCCCTGCGCGTGGGCCTGGAAGCGCCCATGCAACTGTGCGCCCGATTCCTGGGCGCAACCGAGCATTGGCCCCTGCCCCGCAAAGTGCTCAACATCTCGTCTGGCCTGGGCCGCAAAGCCATGGCCTCGCAGGCGGCCTATTGCGCGGCCAAAGCCGGCATGGACCATTTCACGCGCTGTCTGGCCTTGGACGAGGCCCTCAAACCCCACGGTGCCAAGGTCTGCTCCTTGGCCCCTGGCGTGATCGACACCGACATGCAAGTGCAACTGCGCTCAGCCCCAAGCACCGCATTCCCCGACCAAGCGCGCTTTGTGCAGTTGCAGGAAAAAGGCCTGCTGACTTCGCCGCAAGAGGCTGCACGCCAGGTGCTCGCATTTTTGAATCGCCCAGAATTTGGTCAGAACCCCATTGGCGACGTGCGAGACTGACCTGACAGCGAGCCACTGCCCCGAGAGGCGGCCTGTCAGCTGAATGTAGCGATTGGCCCTGACACTGAGGTGTTGATGGCCCAGACCCTTTTTTTATTTTTTATTTTGGAGACCTCCCCATGAGCCGTGAAGTTGTTGTTGTCAGCGGTGTGCGCACCGCCATTGGTACCTATGGCGGCAGCCTGAAGGACACCCCACCCACCGAACTGGCCGCGCTGGTTGTGCACGAGGCCTTGGCCCGCGCAGGCACCGAGGGCAAAGACGTGGGCCATGTGGTGTTTGGCCATGTGGTCAACACCGAACCCAAAGACATGTACCTGTCGCGCGTGGCGGCCATCAACGGCGGCTGCGCCGAAGGCACCCCCGCGTTCAACGTCAACCGCCTGTGCGGCTCGGGCCTGCAAGCCATCGTGAGCGCCAGCCAATCGATCTTGCTGGGCGATACCGACATCGCCATCGGTGGTGGCGCCGAAAACATGAGCCGTGGCCCCTACGCATCGCTGTCTGCCCGCTGGGGTGCCCGCATGGGTGACGCCAAGATGGTGGACATGGTGCTCGGCGCTTTGCACGACCCCTTCCACACCATCCACATGGGTGTGACGGCTGAGAACGTGGCCGCCAAATACGGCATCACCCGCGAGATGCAAGACGCGCTGGCCGTGGAAAGCCACAACCGCGCCGAACGCGCCACGGCCGCCGGTTACTTCAAAGACCAGATCGTGCCCGTGATGCTCAAGAGCAAAAAGGGTGAGATCGCCTACGCCACCGACGAGCACTTCCGCGCTGGCTGCAAGGTCGAAGACATGGCCAAACTCAAACCCGTGTTCGTGAAAGAAAACGGCACCGTGACCGCCGGCAACGCCTCGGGCATCAACGACGCGGCCGCAGCAGTGGTGCTGATGGAAGCTGGCGCTGCCAAAGCGCGTGGCGCCAAGCCCCTGGCCCGCCTGGTGGGTTATGCCCACACCGGTCTGGACCCCAAGATCATGGGCGTGGGCCCCATCTCGGCCACGCATGCTGTGCTCAAGAAAACCGGTTTGACGGTGAACGATCTGGACGTGATCGAAGCCAACGAAGCCTTTGCCGCACAAGCTTGCGCCGTGACCCGCGAGCTGGGCCTGGACCCTGCCAAAGTCAACCCCAACGGCTCAGGCATTTCCTTGGGTCACCCCATTGGTGCCACTGGCGCACTCATCACCGTCAAGGCCATCCACGAACTGCAACGCGTGAACGGCCGCTACGCTCTGGTGACCATGTGCATTGGCGGCGGTCAGGGCATCGCTGCGATTTTCGAGCGCATGTGAGTGCTGTCAGGGCGCAAGCCTCTGACCTGCAAACAGTCTTGCAGGTCGGGGCTTGAGCCCCGACCTGCTTTGATCTTGTCTCAGGTTCGCATTGAGGCTGAAGCCGAGGCGCTTCAGCGCTCAGATTCTCTGAATGACGGCTTCACCACCGGATCGTCCAAAAAGCCACCCGAGCGCAGGGTGATCACCAAGGTGTCGCGCCAGCCACCGGCCTGCTCGGGCTGGATGGGCGTGGTTTCGTGGATCACGCGGGTATCGTCCATCAACAAAAGCGACCAAGGCTCGCTGAGCGTGAAGCGCTGTCCCCTCGGGCTGTCCACATCAAACACCCGGGTCTCGCCGCCCTTGATGCCGTGGCGTCCCACCAAAAACACCGCCACCCAATTGACACCGTCTCGGTGAGCGCCCTCGGGCGTGGGCCGGCCAATGCCATCGGTGGTGTCGATGCGAAACTGGTGCGCTTCGGTGAACCAAGTCTGCGCACCTTGCGCGTCCGTCGCCACACGGGCCAGCCAGCGCAGCAATGAAGACCAAGCCGTTTGTGCCACCACATCGGCCGCCATCGGGTCAAACCAGCGCTGCATGCCGCCATGCAAAGCGTTGTAAGACACCGGCTGCCAATGGGCCCGGTGTGGCACAGCGGTCAATGTCTGCGCGGTGACTTCAAAACTGGCGTGACGGCGACGACGGTAGCGTCCACCATCCTTGAGGTGCTGATCGGGCGGCAGATCGTCCCAGCTGGGCTCCAAGGCCTGCAGATCCTCCGCACGGATGCCTGCCAAAGCCCCCACACTGGCGGCGCTCAACACGGCAAAGCCTTGCGCGTGCAAGGCGGCATTGAGCTGCTCAGGGGCGGTCAGTGGCGGTGGCAGAGTGTTTTGAGGCATACGCTGGAAGAAAGCTGGCAAAGATTGCAAGCATAACGCCCCAGCACTGACCCATGCACCATCAAGGCGACGTGAACGACCGATCAGGGCTGGCAATGATGTGGATCAAAAACCGCCGCTCGCCCCTGCCTTAAGCTGATCAGCACAGGCCACTCCGGCCTGCTGGAGCACACCATGACCCGATTGCGATGGAGCGACGCCCTCTCGCTGGACATGCCCGCCATGGACGGTGGCCATCGGACATTTGTCGAACTGCTGGATTGGGCGCATGAAGCCAGCGATGCCCAGCTGGTGGAACACTGGCGAAAATTGTTCACGCACACGGCACGTGTTTTTGAGCAGGAAGACCGCTGGATGCACGCCACGGCCTTTTCATCGGCCCACATCCACAGCACCCAACACAAGGTGGTGCTGCAGGTGATGCACGAGGGGCTGGCAGCAGGCGAATCCGGCGATCTGACCACCATCCGCAAGATGGCCGCCGAGCTGGGCCCATGGTTTGCAAACCACGCGCAATCGATGGATGCCGCCTTGGCGCTGCATCTGAGAAAAACCGGTTACGACCCCGTCACCGGTGTGCTCAGCATGCCCGACGATATCGCCCTCGAGGCCTAAAGTCAGGCAGCGCTTGCGGCACCGATTCAGGCATAGCGCTGGCTGGCCAGCTTGGCGCCTTCGGCCAAAGCCTTGAGTTTGGCCTCGGCCACGGCGCGGCTCATGGGGGCCAAGCCGCAGTTGGTGCAGGCGATCAGGCGGTTCTTGGGCACGAACTGCAAGGCGCGGCCAATCGTGTCGGCGATTTCTTCGGCCGTCTCGATCACGGGGTTGGCCACATCGATCACGCCGACCATCACGTCTTTGCCTTCCAGCAACTTCATCATCTCCATCGGCACATGCGAGTGCATGCATTCGAGGCTGACTTGCTGGATGCTGCTTTTGGCCAGGGCCGGGAACACCTTTTCATATTGGCGCCATTCGTGGCCTAAGGTCTCTTTCCATTTGTTGTTGGCTTCGATGCCGTAGCCATAGCAAATGTGCACGGCTGTTGTGCAGGTCAGGCCCCGCGCAGCCACCTCGAGCGCCTTGACGCCCCAGTCGGCCGCTTCGTCCATGTAGACGTTGAAAGCGGGCTCGTCGAACTGGATGATGTCCACGCCATCGGCTTGCAGCGCCAGCGCTTCTTGGTTCAGCAGCTCGGCAAAGGCCATGGCCATCTTGACCTTGTCGCCATAAAAGCGGTCGGCCACAGTGTCCACAATCGTCATCGGGCCGGGCAAGGTGAATTTGAGTTTCTTTTTCGTGTGGGCACGGGCCAGCTGGGCCTCGAAAGCGTGCACACGGCCCTTCAGGCGCAGCGGCGCGATCACTTGTGGCACCTGCGCGTCGTAGCGGTTGTTGCGGATGCCCATGGTGACTTTGTTCACAAAGTCGATGCCCTCGACCTGCTCGACAAAGCCATGCACAAAGTGCTGGCGGGCTTGCTCACCGTCGCCGATCACGTCCAGGCCAGCGTCTTCTTGCGCCTTGATCCACAGCAGCGTGGCATCGGCCTTGGCTTGCTGCAGTTCGGGGCCTTGGGTGGTCCACTGGGGCCAGAGTTTCTCGGTCTCGGCCAGCCAAGCGGGTTTGGGCAAGCTGCCAGCGATCGCGGTGGTGAACATCACAATTTCCTCGGGTTAAATCAACAAAGTTCGTCAGTTTGCCGCCAAAGCAAATTCTTGGGCGAGCAATTCATAAGAACGCATTTGCGCTGCAGGGTCATGCGTCCAGGTGATCAACACCAGCTCATCAACTTCCAGCCGCGCCGCCAACTGGCGCAGTTTGCGGCCCAAAGTGGCTGGCGAGCCCATCAAGGCCCCTTCACGCAGGCGCTCCAGCGCCAATTGCTCGGCAGGGCTGTAATCACGTGCCGCTTCTTCAGGCGCCAGCAAGGGGCCGATGCGGCCCAGGTTGCGGTCCATCTTCCAGCGGGCGCGGCTTTCAAACAGGCGCATCGCCTCTTCGTCGGTGTCGGCAGCCAAGGCCCACAGGCACACGGTGGCGGCAGGCTTTGGCAGCGCGGCACTGGGCCGAAAGGTTTCTCGGTACAGCTGCAAAGCTTCGTCTGCGCCCTGCCCATCGGTGATGAAATAAGCAAACGCATAAGGCAAGCCCAAGTGCGCGGCCAATTGGGCGCCGTAATCGGAGCTGCCGAGCATCCAGATGTCGGGCGAGGTGTCTGACTGCGGATAGGCATACACGTTGTGCCCTGGGTGCCCTGGGGGCAAGTTCTGGCCTTGAATCCAGGCTTGCAATTCCATCACTTGCTGCGGAAATCGCTCGGATGCATGGCGGTCAGGGTTGAGCAGTTGTGCCGTACGCCCATCGCTGCCAGGGGCTCGGCCCACACCCAAATCGATGCGACCAGGTGCCAGGGCATCCAGCACACGAAACTGCTCGGCCACTTTGAGCGCCGCGTAATGCGGCAGCATCACGCCCGCGCTGCCCAAGCGAATGCGCTGGGTGCGTGCCGCAATCGCCGCCATCAACACCTCGGGGGCGGTGCCAACGATGCTGGGGTGGCTGTGGTGCTCGCTCACCCAAAAGCGGTGATAGCCCCAGGCCTCGGCCTTTTCGGCCAGCGCCAGGG
Source organism: Comamonadaceae bacterium PBBC2 (assembly GCA_002255935.1). Taxonomy (GTDB): domain Bacteria; phylum Pseudomonadota; class Gammaproteobacteria; order Burkholderiales; family Burkholderiaceae_C; genus Limnohabitans_A. The sequence continues at coordinate 39,628 of NKIO01000019.1, forward strand.
TTTGCCGAATGGTGGCGTCTTGCCCACGACCCGAGGCTGCTGCCGATTGGTCCAGAATAGAAAGCTTGATGGGCATCAGTGGGGGGCCTCAGAGGTAGCCGCCATTTCGGCCTCTTGCAAAGCGCGCCACATCACCTTGCCGCTGCCACTCTTGGGCAATGCATCCACAAAACTCACCACACGGGGCATTTTGTAGACGGCCATGTTGTCGCGGCACCAGTCGATGATGTCTTGCTCTGACACTTGGCCTTTGTGGTCCTGCCGCAGCACCACCACGGCTTTGACCGACTCACCTCGGTATGCATCGCGTGTCGAGATGATGCAGGCTTCCTGGATGGCGGGATGGCGGAACATCAAGGCCTCCACCTCGGCAGGCCACACTTTGAAGCCACTGGCATTGATCATGCGCTTGAGGCGATCGGTCATGAAGAAGTAACCCTCCTCATCGATGCGCCCCATGTCGCCCGAACGGAAAAACCGCAAACCGTCGCGCTCAAAAAATGCGCTGGCCGTTGCATCCGGGCGTTTCCAATAACCTTTGAAAACTTGGGGGCCACTGATCACGATTTCACCCGACTCGCCCTGCGGCAACTCGGCCAGCGTTTCGGGATCGACGATGCGCGACTCCACACTCAAGATCGGGATGCCCAGACATTGTTTCTTGGGCGCATCGGGCGGATTGGTGTGCGAGGGGGCCGCCGTTTCGGTCAGGCCATAGCCTTCGATGTAGCGCAAACCAAACTGGTCCAACAGGCGCTGGGCCACGGCCTCGGGCATGGCCGCACCGCCACCACCAATGTTAACCAGGCTGCTCAAATCGTAGGTGCTCAAATTCGGGCTGCCGAGCAAATCGATCACCATGGTCGGGATGTTCGTCCAATGCGTGACGCGCCATGTGGAGATCAACTGGCCGGCCACATCGCGGTCCCAGCGCGGCATGATGACCAGGCTGGCCCCGATGAAAATGCTCGCATGCATCACGCTGACCATGCCCGTGATATGGAACATGGGCACCACACACAAGGTCACATTTTCGGGCGTGCCGTTGACCCATAGGCCTGCCGCCATGGCGTTGTGCATGATCGTGCCGTGGGTGTGCATGCAGCCTTTGGGCAAGCCCGTGGTGCCGCTGGTGTAGGGCAAGATGGCCAGATCCTCTGAACCCGCTTGCACCGGGGGTAAGTCTTCAATGCGGGCTTGGGCCATCAATGCCTGCCAGCCATGGGACTGCCCTGCATCGAGCGTCGGCAAATCACGCAGAGGCAGCAACCAAGAACGCCAAGCGTCCGGCAAATCTGCAGGCGTCAGCGCTTGGGCATCGAAAACATCTGAAAACTGCGTGACCACCAGGTGCTGGAGCCGCTGCGCTGGGGGCAAGGCATTGCTTGCCTGCGCCAATTCGGGCGCCAAATCGGCCGTGGTCACCGCCACCCGAGCGTCGGGGTCGGTGATGTAGTGCTTGAGCTCCTCGGCTTTGTTCATCGGGTTGACCGGCACCACCACGGCATCGAGGCGCAAGATGGCGAAATGGGCGATGACCAACTGCGGACAGTTTTGCATGTTCAAGATCACGCGGTCGCCCGCCTGCACCCCCAAACCACGCAGCGCAGAAGCGATTGTTTCGGCGGCACTTCGCAAGTCTTCGTAAGACCAGACCTTGCCCATGTAAACCAGAGCAGGCTTGCTCGGGTAGCGCATTGCACTGATGGCCAAATTCATCCACAGTGAAGTGACTGGGGGTGAAATTTTGGCGGGCAGGCGCGATGGCCATACTGCTTCGTGAGCACGCATCGAGGGTCTCCTGATATTTTGTTTTCGATGTGCATGTTAAGCGTCAGACCCTCTCGCATTGACCGGTCCTTTGTCACGGCGGGGACCGAATCCCTAGCCAAGGGTTGGGGCCTGCAGCCTTAAATTGTTTCAAATTGTCTTTTTTACAATTATTTGGTATTAAATTGGTAGTTGTTTAACACTTTTATCACTAAAATAAGGCCATGCAAACACATCCTACCCAAGACACCCTCGAAGACTACTGTGGCACCACGTATGCAGCCAAATTGCTTGGACTGTCTGTGGGTACCATTCAGACACTCGTCGAGAAGAACGAACTCCAAGCTTGGAAAACCCAAGGTGGACACCGGCGGATCTCCATGCCCTCGATCCGCGAGTACCAGCGCAAACACAACATGCTGATGTCCCCCGGCGAAAGCCGTGAAGGCCGACTGAAAGTTCTGCTGGTCGAAGACGATGCCGTCACCCGCGAAATGCTTAAAGATTTTTGCAACCGTTGCGAAACCCCCGTCGATTGCACCGCCATGTCCTCGGGCCTCGAAGCATTGATCGACATGGCCAGCATCCAACCGGATGTGTTGATTGCCGACTTGAACATGCCTGGTGTGGATGGTTTTGAATTGCTGCGCACCGTGCGCAACACACCGCAATTCAACCGCATGACCTGCTTGGTGGTGTCGGCACTGTCACAAAAAGAGATCGCGGCCAAAGGCGGCTTGCCCGAAGGCACCATCTTCATGGCCAAGCCGATCAACATGCAATGGTTCAACGGCTTTTTCACCGCCTTGATCGCGGGCCGTCAAGTGGAGCTCCACACAGCCTGAGTGATCACGCTTTTGCTTTCTCCAAGCCGCTGCCACAAACAGCGGTTTTTTTTTGCTTGGCTGGGCAGACATCGCGGCTCAATCCAAACATGCGCCACAATGAAAAAAGCCGCTGCATTGCTGCAGCGGCTTTTTATTTTGGCGGAGTGGACGGGACTCGAACCCGCGACCCCCGGCGTGACAGGCCGGTATTCTAACCAACTGAACTACCACTCCTGGTAGGTAGCTTCGCTTCAACTTCTGTTAAAGCCAAGTGCTACAACTTGGCGACCCTACGGGGATTCGAACCCCGGTACTCACCGTGAAAGGGTGATGTCCTAGGCCTCTAGACGATAGGGTCATAACCTGGACTGATTCTTGCGAATCTTCTCGACACTTTGGTGGAGGTAAGCGGGATCGAACCGCTGACCTCTTGCATGCCATGCAAGCGCTCTCCCAGCTGAGCTATACCCCCTTCGGTACAACGTTTTGCATTGCTGCTTTTCGTTATGCCTCGTTGGTGTCGAGACTTGAATTATAGACAGGTTTTTAGACGTTTTTCAAGCAGGCGAGAATTTTTTCGCGTTTATTCAAAGAAAGTACAGCATCCAAAGAAGGTGTCTGTGCAGTGCCCATCACGAGAACCCGCACAGGCATCGCGATCTGCGGCATTTTCAGGCCCGTTGCCGTCAACACCTCTTTGATTGCTGCAGAAATCGAGGCCTTGTCCCAATCGCAGCTGCTCAGCTTTTCAGACAGCAAGGCCAGCGCAGGCTTGACCGCATCGGTCACATGCTGGGCCATTTCTTCGGGGTTGGGTACCACTTCGGTGTAGAAGGCGCTCACCCACTTGGCCAACACCACCAAGGTGTCGCAGCGGTCTTTGAACAAGCCACAGATGGCCGTGAGGCGTTCATCAGCCGTGACGCCCCGTTTGGCCAAGAAGGGTTGAACTTTTTCGGCGAGCACAGCATCGTCCATGGCCTTGAGGTGCTGGGCATTGCCCCAGGCCAATTTGGCCGCATCCCATTGCGCAGGACTCTTGGACAGATGCGTGCCATCGAACCACTGCACCATTTGATCGAGACTGAACAACTCATCATCGCCGTGGCTCCAGCCCAAGCGGGCTAGGTAGTTGTTCATGGCCTCGGGCAGGTAGCCGGCTTCGTCGTAGTTGGACACCGCCACCGCACCCCGGCGCTTGGAGAGCTTTTGCCCGTCGTCGCCCAAAATCACGGGCAGGTGACCGAACTGCGGCAGCGCAGCACCCAAGGCGCGGTACATGTTGATTTGCCAAGGCGTGTTGTTGATGTGCTCGTCGCCACGGAAGACGTGGCTGATGGCCATGTCCCAATCGTCCACGACCACAGCGAAGTTGTAGGTCGGCACGCCGATTGCACCTTCAGGGGCACCCTCTTCCGGCGCACGCTGGATGATCAGGTCATCGATCTCGGTGTTGCTGATGCTGATCGGGCCTTTGACCAGATCGTCCCAAGTCACCACGCCATCGATCGGGTTGGCAAAACGGATCACCGGCTTCACGCCCGCTGGCACAGGTGGCAACACCTTGCCAGGCTCGGGGCGCCAGGTGCGGTCATACAGGCGCTTTTCCCCACGCGCTTCTTGCGCAGCTTTCATCGCCTCCAGATCTTCGGGCGTGCAGTAGCAGCGGTAGGCCGTGCCTGCAGCCAGCATTTGGTCGATCACCGCTTGGTAACGGTCCAATCGCTGCATCTGATAAATGGGGCCCTCGTCGTAGCCCAGGCCCAACCAATGCATCGATTCCAAAATCTGGTCCACCGAGTCTTGCGTGGAACGCGCCACATCGGTGTCTTCGATGCGCAGCACAAACTCACCGCCGAAGTGGCGGGCATAGGCCCAGGAATACAAGGCGGTGCGGGCGGTGCCCAAATGCAGAAACCCCGTGGGAGACGGGGCGATGCGGGTGCGGATTTTCGTCATGGTTTCAACTCAAGAAGGGCCCCATCGGGGCCCTGGATACAGATCAAAGGGATTCGAGGCCTCGGGCCAGATCGGCCTGCATATCGGCCACATGCTCCAGGCCCACGGCCATGCGGATCAGGCCTTGCGTGATGCCGGCCGCTTGGCGCTGGTCTTCACTCAGCTTGCCGTGCGAGGTACTGGCTGGGTGCGTGAGCAAGGTTTTGGTGTCACCCAAGTTGGTGCACAGCGACAAGGTCTTCAAACTGTCGAGCACATGAAAGGCGCGGGCGCGGGCCGTTTGCGGGTCGCCCGCTTTCACGTCAAAAGACAGCACAGCACCGCCCATGTTGGACATCTGCTGCATCGACAAAGCGTATTGAGGATGGCTTTCAAGGCCAGGGTAATGCACACGCGCCACAGCAGGATGGCTTTGCAACCACAGGGCCATCTCATGCGCACGGGCGCTTTGGGCGCGCATGCGGATGTCCAGCGTCTCTAGGCCTTTGAGCACCACCCAGGCGTTGAAAGGCGACAACACCATGCCACCGTTTTTCATGACAGGCAAAAACTTCTCCCGAACCATTTTGTCGCTGGCGCACAGCGCACCGGCCATGACACGGCCTTGACCGTCGAGGTACTTGGTGCCCGAGTGCATGACGATGTCGGCTCCCATGGCGATCGGGCGCTGCAAGATGGGCGTGGCAAAGCAGTTGTCCACCGCCAGCAAGGCGCCCGCGTTGTGCGCCAGATCGGCCAATGCGGCAATGTCACAGACTTCGGTCAGCGGATTGGTCGGTGTTTCGGCAAACAAAATTTTGGTGTTGGGCCGAATGGCGGCCTTCCATGCCCCCAGATCGGTCTGGGGCACGGTGGTGGACTCCACGCCAAAGCGCGCGAATTCGGAACCGATCAGCTTGATGGTCGAGCCGAACATCGACTGCGAATAGACCACGTGGTCACCGGCCTTGAGCAGGCTGAACAGCATCAGCATCACAGACGACATGCCCGACGAAGTGGCCAGACAAGCCTCGCTGCCTTCGAGAGCGGCCAAACGCATCTCAAAGCTGCTGACCGTGGGGTTGCCCGAGCGGCCATAGGTGTAACCGTCTTCCTCGCCCGCAAAGCGACGGGCCGACGCTTCGGCCGAAGGCTGCACATAACCGCTGGTCAGGTAAAGGGCCTCGGAGTTTTCGCCGTACTGGCTGGGCGGCACCGCGGCACGCACGGCCAAGGTTTCCAGATGCAGATCGTCAAATTGCGAACGGTCAACCATGTCTCACCTCACTCGCTGGCGTTGGGCAAAGCCAAACGCGAATTGTCTTCAGCGCCCTCTTCGGCCTGAGGACGGGATTCGTTCAGGCGGCTGATGTCTTCAGACGAAATATCGCCCGTGACATACACACCGTCAAAGCAGGAGGCATCGAAAGCCGACAAAGCGCCCGCACCGGACACGCGGGCCTGGGCCACGGCGGTTTTCATGGCGTCCACGTCTTGGTAAATCAAGGCGTCACAGCCAATGATCTGGCGAATTTCTTCGATGCTTCGCCCATGCGCCACCAACTCTTCCGCCGTGGGCATGTCAATGCCGTACACGTTGGGATAACGCACCGGTGGCGCCGCACTGGCCATGTAGACCTTGTTGGCGCCTGCGTCACGGGCCATCTGCACGATCTCGCGGCTGGTGGTGCCGCGCACGATGGAGTCGTCCACGAGCAGCACATTGCGGCCCTTGAATTCGCTCACGATCACGTTGAGCTTTTGGCGCACAGACTTCTTGCGCACCGACTGGCCGGGCATGATGAAGGTGCGGCCCACATAGCGGTTTTTGACAAAACCTTCGCGGTAGGGGATGCCCAGCAAATGCGCCAATTGGGTGGCACTGGGACGGCTCGACTCCGGGATCGGGATCACCACATCGATGTCGTTGGGCGGCACGGTGGAGATCACGCGCTTGGCCAGGGTCTCGCCCAAGTTCAGGCGGGCTTGGTACACCGAAATACCGTCCATGGTCGAGTCGGGGCGGGCCAAGTAAACGTATTCAAAAATGCAGGGGCTCAACTGCGATTTGTCTGCGCACATCTGGCTGTGCAACTGGCCTTGCAGGTCGACAAAGACCGCCTCACCAGGCGCTACATCGCGCTCGAACTGGTGCATCGTGCCATCCAAAGCCACCGACTCGCTGGCCAGCATGATTGTGCCATCGGCGCTGCGGCCCATGCACAGCGGGCGGATGCCATGCGGATCGCGAAAAGCCAGCAAGCCATGGCCCGCGATCAAAGCGATCACGGCATAAGAGCCCTTCACACGGCGGTTCACACCACGCACGGCCTCAAACACATCGTTGGGCGTCAGGGGCAAGCCACGGGTGGTTTTTTCCAACTCGTGCGCCAACACATTGAGCAACACTTCAGAGTCGCTCTCGGTGTTGATGTGGCGGTGGTCATTCGAGAACAACTCGGCCTTCAAGGCATGGGCATTGGTCAAGTTGCCGTTGTGCACCAGCACCAAGCCAAAAGGCGCGTTCACATAAAAAGGCTGTGCCTCTTCTTCGCTGAAAGCATTGCCTGCCGTGGGGTAGCGCACCTGACCCAAGCCACAGTTGCCGGGCAGCGCACGCATGTTGCGGGTGCGAAACACATCTCGCACCATGCCCTTGGCTTTGTGCATGAAAAACTTGCGATCCAACTGCGTGACGATGCCTGCGGCATCCTGACCGCGGTGTTGCAACAGCAACAAAGCGTCATAAATCAGCTGATTGACCGGTGCGCTGCTTGCAACGCCAACAATTCCACACATAAGTACTTCCGTTGAATATCAAATACGCCCGATGGGCCATCAGGGCAAAAACTTCACAATAGATTCGGGCATCAAGGGCTTGAGCCCTTGGATCGTCATGTCCAGCCATACGGGGCCTTTGGCGCCTTGCCACCAGTCGTTCTGCGACATGCCCGTCAATTGCAAGACCACCGTCAGGGCCAGCAAAAGCACCACGCCACGCGCCACACCAAAGGCGCCACCCAAAGCCCGATCCACCGGACGCAAGCCGACCGATTCGATGACCTTCTTGATGACCCACGACAGCAGCGCCGACACGAACAAACTGCCCACGAAAACAACCACATAGCCCACAGCGTATTGAATAGATGGGGCCGCGCTTTGCACAAAAGGAATCCAGGCCACCGCATCGGAAGCCAACCACTGCGCCAAAAAGAAAGCGGCCACCCAACCGGCCAAGGACAAGACCTCATAGACCAAACCGCGCCACAAACCCACCACCATGGAGGCGAACAAGACGCCCAGCAAAACCCAGTCGGTGGTGGAGACCGTCATGTCAGATCTTCAACAGCACGGGGGACAAATCGAGCTTGCGGATCCGTGCCGCCGCTTTTTCGGCTTCATCACGGCTGTCATAAGGCCCCACACGCACGCGCGTAGTGGGTTTGCCGTCTTTGTCCACCACCTGGGTGTAGGTTTTGAAGCCGCTTTTTTCAAGTTTTTGCCGCACTTCGCGAAGCTTGGCGGGATCACTGAAAGCACCCACTTGGACGATGACCCGCTCCGAGGCCACCGACTTGCCTTCCAGCAAGGCTTTGGCTTTTTCGGCCTCTGAGTGGGTCTTGGACTTGGCATCGTCTGCCTTGTCGGCTTTGTCTTTGTCAGCCTTGGCGTGGACAGGATCGGCTTTGGGCTTGTCCGCCTGTTTGTCTTTGGTTTTTTCAGCAAGCTCTGGCTTGTTGTCAGCGGGCTTGGCATCTGCTGCTGCCGGGGGCACGACTTGTTCGGTGGGATCGAGCCCCGAGTGGGTGGACAGGGTCTCGGGGGCAATTTTCCAGGGCTTGGCGGGCGCCTGAGCAGCTGGCACCTCAGCCGGCGCCGTCAAGGGCGCCACGGCTTGACGATCCGGAATCACGATGGGCGTGTCCACGGCCACAGGGCGAGGCTGGGTGTCAAACACCAGCGGAAAACCCACCACCGCGATCAAAACCAGCACCACGGCCCCGATCAAGCGGTAACGCGCACGTCGGCGCACGACATCAATGTTTTGATTGATCCCTGAAGACACGGCTTCGGCAGAAGCATTGCGCTCAGAAAAACGGAACTTGAAAAAGGCCATGGCGGGTGCTCAGGGGCTGAGGTGTTTGGCTTGCAGGCGTGGGGTGCCGTTGTGCAACACGCCGCCCACCGTATAGAAGGAGCCAAAGACCACGATTCTATCAGTCGGGTTTGCCGCATCGATGGCCTTTTGGAGGGCGGTCACGGGGTCCGAATGAACGCTCGACGACACGTCTTGGCGCGTGTTTTGGGCACGCCAGGCCAGCTGTAAATCTGCCGCTTTGGCGGCCCTGGGCACGGGCAAATCGGTGAAATACCAGCGATCGATCAAGGGGTTGACCCGCTGCAGCATGGGCAAGAGGTCTTTGTCGGCCATGACCCCCAGCACCGCATGGGTGGTGGGGTAAAAGCCCATGGCGTCCAAGTTTTCGGCCAATGCCGCCACCGAATGCGGGTTGTGCGCCACATCCAACACCAAAACCGGCTCGCCCGGGATGATCTGAAAACGACCGGGCAACTCGACCATGGCCAAGCCATTGCGAACCGCCTGCGCTGTCACCGGGATGCGGGGGCGCAAGGCATCCAGCGCGGCCAGCACGCCTGAGGCATTGACCAATTGGTTGGCGCCACGCAAGGCCGGATAAGCCATGCCGGCATAACGGCGACCGCGCCCGGCCCAGCCCCACTGCTGCTTGTCGCCGGAAAAGTTGAAGTCTTGCCCAAAGCGCCACAGGTCTGCGCCAATGGCCGCAGCGTGGTCCAACACGCTTTGTGGCGGCACCGGATCGCTCACGATCACAGGCCTGCCGGCGCGCATGATGCCGGCCTTCTCATAACCAATGCTCTCGCGGTCTTTGCCCAAGAGGGCGGTGTGGTCGATGTCAATGCTGGTGATCAGGGCGCAATCGGCATCAACGATGTTGACCGCGTCCAGTCGCCCGCCCAGCCCCACTTCCAAAATGGCCACATCCAGATTCGACTGGGCCATCAGGTGCAAGATGGCCAGGGTGCTGAATTCAAAATAGGTCAGGCTCACATCACCACGCACCGCCTCGACCGCGGCAAAAGCCTGGGCAAACTGCTCGGGCTTGGCCGACTCGCCGTGCAAGCGGCAGCGCTCCTCAAAATGCACCAGGTGCGGTGAGGTGTAAACACCCGTGCGGTAACCGGCTTCCAGCAAGATGGCTTCGAGCATGGCGCAGGTCGAACCTTTGCCATTGGTGCCGGCCACAGTGATGACCGGGCAGTCGAACTTCAGGGCCATGCGGTCGGCGACGGTTTTTACCCGGTCCAAGCCCATGTCAATGGCCACGGGGTGTAGTTGCTCGCACCAGTCGAGCCATTCCTGTAGAGTCTTCATAGGCGGCGATTGTCGCCCACTCCCACAGCATTCACCCATAAAAACCCGCATGGACCTCTTTGTTTACGGCATTCCCAATTGCGACAGCGTCAAAAAAGCCCGCACTTGGCTGAGCGACCACGGCCAGAGCGCCACTTTCCACGACTTCAAAAAGCAAGGCGTTCCTGCCGACGCACTGGACGCCTGGGTGGCCGAGTGCGGTTGGGAAACCGTGCTCAACCGCAAAGGCACCACCTGGCGCAAGCTCGACGCGGCCATACAGGCCAGCGTCCACGACGCCCCCAGCGCCAAGGCCGTCATGCTGGAGCACGCCAGCACCATCAAGCGCCCGGTGATCGTCTGGCCTTCAGGGCGCATCAGCGTTGGCTACACGCCAGAGCTCTGGCCCCTGTAAAGCTGGGCTTACGAATCTTTACCTGCCAAAGTATTCAAGTCCACAGACATACCGCTAAACTTGAAATATTGCGAAATTCGGAGGCATCCACCATGAAAAAATTCACGACCAGTGCACTGTTGCTGGCTTTGGCCAGCTTGGCTCAAGCCCAGGAAGTCGGTCAGGTGATTTCTCGCACCGCCGTTTACCAGCAAGTGGCCGTGCCACGCCAAACCTGCAGCCAGACGCCTGTGGCGGTGCAAAACCCCACATCGGGCGCAGGCGCGCTGATGGGGGCGATTGCAGGCGGTGCCGTGGGCAGCCAGATCGGCGGCGGCACTGGCCAAGCTTTGGCCACCATGGCGGGCATCGTCGGAGGCTCTATGTTGGGTGACCGGATTGAAAACCCCGGCAGCCAAATCCAAAACCAGACCACCTGCACCACCCAGAACTTCATGGAAAACCGCTTGGTGGGCTACACCGTGGTTTACGAATACGCGGGCAAACAACACACAGTGCAATTGCCGCAAGATCCTGGCCCCACGATCCAGTTGCAAGTCACCCCTGTGGGCGCAACCCAAGCTGCCGCTCCTGCGCCTGTCGTCTTGACGCAACCCCAAACCGTGATCAGCCAGCCCTCGGTGGTTTACGTGCCCACACCGGTTTACCGCTCTTACCCACCGATTTACACCAACCTCAACTTTGGGTGGGGCTGGGGTGGCGGTTATCACGGCGGACATCGCCATTGGCGCTGAGCCCTCGGATGGGGCTCGCCTCATCTGACCTAAAATCACGGGTTGATCGTTTGACCCGCCAAACAGGGGCCGCATCAGGCCCCTTTTTGCATTTGCACTCCAACACACCATGACCACCCAAAAAATCGACGGCGCATCCGTCACCACCCAAGCCAATGTTTACTTTGACGGCAAATGCGTCAGCCACGGCCTGACCCTGGCCGACGGCACCAAGCTGTCGGTGGGCGTGATCCTGCCCGCCACATTGACCTTCAACACCGGCGCCCCTGAAATCATGGAATGCGTGGGCGGCTTTTGCGAATACAAACTCGACGGCAGCACCGAATGGGTCAAATCTAGCGCTGGCGAGAAATTCAATGTGCCCGGCAACTCCAAGTTCGACATCCGCGTGACCGAGCCCTACCACTACATTTGCCACTTCGGTTGATCCTCTGACCGATCGGAACCCCATGAGCACCATCTTGCAAAACCTGCCCAAAGGGCAAAAAGTCGGTATCGCCTTCTCGGGCGGTCTGGACACGTCTGCCGCCCTGCTGTGGATGAAGCAAAAGGGCGCCCTGCCCTACGCTTACACCGCCAACTTGGGCCAGCCTGACGAAGCCGACTACAACGAGATTCCCCGCAAGGCGATGGAATACGGCGCCGAAAAAGCCCGCCTGGTTGACTGCCGCACCCAACTGGCCCACGAAGGCATCGCGGCCATCCAGTGCGGCGCCTTCCACATCTCTACCGGCGGCATCACCTACTTCAACACCACGCCTCTCGGCCGCGCTGTGACCGGCACCATGCTGGTGGCCGCCATGAAGGAAGACGACGTCAACATCTGGGGCGACGGCAGCACTTTCAAAGGCAACGACATCGAGCGCTTTTACCGCTACGGACTGCTCACCAACCCGAGCCTGAAGATCTACAAGCCTTGGCTCGATCAGCTGTTCATCGACGAGCTCGGTGGCCGCGCCGAAATGAGCGCTTTCATGACCGCCAACGGCTTTGGCTACAAGATGAGTGCCGAAAAGGCCTACTCCACCGACAGCAACATGCTGGGCGCGACCCACGAAGCCAAGGACCTGGAAAGCCTGGCCAGCGGCATGAAGATCGTCAACCCCATCATGGGTGTGGCGTTCTGGAAGCCCGAAGTCGAGGTCAAGGCCGAAGAAGTCTCGGTGCGCTTTGAAGAAGGCATGCCCGTGGCCCTGAACGGCGTGGAATACGCCGACCCGGTCGAGCTGTTCCTCAAAGCCAACGAAATCGGCGGCCGCCACGGCCTGGGCATGAGCGACCAGATCGAGAACCGCATCATCGAGGCCAAGAGCCGCGGCATCTACGAGGCCCCGGGCATGGCGCTGCTGCACATCGCCTACGAGCGCCTGGTCACCGGCATCCACAACGAAGACACCATCGAGCAGTACCGCGCCAACGGCCGCCGCCTGGGCAAGCTGCTGTACCAGGGCCGCTGGTTCGACCCGCAGTGCCTGATGCTGCGCGAGACCGCCCAGCGCTGGGTGGCGCGCGCCATCACCGGCGAGGTGACGCTGGAGCTGCGCCGCGGCAACGACTACTCGGTGATGGACACCGTCAGCCCCAACCTCACCTACCACCCCGAGCGGCTGAGCATGGAAAAGGTGGAGGACGCCCCGTTCTCGCCGGCCGACCGCATCGGCCAGCTGACGATGCGCAACCTGGACATCCAGGACACGCGCCAGAAGCTGGGCATCTACAGCAGCGTGGGCCTGCTGGGCGCCAGCTCGGACGGCGCGATCCCGCTGCTGGCCGGCCCCAAGGCCGACTGATGCCCAGCGCTGCGCGGTGGCCCGGCCAACCGCGCAGCATGCGGCGCGCCGGCGCCAGGTTTGCAGCCTGGGCCCTGGCCGCGCTGCTGGTCGGCCTGCCGGCCCTGCGGCCGGCCACCGCCGCAACCGGGGCCCAGCCCGAGCTGGTGGTGGGTTCCAAGCGCTTCACCGAGTCCTACATCCTGGCCGAGCTGGTGCGCCAGACGCTGGCCGCCCAAGGTCTGGCCGTGGTGCACCAGCCCGGCCTGGGCAACACCGGCATCCTGGCCCAGGCCCTGGCCAGCGGCGCGGTGGACATCTACCCCGAGTACACCGGCACCATCGCCCGCGAGCTGTTGCAGCGCGATGTGGCGGCCGGTGGGGCGGCCAATGTGGTGGCCGATGGGGCGCGTGCCATCCCCGGCGCCGCCCAGCCTACGCTGGCCACGCTGAACCAGTGGCTGGCGCCGCGCGGCCTGAAGGCGGCGGTGCCGCTGGGCTTCAACAACAGCTATGCGCTGGCGATGCGCGAGTCGGTGGCGCAGCGCCTGGGCGTGCAGCGCATCAGCGACCTGGCGCGGCTGCCCGCCGCGGCGGCGCTGAAGCTGGGCTTGTCGCACGAATTCCAGCAGCGCGCCGATGGCTGGCCGGCGCTGCAGCGCGCCTACGGCCTGCCGCAGGCCGCCGGCGCGGCGCTGGACCACGGCCTGGTCTACGAGGCGCTGCAGGCCGGCCAGATCGACCTGATCGACGTCTACAGCACCGACGCCAAGATCGGCCGCTACGGCCTGCGCGTGCTGGTGGACGACCGCCAGTTCTTCCCGC
>NKIO01000020.1 GCA_002255935.1 Comamonadaceae bacterium PBBC2
TCGCCTCGGTGTTCGAGCACCATGCGGACAGCGCGTTCGCGCACCTCGGGTGAAAAACGGTTTGATTTCTTGCTCATGGCTCCATCTTCTCAAAGTGTGGGGCCTCCTCAAAACCCGGGGCGATTCACCTCGGCCTCGTGCTCGGTGCAAGAGCTGTGGCTTTGAAGTGCCCATGTACAAAAAGTTCCTGACCTTTGGCCCGCCGCTGTGTCCTCAGCACAAAACAGAGATGGAGCAGGTTGGCCCTTGGGAGGACTGAATTTCTCCTAGTAAGTCCAACTAAAGGGCTTTGAGGCGTTCATGGACTCAGTTTTCCTGAGATTCAAAGGGACTTACTCATGAATGCATGATTTGCCGCCACCTCATTCGGTTTCCCGGGTTTTCATCAGAACCGCAGCCACAATAGCTATCAAAAAATCACTCCCAAGCTCATGATTCTTGATGAATACCCACTAAGTGACGAGATGCTGGCCTTTTGCAAGGCCGCGATAGAGGACATGCCTGAGGCTCTCTTGGTTAGTGGCGCGCGAAGAATGCCGGATTTGTTCAAGGGCCTCAAACAGGATAAGCCCAATATAGAAATGCTGCAGCAGCGGGTGCTGGCCAAGCTGCAACTCAAATCACCCCCACCGCCTATCCTTGACATCTTGCGCACGGCCACTTTGTCCGAGGCGCTGGTAGACGTCCTCAGTGAAAAAGCGCTGCAGCAAGGCCTGCCCTCCCTGTTGGACCACTTTGGCCGTGTACCTATCCTTACAGCCATGCTGCTGGATACCCGCGACAGCATTCGGAAAATGGCCCACGAAGAACTAGCCAAGCCCAGCAAAGACACAGCGAAAGCCAAGCTTCAAGAGCAAGATACCTTCAAGCACCGCTTCAAACCGCTGATCGACACCCTGCGCCCAGTGCTGCTAGACGCTCCTTACCAAGCGCCCGCACCACGAACATCAGTGAGCACCGCCAAAATCGCCGCGCCCGCCCTCAGCAAAGAACATCAAGAGCGCGACATTCTGGCCAGCACGCCCTACCGCCAACTCCAAAAGGAGCGCAACGCCCTGGTTGCAGATCGCGACAAGTTGCAAACCCTGAACACCAAACTGGCCACCGACCTGGCTGGCCAAACAAGCCGCGCCAACACCCTGAGCAGCGAGCTGGTTGCCCTGCAAAGCCAATGGCGTACCAGCATCGCGCAAGGCATAGCCGATGGACTGCAGCACCGCCTGGCCCCCTGGCTTGCCCCAACCGAAAGTCTGGTCCTAAGCCTGCCCGCCAGCCAAAACGCCCTAGAGCGCGCACAACAAGTGCTGACCCGGCAAGCGCAACAGGACAAGCGTTACGGCACCCGCGCCCAAGTCACCGAAGAACTGGCTCAGGCCCGCAGCTTGCTGGCCGCACTTCAAGCCGCTCAGCAAGAAGCACTGCGCCCATTGCCTCAACTGGTTGACGAAATCCGCGTGCTGGCCACCCATATCGCCACTTCAGAAGCACGGTTGAACCAAACCAGCCTGCAACCGCAAGCGCCTCAATTGCGGGCATTGGCTCAAACCCTGAGCACACTGCACGACATCGACGCCCTGCAAAACCACAAAAAAGCATTGGAACGCACCATGCTGGCAGAAGCTTGGGGCCTGCCCCTTTGCCAACAAGCCTATGCTTTGATTGACCGTCAGGCCATGGCCATCTATGCCGAACACCATCCCGACCCCAAAGACATTCCACCACCCGTCACCCCCACGCAGCACCTGAGCGACTGCCTAATGCATGCCCGGCCCTGCCGCTTGCTGATCGACGGACACAACCTGTTGCCCAAACTTAAGCCCTTAATAGGAGCCAGTTACTTCAAAACAGGGCATGGACCAACCGCCCAAGCCCGCGCCTTGCTCATAGAGCGTGTCAAAACCCTGACCGACTGGCATCCGCTGCTGCAAGCGGACATTTGGTTTGACAGCCCCGAGGACCAACATTGGAGCGAAACCGACAACCTGCGGGTGTGGTTTTCTGGGGGAAAGGGCTCTGACCGCGCCGATGGACGAATTCTGGAAAGTCTGCAATCTGAGGTTTATCGGGGTACCCAAACCACCCGCCTGGTTGTTACCGAAGACCGCGACCTACTTGCAAAGGCGCATGCAAGGGGGGCGATTGAGGTGTCGCCCTTGGAGTTGTGGGCTATGGTGGGGTGATGAGGTTTGAACTATTCATTCAGTCGCTTACTGCCCTCTGAGCAATTTCCGGGATGAAAACACACCAGTCATTTTTAAACCCCAGAAAAACGTCTTTTTTTGATTACTATCTTTGCTGACGCTGCAAACATCTGCTTAATTCATGCTCATCACTCCCCACCAAGCCAAATACATTGCACACGATCTGACGCTGCAGCATTCAGGTGGCGGCATCGATCGGTTGGGGCAGGCCCTCTTTAACGCAAGCGTGGACTTGAACCCGCACCAGATCGAGGCAGCGGTTTTTGCATTGCGCTCACCTTTGTCTAAAGGCGTACTTTTGGCTGATGAGGTGGGCTTGGGTAAGACGATCGAGGCGGGCATCGTGCTTTGCCAATACTGGGCTGAGCGCAAGCGGCAGTTGCTGGTCATTTGCCCTGCATCGCTGCGCAAGCAATGGGCACTGGAGCTGGAAGAAAAGTTCAATTTGCGCACCGTGGTGCTGGACTCGAAAACCTGGCGTGAGGCGCAGAGGCAAGGCCTTGCTCCGCTTCGCCAAAAAGCCGTAGTGATTGTGTCTTATGCCTACGCCACCCGAATTAAAGAAGAAATCCGGTCCATGGCTTGGGACTTGGTGGTTATTGATGAAGCTCACAAATTGCGCAACGCGTACCGCGAAAGCAACAAGATCGGGCAAGCCATACGCTGGGCAACGGGTGACAGCCGTAAGTTGTTGCTGACGGCAACGCCGTTACAAAACTCGATCCTTGAGCTTTACGGCTTGTCCACCCTGATTGACGAAAACATCTTTGGGGATCTGAATGCCTTCCGCAGTCAGTTCACGGGTGCGGGTGGCGACTTGCAAGGTCTGCGCAACAGATTGGCCAGCTTTTGCAAACGCACACTCCGAAGGGATGTGACCGAGTACATCAATTACACCGAGCGTAAGCCACACACACAGAAATTCCGGTCTACCGACGACGAGCACAGGCTGTATGAGGCTGTGACCGCTTATTTACTGCGGGACGACAGCTATGCCATTCCTCGTCGCCAACGGCATTTGACCGAGCTGATTTTGCGCAAGTTGCTGGCGTCCAGCTCATTAGCTATCGCGGGCACCTTGTCGGTGATGAAGCTTCGTTTAGAGGCCCTGCGTGAAGAAAAAATCCAGGCACAAGATGACTGGGTTGAGTTACTGATTGAGGACGAAGAGATCGAAGAAGATCTGCTTGATGAAATTCTGAATGAAGGCGAAGAGGAACAAGCCGAACCCATTGATCCAGCCAAGCTCGACCGCAAACGCCTGAATAACGAAATCGACGAACTTGACCGCCTGATTGCCTGGGCGCAAGGCATAGGCACCGACACAAAGACGACCGCTCTGCTCCAGGCACTGGAGGTAGGTTTCAACGCAATGGCTCAGACGAATGCGAATCGCAAGGCGCTGATCTTCACCGAATCCAAGCGGACGCAGGAGTATCTCAAGCGCTTTTTAGAGAAAAATGGCCATGCGGGCAAAGTGGTGCTGTTCAGCGGCACCAACAACAGCCCAGAAGCCAGCAGCATCTATGAGCGATGGGTCACCGCCAATCAAGGCACGGGTCGCCTCACCGGCTCCCGCGACATTGACATTCGCACGGCACTGATCGAGCACTTCCGCGACGAAGCCGACATCTTGATCGCCACCGAGGCGGCAGCCGAGGGTGTGAACATGCAGTTCTGCTCGCTGGTCATCAATTACGACTTGCCTTGGAACCCCCAGCGGGTAGAGCAACGTATTGGCCGCTGCCACCGCTATGGACAAAAGCACGATGTCGTCGTTATCAACTTCTTCAACGAACGAAACCATGCCGACCAGCGCGTGCTGGAGTTGTTGGCCGATAAGTTCAACCTTTTTAACGGTGTGTTTGGTGCTTCAGATGAAGTGCTGGGCACCATCGAGTCGGGGGTGGACTTTGAGCGACGGATTCTGGACATTTATCAAACCTGCCGCACACCAGAGCAAATTGACGCAGCCTTTAATGCCTTGAGGGCTGAAATGGACGCCTCCATTCAGGCTCGTATGCAAGACACCCGACGTCAGTTGATGGAAAACTTTGATGCCGATGTGCACGACCGATTGCGCATTCAGCTGCAAGACACACGGACGCATCTGGACCGCTTCAGCCGTCGTTTTTGGATTTTGTCACGTCACATTCTTCGGGACAAAGTCTGGTTTGACAATGAGCGCTTGCATTTCGACATCAACTCGCCTCGCCCAGCGGACATGCCGGCTGAGGTGCCCACAGGGCGTTATCACCTGATTTCGCGCAACCAACCTACGGACCCAAACTCACTGGCAGTCAATGATCTGAGTCTGGATGGTCACACCTATCGCTTGTCACATCCGCTGGGCGAATGGGTGGTCCACAAGGCCAAACAGGCCGACACTCCAGTGCAAAGACTTGTGTTCGACACACAAAAGAACGAAGCCCGCATCACCGTAGTTGATCAACTGCGCGGCCAATCGGGTGTTCTGACCTTGCAAAAACTCACGGTGGACAGCTTTGAAAAGCAGGAATATTTGTTGTTTTCTGCCATGAGCGATCAAGGCAAAAGCCTTGATCAGGAAACCTGCGAAAAGCTCATGGATACCGTGGCTGCAACCGTTCCGGATGCGGTACAGATCCCCCCCGCCATGGTTCAGCGGCTCCAAGCTGAGGCTAAGCGCCATGCTGATGCCACCATTGCCCATGCGCTGGAAACCAATAACCAGCACTTCACAGAGCATAGAGACAAGCTCGATCGCTGGGCCGAAGACATGGAGTTGGCTGCTGAGCAAGCGCTTAAAAATACCAAAGAGCAAATCAAGGTTGCCCAGCGTGAAGCCCGCCAAGCCACGACGTTGACAGAGCAACAAACCCTTCAAGAACGTATTGCCAAGCTGGAGCGTCAAAAGCGCCGTCAACAACAAGAGATTTTTGACGTGTCAGACGAAATCCAGGACAAGCGCGAAGCCCTTATTGACGAACTCACTCGCCGTATGACCCAGAAGGTGAACAGCGAAAATCTTTTCACCATTGCCTGGTCTGTGAATTGACTTTTCTCTTCATCAGAAACGGTCAGTCCAACCCATTGCCAAACCCAAACCGCCGCCCAAGGGAATCATGAATAACAACAACGCCTCGAACCCAACTATCCAACAACTCGGCTACAGTCCGGACGCCCTGACTCAACGCAAAGCTGAACTGATGGCTCTTCTGGCCCAGGCCGCGCCCGAACTTATCAGCGACCAACAGTTGAATGTGGCCAAGCTGCAAGAACTCCTGGGGAAGGAACGCCTGGCTGCGGACGAGCATTACGAACTGTCATGGGCTGGCAAAACTGCCGCCCGCCGTGAGATACAGAAAACCAGCAGCCACACCCTGCGGCCTGACGCTAACAACCCGGCTCAGGCCCAGCACATGTTGATAGAGGGCGAGAACCTTGAAGTACTGCGCGTGCTGCAAAAAAGCTATTACGGCAAGGTCAAGATGATCTACATCGACCCGCCGTACAACACCGGCAACGACAGTTTTGTGTACCCCGACAACTATTCCGAAACGCTGGACGAATACCAGCGCCGAACAGGCGAGAAAAACGAAGCGGGCTATTTGAACAAGCAAAGCTTGTGGAAAAAGAACAGTAAGGAAAGCGGGCAGTATCACAGCGCGTGGTTGTCGATGATGTACCCGCGTTTGTATTTGGCGCGTAATCTGTTGCGCGATGACGGTGTTATTTTTATCAGCATTGACGATAACGAGGCGGCAAATCTGAAGGTGCTTTGTGATGAGATTTTTGGCGCTGAAAATTTCGTAGCTCAATTTATTTGGAATAAACAACATTCTCAGCAGCAGGGTTTATTTAAAAAATATCATGAGTACGTCTTTCTTTATGCGCGCAATGTTCAAATACACGAAAACATTTCAGGTGGTGAAGGTCTTATAGATGCAGGCGCCATGAAGAAAATATCAAAAGCAAATCCTGCTAGTGATTTCTTCTTCCCTGCTGGTGTCCGTTTTGAAGCGCCCGACAATTTCAAATTGTCTGGTACATATGGTGACTCGGAGCAGGTTACAGTGGTTTCCGGCACCCTGCGGGCCTTAAATGGTCGAACTGCTGAAGCAGTTACGCTAAGAGCAGGATGGACGCAAAAAGAACAAATGCGTGCATTCTTTGATGGTGAGGCTGTAGTAGATACAAAAGGTCAAAAAGTAATTGAATTTTATTTGACCTCAACTGGAAAAATTAAATGTATTAAGGAGCGCTCTAAAATAACACCATCAACTCTCTTGCCTGAGTATGGAATGGTAAGTGAGCAGACTGGTGCGTTGTCTGCACTTTTGGGTCATACGGTTTTTGATAATCCCAAACCAGTTGGAATGATTAAAGATTTTTTGCGTTGGTTTGTTACCGAAGATGAACTGATTTTAGATTTCTTTGCTGGTAGTGGAACTACAGCTCAGGCAGTAATGGAGTTGAATCTGGACGATGGCCTAAATCGCAAATCGATTTGTGTACAGATGCCAGAGGTAGTGGAAAAAACTAGCGAGGCCTACAAAGCTGGCTACCGAACCATTGCCGACATCACGCGCGCCCGAATCAATAAGGTCATCGCCAAATTAAAAAACGAGCGTCCTGACCAAACCACCGAGCTGGCCTGCGCCTACTTCACTCTGGCCCCGTCAAACTTTAAGGTTTGGCAAGGTGATATGAACAGCTCAGAGGCATTGCGCGAGCAACTGTCCATTTTCCAGAGTGCTGAAAAAGGTGGGCAAAGAAAACAAGCGGATGCCCAAACCGCCATGCTCACTGAGTTACTGCTCAAACACGGCTTGGGTGCATTGGGTGTCCATGCCATCGCCAAGCCCCGTCAGGTTGCAGGGGCCACTGTCCATCGGGTTCTCATGGTCGATGACAAAACCATGTGGCTTTGCTTTGAGGCCTACATGGATGCGCTCAAGGACGAAATCGTCAAAGCCATGCCCGCCCATGTGGTAATGCTCAACTCCTGTTTTGTGGGTGCAAAAGCCGACGAGCAACTTGCAAACTTGCAATTGGAGTTGGCTGGTCAAGACATCGGTCTGACCGTGATCTGAGGTACACGGTATGTCACAGACCATGAAACTCCAGTTCAGCCATCAGGAATACCAGGCCAGGGCGGTCGATGCCGTGGTGAAGGTTTTCGACGGTCAGCCACTTGCTAAAAGCGAGTTCGCGCTGACGGGTCAAAACGCCAGCGTGTCCTATGCTGGTGATGGTGGCATTGGTAACGCGTTGAAGTTGTCGGATGAGCAACTGTTGACAAATTTGCAGGCGGTGCAGAAGGCAAACGTTCTCGCGCCATCCAGTGCACTGGTGCCCTCGACTTCTGACAACGGCAAGCAGGTGTTTTGCCCGCTTAACTTCACCATCGAGATGGAGACGGGGACGGGCAAAACTTACACCTTCATCAAGACCATGTACGAGTTGAACAAGGTCTATGGTTTCAAAAAATTCGTGGTGGTGGTTCCAAGCGTGGCGATCCGCGAAGGAACGATGAAGAACCTCCAGATCACACGCAGCCACTTTGCGGCTGACTATGCCAATGTGCCGTGTGTGCCTATTTTGTACAACGGCGACAAACTGACCGAGCTGCGGCATTTCGCCCAGAGCGACGCCCTCAGCGTGTTGGTGATCAACATCGACAGCTTCACCAAGGACAACAACAAGATCAAACAGAAGGGCGAGCGGGCTTTTGCACCCATCGAGTACATCAAAGCGGTGAACCCGATCGTGATCGTCGACGAGCCTCAGAACTTCGAGACCGATGTGCGTCGCAGCGCTCTGATGGACTTGAATCCGCTTTGTACGCTGCGCTATTCGGCCACCCACAAAAACCCCTACAACCTGCTGTATTCGTTGAATCCGGTGCAGGCCTACGACCTGGGCCTGGTCAAACAGATTGAGGTGGATGGTGTCTTGGCCGATGATGACCAGAATCAGGCCTTTGTGGAGCTGGTGAGCATTGATGCCAAAGCCAAAGGCATCACCGCCAAGGTGCGGATTGACGTCAACGATAAAAACGGCCCCAAGCGCAAGGAGCTGACCCTCAAACTGGGCGATGACCTGTACGCGAAATCAAGCATGCGGGATTTGTACCTGGACGGGTACATCTTGAATGAGATACGCGCCGACGATGGCGAGATCGAATTTTCAGGCGGTCGCGTGCTGCGGGTGAACGAAGCCCAAGGCGGGCTTACTGATGATGTGATGCGTTTTCAAATCGAGCGCACGGTGGCAGCGCACTTCGCCAAGCTGAAAAACGTTCAGCCAATTGGCGTGAAGGTGCTCAGTCTTTTCTTCATCGACAAGGTGGCCAACTATCGTGGGTTTGACGATGAAGGCAACGCTGTTCCAGGCAAATTCGCTCAGTGGTTTGAGGAAGCATTCAATAAATTCGCCAACAAAACGCAGTACCGAGGGTTGATTCCCCACACGGCCAGCGAAGTGCACGACGGCTATTTCTCTGGGGACAAAAAGGGGAAGGGCGCGAAGGCAAAAACCGTGTGGATCGATACATCGGGTGCGGTAGCCAAAGATGACAGCACCTATTCGCTGATCATGAAGGACAAAGAGCGTTTACTCAGCGCTGATGTGCCACTTCAATTCATCTTCAGCCATTCTGCTTTGCGGGAAGGCTGGGACAACCCTAACGTGTTCCAGATTTGTACCCTGAACGAGACTAAAAGCGCTATGAAAAAGCGCCAGGAAATTGGTCGCGGTTTGCGCTTGTGCGTCAATAAAAATGGAGAGCGTGTTCAGGATAAGCGAGTCAATGTCTTGACCGTGATCCCGAACGAGAGCTACGAAGCTTTCGCCAAAGCGCTGCAGCAGGAGATTGAGGACGAAACCGGTGTGAGTTTCGATAAGCGTATCAAGAACGCCCGAGCCAAGGCTAGGATTCAGCGCAAGGCGCTAACGTCTGAAGAAGAGGCGTTGTTCAAGGCCATCTGGAACAAGATAAGTTACCAGACACGTTACAGCGTGAAACTGGATACGCCTAGCCTGATCAAAACTTGTGTCCAGGCGCTGGGTGACACCACCCAATACCCCAAGGTGCGTTCGCCAAAAATCCGGGCTGAAAAAGGCACGATCGTCATGCGCCGTGAAGGGGTGGAAGTCATACAGACAGCGATCAACGACACCTCTGCGCGTGAGTTCGGCACCAGCGTGCCCGATGTGTATGGTTACATACAGAATCGTGTTCACCTCTCTCGTTCAACAATTTTCTCGATCCTCGATGGCTCCGGGCGGATGGATGAGTTGCTGATCAATCCGCAGGCTTTTTTGGACACGGCCATATCGGCCATCAAAACTTGCTTGCAAACCCTGATGGTCGAGGGCATTGAGTACCACACCATCAACGGCAGGCGCTACGAAATGAGTTTGTTCGACGAGGAGCTTGAAACTTATCTGAGCAGTGTTTACCCGCCAGCCGACGACGACCTGACCACACCAGTCGGCAAAACATTGCTCCAGGCACAGCGGCTCGATGAGCAAAAGGCTCCGGTCGGCGACCCGTTCTCTTGTGTCTTGAGTGACAGTGATACTGAAAGTCAGTTCGCACACGACTGCAGCGTTGACGAGCGTGTGAAGTTCTTTTTCAAACTGCCAAGTCGTTTCAAAATCCCAACGCCTTTGGGCACGTACAACCCTGATTGGGCAGTGGTACTGGAGGACGACGCCCGCGTTTACTTTGTGGCCGAGACCAAGTCCACCTCGGTACGTGCGAACCGCCGGCCTGCTGAAAACCTGCAGATTGCGTGCGGGCGAAAGCACTTTGGCTTGAACACCGAGGTTGTGTTCAAGGACGTGACAAAGCTCTCTGAGCTTCATGCCGACTGATGCTTTTCATTTGCAATGAATTGATTGGATATGCCGATGGAAACAGATGATGACTACGAAGGAACCGATTTCAGCGCAGCGGATGATGCGTGGAACTCGGGGGCAAGCAATAACGCTAGAGTTGAAGAATTCAAGCCTCCAAGGTATTTGGATCTGAAAAACTCACGGATACAAAATGTGGGTCAAAAAATACTTGATTCTTCATTGTCCTCTGCTAAACAGAACTCACATTCAATAGATAGTCTTTGGCGGATTTTTATTGAGCATATTGAGGGATACGCATTTGCAGAGGAAGTTGCTCGACAAATTGAGCAATTTAAGCAAGATCTGCAGGACGCCATCAAGGATGATTGTTATCCCGATCTGGAAAAAAATGTACTTGATCAAGTCAAAAAAGAAGTTCGTGAAAGAGTCGAAAAACAACTTATCGACGAGTTCAGAAGTCAGCTAAGTCCAGTTGTTCGCAGCGCAATCCATAAGCAGCTTGAAAAAGAGTTTGAGTTTTCGCTGCGTCCAGCGATCGCTGATAAATTGAAGAGAGATCTTGAGCCTGAGGTCAGAGAGCAGCTGAGGAAAGATTTGCTGAATGATCCTGTCTTTGATCAACAAGTTCGATCAGAGCTTAAAAAAAGGATATTGGGAATTTGACTTTAGGAACATTTTATGGATACAGCTGTTAGTCTCAAAACGGGTATTTTTATATTGGCTTCAAGAGCCAACTATGAGTCGTCACGTGAGCAACTTCTTGTTTGTCCTGAGTGTGGAGAGCCTGTGCACTACCGGCAGAGGGAATACCCGTATCACACACCATATTTTTCTCACTATAAAGAAAATCACTCAAAGCCTTGTAGCCTAAGAACTGTTGGGGCGCATTTCCAATATCCATCTCAAATATTGACTGGTTTAAGTCAAGGGCAACTTGTCGACCGATTTCAAAAGGAATTTTCTGCTGAAATTTTTAAAATGCTTGATGAATGCGCAGATCAGTTGCGTCATGTTATTTCTAAAGAGATGATTCCAGAGTGCACCCCATCTCAATTGGTTAAAATACTGCAAAAAATTAAGGGTGAAATACCCGATAATATATACACATCAGAAATTGAAGATAATGATTTGGCGTATATTTCTGATGGGTTGCATGATTTATCCATATTTCTAAAATCAACATACGGTGGGTGGGTTTTAAATTTTTTATATAAAACTTCTATATTTTTAGTTTCTAAAATACATGAAGATTTATTGGGGGATGATTTGGGGCTTGTGCGTTATGATGATAACGAATCTTCAGCATTATTTGTTCTTGATCCTTCACGTTTGGCAAGAAGTTATACAAATGCTCAACTGGGTAGGTGGAGACTTGAATATGTGCCGCAAATAGTTGCTAGCCTTGTGCTATTGATTGTTTCAAAATGGCGCCTGCCTGAATCAACGCCAAATTTAATAATGATAAATGGCGAGATTGAAGGGGAAGACGTCGAAGTTGTTGACGATAGTAATGTCAAGGGTAATAACGAAGTAAAGGATGATCCTTTAAAAAATATTAGATTTTGGCGGTCTCCTGATCTAAATTTTATACCTCCGCCAAAAGAAAAGTGGTGGGTCTATAAGCGTTCCGTAGAAAAATCTCCTGAACCTACGATTGACTTGAATCTAATGAGTGAGTCAGAAAAAAGGAGAGTGATGCATCTGATTCAATATGGTAAAAAAATTGGATGGCCTACATTGGGTATAGATAAAGAAAGAGATTTGCTTCTCTGGGTTGGACGTGGTTATACGCTCGATGATTCTGTTTTTATCGCAAAATATTGTTATGGCATTGATTGTTTTGATGTTAAAAATATAGGTGCGCGTAAATTGAAAAAGTGGATTGAATGGGCAAAGAAATATATTTAATTAAGAAGAATTTTTTGGGTAATACATTGTTAAATGTTTTTTGTTGTGTTATTTTAATTTAAAATATTTTTCTTGCACTAAGTCATTCTACTTGCTTGATTAAAAATGAAATACTCGTCAACTCAGATCCAGCGTAAATGATGAGTCAGCACCGTTACCTCACTAAATCACGCTTCAAGCTGGCCGTGGAATGCCCGACTAAGTTGTTTTATATCGGCAGGCCAAAGATTTACCGGGACACCAAGCAAGGGGACAGCTTTCTGCAGATGTTGGCCGAAGGGGGCTACCAAGTTGGCGAACTGGCAAAGTGCCAATTCCCTGAAGGGGTCGAGGTTGAAGCCACTGACCATCAAACTGCCCTGGCACAGACAGCGCTGTTGTTGCAACAAGATCGGGCGGTTGTGTTCGAGGCCGCCGTTGTCTTTGGCAATTTCTTTGTGCGCGTGGACATTTTGGTCAAAGATGGCAACCGGTACGAGCTGATCGAGGTCAAAGCCAAGTCGTATGACAGCACCCACCCCGACATCGCTGGCAGCCGCGTGTCCATCAAGTCCGGTATGCGCCCCTACATTGAGGACGTTGCCTTCCAGGCTTGGGTCATAAGCCAAGCGTATCCAAGCGCACAGATCCGCACCTTTTTGATGATGCCTGACAAGTCGGTCAAGGCAACACAAGATCGCTTGAACCAGCTTTTCAAGATCGTGAGAGACGGCAAGAAGGTAAGGGTGACCCGATCAGACGATTCAGCCAACTTCAACCCTCAGACGGATCTGCTGGCCAAGGTACCCGTCGATGAATTTGTTGAGATGGTTAACAAGCATGGAGTAGGTTCAAACGGCTTTCTGCAACCCATGGACCAGGCAGCCAATGACTGGGCAAAAGCCTATGCCGAGGACCAAAAAATTCCGCCTTCGCCCGGTGCAAAGTGCAGCAGCTGCGAGTTCAAAGCTGCCAGCGGTGATGAACTGAAAAGCGGATTTCATGAATGCTGGTTTCAGACCTATGGCTTCACCGCTGCGGATTTCGCCCAAGGCACGGTGTTGGACCTTTGGAATTTCCGGAAGAAAGACGACTTGATCTCGCAAGGGCGGATACGCCTGTCTGCCTTACAGTCAGGGGACATTAACGTCAAAGACGGCGGAGAAACCTTGTCTGTCAGTGAGCGCCAATGGATGCAGGCCAAAGGCATCCCCGCAGAAGAAGATCGGGGCGGGTACTGGCTGGCCGAGGAGCACATGCGCAGAGAAATGGCTTCTTGGCGCTTTCCTTACCATTTCATCGACTTTGAGACCAGTGCGGTGGCCATTCCGTTTCACCAAGGCATGCGGCCTTATGAGCAGGTGGCCTTTCAGTATTCCCACCATGTGATGCACGAAGACGGGCGCGTAGAGCACAAGAGCCAGTTCTTGCTGGCCGAGCCTGGGGTGTTTCCAAACTTCGAATTTGCCCGCGCCCTGAAGGCTGAGCTGGAGGGGGACACTGGCACGGTTTTCATGTGGAGCCACCATGAAAACACGATCTTGAACCGGATCATGGTTCAGCTGGATGAAAGCCTGAACCCGCCAGCCGATGCGGATGAGCTGAAGGTCTTCTTGGAGTCTTTGATTAAGTCTGGCGAGCGAGCCATGTACGACCTGTGCGATTTGGCTAAGGCCGCTTACTTTCATGTGGCCACCAAGGGCAGTGTCTCCATCAAGAAGGTGCTGCCCGCCATGCTCGCCAGCAATGCCTGGTTGCGGCAGCACCATGCCCAGCCGATCTATGGTGCGGAGGGCGGAATGCCCAGCCTGAATTACAAGAACTTCACTTGGCTGCCCACCGATGAACACGGAAAGAGCATCGATGACCCCTATGAAATCCTGCGCGACTTGGGCGCAGAGATGCTGGGCGAGTCATTGCCAGCTGGCCAAGACCCGGATGATATGGTCATCGCAGAAGGCGGCGCAGCTGCAACGGCCTATTCGCGGCTCCAGTTTGAAGACCTGCAAGACGCGCAAAGGTCACAAATCAAGCAAGCACTGCTGCGTTATTGTGAGTTGGACACCCTGGCGATGGTGATGGTGGTGCAGGGCTGGCAGCAGGAAATCCGGCGTTGACTTATCAACTCTTCCTTTACCCTAATGGGTTTTTTCAGCTGGTTATAGTCACGGCGACCTGGTACTGATTGCATAAGGCGAATTCATGCGCATTCAAACACTTGACGAACTCCGCGAGGAAGCTCAAATCAGCCAGCGCCTTTGGGTCAAAGTCCTAGGGATGCTCCAACAAAACTGGTGCGTAATCGCAGACGGCCCAGCTGGCTCGGTTGAATTGGTTTTCTTCGACGATCACGGCGACGTCTTTGATCATCTACCTGCAGCTAACTTGAACGCAGCACAGGCTTCATTGCAGGCTAATGGTTTCGCGTGGATGCGGGAGTATTCGAGTTTTTATCAGGCCTCTGGCGTGCCAACCTTACCTGTTTCGGGTGATCGCGAGCAAAGTCGTCCGGTTTATTCAAGCGGCGAATATTGGCAAGCGCCACCTGACAGGTTGGTGAGTGAAACCTCTCGACGGGTTTCAATGGTGAGATCCGAAAGGACACTAGACCGCTTTACGGAGGCGCAGGACCTTCACTGGTATGAGGTTGTCGAGGAAATCGCTGCGGGTCACAAACAGACGCACTGGATGTGGTATTTCTTTCCTCAGCTTCGGGGATTAGGATCGAGCCGTCTTGCACATTACTTTGGCATCGCCGACCCAAAGGAGGCGGCTGAGTATTGGGACGACGATTTGCTGGGTGGCAGGCTGAGAAGCTGCACGGACATCCTCTTGTGTCTGCCAAAGGGGACAAAGCCTGAGAAGGTCTTTGGCAAGATTGACGCTATGAAGTTGCGATCATGCATGACACTTTTCGCGAACGCATCCTCAGAGGATGAGCGTATCGTCGAAGTGCTGGCTCGTTACTTTCACGACGAGCGTTGTACGCTCACGCTTGACATCATCAACAACTCGCCTAAGGCCAGGCGGATGTACATATCGCGCTGAAAAAACACAGCAGGCAAAGTTTGATGGGCAATTGGATAACAGTCTGCACTGACATCCATTAACTGAATGCGCTTTACGGCTAAATTTTTCGCCGGTAGTTTCTGTTTGACTATGTGACACCCAATAGACGCCTTGTTCGGGCACGATAGACACTTTTCCACAAAACTGGTCAGCTAGCAATCGTAGGAGCCGATGAGCCAAATTGGGTTTTGATAAATTGATTTGCCTCATCTCCCGTAACTGGTTTCCATGGATCACGGAAATTACAGTAAAGCCAGTCAGGCGTACCGTCTCTGTGCTTCCACTGTACGTTTAACAAAAATTTCTGTCCCGCAGGGTGTGCTTCTCGCATCGATCTTGAGCACTCTACCCGGATGGATAGCGATAGACCTTGGCCTGAACATGGGCGCACTCTCAGAGGAGCGCTTGATGGTTCGCCAGGGTTGCGAAATGTTTCTACGATGTACTGCATGGTTTTGAAAAGTTGATTGGAGGATTTTTATTCGTCTAGTGCGTTTTTTAGACGCTTGACGTACTCATCAAGAGGCATGCCCCGGCGATCCATTAACTCCTTGCCTGTAAATCCATTTCGAGGATTGAAATCCGCTCTTGGCGCGTTACCGCTGTTTTCTGGGATGCCTAAGTTGCATGCTGGACATATCATGGGCGGTAGCCCTTGAATGACAGTGCGACAAGCTGGGCAACGACAGGTTTTTTCTGTGGCTATCATGTTCTATCTTTTAAATGGGGCGTCTCAATGGCAAAGATTTTTGATGGCCGAACGAGCGTTATTCAGTAACGCAGCCTCTCTTGAGGGCAGTCCATGGCCCCATGCCTCGCAACGCAGGATCAGTTTTTTTATGATTTCAATGACCTCGGTTTTTTGACAATCTAGTTTCCTCTTGAAGTCCGTGTGCATCGCATGCTGCAAATATCTGCTCAGATGGTCGAAGTCGATGGTTCGGTTTCTGATTCCCACTTGGGATGCAGCTGGTGAAGCATGTCGATCTCGACGAACAGATGTCCAAGGCAATGCACCGTAACGGATTTGGTCTTGGAATGATCCCGCGCGGGGTAAATCGTCGAATGAATGCTCTTTGATATGGCGCTTGGCCTTATCTTTTTCCCAATTCAAAGTTGTCATGGATGCTCCTAAAAGTGGCTTTCTCTTTAATAATATGGCGCGTAAAGCCTCTTAATTGAATAAGTTTTCTGACTGCATGCAAGTACATGAATAACGATGAAAAATTGATCCTGACAGCTTGGTCTCGCGGATTAGCCGGAGCAGGCGCTCGGCTGGCAAAGCGTTCATGGTGGGTTTTGCAAGACAGTCAGCGTCGTCCACCGGGTGAGATGGTGGGCGCATGGGCAAACGCTTCGGAAGCCCAAGCTTGGATACTCAATTTCCATACGATGGGGTTAGTTGGCCTGTTGGATGCAGGCAGAACAGGGCGTCCTTCGATTCATGTTGATGCAGTTAATCACGTGCAAGAAAAACTTCAAGTCCTGACCGCAGAGGGAGAAGCATCCCGCGACTTGCGCTCTAGTTTGCTGAAGAGATTGAGCCAAGAGGAAAAGGAGGCCTTGTGGCGATCTGTACGTCGTTCAGGTAGCCGTGTTCTACGAAACCGAGGTGGATTGGATTTACCTGTCCCGTTGCCAGCAGGTTTGAGGGATTTGCTCTGTGTTCACCTGGGCAAGGGGGTAAAAATTTTGGCTTACTTACCAGAATCATCTCGTCATTGGGATGAACTGAATGGCGTTTGGTTGGGGGTTCCTAAAACAAGATTGGCGAGTGACGGGGAAAATGCAAGTAAGTACAACCTGGTCAATGCCTTGTCGGTGGAAGTCAGAGTCAGATCTCGTATTGAAGATCAGAAGGCAGTCGAATCTAAGGCTCAAAAACGCGAGGATGTTCTCGAAGAAAGGGTTCTTGAGCATATTGGAAAAGTTGCTGAAACTTTTCCAGGCGCTGTTGTTCTTGATTTGCTAGTCGATCTCAGCGAAGGAGTGCAATTGATCCGTGTTTTACAGCGTTTGAGAAGTCGAAAACTCTGGTCTAGAGGATTAGGGAAAAATTCTGGTAATTTGAGCACTCTCCGAATAATCCCTTACCAAAAGACGTGGGCTGCTGCTGCACAAATGTCTTTGGCTTCGTATTTGTCTGATGTCGAGGGCGCATTGCTGGCAGAACTACAAGACCAACTGACACTCAAAAGAAGTGGGGTCTTCAGTTGGGTAAGGACGGCTGATTTAGAAAAAACAGAAAACGCAAGTGCTTGGCTAACGCATGAGTTAACAGACGACCAGGATGCGTAAGATTATTTGATCTGGCTCACCTCTTGAGCCTGTGGGCGATCAAGATTCACTTATCCAAAGGAGTCACCCATGAAGATCGAAATCGTCGTTGGCAACATCGTCAAACAGCCCGACATGGAGGCGCTGGTCAACAGCGCCAATGCCAATTTGCGTTTTGGCTCAGGCGTGGCCGGTGCTATCCACACGGCCGCAGGCCCTAAGTTGGAAGAGTATTGCAAGCCCTTTGCACCCCTGGCGTTGGGGACTGGATTGATCACACCCGGTTTCAAATTGGCCAACCCGTGGATCATCCATGTGCGATCGGCGCATTACATCAACAACGACGAGCCAGAAAAATACATGCAGATGGCTTTGGAGTCGATGCTCCGGCTGGCCAATGACAATGACATCCGAAGTTTGGCCCTACCTGCCATTGGTACGGGTATGTTCAAGTTCCCCGCCATGTTGGCGGCTCGAATCATTTGCCAATCGCTCCATAATGCAGACGAATTGGCCCCCTTTTTGCAAACCGTGCGCATTTGCCTGACCGATGCAGACATGGTTCAGCTGTTCGAATCTGCGAACGCGGAAGTTCAGACCAGCACTATTTAATGATGAGGAGTCAGCAATGAAATTCTGGAATATTTTCGGGTCTCTTGCCAGTACAGACACGGTTGAGGTCATCAACAAGATTGATGACTCAACGTTTCTCAGAAATGATGGGACGGTTTACCGACAAGAGGGGAATCTGATCACCGGCTCGGATGGTTCAGTGATGTCAGTTGTGGATACGGGCGCTGACGCAGGTAGTGGTCTGCCTGGCATGGCCGTCACCACTTTCAGCGGTTTTCGCAGGGATGACGAATGGTGAATCAGGCCTTGTACTGATTGAGCGCTTTGGTCAATTCGTTGTTGAGCTTTTGCTGCAGCAATGGTGGCGCCAGCACTTTGACCTCTGCGCCAAAACGCAAGATGTCACCCAGCAGCTCGCGTTCATCGGAATAAGGCACTTTGAGTGTGTAACGACCATCGGCGTGCAAGGTGCCTTCTTGTTGAGGATGCCAAGACTCATGGCGTACCCACTGCGCTCTGCCAGGAGAAAACTCCAGTACCGCCCAGTCCTTAGGTATGCCCCCAAAGATGCCGTAGCCGCCGTCAAGCTGCTGCCGCATGGAGATCAGATCGATGTTTTTGGCTGCTTTGCTGAGCAAATGGGCGCGCTCGATGGCGTCAATGGAAAAGCTTCTAAGGCCACCGCGCAAATGGCACCATGCATCGACATACCAGTTGTCTCGGTAGTGGACCAATTGCTGGGGAGAGATATCGCGCAGAACGATCTCTCCGTTTTGCCGGTTCAGATGTTCGATTTGGACTTGCTTGCGCTCCAGGGTGGCTTTGGCCACTGTCTCAAAACTGGTAAGTGTCAGGTGGCGTTTGCCTGCATGGACGGCCCTGACACGC
This sequence comes from Comamonadaceae bacterium PBBC2, assembly GCA_002255935.1. Classification (GTDB taxonomy): domain Bacteria; phylum Pseudomonadota; class Gammaproteobacteria; order Burkholderiales; family Burkholderiaceae_C; genus Limnohabitans_A. The sequence goes on from NKIO01000020.1 coordinate 18,744, forward strand.
TGTGTCAAAGTAGCTGCGTCCAGCCCTTGGCTGGCCAGCATGTCGTCCAGCCGTTTTTGAAAAGGCTTGAGCTTAGGGCCCAGCAGGCCGGGTTCGAGCTGCACGATCATGCTCTGGATGGTCATCAGGGCCAGCATTTCGTCTTGGCTGAACCACAGACCCGGCAGTTCCGTGCTGTCGGATTGTTCTAGTCGATAGCCACCCAGATCGCGGTCAAAAACGATGGGGGTGTGCAACTGGTCCCGCAACTTGGCGATGTCACGTTTGAAGGTGGCCAGAGAGATCTCGAGCTTCTGCATGATGTCTTCGCGTGACATGGCCCTGCGGCCGCTCAGCAGGGTTTTGTATTGGTAGAGGCGATCAATTTCAGACATGAAAAATAATACCTTACTTTTCAAACATTATTATGAGTATGAAATTTTTCATACATGAATTTAAAATATTTTTAATTCTGAGTCGTATCAGTGTGTAGCCAAAGCCAAACACTTCTACAAGCTAGAGCATCTGTAAGTGCGCGATGAGCATCACCTTGCCAAATATGCCCGGCACAAAGAGCTGCAAAATCTATTTTGCGTGATCCTTGGATCTCTGTAATTAAATTGAAAAAATGCATTGCACATTCTATTTTTTTTGCTTCAGATAAATTTCCAGGAAAGAAATTTAAATACAAGTCAGCATTGTAAATTACAGTTACTTGGTTTGAAATTATGTCAAGGATGGTTGGCATTACTTCATTTAGTGTGGGTTTGCCTTCTACCATTGCGTCCGTAATCCCATGAATTTTTGTGGAGTACCATGGAATTGAAATTTCTGGATCAATTAGTGTGTCAATAAGAACTTTTCCATCATCGTTTACTATTGCTATTTCTACTATCGAATCGCTATCTGAATGGCGTAATCCTGTGGTTTTCGTATCTAAGTAAATTGCCATAATATTAATCTTCCAAGTTGTTATTAAAAATAACAGATCCAATAATTTTATTATTGTATATTAATTTGTATGACTCTAAATTTTTTGATGCTCCTAAAATTCCCATTGTTTTTATTATTACTTTAAGTGCTCTTCCTAAATTATCAATATATACTATATTATTTTCATTATCAATTTTCATCCAGTTTTTTTGATTAATATCCACGCCTATCTCTGAGAAGCCTCTTTCAATTTTCGTCTCAAGTCTGACAATTCTTTTCATCAGATCAGTTCGGTATTTGATTGCAGATTTTGATTCTTCATTAATGTGTGTGAAATATTCCATGATTTCTCCTTGTTAAAGTTTATATTCTATTGTGGAATAATTAATTGTCAAATCAACGTAGTGTTTTAATTTAAAAAAAATGTTTAAGATCCGTTTATAAAATCCCATGGGATTAAAATTTTGGGTAAAAATCGCTCTTATATTAATTTTTCGGTTGCGTCAAGCTGAGAGGATTGCTCGGTACGCTCAATGAGAAGATCGGTCTCAATTCTCAGAATATTTAACAGAGGCCCTTAGGAGCTCCGCACGACTGCGCTTGTGCAGCTTGAAGGTCTGCCCGTACTCAAAGAGCATCATCTTTTGCTTTTCTAACGCCACGTACTTTTGCACTGGAGTAAACGTTGCGGAGGATAAGGTGGGTGGAGCTAATAGAACCAAGAAAAAAGCCAGGACCATGATTGCTGCATCAGTTGTGTTGTAGACACACTGATGCTGTTGCTGTGGAGGCTCACCCTGTGAGCTTGGTTCAACCCCAAAGGGGAAAAATTCGAGTCCGTGAGCTTTAAGCCAATTCGACCGCAGCCTTCAACTGGCTTGGACTGCTGTACAAATATGCGGCAGTGGTTTGGATGCTACGATGACCGGCCAGAGTTTTGAGGATGTGAATCGCAGTGCCTTTGTTCGCCAGTGAAGTCAAAAACGTCCTGCGACCGCTGTGGCTGCTGGCGCCTTGCAGTCCTGCACCCGCGTACAGCAGCGCGAAAGTCTGGGCCAGGCTGTTTGCGCTGAACCCGGTAAGGATGCTTTTTTGGCTGGCAAAGAACGGGTAGCTTCTGTCCACACACTTTGCCTGTGCGGCATAGGCCTGTAATTCCTCACGCAATTTGATGTTGACGAAGACTGTTCTAGCGTGCCTGCCCTTGGTCATGTCGGGTAGCAAGCGAATTTCTTCTTTCACAGTGCCATCTGTATTGATGACGTCACTCCAGCGCAAGCAAGCCACCTCACCAATACGCAAACCCGCCAGGTGCGTGAGCAACATCATTGCCCTGTTGCGCTGCGCAAAGCGGCGCGTGTCTATGTAGTCCAGTACCCGTGCCAGCTCGTCTTTTGTCAGTGTTTTAGCCTGTGCCATTTCAGTTCTCCTGTAATCATGTGTTTGCGTTAACTGCATTGTGTTTTCACATATTTATCTGGACAACCAAAGTCCAGCCAAAGTGGCGGGTTGCAGGCTAGATCTGGCTCAGAATGAACTTCCTGTGGATAACTTTTTCACTGAAATTTTCTTCAATGATTTCAACGCTCAACCAGCGAAATCTTGTAAAAGCATGTTTTTCATAGATTTCCGCCGCGATCTCGCACTCTTTCAGTGCCCAGCAGGGCAGGGCGTCAAAAAAGCCCTACAAGCGCTGATCGATTGAGTCAGCACTCTGAGTATTCGGACCCAGAGAAAAACGTGTTGTAGGGCGTTTTACGCATGAACTTTTTGTGTGTGCTGCTTGGCGCATGTAAGCCTTGAGCGCCGAACAAATCACACACAACTTCAACTCAATGCCAAAAACGAACAGACTCAAAAAGCGGTGTTGAGTCGGTATCCGTCCAATCTGTCGGGATTCTTGAAATCGGTTGTCCATCTGCGTGTCTGACACAAAACTGTGGGCATGCAAACGAAAAAGGACTCTCCGATGACATCGATCCAATCCACAGAATTGGCAGCTTATGAAGCCAAGCATGCACGGGAACAAGCTGTGCAACAAATGCAGGATGCCATTAACCACCTGCAGCGTACTCACTACGAGATGGACCGCTACCTGGAACGCATGGAAGAGGCCGCAACACACCGTGAGCGTGCGCAGATATTGAACTGGTCCATCAACCATCTGGTCTGCAACATCATGCCTAATTTGCGCATCGACCTGCTGGCTAACAGTCAGGCGGCTTTGGCCAAATCGGAGTTTTGAGATGAAAAAAAATTTCGATGCAAGCCAGCTTTCACACTTCACCGGAACAGAGCGCTACTACCGAATCAGTCGCAGGCATCTGTTGACGGATGGCACCAAATACCTGGCTGAAGAGGCTGAGTGTTTTTGGATGATGGATGCTGTGGCCAGTCACCTCAGCGAAATCGGCACAGCGGATTGGTTTGTCCTGATTCGCGTGACAGTGAAAGGTACCCGAGCCACCATGGTTTACGAGGACGGCAACGGTCGTGAGCACGCGCGTCAAGAGATACCGTTCACTGACTTCCCCTTGTCCGAGCAAACGCTTTACGCCTGCTGGGACGGGGAGCACTGGGTGATTATGTTGCCCAGTGAGTATTGATCCTGCGCTGCTGAACTGCTGGTTTATAGTTGTTTGTAAGCGGCCAATTGGGCTGCATTGATCAAGTCTAAATGGGTTGCCTGAGGCGGCCCTGATCTCTTTGCCGAATCTTGGAATCACAACATGCAAGAAATTAACTGCCCACACTGCGGCAAAGCATTCAAGATTGACGAGTCTGGGTACGCGGACATCCTCAAACAGGTCCGGGACAGTGAGTTTGATCAGGCACTGCACGATCGACTCGCATTGGCCGAGAAAGAAAAGCAATCGGCCATCGATTTGGCCATGGCCAAAGCGGCCAGTGAGCTGCAAAAAAGAGCGGCTACCAAGGATGCTGAAATTCAAGAGCTGAAAGCCAAACTGGATGCCGGCGAGATTACTAGGCAGCTCGCTGTCAACGAGGCTTTGAGCCAAGTTCAAAAAGAGCGCGACTCCTTAGCCAATCAACTGGAGCAAGCCAAGCACGACCAAGAAGCGGCCGTTCAACTGGCCAAGGCCAAGTCGCTCAACGAACTGCAAAAAGCGGCGGGAACCAAGGACGCCGAGATCCAGGCTCTGAAGGCGCAACTCGATGCTATTGAGACCGCTAAGAAGCTTGCCATCACTGAAGCTGTCAGCGCTATTGAAAAAGAGCGTGATCAGTTCAAAGGGGGACTTGAGCGTGCCGAATTGGAGATGGAGCTTGCCAAAAAAGCTCTCAAGGACAAGTATGAGACCCAGATCAAGGATCGTGAGGACACGATCGAGCGCCTGCGTGACCTCAAGGCCCGCTTGTCCACCAAGATGATTGGCGAGACCTTGGAGCAGCACTGCGAAACGGAATTTAATCGTGTGCGTGCTATGGCGTTCCCACGAGCGCATTTCGAGAAAGACAACGACGCGCGCTCAGGTAGCAAGGGCGACTACATTTTTCGGGAATCTGACAGCGCCGGCACTGAAATTGTCTCGATCATGTTTGAGATGAAAAATGAGAGTGATACGACGGCCACCAAAACCAAGAATGAGGACTTCCTCAAAGAACTTGACAAGGACCGCAATGAAAAGGGATGTGAGTACGCCGTTCTTGTTACCCTGCTTGAGCCAGAGAGCGAGCTCTACAACGCCGGGATCGTGGATGTGTTCCACCGGTATCCAAAAATGTATGTGGTACGCCCCCAGTTTTTCTTGCCCATAATTTCATTGCTGCGCAATGCGGCCATGAACTCCTTGCAATACAAGTCTGAATTGGCCCTGGTCAAGAGCCAGAACATAGACATCACCAATTTCGAGAACGAACTGGATTCATTCAAAGCAGCGTTCGGTAAAAACTACGAACTGGCTTCCAAGCGGTTTCAGACTGCCATCGATGAAATCGACAAGTCGATAGACCATTTGCAAAAGACCAAGGATGCCTTGATCGGTACCGACCGGAATTTGCGACTGGCCAACGACAAGGCTCAGGATGTGACAATTAAAAAATTGACGCGTGGCAACCCCACCATGGCGCAAAAGTTTGCCGACTTAAAAGCTGGGGAGTGAGACGATCAAAGGCTTTATTTAAAGAGGCAGGGTGGTCTAGAAGTCCTCTGGTCAGACCTAATTGTCACTGATCACTCCAAGATTTTGACCACATGTGCTCCAAACCTTCGCGTAATTTGTGCTCAGGTGTGACGACAAAAGCAGGGGCGTAAATGTTGGGGGAATACGGCAACTTATCGGCCGCAGCCTGATCGTTCTTTTTTGCCCACGTGTGTGCCGTCACAAGTGATATGGCTAAAACACTGCCAGCAACCCACATTGCAAACAAGCGCAGATTCAACCCAATGCGGCTTGCCAAGTGAATGTGAATCAATGCGGTCAGCGTTATAAGTACTGCATTTGGGATGTTGTGTATGTCAGTGGGCCATGGCCAGCCCAAGTTAAAGAACATCCACGGCAGGGCGTAGTTGAGAACCGCTGCGTCTATGAAGGACGCACCAGCTGCAATGATGGTGTGTTCAGCAAGCCTTGTTCGACCTTGTTCTTGCCAAGTTACCCAGGACCATGCACTGATCCAGCAAGACAAAATGGCGACCTCCTCAACCATCAACTTTGTGATGAATGCTGTATCGGCGGCGCTGCTGTAGATTGGCAAATAGACCCACAGTTGAGCTGCTAGCCAAGCCAGGATGAAAGCGGGTGCGGCTATGAGAGGTCTTGACATCATGGTTTAGCCTTCGGGGTAAAGCTCAGACTGTCCATACTTTTCAGCAAGATGGCGCGGGCGCTTTGATCATCAAAGCCAGACATACCGATGGCGACCAGCAATGCATCTTGGCCTGACACTAAGGGTGTGTATCGAAATCGATAGTCAAACAAGCCCGGGAGTTTTTCGACAGCACGTCTGCATGCATGCAGTTGAATTGGCAAATCAAAACGCCCCCTCAAGCGTTGCTCCGTGCAATTCCAAGAAGCAGTAGGCCCATCGTTTTCTTTAACGTTACGCAGGCGCGTTAATTGATCTTCAATCAACCGTGCCAAGCCATGGGCGCTCATTTTCTCGCTGCTGAACCAGAAACTGCCCATGACGATGTGGCCCGCGTTCTGTTGGTCCGAGATGTACAAGCTCGTAGAAGAGTCGCACCGTTGGTCAACACGTTTGTAGTGGTCATTCGGAGTGTCTTTGCGAGCGGCAGAGCAGGGTTGATCTCTAGAAATATCCCCTCTTACCTGAAACGGCCCAAGTCGCCTAACGCTGTGTGTCGGAAGGTCAAAACGCATCACGATCTGTTGATTGAATGCGCTGACTTGGCGTGAAATGTCCTTGCGCAGGTCATCCAAACTGGGGGGCTTTTGAGATGTCTTGCTGCGGATCATTTGACCCACAGCCTCAGCAGGGACTGCCAGTCCCACCAACTGGTATTGGGTACTGGAGGCGACATTCACACCAACGACCCGCCCTTCTACGTCCAGGGTAGGCCCCCCGCTCATGCCGCCATTGATAGCGCCGCTGAAAATGATCAATGGCGTTGAGGTTTTGTCTGTGACGCCGTTAAACGTACCCGTCACGATGCTGTGTTGATAACCGCCTTGAATCGCCCCGGTTTTCGTGGAGGCCAGTTGGTTTAAGTTGAGACCTCGGTCTCGTTCTTCCCGGCTAGCTGCCGGTAGTAGTTCACCTCAGCTTCAGCCGGTGGAATATACCCAATCGAGCTGAGCAGTCGGTGGTGGTTGAACCACGCCACCCATTCCAGGGTTGCCAGTTCCAGTGCCTCCTTGCTTTTCCAAGGCGCACGGCGGTGGATCAATTCGGCCTTGTACAGCCCATTGATCGTTTCGGCAAGGGCGTTGTCGTAGCTGTCGCCACGGCTGCCCACCGAGGGCTCGAGACCAGCCTCAGCCAAGCGTTCGGTATAGAGAATTGAGACATATTGAGACCCCCTGTCCGAATGGTGAATCAAGGCATCCGAGCGTTCAGGCTGCCTGTCGAACAAGGCTTGCTCCAGCGCATCCAACACAAAGTCCGTGCGCATTGAACTGCTCACCCGCCAGCCCACGATGCGCCGGGCAAACACATCGATCACAAAGGCCACGTATTGCCAGCCCTGCCAAGTGCTGACATAGGTGAAGTCCGACACCCACAGTTGGTTGGGTCGGTCTGCTTTGAACTGGCGATTGACCCGGTCCAGCGGGCATGGTGCTGCTTTGTCCGGTACCGTGGTGCGCACGACTTTGCCCCTGCGCACGCCGTGCAACCCCAGGCGTTTCATGAGTCGCTCGACCGTACAGCGCGCCACCTTGGTGCCCTCTCTGTTCATCTGGTGCCAGACCTTGTCAGCGCCGTAGACCTGCATATTGGCCTGCCAGACGGCTCGAATCTGTGGCATCAACGTTTCATCGCGTTTGGCGCGGGCGCAAAGCAGTTCGGGCTTGCGTTTGCGGGCAGCATGACACCTGTAGCCAGACGGGGCAATTTGCAGCACTTTGCAAATCGGCTCGACCCCATAGGCCTGGCGGTTTTGATCAACAAAATCCCTCAGGACTTGAGTCGGCGGTCGAGCTCCGCCTGGGCAAAAAAAGCACTCGCCAGCTTGAGAATTTCGTTGGCTTTGCGCAGTTCTTTGACTTCCCGCTCCAGGTCTTTGATGCGGGCTCGCTCGTCAGAGCTGACGCCATCGCGCATGCCTTCATCCACTTCGTGCTGGCGAACCCAGTCGTTGAGGGTTTGCGGCACGCAGCCAATCTTGGGTGCAATGGACTCAATGGTGGCCCATAGGGAGGGGTACTCGCCTCGGTGTTCGAGCACCATGCGGACAGCGCGTTCGCGCACCTCGGGTGAAAAACGGTTTGATTTCTTGCTCATGGCTCCATCTTCTCAAAGTGTGGGGCCTCCTCAAAACCCGGGGCGATTCACCCCTCCGAGCGACAGAACACCTAGAGGGAAGGTTGCGAAAGAGGCGCGTGACTCTGCAATCTTTCTGAGGGAAATCAGCGTAGCGTCACAAGGCTTTGAGCCAGGCAAAGTATATGGGCGCACAATGCAGCTGAGCCCTTATATTGACTATCGAGAAGAGGCGTGGGGTCGTGGTGATACCAGCAAGTCAGTGGAAGAAGCTCTAAGTGAGAGACCATTTGATGCGGACGATTTAGCTCGTTTGGTTAGAAGCCCATTTTTCTCTGAGCTGGAGCGCGCTTTCCGTCCAAGTTAATTTAAATTTGTTCCAAGATCCAACATCTTTGGCCCTGGTTCGATCCGCCCCGGGCCACCAAGAAACATCAAAACCACCTTCGGGTGGTTTTTTTGGATTGGCTCAGAGGGGTCAGGTCAAGGTCACCGTCTCGAAATTGGCCGGCAGCACGATTTCGATCAGCTCCAGATCTTCGGAGTGGGCGATCTCGCGGTGGCGAATGCCGGGTGGCTGGTGCACACAGGTGCCGGCTTCCAGCCGGTGCTTGCCCTGACCTTCGTATTCAAAAATGGCCCAACCTTTGAGCACGTACACCACTTGCAAGGACACTTTGTGGTGGTGCCATTCGCCCGTGGCGTGCGTGCCTTCGCGGGCACGGATGACGTGCATGACGGCCAGGCCATCGGTGGCCTGTTGAATGCCCAAGTCCCGGTATTCAAAGTAGGGGCGCAGGCCGTCGAATTTGAACGCGCCATCTTGGGCGTGCTGGATGCTGAATGCCATGGCAATTCCTTGTGCTTGGGGTGCGCGTCTGGTGCCCTCAGGGCGTCAGATCGATCACCACGTTGCCGATCAAGCGGCCTTGCTCGACGGCTTCGTGCGCCTGCACGATGTCCTTGAGCTTGAACTTTGCAGCGATGGTGTGCTGCAAGGCGTTGGCCTGCAAAAGGCTGCTCAGCTTGTCCAGGCACCACGCGCGGTCTTGCGGGCTCAGGTCATAGACCAAAAAGAATTTGAGCGTGATCGAGCCGTACAGCAGGGCCCGAAAGGGGACCGGCACCTCGCCAGGGTTGTTGGAGCCGTAGCAGACCACGGTGCCGTGGCTTTTGAGGGTGCCGGTGCCCAGCAGCGGGCTGGTGCCCGAGAAGTCCATGTCGATGACCACATCAACCCCACGCCCTTGGGTGATGGCTTGGATGCGTTCCGCGACCGATTCGGTTTTGTAAAAAATCACATGCTGGCATCCGGCCGATCGTGCATGGGCCGCTTTGGCCTCGGAGCCGACCGTGCCAATGACCTGTGCGCCTTGTTGCGTGAGCAGTTGCGCAATGTAGTGCCCCACGGCAGACGATGCGCCGGTGACGAGCACGGTTTGGCCTTTCACCTCGCCCGCCAGGTGCACGGCTTGGATGGCGGTCAGGGCCGGAATGCCCAGGCAGGCGGCGGCATCGTCGTCCACCTGCGCGGGCAGCGCCACCGCTTGCTGCTGGGGCAAGGCGATGTATTCGCAGGCCGTCCCCAAGGGGCGTTGCCATTGGCCGTTCCAGATCCAGACCCGCTCGCCGATGCGGCTTGGCGAGACGCCTTCGCCGACCGCGTCGATCACGCCTGCGCCATCGCTGTGGGGGATGATGAAGGCGTCAGACACGGGGCGTGCGGTGCGTGACTTGACGTCCGAGGGGTTGACCCCCGAGGTGTGGAGTTTGACGCGGACCTCACCCGCAGCGGGTGTGGGTGTGGCTTGTTCTGTGACGTGCAGCACATCGCGTGCGCTGCCGTTGTGGCTGTACCAGGCGGCTTGCATGGGGTGTCCTTGTCAGGCGGGCAGAGCCCAGGTTTTTTGCATGGATGGGCGCTGGAGCACAGGCTCGGCCGCTTGGGCCAGTTGCGGGTAGTTTTGCCGCCAAGCCAGGTCGGGGTAGCGCAGGTCGAGGTACCACAGGGCGCAGCCCACCGTGAGCAAGCCCAGGTGAAAGTCGCGTTGGAACACTTCGGGGTGTTGGTCCAGGTAACGCAAAGAGGTGTGGATGGCGTCGATCTTGCCTTGGATCCAGTCGGTCCAGCGCAGCGCTTCGGGGCGCACTGCGGTCTCGTAACGGGCCAGCAGTGCCGCGTCCAGGATGCCATCGCCCAGCGATTGGAGCGTCAACGCTTCCCAGCGCAGCGCCCCGTCTTTGGCGAGCAAGCGGCCCTGGCCCAAGTCGTTGAGGTATTCGCAAATCACGCGGCTGTCATACAGGGCGTGGCCGTCGTCGCTCACCAGGGTGGGCACTTTACCCAAGGGGTTGCTGGCGATGATGGCCTGGTCGCGGGTGACCGGGTGTGCGCTGGCGGGCAGCAGTTCGAGTTGATCGACCAGGCCCACTTCGTGGGCCGTGACCATGCATTTGCGCACGTAGGGGGAGGTGGGGGAGAAGAAGATTTTCATGGGGGCAGTATTGGGCAAGCCCAGGGCCTGGCCTGTCACGCAGTCGACGCTTGGGGCCTTGTCGCACCGCGCGCTCGGGGGCACGCGAGCTGCGGTAAATTCCGTGCATGTGCACCAACTTCACCCCCATCCAAAAGCCCGAATGGGCCCAGGTGCATTGGGGTGTGGACCTGCCTGCGGGCTACCCTGAAGAGTCGTACCCCGGTTTTGCTGCGCCCATCGTCGTCAAAAGCCACCAGACGGGGCGTGTGGCCTGCGGTCTTGCGCGCTTTGGCTTGATTCCGCCTTGGGCCCAGGACGACAAAATCGCCCGCCATACGTACAACGCCCGCAGCGAAACCGCTGCGCAAAAGCCCAGCTTTCGCCACGCCTGGCGGCAACGGCAATACGGTTTGGTGCTGTGTGAAAATTTTTACGAGCCCTGCTATGCATCGGGCAAGGCCGAACGTTGGAAGATCTCGCTGCGCTCGGGGGCTCCCTTTGGCATCGCTTGTCTTTGGGACCGCTGGACCGACCCCGTTTCGGGTGAGCGGGTGGTGAGTTTTTCGATGCTCACGGTCAACGCCGATGAGCACCTTGTCATGCGCCAGTTTCACAAGGCGGGCGATGAAAAACGCACGCCGGTGATCATTGCCCCTGAGCTGCACGATGCCTGGCTCAGTGCCCAGACCGAGCAGGCCACGCAGTGGATGACGTGGGCGCACATGCCCGATTTGCAAGCGGCGCCTGCGCCCCGAGCCTGACCCCGCGCGGGCATCAAAAATTTGCCAATACTGTTGATTTGTACAGTATATTTAAGGCATGTCCAACCCCCACGTTTTTGCCCCTCAAGCCTTGTCGGTGTCCGCGCACAAAGTCTGGTTGCCCATGTGCGCCTGGACGGTCCCTGCGGGCTTTCCATCGCCGGCGGCCGACCACACGCGCAAGCGCATCGACCTCAACGAGCACCTGATCCGCAACAAGGAAGCCACCTTCATCTTCCGGGTCAAGGGCGACTCGATGGTGGGCATCGGCATCTACGAAGGCGATGAGTTGTTGGTGGACCGCTCCATCGAGGCGCGGCATGGCAACATCGTGTTGGCGGTGCTCAACAGCGAGTTCACCGTCAAGCGCTTGCACCGCCGAGGCGGCGTGGTCAAGTTGGTGGCCGAAAACCCTTTGTACCCGCCCATCGTGCTCAAAGATGGTCAAGAGCTGCTCATCTGGGGCGTGGTCACGCGCAATTTGCACAAGCTGTATTGACCATGAGCGATGAGCTGTTGCATCCCATTGATCCGGCATCGCTGGCGGCTTTGCCGCGCACGGCGGGGGTCTACATTTTTCGGGGTGAGGGGGCTTTGCCGATCTACATCGGCAAGAGTGTGGACATCCGCAGCCGGGTGCTGGCCCACCTGCGTGCCCCCGACGAAGCGGCCATGATCGCGCAGTCGCGCCGCGTCGACTGCATCGAGACCGCCGGTGAAATTGGGGCTTTGCTGCTCGAGGCACAGCTCATCAAGCAGCGCAACCCCTTGTTCAACATCCGTTTGCGGCGGGTTCGCCATTTGTGCGCGATTCGCTTGGCCGACCAGGCCGAGGGCCTGCGCCCCGAGGTGATCTCGGGCCAAGAGGTGGCACCGGGGCAAGCGCAGGATTTGTATGGCTTGTTCAGCTCGGTGCACGCGGCCCAAAGCAAGCTGCGCGAATTGGCCGACCAGCACCGCCTGTGCCTGGGCCTTTTGGGGCTGGAGAAAATCGGCCAGCGCGGCTGCTTTGGCCTGCAGGTCAAAACCTGTCTTGGCGCTTGTGTGGGGCAAGAAGACCGGGCTGCGCATGACCAGCGTTTGTTCTCGGCTTTGCTCGACTTGAAGGTCCACGCCTGGCCTTTTGCGGGGGCGGTGGATGTGGTGGAACAAAACGGCGACTGGGTGCAGCGCCACCGGATTGATGGCTGGCGTTATCAAGGCACCTGGTGCTCCCGGTCGGCGCAATTCACAGCCCACGCGCAGCAGGGCTTTGACCTGGACGCCTACAAAATTTTGGTCAAACCCATCATGCTGGGCACGGCGCGGATCGAGCTCGTATGACGCGGCAGTTGGCCCTGGTGGACTGCAACAACTTTTATGTCTCTTGCGAGCGGGTGTTCCGGCCCGACCTGGCGCAAGTGCCGGTGGTGGTGCTGTCCAACAACGACGGGTGTGTGGTCTCCCGGTCCAACGAGGCCAAGGCGCTGGGCATTCAGATGGGGCGGCCCTGGTTTGAATGCAAGGCGCTGGCAGAGCAGCACGGCATCTTGGCCTTGAGCAGCAACTACGCCTTGTATGCCGACATGTCCAACCGGGTGATGGGCATTTTGGCGGCGTATTCGCCGAACCACGAGGTGTATTCGATCGATGAGTGCTTTGTGGATCTGACCGGAACGCCCCAGTTGCGCGAGGTGAGCTACGCCATGCGTCAGCGGGCGGTGCAGTGGACGGGCATCCCCGTGTGCGTGGGGATCGGGCCGACCAAGACCTTGGCCAAGCTGGCCAACCATGTGGCCAAAAAACACCCGCGCTCGCAAGGCGTCTTCAACTACAACGCCTTGACGCTGGATCAAAAAGCCCAATTGTTGGCGCACATTCCGGTGCAAGAGGTTTGGGGTGTGGGACGCAAGCTGTCCAAGCGCCTGGCTTGTTATGGCGTGCACACGGCATGGGATTTGCGCCAGGCGCACACCGCGACGCTGCGTGCGCAGTTCGGGGTGGTGATCGAAAAAACCCAGCGAGAGCTGCAAGAGCTCGCCTGCATCGAGCTGCAAGAGGTGTCCTCCGATCGCCAGCAGATCATTTGCAGTCGTTCCTTTGGCAGCGCCGTCACCCAGCTGCCTGTGCTGCTGGATGCCTTGTCGACCTTTGTGGCCAATGCCTGCGCCAAATTGCGCGCGCAAGGCAGCCACGCCGCGATGATCCAGGTGTTTTTGCACACCAACCGATTTCGCCAAGACCAAGCGCAGTACACGCCCAGCTTGGCGGTACCGCTGCCGCGCCCCACCTGCGACAGCCTGGAAGTCAGCCGCTGGGCCGAGTACCTGTGCACGCGCATGTTCAAAGACGGCTACCAGTACAAAAAAGCCGGCATTGTTCTGAGCGAAATCAGCCCTCAAACGCATTGGCAAGGCGATCTGCTGGAGCCCGCGGTGACCAGCAACAGCCGCTTGATGGTGGCGCTGGACCAACTGAATTTGCGCTACGGGCGGGGCACCGTCAAAGTCTCCACGCAGGGGGCCTACACAGACTGGCAGATGCGCCAAGAGCGCAAATCACCCGACTACACCACCCGCTGGGCAGACATTCCAGTGGTTTGATCCCGTGCAGCAGGCGTCCGCTGGGGTGCTTGTGTTACGACTTGTAACATCCGTCCTTTATGCACCACCCCTTCAAAATATAATTCAAAAGAATTATTTATTTGCCAATTTTTTGGCTTTTAAAAGTCTCTTGACGTGCTGCTGCAGCCGCCTTCACTTTGGTCCACTGCCCATGATTTTGAAGAAATTGACGATGTACACCCTCTTGGGCACGCTGGCCAATCAGGCCTTGGCGGGTGGGCTTGATGGCTTGTGGGGCTCGCAGGTGGACAACGATGTGCGTCGCGGCATCAGCAAAGAAGTGGCCAGATCCACCGACAAAACCATCGACGAGACACTCTCCAAAATCAACAAGAGCATGCCGTCCAAGATCGATGAAATGACCACCTTGATGGGTCTCAAGCGTGCAGATCACACGATCATTTACGAGTATGTGTTCCATGTGAACCACGCCAAATTGACCATCGAGGCCCGCAAAGACCTTCGTCAAAAAGTGATCGAACTCACCTGCGGTGACAGTGACACCCTGAGTTATTTGCGCAGTGGCAAAGAGTTTCTGTACAAGTACACCAGCTTGAACGGGGATTTGCTGCTGGGTCAAAAGGTCTCCATGCGCTATTGCGAGGGATGACCGAGACCCCAAGCGGTCGCTGAATGTGCTGTTATTTTGGCGAATAAATTTAATTCGTTATTTCTAATGAATTAATTGCATAAAAATCCGGATAAACGTTCAGTTTGTCGTTTGGAGCTGTTCAAAAGTGTTCAGTGGATCGTAAAATTGATTACAGTGACAAAATTGTCACAGCTTTCAAAGTGCGACCGCTATGCCACCTTTTGTCTCTGACCAATCTTCCCTGACGCTGCATAAAAGCCCCACCAGCGCGGCTTTCCATGGATTTGTCCGCCGATTGCATCTGGCCAGTCAATCGGACGATCCGGTCTTGCTGGCCGGCGAGGTGGGCACAGGCAAACGCCAATCGGCCTCGACCATCCACAACGTGGGCACGCGCAGCGGTGGCAATTTTGTGCAAATCGACTGCTTGGGCATCAAGGAAAGCAAATTTGAGCTGGAAATGCTGGGTTCCTTGAACCCCTACAACCACCAACTGCGCCAAGGTGCTGTGGCATTGGCCGAAGGCGGTACCTTGTACTTGCACGAGGTGGGGGAACTGCCCCCAGCCTGTCAGACCTTGCTCTTGCGCCTGGTGGAGAGCAACACCTATTCGCCCCTGAATTCCAGCGACACCTACAACAGCGATTTCCGGCTGATCGCTTCCTCGAGCCAGGACCTGATGGCCATGGTCGAGCATGGCAAATTCCGCAACGACCTTTTGCACCACATCAACACCCTGACCATCCGCTCACCGTCGCTCAATGAGCGCCGAGAGGACATCGCGGATCTGGTGCGTTCGATCTTGATGGAGATGCCCACCGCATCGGCCAAGCAACTCACCCCCGAGGCGATGGAGGTGCTGTGCCACCACAAATTCACAGCCAACATCTTGGAGCTGCGCAACATCATCCACCGGCTGGTGGGCACCTTCGAGACCGATGTCTATTCGGAACACCATGTCATCCAATCGATCCACGCGGGCACGCCATCGAGCAAGTCTGAGCGTGTGATCGAAAAGAAGTCTCAGCGTTCAATGCTGCCAGACTTCAAAGGCTATGTAGCCCACGCGCACACCAGCAGCCACAACGCCGCAGCGGAGGGGGCGCCGTCCTCACCGCCCAGCTTCATCGCGCAAAACAACACCACTTACGCCAGCACCACGTACCACATCAATCCGAATGCGGCCCCCGCAGAAGATGATCTGGACAATTTGTCCGAGCAGGATGTGGCCGATGACGAGTACTTGGCCGCACAAATGGCCGGGCAAAGCCACGGGCAGGCCTACATGGCGCAGCACTTCAATGCCGCGCCGCCCCGTGGCATGCGGGCCAGCGCTGAGGCGGTCATGGGCGATGACGAAGGGGGCAACCCGTTCACCGCGCTCAAAGCACAAGAGCGCGACTACATCTTGAAGCTGATTGATTTTTGCGACGGCGACAAGAAAAAGGCGGCGGAGATCGCTGGCGTGACCTTGCGCACGCTCTACCGCAAGATCAAGCAATAAGCCATTGCGAGCCGCAAGCTGCGGCTCAAACCATTTCCTGCATCAATTGCTCGGCCTGGGCTTTCTCGGCTTCGGTGCCTTGTTCCATCACTTGCTGCAACACCATTTGCGCTGTGGTGGGGTCGCCCATGCTCAGGTAAATCTTGGCAAGGTCGATGTTCGAGTCGCCTGCTGATTTGGTTTTCCCGGCTTTTCGGGTTCGGCCTGCACCGCTGGCCAGGCCGGGGGTGGGCAGTGCCGTCGCGGGTGTGCGGGCTACCACAGTGACAGCGGCCACCGGGTTGCTGGGGGGCGATGCCACCGGCACTTGAGCCGACACCTCATCCACGTCCACGTCCACGGGCTCGGCGTGCAAGCGTGGCGCGGCAGGCTCGGGTGGTGCTGGCGGTGTCACGATGGTTTCAAGCGGCGCTTGAGCAGACTCGTTGCGGGCGTCGACCGTTGCCGCCACCGCTGGAGTCTCAGGCACTTCGCTTGGCAGCACCGCAGCAGGCGCTTCAGACACGATGGGCAACTCAGGCGCAGGCATGGGTGGCGCAAGGTCTGCAATGGCAGCGGGTTTGAGGGTCTGCGTGGGTTGGGGATCGGGCAACGGAGCCTCTGCCTTGGCGGGCTGTACCGGTGTGAATGGGGTCGGCAAAGGCGACACGGGCAAAGGCGACACGGGCAAAGGCGACACAGGCAAAGGTGCGATGGGCAAAGGCTGAATCAAGGGCAGCGTGTTGAACACCGGCATGAAAGGCTGCGCCCCGGGAGGCATGGCCGGTGTGGGGCGGCGGGGCGTCGCTGGGGGACGAGCCGAGCTCAAGCTTGGAGAAACCGCAGCGTGCCGCGAGAGGCCTGGCAGGGAGTGTGTGGCGGGTTGGCTGCGCATGCGGCCCACCAAAAAGCCAAAGAGGAACAACACCAGCGAAAACACCAGCAGCAAAGCGCCGGAGCCCCAAATGCTGTCGGCTTGAGCGTCTGCAGTGGTGGGTGGACTGGCATTGACTGCGGCGGAGACAGAAGGCGGCTTGGCGGGCTGTGCTGAGGGCGACGCCGAAACGACTTCTGTGGGGGCGGGGGCTGCGCTGGGCTTGAGGGGCAAAGGCTCAAGCGGCAAGGCCGCTGCCGGAGGCGGCACTGAAGCCTGTACCGACGCCGACGCCGACACCGATGCCTTGGGGGCCGAGGCCGCTTTGGGGGGCTTGTCACGCCAGGCCTTTGGGGACACATCTTGGCCTGGCCAAGTGCTCGCTGGGGCCTGCGACGTGCTGAGGGTTTTGCCCTTGATCAAGGAGGGCACATCTTGCAGGCTCACCTTGTAGTGGGTCAGCATGGTTTGGCCTGCATAGGAGGCCCACACCAACAAATCAAAGTTGTCTTGTGACAGCGCTGTCGGTGAAAACAGCTCGACATAACCCACTGTTTGCGAAGCTGGCACCACGCGCACCCGCAGTTCGCGCACCACTGGAGCCATTGGCATGCCCCATTGGGCATATTCCGCATCAGTGGCCAAGCGGGTTTGCAGCTCGGGCAAACGGACCGGCTTGTCGTCGGAAAACGGCAAGCTCGCCGTGAAGCTGGTGGAAGCGTTGGATGAAACGGTCAAGTTGCCCAAGCTCAGGGCGTGCGCAGGCAGGCTCAGCAAGCCCAGGCAAAGGCACACCCCGCTGCAGGTTCTGCGGGCCAGGGCGTGCATCGGGGTCATTTTCAACTTGAACAATTCAGGTGCCGAATTTGGTGGAAAGGGGAGCTGTGTCAATACTTGCACTTTTAGGTGCTGTATTGAATTTGTCATGAATGACAATTTACACCAGTTTTGGCTGCTTGTAGACAGTTCTGGCTCATGGCCGCGTCTTTGTTTGCGCATCCACATCGATGATGAACTCGGTGCCCCGCACGCCCAGTGTCACGGTGCTGGTGCGAAACACCACCTGGTCTGGATGGCTTTTGGCCATTTGACCGGACACCACGGCCAAGGTGCCGCGTTGGACGGTGGTGTCCATGTGGCCTGCGCGGGTGCTGCGGTCATAGGCGTATTGGCTCAGCTCGATGCTCGAGTTGGGCCCTGCCGTCAACAAGGTGCTGTCGCTCAGCGTGAGGCCCACGCTGCTGGCGGGGCCACTGACCAAGCGGTCTTGGGCGTACACGTGGGTGCCGATCGCCACGTCGATGCGCTCTTTGCCTCGTTCAATGTGGGCCTGACCTTTGACAGACTTCACCGTACCGGCCACATCGGCCGCCCAGGCGCTGATGGTCATCAGGGCGGCAGTGGTCAACAGGGCGATGGATTTCATGTTCGGATCTCCTGATCGGCAGAAAAATGGAAGGCGTTCGCATCGGCTGGGGACGGCTCGCTGGTGTTCAAACTGGCCAAGATGGTGCGCTCGCCATCGATGCGAGCTTGTTGCAAGGCCTCTTCGTGGCGAGCGTCGTCTTGCGATTTTTTCAGGTTGTCAATTTCAGCCAGCACGGTCGAGATCAAGCTGCCCATGACCGCACTGATGATCAGGAAGAAAGACGCCGCATCGAACAACATGCCGGTGTGGATGAAGATTTGAAAGCCCACCCAGATGATCAAGCTGTTGGTCGCCAGCGTCAGCCAGAGGCTTGATTTGGGCACCTTGCGCAGGTAAGTGGCCAAGATGGAATGGGGCCTGGGCACGTACCAAATCAACACGCCGCCCACCAGCAGCAGGGCCAAGGTCTCTGCCCATTTGAACCAATGGGGCCTTTGCAAAATGCGCCCGTCAAACAAAGACTCGATCACCTGGGCCTGGATCTCGATGCCGGGCACGGTCTCGCCAATGGCGGTGGTCCGCATGTCGCTCAGGCCTGAGCCGGTCAAGCCCAACAACACCAGTTTGCCCGACAGCATCTGCGGGTCGACCTGTCCTTGGATCACATCGCTGGCCGACACATAGCGGGAGGCCATGGTTTTGTGCTTGGCAAAGTGCAAAGGGATGCTGCCTTGGGGCCGCGTCGGCACTGTCAAATCGGCCACCCCCACCGACGCGATGCCACGGTCATTGACCTGCACTTGCACGGCCGCCGAGCCGGTGGCCACACGGAACATCTCCAGCGCCAGGCTGGGCACGGCCTGATCGGCCAAGCTCATGACCAAGGGCACGTGCCGCACCAAGCCGTTTTCCAAATCCACGCTCACCAAGGCTTGTCCGATGGCCGCAGCTTGCAGCTCGGGCAAGCTGGCCAAGACTTGTTCAAAGCGGCGCGAGAAATCGGGCAACTTGTCTGCACCATCGACTTGCACCGGCCAGGTCCGCATGCCGGCGGAGGTGGTGTAAGCGGGGTGGTCAAAGCCAGCGGCGCTCAGCACCGTGGGCACCTGCCTGAAGGATTGCGCCAGCACGGTTTCGTTGGAGGGCAAGCGCTCCAGTTGCTGAGCCAGGGCGCGGTGTTCGGATTTCAAACCCTTGGCCACTTGGCCTGGCGAAGTCTGGTCGAATTCGGGCATGTACAGGTCCAGCCCCACCGCTGCAGGTTGGTGCTGGGCAAGGGCCTGGATCAACTCGGCCAACCTGTAGCGCGGCCACGGCCATTGACCAAAGGCCTGCAGGCTTTTTTCGTCAATGGCCACGATCGTCACGGGCTGAGAGCGAGGCTCGCGTGGGTGCTCCTTTTGGTAGCCATCGAAGAGCAAATGCCGACCCGATGCGAAGGGTGAGCCGAAGTACTCGGTGACCAGGCTCCAGGGTTTGTGCAGGGGTGTCCATGACGGCGGCAACTCCGTCAGGATGTTCAGCGTCAATGACCACAGCAATACAAAGAGGGCTGCCGGTCGCCCTCTGCCGGTGATCAGGATTTGCTTGAGCAGTTGCATGCCGCTATCAGTCCCGCTGCTCAGCGCACATGGATTTCGACGCGCCGGTTCAGGCTCTCTTGCGCCCCTGAGATGGGTTCACGTGAACCCAGTCCAAAGACCGGCATGTTATCCACTGAGATGCCCGCTTGCCGGATCAATTCACGCACAGACTGTGCGCGCTTGAGCGACAAGGCATCGTTGATGGCGACGCTGCCCGTGCGGTCGGTGTGACCCATCACCGTCACTTCTGGCGCTGGGCGTGATTGCAGGTAAGTCTGCAGCCCAGCCAAGGTCTGCGCCGACTCGGGCGTCAATTGGCTGTCCGAGCCACTCACAAAGTACAGCAGAAAATGGGTGGGGCGAGGTGGCTGAGCCTCCAGCACTTGGGCATACCGTGCACGAACCTCGGCTTCTGTGAGCGTGACGGCCTGGGTGGTTCCGGCCGGCATCACCTCCAAGCCGGCATAGGGGGTGTTCAGCAAACGTTCGCCGTCTGCACCTTTGACCACCACCGCGCTGGGCGAACCATCGGCCGAGGGCAGCAGCACGATGCGCTGCTGGGGCACTTCGGCCCGAGGCCAGGCCAAGGCGGCGGCCAATGCCAAGGTGATCAGTCCAGTCAATTCCATAAGAAACCCGTGCGTCAAAAGCAAAACAGATGCAGGGTTGGAATTTTAACTATTTATCGATATTTGTAGTTATATGGTGGCGAAAATAAAGAAATTTAATTTCTTTGTAAATAATGATTTTGTTGATTTGACTTGGCGTTCCCGCCGGCTGCAGCTCAGTCGGGTCGGGCAATGACTTGGTAGGAGAGCATTTTTCCTTGGGCATTCACTTTGGCCAGCACCATGTCACCCGACCCGATGTTCTCCCCCATGAACTCAAAAATGTTGACATGGTGGGTCACCAAAATCAGGGCCTGTTGGCCTTTGGTGGGCAGCTTGGCCGCAATGAAGCGCTCCAGATCACGCGTGCGTGCCTTGGCTTGGTGCATCTCGTCAAAAAAGGAAGCCAAGGACGGCTCGACCTGGTAACCCTTGAAATTCAACAACTCGGCCGTGTCTTTGCAGCGGCACCAGGCGCTGGAGAAAACAGCCGCCTGCGCAATGCCTTGCTTGCGCAGCCAATGCCCCACATTCAAGGCTTGCTGGCGGCCTTCTGCGCTGAGGTTTCTTTGCGTTTTGCAATCGGTCAGTTGGTAACGGGCGGGATCGCCCACGCCAGGGGCCAAGGTGTGGCGCATCAACAAGACGTGATCGCCGGACTGGAGCTTTTCCGACAGGTCGCTGGCCAGTGCCAATCCCGATACGAAAAGCCCTGCGGCCAGCGCAAGAAGTGACCTGATGTTCATGGTGTGTCCTGTGCGCGCAAACGGTTTGAAAACGCCGCAGCCACCAGCGCATCCAGCGCATGGGCCAGCGCGAAGTCTCTTGAGCTGATGCCTTGCACGTCGTGCGTCCACAGGCGAACCTGCATGCGCGTGTAAGCCGATGTCACTTCGGGGTGGTGATCTTGATGCTCAGCCAACACAGCCAGTTGGGCAAAAAATTCGGCGGCCGTCATGAAGCGGTCAAACACCCAGGTTTTGCCGATGCTGCCGTGCTCGCGGTCCCACTGCCAGCCTTGCAGCTGACGCAAGCCGTTTTCTATTTGCTGCGTGTTCAGCGGCACGCACAAAAGTGGGGGCGATGAATCGGTGTTCATGACGGTTGTGGTGCGGGGTTGTGTAATGAGCGTTGGGCCAGAAACACCATGGCGGGCAAGGCGAGCATCCAGGTCAAACCCAGTGCGGCCAAGTGCCCCGGCGTGCTCTCCAGCGCGGCCGCACCCAGTTGGGCTCCGGCGATGTAGTTCGCAGGCCCGAGCAAAGCGCCCAATGCGGCCGACAAGACCAGCGGCTTGGTTTTCAAGAATGACAAGGAGGAGTTCAAGGTCATCCCAAACAGCAGCCAGAGCATCCAAAGCCACACAGGGCTGAGGGAGCCCACCGACCAACCTTCAAAACGAAGGACACCCAAAGCTTGCAGCACAGAGTCCAGAGCGATGCCCAAGAGCATCACAGTGGACGCCAGCCGCCATTCATTCAGGCGCTGTTCGCACCAGTACAAATGTGCAAAGGCCAAGGCTGCGCCAAAGACACAGGCGTACGGGTCTAAGCCATGGTCTGCGCCTGCGATGAGGGCCCACCAAGCACATTGAAAGCCGACAGCGTTGAGGATGCGATGCATCACGCCATTCTAGGAATCCGAGTCAACCTTCGGATGCTTGAGGGTTTATCTCTGGTGCAAGGCGGTCCGAGTCAAGGTGCGATGGACGCGCCGTCGATGCGGTGGCGCTGCAAACTTTGCTGCACAAAGCCATTGGATTTCATGCGGCTCACAAATTGAGCCAGGTATTCACGGGCCGCAGCAGACGCACCAGCCCCTTGCCCCATGGCTTGCTCGATCACCATGAAGCGGCCAGGTAAGAGGCGCAAGCCTGGGATTTTTTCGGCGTCTGACGCCAGTTGTTGTTTCACACCCGCAGCCACATCGTCAGTGCCCGCTGCAAAGAAAGGCACCACCTGCGGTGAGGTGGGCACCCTGACGAGTTGGGCGTGTTGGAGTGCCCGTGTCAAATGCAAATCATAGGCACTGCCTTGTCCCACCACAACGCGATGCGAGGCTTGATCGACTTGCCTGTTGTCGGTCAATGGCGAGTCTTTTCTGACCAAGTAGCTGCCCTCGATCAAAACATAGGCAGGCGTGAAGGCGATGCCTTGACCGCGCACAGGGTCAATCGCAAAAAAACCAATGTCGGCCTGTCCTTGGGTGACCGCCTGGACCGATCGGGCTGCAGAGTCCACCGGCATGAGTTGCAAGGGCAGTTTCAGGCTGTCAGCCAATGCGCGGGCCAAATCGACAGAGACGCCCACCGGCTCAGCCGATGCAGCATCTTTTCGCGCCAGGATCGGGTTGCCCAAATTGATGACCGCACGAAGGGTACCGGTCGGTGCCATTTGAATGGCCAATTCGGAAGGCTGTGCGAAGGCCGATGTGCAGGGCAGGGCCAGAAAGCTCAGCCCTGCCAGCAGCCATCTCCGAGCGGAAATGGCCAACACTTAAAACGCCAGATTTTGACCTTCGGTCATGGGCACCACTTTGACCTCGCTGCCTTTCATGGCGTTTTGGAATTCTTCCAGCGTGCCTTTGGCCAAGGGGTTGGAGTTGTAGTGCATCGGAATGACCATCTTCGGTTTGATCCAGGTGCGCGCTGCAAACGCCGCGTCATCGGGGTCCATGGTGAAGTTGCCGCCGATGGGCATCAAGACCAAATCGGGCTTGTAGCGCTCGGTGATGAACTTCATATCGCCGAACAAGCCGGTATCGCCCATGTGCCAGATTTTGAAACCGTTTTCCAACTCGATGATGTAGCCCACGGCTTCACCTGCGGGGTGCGACTCGAGCTTTTCGGTGGCTGGGTTTTTCCAGACCAACAGCGAGGAATGTTCGGCTTGCACAGCGGTGACTTTGATCCCGGGCAGCGGCTTGACGCTGCCGGTTTTGTTGAAGCGGTGCGTCAACTCAGCGGGCATGATGCCCAGCGTGACCAAAGGCGTGATCATGTCGGCCGGTCCATACAACACGGTTTTGTGCATCTTGGCCAATGCGGGGGCGTCGCCAATGTGGTCCACGTGTGCGTGCGTGACCAGCAACAAATCCACTTTGCCCAAAGCGGCAATGTCCGCTTTGATGGGGGCGGGGGTTTTGGGGCCACCGGTCAACCAGGGGTCAATCACAATGGTTTTTCCACCGGGGGACTTGATGCGAAAGCCCGCTTGACCCAGCCACAAAAGCTCGGTTTTGGCGCCGGCGGGGACACTGGCTGTTTGTGCAAATGCAGACATGCTGAGGGCGCACAAAGCCCATGCGATCGTTTGACGGATGAAAGTTTTCATGTGGAACTCCTGGAAGCCTGAGCGTGCCCCTTTTGTGAACGGACATGGCTAGGGATAACCCGAGAAATCGCCCAGAAGCTGGCGTTTCAGTCACGTTCAGGACAAGTCTGCCGTTTGTCGCAAGCGGCTCAGCCGCGCATCGTGTTTAGGCGTGGAATAGACAACCTATCGTTCCACGGAGTTGAGCCATGTCATTTTTCTTCCATGCCCAAGTGCGCCATGCAGCAGCTGCGCTGGCGGTGGCCTTGTCGCTGGTCTTGCCCGCGCATGCGGCTGGGCTGCTTGTGTGGAGCGCAGGGGCCGTCAAACCCGCATTGGAAGAGTTGGCCCCCCAGTTTGAAAAGGCCTCGGGTTGGCAGTTGACGGTGCAATACGCCCCCGTGGGGGTCTTGATGCGCCGATTGGCCGAAGGCACGCAACCGGACGTCCTCATCCTGTCTGCCGATGTGGTCCAAGAGGTGGAGACCAAAGGCTGGGTGCCTCGCGGCACGGCCACGCCTTTGGGCAGCGTGGGGGTGGGCATTGCCATTAAACAAGGCGCGGCCTTGCCCGATGTCTCAAGCCCTGATGCTTTGCGAAAAACCTTGTTGGCCGCCCAAACACTGACCTACATGGATCCGCAAAAAGGCACCAGCGGTAAACACTTTGCGAGCGTACTGGAGCAGCTGGGCATCGCAGATCAGGTCCGAGCCAAAACCACCTTGGGCGATCTCGGCTATGTGTTGGAGCCCGTGGCGCGTGGAGAAATTGAAATGGGGGTGCAGCAAATCACGGAGATCTTGCCCGTGAACGGCGCGGTGCTGGTGGGACCCTTGCCCCCATCACTCCAGAAGATCACCACTTATTCGATCATGGCAACGGTCAAGGCAGGCGATATGGCCGCGGCCAGCCAGTTGCGCAAGTTCTTGCAAACACCCGAGGCCACAGCCATTTTCAAACGCAAAGGCTTCATGGTGGATCGCTGATGGACCCAAAGAAAAAGCCCCTGCACGTGAGTGCAGGGGCTTGTCTTTTTTGGCTCCTCAACCTGGGCTCGAACCAGGGACCTACGGATTAACAGTCCGGCGCTCTACCGACTGAGCTATTGAGGAACAATACGTAAATTATAGCGTCATTTTTGGGGGCTTTTGAGAGGGGAGCGCAGATTTTTGAAAAATCTTGCGCCCCTGATTTCAGAAGCTGGCTTTGACCGCTAAACGCAGTGTGCGCGGTGCGCCAGGGTAGAGGTAATAGTGGCCAAATTGTTTGGGTGATTCACGCCAGTAATGGCGGTCTGCCAAGTTGTCGATGGCCAGCGTCCACTGTGTGCGGGTGCCCTCGATTCGCGTGTCGTAATGCGTGGCGAAGTCCACAGTGGTCCACGCGCAAGCTGCTGCGCAGGCCGGGCACTGCGGTGAAGCGGTATTGGGCCAAGGCACGCAGGGTCATGCGCGGCACGTTCAAGGCGGTTTGGCCGTTGATGGTCGGATCAATTTCTGCGTTTTGGCGTTTGGCATCGATCCATGCGGCGTTCACGTCGCCATTCCACTGACCATGCGTGAGGCCACCGGACAGCTCCAGGCCGCGGTGGTGTGCTTGACCGTCAATTTGGCGGGTGCAGACTTCGCCGTTGACGTCACACGCGTCTGCGGACTGTGGCCGAGTGATGTCAAAGACCGTGGCTTGCCAGCGTGTGGATGCGGTGTGGTGCTTGATGCCCAATTCGAATTGTTTGCTGCGCAATGCAGGAAGTGCTTGTCCGGCGTTGGTGTAGCTTGGCTTATTGGGTGTGACACCGAGCTCAACACCTTGACCATAACTGGCATAGGCTAGAAGTTCAGGTGACAACTGCTGAGAAACAGCAAGCCAAGGCGTGGTGACGTGCCCGTTGGCGGTTGTCGGGTTCGTGCCTGGTGCCGGTGTGCAGACATAGTTGTCATCACAGATGGCATTTTCCGAACTTTGCCGCTTGTATTGCGTATGACGAACGCCCATCCAGACCGTGGTTGCCGTGGGCAATGTGATGCGATCGCTCAGAGCCAATTCCGTGCTGTATTCGGATCGGTTGACATTGGGGTAGGACAAGGTGGGATCGGAATCGGTGGTGAAGCCTCCACCTGTGCTGCCTTCGCCGACCAGGTTGTAGGCTTGCAAAGGCGGCAAGCGGTCGAGTTGCCTGAACCGCATGATGGATGCGCTGAAGTCATGCTTGGTGTTGCCCCATGCACTACTGCCGGAAATTTCAGTTTTCACGGCATCGATCTTGCGGCGCTCGTTGTCGCTGCGGAAGTCGTAGAGGTCGAACTTGCCATCAGCGCTGTAACGATCACACAGTGCCGGCGCGTTGACGTCGCTGCCATAGCAGTTATGGCCCATGGCAAAAGTCAGTCTGTCATCCGTCTTCAAACGTTGCGCACCATAGCTGGTCGTCCACAGCCAACCATCGCCCAGGCTTTGCTTGAAGCGCACCGAGCCGGTCGTCCCAGCAAACACGCCGGGCACCGACCAGCTTTGGCGGGTCAGGTTGGTTTTGCCATCCACAGGCGCTGGCAATTGGTTGCCCAACAAGCTGTAGCCATTGACCCCCATCTGTTGCCGCTCGCTTTTTTCGATTTCCCATTCGAGCTTGCTGTCGGCCGAGATACGCCAGTCCATGGCCAGGGCGATCAGATTGCGGTGGCCTTGGGTGTTGCGGATGTAGGGGTTCAGGTCTTCATACGCCGCATTGAAGCGGTAGCCAAATTCTTTGGTCTCTCCCAAGCGACCGCCCAAGTCCAGCGCCACACTGCTGCTTTGGCCTGGGCCGTAGCTGGCGCTCACGCTGCGGATCACCTCGTCGTTGCCGCTGGGGGCACGCTTGACCACGTAGTTGACCAAACCGCCCGGTGCACTGGTGCCCGCTTGGATACCGCTGGTGCCTTTGAACAACTCGATGCGTTCTTTGTTGTCCATGCCAATCATGGTCTCGGCCGAAATCGGCAAGCCTTCGCGGCGGTAGTTGTAGCGGTTGTCCAAGGTGTAGCCACGCACGCTCAAACTGTCCCAGTACGCTGGCGAGTTGTAGCTGTCGGCCACACTGGCGTCCAGTCGCAGGGCGTCTGAGACGCGCTGCGCGCCAATGTCTTGCAGCACTTGGCGGTCAAAGCTGATGGCGCTGTAAGGCGCTTTGCTCAAAGGCACATCGCCAAACCCGCTCACTTGCGAGGGGGCGGTGTCGGTGATGGTGATTTCGTTGGCACTTTGCGCTTGGGCCCAACCCGCAGTGAGCAAGGCCACTGCACTGGCCAGTCGGCTGGCACGAAAAACAAAACGGTCCTGAGACCGGCGAGAGACGGGCGAAAAAAATGCCACAACGTTTCCTTCAACGCAATGGCAGGTCGGCTGGCTGGGAACGCAATGTGCACAGAGACATGGACCGTTCTTTTGACAAGCTTCCCTGCGCGAGGATTACCTCAATCAGGTTCAAAGGGACTTTCTCAGTCGAAGACCTCACGGCCTTCAACACCCCTAGCGGATGCCACAACGCTTGAGCGGTGTGGCGGGCGGATTCTACAGCAGGCGGTTTGCTTGTGTGCGAGTGAGCCGTCGCCCTAGACCTGTAGGAGCTTGCCCTGCAAGCGAAATGCCTGCGCACCACCATGGTCAGATCGCCAGCAGGGCTGGCTCCTGCAAAAACAGCCTTTAACGTGGTTACACGCCCCTCACCTGTAGGAGCTTGCCCTGCAAGCGAAATGCCTGCGCACCACCATGGTCAGATCGCCAGCAGGGCTGGCTCCTACACAACAAACGTTGAAGGGCTTAAACGCCCAAGCGCTTGTGCAGCAGCGTTGACGTGGTCGTGTACTGCAGCAGGGTTTTTTCGGCGGGGCGCAACAAAGCCACAGCGCCAAAAGCGGCCAAGGTGGCCTCGTGGAAGCCGCACAGGATCAGCTTCTTCTTGCCAGGGTAGGTGTTGATGTCGCCCACGGCAAAAATGCCCGGCTCCGAGGTGCCGAAGTTTTCGGTGTTGACCACCAGTTGTTTGCGCTCCATGGCCAGGCCCCATTGCGCAATCGCCCCCAGTTTGGGCGACAGGCCCAGGCAGGTCTGCAACACATCCAAGGGCAACCATTCCGACTCGCCTTGGGGGTTGAGCAATTCCAAGGCTTCCAGACGGCCCGCAGCACGGCGCAAGCCTGTGGGCTGGCCGGGCACAAAGCGCATGCGGCCTGCTGCGCAGGCCTCGCGCATCAGGGCGACGCGCTCGGGCTGGGCGGTAAATTGGTCACGCCGGTGCAAGAGCGTGATGCTGGCGGCGCCGCCGCCCAGTGCAGCTTGATCGCATGCGTCCAGGCAGGTTTGCAATGCGGCGTCGCCGTCACCGGCCACCACCAGGTGCTGGCCTTTCCAGCGTGTGGGGTCAGCCTCGTGGGCAAAAACCTGCGTGCCGTGGAAATCCTCCAGCCCGTCGAGCACCAGCTGGCGAGGCACAAAAGCGCCCACGCCCGCGGCCAAGAAAACGGTGGACGCGATGAAGGCGCTGCCCGCGGTGGTTTCCACCAGCAGCCGGCCATCGGCTTGACGCTCCAGGCCAGAGACCAGCTGGCTCAAATGAAGTGTGGGTTTAAAGGGCGCCATTTGCAGCTGCAAACGCTGCACCAGTTCGCGGCCGGTGCACACCGCAATGCCGGGGATGTCGTATATCGGTTTGTCTGCGTACAACTCGGCGCATTGGCCGCCCACATGGGGCAGGGCATCGACCACATGGCAAGCGATGCCTTGCAGGCCGAGCTGGAACACCTGGAACAGACCCACGGGGCCGGCGCCGATGACCAGTGCTTCGGTTTCAATGCGTGATGACATGGCTTGCTCTAAAAAAAATGGCCGAACAATTCGGCCATGGTGCATCGCGGTGGGCGATCAGCGGATCAATTCGCCCAGTTTGCCGGTTTTGTCTTTCCACTCGTCGGCGGTGGCCAGAGGGGCTTTGCGTTTGGTGATGCTCTTCCAGGTGGGCAGCAAGGCCAATTCGGCGTTGATTTGGGTCATGTGCTGCTGGTCGGCCGGCAGGTCTTCCTCGGCGTAGATCGCGTTGACCGGGCACTCGGGGATGCACACTGCGCAGTCGATGCATTCATCGGGGTCGATCGTCAGGAAGTTGGGGCCTTCGCGGAAGCAGTCCACAGGGCAAACGTCCACACAGTCGGTGTATTTGCACTGGATACAGGATTCGGAAACAACGTGGGTCATGATGGACTCGGAAAATGGTGCTGCGCAATCAGAAATGCGCGGAAAGTTCAATTTTAAAGGAGATCGCTTGTCCCTGTGGGCCAACTGCCAGTGATGACGGGCATTTTGCAGTTGCGCGCCCTGCAACCGTTGGCCTGTTGGCGACTTGATTCAAATCGCCAGCAGGGCTGGCTCCCACAAAGAAGGGCTGTTTTCAATGGACCAACACGGCCCCGGACGTTTTGTGGGTGGCCGTGTCCACCAGCACCAGGGCGCCCAGGACGCGGGACTGGGCAAAAGGCAGGGTGACCAAAGGCTCTTGGAAGGCCAGTGTCACATGGCCAATCGCGTTGGGGGCCAGCTCGGTGGCTTCTTCCTCGGCCAGGGTGTTCACGTTCAGGCGGTGCACCACACGCTGCACCTTCACTTTGACCCAGCGGTGGCCGTGCAGTGCCCAGTACAGGCGCCCTGCCACCAAAGGTTCGTCGTCCATCCAGGCGATGGTGGTGTTCAGCTGGCGCTGGCCTTCAGGGGCACCTTCGGAAGACAAGAGCCAGTCGCCACGCGACACGTCCACCTCGCGGTCGAGCACGATGCCGGCGCTGTGGCCAGCGGCCTTGCCCTGCGGCTGGCGGGTGGCCGACAGCACCTGGGACACCACAGCGGTCTGACCGCTGGGGAAGACCTTGACGGTTTGGCCGGGCTCGATGCTGCCGGTGGCCACGCGGCCCCAGAACACGCGGCGGCCCTGGGTGGTGACGCCAGAGTCGTGGAACTTCTCGACCCATTGGACCGGGAAGCTGAAGGCCACATCGGTCTCAGCTGGCGTCACAGGCAGGTCTTCGAGGATGCTCAAAAGGCTGGGGCCGGTGTAGCCGCACCAGTCAGGCTGGCCATTGTTTTCTTTGTCCACGACGTTCCAGCCCTTCAGCGCCGACACGGGCACCATGGCGGTCACTGGGATGCCCGCCTCTTGGGCAAACTTTTCCAAGGCACCCGCAATGTTTTTGTACGCCACAGCGGCATCGGCCACGGCATCGAGCTTGTTGATGGCGAACACGATGGACGGCACCCGCAGCAAATTGACCAGCAGCGAGTGGCGGCGGGTTTGCGGCAGCAGTTGCAAATCGGGGTTGGCCCAGTCGAGCTTGATGGCATCGACCAGCACCACGGCGGCGTCGGCACTCGAGGCGGCCGTGACCATGTTGCGGGTGTACTGCTCGTGGCCGGGCGCGTCACCGATGATGAACTTGCGCGCTTCGGTGTTGAAGTAGCGGTAGGCCACGTCGATGGTGATGCCTTGCTCGCGCTCGGCAGACAGACCGTCGGTCAGCAGGGCCAAATCGGTTTCGCCCGAGCGCTGCACACCCGCCAAGTGGTCTTGCAGCACGGCCTTTGTGTCCACCAGCAGGCGGCCAATCAGCGTGCTCTTGCCATCGTCGACGGACCCACAGGTGATGAACTTGAGGGCAGAAAAGTGTTGGTTGTTGCTCATGTCTTTTTCTCCCTGATCAGAAATAGCCGTCTTTTTTGCGCTTCTCCATCGAAGCCTCGGACGTCTTGTCGTCCATGCGGGTCGCGCCGCGCTCGCTCACATCAGCCGCCAGTGTCTCGATCACGATTTGCTCAGGCGTGGCCGCAGTGCTCTCGACCGGGCAGGTGCAGGTGATGTCGCCCACCGTGCGGAATCGCACGTCGCGCACCACCACTTCTTCACCGTCTTTGGGCGGTGTCAACTCGGTCACGGGCACCAAGAGGCCCCGGCGGTCGGGGAACACGCGAAAGTGCTCACCGGGCTGCAGCTTGTGGTTGAACAGCGTCCACAGCTCGGGGCGCTGCGCCTTGGGCTGCCACTGGCCAAAGCTGTCGCGGTGCGAAAAGATGCGCTCTTTGGCGCGGGCCTTTTCTTCGTCGCGGCGGGCGCCGCCGATCAGTGCATCAAAGCGGAACTCTTCAATCGCTTCGAGCAGCGTGACCGACTGGTGTACGTTGCGGCTCTCGCCGGGGTGGGCCAGGCGCACGGTGCCACGCTTCATGGAGTCTTCGACGCTGCGCACGATCAGCTCTGCGCCCAGTTCTTTGGCGCGCAAGTCACGGAAATCGGTCACTTCTTGGAAGTTGTGACCGGTGTCGATCATCAAGAGCGGGTAAGGCAGTCGGCCCGCGCCAAAAGCCTTTTCGGCGCACTTGAGCATGACCAAGGAGTCCTTGCCGCCCGAAAACAACAGGGTGGGGCGCTCGAAGGCGGCGGCAACTTCGCGCAGGATGAAGATCGTCTCTTCTTCCAGCGCATCCAGGTGGCTGTTGCTCAGGGTGTGCAACTCGTTTTGTGTCATGGCGTTCATGTGCGTTCTTCGTTTTCTGTAGGAGCCAGCCCTGCTGGCGATTCACTTGACAGTGGTCTGCTGGGCAATCGCTTGCAAGGCAAGCTCCCATAGACCCGCTTTCTTCGTTTGGCTGTAGAGGGGCACCACTGCCGGTGATGGTTGGGAAATTTTTTTAATTCTTGACGTGCAACCCGCACTCCTTGGCCGCCTCGTCCTCCCACCACCAGCGGCCAGCGCGAAACTCTTCGCCCAGGCTGATGGCCCGGGTGCAAGGCGCGCAGCCGATGCTCGGGAAAAACTGGTCGTGCAGCGGGTTGTAGTCCACTTGGTTTGTGGCGATGTAGTGCCACACGTCGCCCCAAGTCCACTTCGCCAGTGGGTTGAATTTGGCCAGGCCTTTGGTGGCTTCTTCGCTGGTATCGAGCAAAGGCACTTCAGCACGGGCGGTGGATTGCTCTTGGCGCAGGCCGGTAATCCAAGCGCGTTGGCCTGTCAAGGCGCGGGCCAGTGGCGCCATCTTGCGCACGCCGCAGCAGGCTTTGCGCTGCTCGATCGATTTGTACATCGCGTCTTGGCCTTGGTCGCGCACGAACTGGATCACCGATTCCTGCACCGGGCGGTACACCACGATGGGCGCACGCGAATGCGCCTGGGTGCGCTCCAGCAGGGCCAGTGTCTCGGTGTGCAGCGCGCCGGTCTCCAGCACAAAGACCGGAATGTCCAGCTGCAGGCTGTTGATCAGGTGTGTGATCACCACGTCTTCGGCACCCAGGCTGGAGGCTTGGGTCACGGGGGTGAACTCGGCGGCGGCGCGTTGCAGCAAAGCCTGGGTCTCGGCCAACTTGGCGGCAAAGTCGGCGCTGGCCTTGGCGTTTTGCTCGGTGGCCTTGAGCGGTGCGTTGCGGGAAGAAATCAAGGAGGAAGTCATGTTCGTGTTTTGGTAGGAGCCAGCCTGCTGGCGATCAAGCCGGTGGTTTGCGGCGCATCGCTTACCGGGCAAGCTCCTACAGGGCCTTATGCGGTTTGGGCGAATCGGGGTTGCGTCCCCACGGCCGAGCCTTGGTAGAAACCGGCATAGCGGTCCAGCTGGCGCTGGGCGGCGCTGGCGTCCACGCCCTCTTTGAGCACGGCCACATCAAAGCCTGTGCGCTGCATCTGCACCAATTGGTCGATCAGCACGTCACCCGTGGCACGCAACTCGCCTGCAAAGCGCAGGCGGCGGCGCAGCAAAAAGGCCTGGCTGTAAGCGCGGCCATCGGTGAAGGCCGGGAACTGCAAGTCAATGCGGGTGACGCCGGACAGGTCGAGCGTGCGGGGGTCCACGTCGTTGGCGAGTGCCAAAACGCCGGTGGCGTCTGCCGCTTGGTGTTCTTGTGTGGAAATGATTTTCATGGGTGTTTTCTCCGTAGGAGCTTGCCCTGCAAGCGGTGTTTTGTGGACGACCGAATCGCCAGCAGGGCTGGCTCCTACAAGGTGTCTGTTCAGGCGGTTTGTTCCTCAGCCGGATGGCGGGCAGCGTTGGCAGCGGCTTTGAAGGGGTCTTGGCCGACACGGCGCAGCGTCTCGATGAAGGCTTCTTGCTTGCCGTTGCCGGTGCTCACGCGCAGCTGCTTGTAGGTGTTCAAAATCGCTTCGATCACGTCGGGCACTTCAAACGAAGAGAAGGAGGGGCCCACCACCTTGCCGGGTGTGGCCGCACCGGACAGGTCTTTGCCGTCCGAGCCGCCCAGCGTGACCTGGTACCACTCCTTGCCGTCTTTATCGACACCCAAAATGCCGATGTGGCCCGAGTGGTGGTGACCGCAGGAGTTGATGCAACCGCTGATGTGGAAATCGATGTGGCCCAGGTCCTCCAGCTCGTCGAGATCTTGGTAGCGCTCGGTGATGGCGCTGGCCGTGGGGATGGAGCGGGCATTGGCCAAGGCGCAGTAGTCGCCGCCAGGGCAGGCGATCATGTCGGTCAGCAAACCGATGTTGGGCTGGGCCACGCCCAGGGCCTTGGCTTCGAGCCACAGGGCATGCAGCTGGTCCAGGCGCACCCAAGGCAGCAGCAGGTTTTGGGTGTGCGAGACACGGGCTTCGCCTGCCGAGAATTTCTCGACCAAGGTCGCAGCGGCGTCCAGTTGATCGGCAGTGGCGTCACCTGGGGCATAGCCCGGACGCTTGAAGGACAGCGACACGGCGCGCAGTTGCGGGTTGCGGTGTGGGCGCACATTGCGCGTCAGCCAGCGGGCAAAGGCGGGCGTCTTGGCCGCTTCGATGCTGAGCGCCGCTTCGGCCTGGGCCAGCCACTCGTCGGTGTTCTCTGGCAGGTCCAGCGCAGGGTCCACAAATCCGGCTTTCACGCGGTCGAGTTCGGCTTGTGGCAGGGTGTGGGGTGCGCCGTCGCGCTCGATGATTTCGCGGAACTCGGTTTCCACTTCGTCAAAGTAGCGCTGGCCTTCGGCCTTGACCAAAATTTTGATGCGGGCTTTGTACTTGTTGTCACGACGGCCCCAGCGGTTGTACACGCGCACCACGGCTTCGAGGTAGTTCATGATGTCCTGCCAAGGCAAGAACTCGCGGATCACCACGCCGTTGACCGGGGTGCGGCCCATGCCGCCGCCCACCAGGACTTTGAAGCCGACTTCGCCAGCGGCGTTGGTGGTCACGCGCAGGCCCACGTCGTGCCAGCCAATCGCGGCGCGGTCTTCGGTGGCGCCGGTGATGGCAATCTTGAACTTGCGTGGCAGGTGCGCAAACTCAGGGTGCAGCGTGCTCCACTGGCGCATCCCCTCGGCGTAGGGCCGCGGGTCCCCCG
>NKIO01000119.1 GCA_002255935.1 Comamonadaceae bacterium PBBC2
GGCCAGCGGCTGCAGATCCAGATCGGCCGGAGTCTCGACCAAAATGCCACGGTCTGCGCCGATGGCCATGGCGGTGCGCAGGGTTTCTTGGCACTGGGCCACGCCGCAAGAGACCGCGATCACCTCGGTGGCCAGGCCTTTTTCTTTCAGACGCACGGCTTCTTCGACAGCGATCTCGTCAAAGGGGTTCATGCTCATCTTGACGTTGGCAATGTCCACGCCGCTGTTGTCGGACTTGACGCGCACTTTGACGTTGTAATCCACCACCCGTTTCACGGGAACAAGAATTTTCATGGTTTCTCTCCGGTCATTTCTGTCGATTCAAATAGGGTTGTGGCCTGTATTCAGGCTGTTCGCAGCAGCTCGCGGCCGATGATGATTTGCTGGACTTGTGTGGTGCCCTCGTAAAGGCGCAGCAGGCGGGCGTCGCGGTAAAAGCGCTCGACCGGGTATTCGTTGATGTAGCCCGCGCCGCCATGGATCTGCACGCCGCGGTCGGCCACGCGGCCCACCATCTCGGTGGAGAACAATTTGGCGCACGACACCTGCATGGAAATTTCAGGGTCAGACAGATGCGCTGGTTTGCCGTCAAAGCGTCCGGCCACGTCCTTGACCAAGGACCAGGCGGCCAGCAGTTCGGCCTGGCTGTCGGCCAGCATGGCCTGGATCAACTGAAACTCGCCAATGGGCTTGCCGAATTGCTTGCGGTTGCGAGCGTAAGTGCGTGCCTCATCGAGGATGCGCGAGGCCAGTCCGCAAGACACGGCCGAGATGTTCAGGCGCCCACGGTCGAGCACTTTCATCGCGGTCTTGAAACCCTGCCCGGGCACGCCGCCGATGATGTTGGCGGCAGGCACACGCACATTGTCCAAAATGACATCACAGGTCTTGGTGCCGCGCTGCCCCATCTTTTTGTCGGGCTTGCCCAGGCTGAGGCCGGGCAGCTTGGCCGGCACGATGAAGGCCGAGACGCCCGATGCGCCAGGGCCTCCAGTGCGCGCCATCAGGGTGAATGCCCCAGCGCGGGGGGCGTTGGTGATGTAGCGCTTGGTGCCGTTTAGAACGTAATGGTCCCCATCAAGCTCGGCGCGGGTCTTGAGCGAGGCTGCGTCGGTCCCTACATCGGGCTCGGTCAGCGCAAACGACATGATCAGCTCACCGCTGGCCACGCGGGGCAGGTATTGGGCTTTTTGTTCGGGCGTGCCGTCCATCAAGATGCCTTGAGAGCCGATGCCGATGTTGGTGCCAAACACCGAACGGAATGCTGGCGCGGTGCGGCCGAGTTCGTAATTGACCAGCACTTCCTGGCTCACCGACAGGCCGATGCCGCCGAATTCTTCGGGCACCGTGAGGCCAAACAGTCCCATGTCCTTCATGTCCTGAACGATGTCCATTGGCACATCGTCGTGTTCTTCGAGGTGGTCTTCTGCCGGGATCAGGCGTTCGCGAATGAAGCGCTGCAGGGTGGGCAGCAGGAGGTCAAAGGATTCGGAGTCGAGGGCCATGGTCAAAGTGGGGTTAACGGTGCTGGAAAACGGGTTTTCGTTTGTCGAGGAAGGCGTGCATGCCTTCATGGGCGTCGGCGCTGGCGAAGCGGGCGTGCAGCGCACGGCGCTCGAACAAAATGCCTTCTGTGAGGCTGGCCTCGTGGGCGCGGTTGACCGACTCCTTGATGGCCATCAAGGCGGGCAGCGAGTAGCCCGCAATCTGCGTGGCCAGCTTCAGAGTCACGGCCTGCAGCTCGGCATCGGGCACCACGCGCGAGACCAGGCCGTAGCGGTCGGCTTCTTGGGCATTCAGCATGCGGGCCGACAGGCACATGTCCATGGCCTTGGCCTTGCCAATGGCGCGTGGCAGGCGTTGGGTGCCGCCCGCACCGGGCAGCATCGCCAGCTTGATCTCGGGCAGGGCAAACTGGGCTGACTCGGCCGCGATGATGATGTCGCAGGCCAGGGCCAACTCGCAGCCACCTCCCATGGCATAACCCGCCACGGCTGCGATCACGGGCTTGCGCACTTGGCGGATGGTTTCCCAATTGCGGGTGATGAAGCCGCCTTGGTAAACGTCCATGTAGGTCCAATCGGCCATCACAGCAATGTCAGCGCCTGCGGCAAAAGCCTTGTCGCTGCCGGTGATGACGATGGCGCCGATGTCCGGGTCCGCATCCAGGCTCAGCAGCGCCTGGCCCAGGGCGTCCATCAGGGCGTCGTTGAGGGCATTGAGTTGCGCTGGGCGGTTGAGGGTGATGAGGCCGACTCGGCCGTGTCGGGTGCTCAGGATAGGGGACTCGGACATCGTTCTTGCCTGCTTACTCGACGGTGATCTTCTGGTCACGGATCAGGTTGCCAAGGACCTTGCCCTCATTGGCCAACAGGGCCTTGAACTCTGCGGTGTCCAAGGCCACGTTTTCGCCGCCCAGGTCGGCGTAGCGGGCCTTCAAGGTGGGCGACGACAGCGCTTTGGCCACTTCGCGGTTCAGGCGGTTGATGATTTCAGCCGGTGTGTTGTTGGGCGTCCACATGCCAAACCAGATGTCCAAATTGGCACCTTTGAAGCCTTGCTCGCCAACGGTGGGGACATCGGGAAAGAATGGCGAGCGTTTTTCGCTGACGACGGCCAGCAATTTGACCTTGCCTGTGCGGATGTGTGGGAATGAGATGCCTGGGTCACAGACCATGTCGGCCTGGCCGGACAGCACGTCTTGTAAGGCAGGCGCTGCGCCACGGTAAGGCACGTGCAGGATGTCGGTGCCTGTGGCCTGCTTGAACAACTCGCAGGCCAGATGGGGTGGCGTGCCTGCGCCGGCTGAGGCGTAGGACATCTTGCCGGACTTGGCCTGTGCCACCAACTCACGCACATCCTTGGCCGGACTTTGTGGCTTGGTCACCAGATACATCTGCGATTTGCCCACGCCCGCGACTGGGGTCAGGTCACGCGAGGGCAGTAAGGGCGATTTGAACAAATGGGGGTTGACCGTTTCCACCGATGTGGGCGCCACCAGCAAGGTGTAACCATCGGGATTAGCGCGGGCGACTTCGGCTGCAGCAATGTTGCCGCTGGCGCCGGGTTTGTTGTCGATCACGACCGATTGGCCCAAGCTCTCGGTCAGGCCCTGTGCGACCAAGCGGGCCATCATGTCGGTGGTGCCGCCGGCTGCAAAACCGACCACGATGCGGATGGGCTTGTTCGGCCAGCTTTGGGCATGGCTGAGGCTGGTGCCCAAACTCAGTAAAGACAGTGCCGCCACGGTCAGGGTTCGGCGCAAGGCAAAGCGGTGAGAAGTTGTCATGGTTGGTCTCCTGTGATGTAAAGGGGGTGGCGTTTTTCTTTACGCTGCACCGTTGCGCAATTCATCGCGCAGCTTGAACTTTTGAATTTTTCCGGAAGGGGTCGAAGGCATGCTTTGGCGAACCTCCAGCTTTTCCGGGATGTACTGGATCGCGACCTTTTGCGCTTTGAGGTAATCGACCATGGTGGGCATGTCAAAGCTTTGGCCAGGCTTGGTCACCACCACGGCGCAGGCGCGTTCGCCCAGGCGCTCGTCGGGGTAGGCCACGATGGCGGCCATGGCCACAGCCGGGTGCTTGTAGAGCAGCGACTCGATCTCGACCACGGGGATGTTTTCACCACCACGGATGATCACGTCCTTGCTGCGGCCGGTGATGCGGACATAGCCTTGCGCGTCGATGCGGGCCAGATCGCCCGTGTCGAACCAGCCTTCGGCGTTGGTGCCATTGAGGTGCTGTCGCTTGAGGTATCCGCCAAAGTTGGAGCAGGCGCGCAGATACAGCTTGCCTTGCACGTCTGCAGGCAGAGCAGGACCGGAGGCGTCGGCTTCCACCACCTTGAGTTCGACGCCGGGAAGGGGCAAGCCATCGGTGTTGAAGGCGCGTTCATCGGGATCATCGAGCCGGATCAGTGTGACGGCTCCGTTTTCACTCATGCCCCAGGCCGACACGATTTTGGTGCCCA
>NKIO01000120.1 GCA_002255935.1 Comamonadaceae bacterium PBBC2
GCGTCGGGTTGCCAGTACTGGCGGCGGGTGGCCTCCAGCAGGCGGTTGGCCACTTTGGCCGATGCGGTGGGGTTGAGCTGGGCCATGCGCTCGCGCATGGCGGGGTCCAGCACAAAGGTCTGGGCCAGCTGTTGGTAGACCCAGGGCTGCACTTGCCCTGTGGTGGCCGACCAGCCCATGGTGTTGGTCAGGTGCGCCTCGATTTGGCGCACGCCTTCGTAGCCGTGTTGCAGCATGCTTTCGTGCCACTTGGGGTTGAGCATGCGGCTGCGGGTTTCCAGCGCCACTTGTTCGGTCAGGCTGCGCACCACGCCCTCGCCTTGGGTCTGGTCGCCAATGAACACCGGTGGGGCTTCGGCGGCGTTGCCATCGCGCTGGTGTTTGGCTTGCAGCACGGCGCGGCTGATGCCACCCAAGGTGTCAAAGTAGGTGTCGATGCTGGTCACGCCCAGCTCCACCGAGTCGAGGTTTTGGTAGGTGAGCGAGACACTGGCCAGCGCACTTTGCAGCACAGCGGTGTTTCGCACCGGGCGGCCTTCGCGGCCATAGGCAAAGCCTTTGCGTTGGGTGAAGGCGTCGCCCAGTTCGTTTTCGTTGTCCCAGCAGCTGCTGTCGATCAGCTGGTTCACGTTGGCGCCATAAGCGCCTTCGGTGTTGCCAAACACGCGCAGCGCGGCGCATTCCAAGGTGCTGCCTTCGTGCTCGGCCAGGTAAGCCAGCGCATGTTGGCGCACAAAGTTTTGATCGAGTGGTTCGTCGGCACTGGCCGCTAAAAAAGCGGCTTCGGCCAGCAAGCGAATTTGCATGGGCAGCAGGTCGCGGAAGATGCCCGACAAGGTGATGACCACGTCGATGCGGGGGCGACCCAACTCGGCCAAAGGAATCAGCTGCGCGCCAGCCAAGCGGCCGTAGCTGTCAAAGCGTGGGGCTGCGCCCATCAAGGCCAAGGCCTGCGCCATCGGGCTGCCTTCGGTCTTGAGGTTGTCGGTGCCCCACAGCACCATGGCCACGGTTTCGGGCAGGGCTTGGTGGTCTTGTTGGTATCGGGCCAAGAGTTTGTCGGCTTGGCGCATGCCGTCGCGCACGGCAAAGGCCGACGGCATGCGGAAGGGGTCGAGGCCGTGCAGATTGCGCCCGGTGGGCAGCACGTTGGCATTGCGGATCAGGTCGCCGCCGGGGGCGGGTTGCAAGTATCTGCCGTCGAGGGCGCGCATCAGGCCTTGCATTTCGTGGTCTTCGCCCAAGAGGCGGTTGCTGCGCACCAGCTGGCGCAGTGTCTCCGCTTGGGCTTTGTCGCCAGCGGGCAAGTCGGTGCTGAACTGTGCGTTCAGTTGCGCTTCGCTCGCGCCGTCCACCAAGGCTTCCATCAAGTTGGCGTTTTGAGCGCCGGTCAAACCCATGGCGTCGGCCATGACTTTGAGGGTGCCCAAGCGCTGCTCGCGGGTGGGGGCTTGGCCCATGACGTGCAGGCCTTCGGGGATCAGGGCGTATTCGAGTTCCAGCAGCTGGTTTTGCAACTGCTCGATCCAGGCGGTGGCATCGGCTGTGTGGGATGCGGGCACGCTCAGGTCGATGCTCTGCGCTTGCTCGTGGATCAGTGTGGTCAGGCTCTCGCGGTCCTGAGCTTGGTCCGGGCCCATTTGCTGCCAGCGTTCAATCGACTGCTGCAGGCTGACCAGGTCTTTGTACAGGCCTGAGTGCGTGAGCGAGGGCGTGAGGTAGCTCACCAAGGTGGCCGCGCCCCGGCGCTTGGCCAATGCGCCTTCAGACGGGTTGTTGGCGGCGTACAGGTAGATGTTGGGCAGCGCGCCGATCAGGCGGTCAGGCCAGCACTGGGCCGACAAGCCGGTTTGTTTGCCCGGCATGAATTCGAGTGCGCCGTGCGTGCCAAAGTGCAGCACCGCGTCAGCCGCGTAGTCCTCGCGCAGGTAGC
This sequence comes from Comamonadaceae bacterium PBBC2, assembly GCA_002255935.1. Taxonomy (GTDB): domain Bacteria; phylum Pseudomonadota; class Gammaproteobacteria; order Burkholderiales; family Burkholderiaceae_C; genus Limnohabitans_A. The sequence goes on from NKIO01000120.1 coordinate 1,934, forward strand.
GGTAAAAAGCGCTGAAGGCGTGGGTGGGGGCGCAGCCGGTTTCAAACAGCAGGCGCATCGGGTCGCCTTCGTAGCCAAAGCCCGGTTGCACCGTGACCGCCACCTGGCCAAAGTCTGCGCCCAAGACAAAGATCGACTGGCCATTGGTCAGGTGCTTGCCGGGCGCAGGGCCCCACTGCGCTTCGATCTCGCTGAGCCAGCGCTCGTTTTGCACATGGTGGCCGGTGTCGATGGCGTGCAGCACATTGGCCTGCGTGCCGTATTGGCTGGCATTGCCTTGCAGCAGGCGCTTGCGCAGGTCGTCCACGCTGTCGGGCAAAGTGACTTGATAGCCTTCGAGCGACAAGCGCTGCAAAGTGTTGAACAACGACTGGAACACCGACAGGTAAGCGGCCGTGCCCACGCTGCCCGCGTTGGGCGGGAAGTTGAACAGCACGATGGCCAGCTTGCGCTCGGCGCGTGGTTTGTCGCGCAGGCGCACCAAGCGCTCCACGCGGGCCGTCAGCATCTCGGTGCGCTCGCTGCAGGTGAACATGTCTTGGCTGCGCGGGCCGCTGGGGAAGGTGCAGTGCTTGTCGCAGCCGTGGCAGGTTTGGCCTGCGGGGCCGGGACGACCGCCATAGACCATGGGCAAGATGGAGCCGTCGAGTTCAGGGATGGCCACCATGATGGTGTTTTCCACCGGCAGCAGGCCGCGTGTGGAGTCGCCCCATTGCTCAATCGATTGAAACTCCAGCGGGTGCGCGGCGATGTAGGGCACATCGAGTTCGCTCAGGGCCACTTCGGCGGCACTGGCGTCGTTGTAGGCCGGGCCACCCACCAGCGAAAAGCCGGTGAGCGACACCAGCGACTGGATGGGGGTGCCGACGCCGGGCTTGAAGAAACGGTCCATGGCCGGGCGTGCATCCAAGCCGCTGGCAAAAGCCGGGATCACGCGCAGCCCACGCGCTTGCAGTGAGTGGATGACCGCGTCGTAATGCGCGGTGTTGCCCGCCAGCAAATACGAGCGCAGCAGCAACAAGCCCACGGCGGGCTGGTCTTTGCGGCCGTGGCCGGGCAGGTCGCTCAGCTGTTCGCCGATGCGGTTTTTCATCTGCGGGTGGTACAGGCCCACCTCGGGGTATTCGATCGGGTCTTCGGGCTGGGCCAATGCGCGGAAACTTTCGCGTGGGCCTTGGGCGTAGCGGTGCACCAGTGTTTTGACCAGGTGCTCGATGTTGTGCTCAGAGCCCGCCAGCCAGTAGCGCATGGTCAAAAAGAACAGGCGCAGGTCTTGCGCGGTGCCGGGAATGAAGCGCAGCAGTTTGGGCAGGCGGCGCAGCATGGCCATTTGCTTGGCTCCGGCGCTGGACGGCGCTCCAGTGTCAGAGCCGGTATCTTTGTTTTTCGCGCTGGGGCGCAGCTTTTTGAGCAAGGCCATCAGGCCACTCGATTCGCGGCCCATCACCAACTTGCCCATGCGGGTGAGCTGGGTCACTTGTGGTGCCGACATGATGCAGACCATGGCGTCGCACTGTTCGCGCCGCGCTTGCAATGCGTCCAGCACCGGCAGGAAATGGTCTTCCATGAAGAGCATGGTGACGATGACCAGATCGGCTTGCGCCACGGCGGCCAAGCACGCGGCCAGGGCCTTGTCGCTGTCGCGCCAGGCCGAAGCACTGTGGGTTTGCAGGTGCAGGCCGGGCAGGTCGCGCGCCAGGCGTTCGGCCGCGCTCTCGGCGGCGCTGGCCAGGTGGCTGTCCATGGTCAACAGCACCACGCTCATGCGGGGTGTGTTGGATGAGGCCTGTTTACCGGCTGAAATGGGCTTTGGCATCGTAGAGGGTCTCCACGGTGATGGTCGCCACGCCCTGGTCTTGGGCAAATCGCTCGGTGTTGCGGCGCGCTTTGCCCCGCACAAAGAACGGGATCTTGCCCAGCTCCTTTTCGGCTTCGGGGCTCCAGGTGGCCT
>NKIO01000121.1 GCA_002255935.1 Comamonadaceae bacterium PBBC2
GTGTTGGGCTTGGACTGGACCATGAACCTGGGCCGTGCGCGTGCTTTGGTGGGCGGACAGGTGGGTGGCCCGGGCAAGGCCTTGCAGGGCAACATCGACCCGAATGTGCTCTTCGCGCCACCTGAGCAAATCGCCAAGGAAGCTTGCCGCGTGCTCGACAGCTTTGGCCAACCGCACACCGACACCACACAAACCGGGCCCACACACATCTTCAATTTGGGCCACGGCATCAGCCAGTACACCCCCCCCGAGCATGTCTCGGCCCTGATCGAGGCGGTGCACAGCCACTCGCGCAAATTGCGGCAATAACATCCAAGGTCGGACCTGAAGGTCAGACCTACAAGTGAGGCCGTTGGGGTACCGTAGGTCGGCGGCTTCAGCCCCGACAAGGCTCCGCGCCACCACAACCCGCGTCGGACCTGAAGGTCCGACCTACGAAGTGAGGCCCGTGCTGCCCCGCAGGTCGGCGGCTTCAGCCCCGACAAGGTTCTGAGCCACGCAACCCCACGTCGGCCCTGAAGGTCCGACCTACAAGTGAGGCCAGTGCTGTCCTGAAGGTCGGACCTAGGGGCTGCGGGCGGTGATGTCGAGCACCACGCCTTGCACACCGGTCCGCACACCCGAGAGCTCCACTTGCCAATCGTCGGGCTGTTTTTGGGCGGCGCCTGTTTGGGATATCCGCGCCACCAAGCGCACCTGTTTCAGATCGGACAACAGCGGCGGCGCCCCCATGCCCATGCTGTCGCTCAAGGCAAAGGCCACCGGCCATGCGCTGGGCGTGCCGCGCCAAATGGCCACCGGGCGGCGCGTGCCCTCTTCGGCCAGGGCATAGACCAACAAGGTCGCACCCGCGCCGATTTGGCTTTGCACCTGCGCCGAGACACGCACCTCACCTTGGATGAGGGGCCTGCTGCCAGATGCGGGCACGGCCGCCGCTTTCGCCTTGTCGGCCGCTTGCGCCAAAGCTTGCTGCAAGCCTTGCGCGGCCTCGCTCTCGGCGGGCACCAAGGCCAGCGCTTGCTGCCAATAATTTTGCGCTGCGGCATGCCTTTGTTCGGACATCGCCGCGCTGCCGGCCAGCACCAGCGCATTCAGATGCTGGGGTTGCGCACGCAACACGTTGAGAATCCACTGCCAGGGCTCGCCGGTGTAGACGCCCCCTGCGCTCAGGGCCTTCATTTGTGCGCGCTCGATCCACAGGTCAGGCTCGGGCGACAAAGCCAGCACACGGGCCAAGGCCTGCTCGGCTTGTGCGTGTGCGTTTTGCGCGGCCTGCAAACGCGCCAGGGTCAGCCAAGCCTGGGCATCGTCAGGCCGGTTTTGCGTGGCCTGTTGCCAGATTGTGGTTTGCTCGGCCCATTGCTCGGGCGTGCTGGCACTGATTTGCACACGCTGGCTGAGGGGCAATGGCCACCAAGCCTGCGGCGAACCCAGCGGCCCATAGCTCAGGCCACTGAGCACCAGCAAAGCGGCGACCAGCCAGGCCCAGCGCACAGAAGCCCCCACATGACGGGCTTCAGGCGTGGCCTCATCGGCCAACAGTTGGCGCAGCGCCTCGTCGCGTGCCATGGCATGTTGATCCGCGTTCAGACGGCCTTCGGCCAAGGCACGGTCCAGATCGGCCAGGTGTTGCTTTTGGATGCGCCGATGCGCTTGGGACTGCACATCTTGTCCCGCGTGCAAATTGGCCCGGGCCTGAGCGGCGAGGCCGCGCTGCAAAACCCAAGCCGCCTTGGCGCCCAGCGACAGCAAGACCAGGATCAGCGCCAACCAAGGCGGTAGCAGTGTCATCAGGACTCCAGCAGTTGGCGGGCGCGCTCGCGCTCGCGGTCGGTCAAAGGCGCGTGCGCGGCGGGGGTGCGGCGCATCAGTCGCAGAGCCACAACCAGCGCCAGCGCCAGCAGCACAAAGGGGCCAAACCACAGCAGCCAGGTCACGGGTTTGACTTGCGGCTTGTACAGCACAAAGTCACCGTAGCGGCTGAGCAAAAACGTGCGGATGTCGGCATCGCTTTGCCCTTGTTCGATCAGGCTGCGCAGTTCGCGGCGCAGGTCCAGCGCCAGCTCGGCATTCGACGAGGCCAGCGATTCGTTTTGGCAGACCAGGCAACGCAAATCGGTGGCGATGTGGTCCCACCGCGCTTGAACCGCGGCGCTCATGGGCGCTTGAGCGGGCGCGGCCGTCACGGCCTGCACCGCAGGCAAAGCCAGCGGCAAAGAGACTTGTGCCCACACGCTCACACCGAGCGCGCCAAAGCACAAAAGCAGGCACAGCTTCAGGACGCGGCGCATCACGGCAAGCTCCGCAGCAAGGGCAGCAGCTTGTGCTGCACCACTTCGGGGGTCAAAGCCCCGGCGTGCTTGAAGCGCACCACACCCTCGCGGTCAAGCAGATAGGTCTCGGGCAGGCCATAAACCCCCCAGTCCATGCCCACCCGACCATCGAGGTCCAGCAAATTCACACCAAAAGCCTGGCCATGTTTTTGCAGCCAGGCCTGGCTGCGTTCGGTGGCTTTTTGCAACGCAGGCGCGCTGAGCGGGTCTTGGCCCGCCAACTCCGAAGCCTGCACTTCTTTGTAATTGAGGCCCACCATCTGCAGCCCCGGCTGGCGCGATAAGGCCATCAAGATCGGGTGTTCCTCGCGGCAGCCGGCGCACCAAGTGGCCCACACATTGACCAGCGTGAGCTGCCCCTTGAGTTGCGCCTGATCGAAGGTGCCTGTGCCCCCCACCACCGGCAAACGCAAAGCGGGTGCAGGCTGGCCGATCAGGGGCGATGGGATCTCTTGCGGGTTGCGTTGCAAACCCACGGCCAAAAACGCCACCAAGCCGACCAAGAGCGCCAGCGGCACCAAGACCCAAAGCGGCATGCGCCGAACCGGTGGGGCCACCGTGCTCATGGGTTCACCCCCCAAGGCGCGAGCGCATCAGCGCTTGGCAAGGGCTTGGGCACGGGCCGTGGCAACGATTCACGCGCCTCGCGGTAACGCCGATCCCATGCCGCCAAGCCCCCACCCAACACCATGAACACCGCCCCCAACCAGATCCACGAGACATAGGGCTTGTGGTACACGCGAAAACTCCACTGCGCAGGCTCACCCGCCAAAGGCTCGCCCAAAGACACATAGCGGTCGCGCCACAGATTGCGGTCAATCGCCGCCTCGGTCATGGGCATGGCACTCGAGACATAGCGGCGCTTCTCGGGCTTGAGCGCCCCCACCTCACGCTCGCCTTCGAACAGCTTGAGCTGTGCTCGCAAAGCCAAATAGTTGGGCCCCAGGTGCTGGTCCACACCCGTCAACTGGTAGCGCACACCCGCCACCGTGACCGCCTCGCCCACGCCCAAGCGCACATCGCGCTCGACCTGAAAAGACTTGACCCCCGTGATGCCCAGCACCAGCACCGCCACACCCAGATGCGCCACATGCATGCCCCACCAGGCCAGGCCCGGTGAGCCGGGCAAGCGCAGGCGCAGCGCGATTTGCCATGCGCCCGACAAGGCGATCCAGCCGCCCAGCGTGCCGCCCATCACCGTGAGCCAGCCACTTGGCATCGTCAACGCGGCGTCTTGGGGCGCTGCGCCCCAACTGGCCCAGGCGCTGGCCGCCAGCAGCGCCAGCGCACCGGGCACCAGCACCGATCGCACGGCCGCCCAACGTGCCACATGCCAAGGCACCACGGTGCCCGGCACCATGGCCAAGAGCAGCGGCACCATCAGCGGCACGAACACACGGTCGAAATACGGCG
>NKIO01000122.1 GCA_002255935.1 Comamonadaceae bacterium PBBC2
CGATCAGGGTTTTGTCGGTGGTGATCGAGATGCTGGGCGCAGCGGTGTCGCTGGCAATGGTCAGCGTGTTGTTGGCTTCGGCGCCGTCTTTGTTGAGGTTGCCTGCGGCGTCGCTGAATTTGTCGGAGTCGACAAAGACGGTGCCGTTGCCAGTGGAGCCTGCGGTGGGCGTGAAGGTGGCGGTGTAGGACGTGCCGCTGCCGGTGAAGTTGCTCAGCGTGCCGCCGGTGACGGCGACGTCGGCGGCGGTGAAGTCGGTGGCCGATTCGCTCAGCGCGAAGGTGATGGTGGCGGTTTCGCCAACTTTCAAGGTGCTCTTGTCGCTGGTGATGGCGACGGTGGGCGGCACCGTGTCGGTGGACATGGTGATGCTGTTGTTGGCCTCGGCCCCGTCGGTGTTGAAGTTGCCTGCGGCATCGCTGAACTTGTTGGAGGCGACGCTGATCACGCTGTCGGCGGTGGAGCCGGCGGTGGGCGTGAAGGTGGCGGTGTAGGACGTGCCACTGCCCGAGAAGTTGCTGAGCGTGCCGCCACTGACGGTGACGTCGGCCGAAGAGAAGTCGGTGCTGGCCTCGGACAGCGTGAAGCTGATGGTGGCGGTGTCACCGGCCTTCATGAAGGTCTTGTTGCTGCTGATGGCGATGGTGGGCACCGAGGTGTCCACGCTCATGCTGACGGTGTTGTTGGTGTCTGCGCCGTCGGCGTTTTGGTTGCCTGCGGCGTCGGCAAAAGCGGCCGAGGCCACGCTGACCGTGCCCGAACCGCTGGAGCCTGCGGTGGGCGTGAAGGTGGCGGTGTAGTTTTTGCCGCTGCCGGTGAAGTTGCTGAGCGTGCCGCCGGTGGCGCTGACGTCGGCCAAGGTGAAGTCGGCGCTGTCTTCGCTCAGGGTGAAGGTGATGACACCCACCTGCCCGGCTTTGAGCGCGGTTTGGTCGGCGGTGACGACGATGGTGGGGGGCACCAGGTCGCGCGTGTCGGTGGACATGCTCAGGCGGTTGTTGGCTTCGGCGCCGTCGGCGTTGAAGTTGCCTGCCGCGTCGCTGAACTTGGTGCTGGCCACGCTGATGACGCTGGTGGCGGTGCTGTTGGTCGCCGGCGTGAAGGTGGCGGTGTAGACCTTGGGGTCGGTCAGGCTTTGGGCAAAGCCGCTGAGCGTGCCCCCGCTGACGGTGACGTCGCTGGCGGCGAAGTCGCTGACGGCTTCGCTCAGGGTGAAGGTGATGAGCGCGGTCTGGTTTTGCAGCAGCTGCGTTTTGCTGCTGGTGACCGCGATGGTGGGCGGTGTGGTGTCGAAGGTGTTGGTCGACAGGGTCAGGGTGTTGTTGGCGTCAGCCCCGTCCACGTTGAAGTTGCCCGAGGCGTCTTGGAAGCGCACGCTTTCGACGGTGATGACGCTGTTGGCTTTGCTCAGGGCGTCGGGGGTGAAGGTGGCGGTGTAGACCTTGCCCGAGCCGCTGAAGTTGCTGAGCGTGCCGCCGGTGAATTTCACGTCGGCCAGGGTGAAGTCGGTGCTGACCTCGGACAGGGTGAAGGTGATGGTGGCGACGTCGCCTTCGCGCAGGTAGAGCTTGTCGCTGCTCAGCGCAATGGTGGGGTTGATCAGGTCGGACTTGCCGGTGCTGTCAAAGGCGATGGCGATCTGGTTGTTGGCTTCTTGCACGGACCCGGCCACGCCACCTTGGTAGGTGTCGAGGTTGAGGTTGCCTGCGGCATCGCCGAACTTGCCCGAGGCCACGCCGATAGAGGCCACGCCGTTGGCGTTGGCGTTGGGCGTGAAGGTGGCCACGTATTGGGTGAAGCCTTTGATGGCGTCACCGCTGCCGCCCACGGCCGACAGGTTGGTCAGGTTGCCACCGGTGACATCGATGTCATTGATGGCAAAGCTGGTGCTGGCTTCGCTGAGGGTGAAGGTGATGAGTTCGGTGGTGCCGGTGGTCAAGGTGCCAGCGCCCGAGCGCGCCACGATGATGGTCGGCGCGGTGGTGTCGGCCGAGGGCGCGGGGTTGGTGGTATTGAAGGCGATGGTGACTTGGTTGTTGGCCTCTTGCACCACACCGCTGACGCCGCTGACGTAGGTGTCTTTGTTGAGGTTGCCGGCCGCGTCGCTGAAGCGCGAGGACGCCACGCCGATGGTGGCGTTGCCGCTGCTGGAGGCATTGGGCGTGAAGGTGGCGGTGTATTGGGTGTAGCCGGTGCCAGGTGTGCCCGAGGTGGGCACGGGTGTGAAGTTGCTGAGCTTGCCGCCGTTAACGTCGATGTCGGACAGCGCGAAGTTGTTGCTGATCTCGGACAGGGTGAAGGTGATGGTCTCGGTGCTGGTGAGCGTGCCCGAGCCGGTGCGGGCGATGGCGATGGTCGGGGTGGTGGTGTCCACCACCACGGTGTTGGTGCTCATGAGCACGGTGTTGTTGGCATCGGCGCCGTCGGTGTTGTAGTTGCCGGCGGCGTCGCTGAGCTTGGCCGAGTCGACAAAGATGCTGCTGGCGGCGATGCTGTTGGCGTAGGGCGTGAAGACGGCGGTGTAGACCTTGGGGTCGGTGCTGCTTTGGACCAGGGCGCTCAAGGTGCCGCCGGCGACGGTGATGTCGCTGTCTTGGAAGTCGCCCACGATTTCACTCAGGGTGAAGGTGATGTTGGCGGTGTCACCGGCCTTGAGGGTGGTCTTGTCGCTGGCGATGGCGATGGTGGGCGAGGTCACATCGCGCGTGTCGGTGGTCATGATCACCGTGTTGTTGACATCGGCACCGTCGACGTTGAGGTTGCCCACCGGGTCGGAGAAGCTGCTGGAGGGCACATAGACCGCGCTGTCGGCGGTGCTGTTGTCCAGCGGGGTGAGCACGGCGGTGTATTGGGTGTAACCGGCGTTGACGTTGCCGGTGGTGGCCACCGGCGTGAGGTTGCTCAGGCTGGCGCCGCGCACGGTGATGTCGGACAGCGTGAAGTCTTTGCTGGGCTCGCTCAGGGTGAAGGTGATGACCGAGGTTTGGCCGGCCAGCAGCTTGGTTTTGTCGCTGGTCAAGGCGATGGTGGGCGGCGTGACGTCGCGGGTGTCGACGTTCAGGCTGACGGTGTTGTTGGCGTCGGCGCCGTCGGCGTTGATGTTGCCCAAGGCGTCGCTGAAGGTGCCGGACTTGACCTGGATGACGCCGTTGGCGGTGCTGTTGAGGTCGGGCGTGAAGGTGGCGGTGTAGTTGGCGCCAGAGCCTGTGAGGTTGCTGAGTGTGCCGCCGCTGACGGTGATGTCGGCCAGGGTGAAGTCTTTGCTGGCTTCGCTCAGGGTGAAGGTGATGGTGGCGGTTTGGTTTTCGAGCAGGCTGGAGACGTCGCTGGTGATGGCGATGGTGGGCGCGGTCGCGTCGGTTTTGCTGGTGGTGTCGAAGGTGATGGCCACCAAGTTGTTGGTTTCTTGTGTGGTGCCAGCGACGGCGCTGACGTAGGTGTCTTTGTTGAGGTTGGCGGCGGCGTCGCTGAATTTGCCGTGCACCACGCCGATCAGGGCGGTGCCGGTGCTGCTGGCCGTGGGGGTGAAGGTGGCGGTGTAATGGGAGAATCCGCACGAGCATCTCCCTGTGGTGGCCACGGGCGCGAA
>NKIO01000021.1 GCA_002255935.1 Comamonadaceae bacterium PBBC2
TGTCGGACCTGAAGGAGCCGACCTGCGGGCATGGGGTCAGCTCAGAGCGTCCAATTCCGCTTCTTCAAAACCAGCCAACCGCCTGGCGCTCATGTTGAAAGGCGGACGCAGTTTGGGGGCGTCGTATTGCGCGATCAGCTCGGCGTAGGTCGTTACTGGGTCGAGGCCACGCTGCGCGCACAGTAAGCGGTACCAACGGTTGCCCGCGGCCACATGGCCGATCTCTTCTTCCAAAATGATGTCCAAAATCTTGCCGCCTTCGTGGTCGCCTGCGCTGACCAGCTTGTTTTTGACGCCCGGCGAGGCGTCCAAGCCCCGCGCCTCCATGGTGCGCGGCACGATGCCGATGCGGGCCAGCACATCGCCCTGGGTGCGTTCGGCCATGTCCCACAAAGAGTTGTGCGCCGGAAAGTCGCCATAGTCGTAACCCATGCCCACCAGATGGTTGCGCAGTAAGGTGAAGTGCTTGGCTTCCTCTTGGGCAATGCGCACCCAGTCGGTGTAAAACGCCTCGGGCATGCCGGCAAAACGCCACACCACGTCCAGCGCGAGGTCGATGGCGTTGAGCTCGATGTGCGTGATCGAATGCAGCAAGATGGCTCGGCCTTCGGGGGTGGTGAGCGACTTGGCCTTGATGTGGGTGTGCGGCAGCAACTCGGGGCGGGCAGGGCGGCCTGGGCTTTGACGGGGCGCTTGCAAGGCTTCTTGTGCACGCACAGGCATGCGCAAGTCCAGGGCCAAAGTGGCCTCGGCTTTTTTCACAGGGTCGGCTTCGGCCCAAGGCCCCAGGGCAGCAATTCGCAAAGAAGACATGCGTGGCAAGAAGAGATCGGCACAATGGGTTTCCCGTCAAAAATCCAGTGTTCTGAGGACATGACGGTGCGTGGGCCCAAGCAACAGCCTTGAGCCTCCCTACAATTGTAGGTTTTGCCCAACCGATCACCCCACAGGAGACCCCCATGGCCATTTACCAACTCGATGCACACACGCCCGAAGTGGCCGATTCCGCTTGGGTCGCCGACTCGGCACAGGTCATGGGTGCGGTCAAGATCGCCAAAGACGCCAGCGTCTGGTTTGGGGTCACCATCCGCGGTGACACCGAAACCATCGAGATCGGCGAAGGCAGCAACATCCAGGACGGCAGCGTGATGCACGCCGACCACGGCAAGCCGATCAATGTTGGCAAGCACGTCACGGTGGGCCACATGGTCATGCTGCACGGCTGCACCATCGGCGACGAGTCCTTGATCGGCATTGGCGCGGTGGTGCTCAATGGCGCCAAGATTGGCAAAAATTGCCTGGTGGGCGCAGGCTCCTTGGTGACCGAGGGCAAAGAGTTTCCCGATGGCTCCATGATCATGGGCACGCCTGCCAAGGTGGTGCGCGAATTGAGCCCCGAGCAGATTGAAGGCCTGCGCCAAAGCGCACGTCATTACGTTGAAAACGCGCAGCGTTTCAAAGCTGGTTTGAAAAAAATCGCTTGAGCTTGAACTTTTACTTTTGAGGATTGGCCGACAGGCCGGTGAATTGACTTTGTCCGAACTCCATAAATTCATTTTTGAAGGCCTTCCGGTGCGCGGCATGCTCGTGCGACTGACCGATGCCTGGCAAGACATCTTGGCCCGCCGCGCGGCCAACTCCGAAACCGGGGCCTACCCCGCGCCCGTGCGCCAGTTGCTGGGTGAGATGGCGGCTGCCGGTGTGCTGATGCAAGGCAACATCAAGTTCAACGGCGCCTTGGTCTTGCAGATTTTTGGAGACGGCCCAGTCAAGTTGGGGGTGGTCGAGGTGCAACCCGATTTCAGCCTGCGTGCGACGTGTACCCAAGTGGGCGATGTGGCCGAAGACGCCAGCTTGAGCCAGATGGTCAACGTGAACAACCAAGGGCGCTGCGCCATCACACTCGACCCGCAAGACCGCCTGCCTGGTCAGCAGCCCTACCAAGGTGTGGTGCCGCTGTTTGGCGACCAAGGGGAGAAGCTGGAGAACATCAGCGAAGTGCTGGAGCATTACATGTTGCAGTCGGAGCAGCTGGACACCGTGCTGGTGCTGGCGGCCGACGACAAAGTGGCTGCCGGTTTGCTGATCCAGCGCTTGCCGATCGAAGGCGAGGGCAATCTGGCCGGTCAGGCCGATTCGGTGGAGCGCGAAGCGGTGCTGGGCCAAAGCGAAGACTTCAGCCGCATTGCGATTCTGACCAAGAGCCTCAAGCGCGAAGAATTGCTCACGCTGGACGCCGAAACCATCTTGCACCGCCTGTATTGGGAGGAGCCGTTGGCCCGCTTTGAGCCCTTCATCGGCGAAACCGGCCCCCGCTTTGCCTGCCGTTGCAGCCGTGAGCGCGTGGGCAACATGATCCGCAGCCTGGGCACCGAAGAGGTGGAAAGCATCATCGCCGAGCGCGGTCAAGTGGATGTGGGCTGCGATTTTTGCGGCGCCGAATACCAGTTCGATCCGGTCGACGCAGCGGGTCTCTTCACGGGCTTGGTGCCAGATCCCTCAGGCGGCTCGGTTCACTGATCCAACGATAGGTCGGTGGCTTTAGCCCCGACAAATGCATGAGCATCAACCCGTGTCGGCGCTGAAGCGCCGATCTACAAAGTTGAACGCTGCTTCAGCAAGCCCGTGAACAACTGGTGTTCGCACTCGGGGTCGCTGCACTCGTTGCATTGCCACGCGGTGCGCCCCTGATTGATGGCAAATTGGCCCTGCTCGCGCAGCTGCCGCGCTTGTTCATCTTCACCTTGCAGACCCAAAGCCAGCAGGGCGTTGTTCAGGCGTTGTGGCCCTTGACCATAGACCACGCGGTAATGGATGCCTGAACGCTCCAGCGCTTGGCGCACCAAGGTGTCCACCGGGCCACGCACCTGGGGGCCATCACGCTGCAAACCGTCTGCGACCCAGGGCAAGTCCAGTCCCGTCACCAGCGTGATGTCGTAGTGCTTCTGATGCGCCAAGGCCATGGGGTACAGGCTTTCATCGGCAAACAGCATGTGGCTGTAAACCGCCGTCATCAAGGGCGTGGTGTCCGAGATGACCCAGCCTTGTTGCCCGGCTTGCTCCACCGCCTGCGCCTGCGCTTGGGCGATGCCCAACTGCTCATGAGGCTTGGGTGTCCGGCCTTCGCGCTCACACCAGGCGCGCAAGACCTCGTCAATGGTGTGTGCCGCGTGACCACGCAAGCGGATCACCTCGGCCAGTGTTTGCGTGAGGGACGATTTGCCGGTGCTTTCCGCGCCCACGATGGCGATGCGCAATGGCGTCATGACGAGGCCTTCATGCGCACTTGCCAAGCTCGCCAGCCCCACACGCTCATGAGCGCGAACAAACCGTACAGCAGGCAGGTCAGCCACAGCCCTTTGTAGGCAAAAAGCGCGACGCTGATCACATTGACCACCAGCCAGACCAGCCAGTTTTCGATGAATTTGCGGCCCAGCAACACCTGCCCGACCAGGCTCAATGCGGTGGGCAAGGCATCGCCCCAAGCCACATCGCTGTCGGTGAAATGTTGCAGCAACAGGGCCAGCGCAGGCCAAAGCGTCAGTGAGGCGATGGCGACCCCAGTCCAGCCGCGTCGGGACAAGCGCTGTATGACCAATGTCGGTTGGGCGTCATCGCCCGTGCGAAGCCACTGCCACCAACCCCACATGGCCAGTGCGACGAAGACCAGCTGCAAAGCCGCTTCGCCGTACAGCAGGCTGTCTTTGAAAACGAAAAAATAGAGGAGAGAGCTGATGATGGCCAAGGGCCAGCTCCAGTGCAGCTCGCGGATGCTGCAGACCACCATCACCAAGCCCAGCACAAAGCCGGCGATCTCGGTGGGGGACATCATTTGGCGATCTGAACGAAGATTTCGTTGGCTTTGACCATGCCCAACTCTTGCCGTGCGCGTTCTTCCACCATGCTCAGACCTTCTTTGAGGTCATTGACCTCGGCATTGAGCTGCTCGTTGGTGCGGCGGGCTTCCTCGTTGGAAGCCTTTTGTGCCTGAAGGTCACGCTCGAGCTTGGCCACATTGGGCAAACTGCCCCGCCCGAACCACAACTGCGCATTCACGATCGCCAACAAGGCGATCAGCACGATGGGGACGAGGCGGTTGCCCATGTTGTTTTAGCGCAGGTTGTAAAAAGCGCTGCGGCCAGGGTACACCGCCACGTCGCCCAAGTCTTCTTCGATGCGCAGCAGCTGGTTGTACTTGGCCATGCGGTCCGAACGGCTCATCGAGCCGGTCTTGATCTGGCCGGCGTTCAGGCCCACAGCGATGTCTGCAATCGTCGAGTCTTCGGTCTCGCCCGAGCGGTGAGAGATCACCGCGGTGTAACCGGCGCGCTTGGCCATTTCGATGGCTTCGAAGGTCTCGGTCAAAGTGCCGATCTGGTTGATCTTGATCAGGATCGAGTTGGCAATGCCTTTGTCGATGCCTTCTTTGAAGATCTTGGTGTTGGTCACAAACAGGTCGTCACCGACGATTTGCACGTTCTTGGCCAAACGGTCGGTCAGCACTTTCCAGCCGTCCCAGTCGCCTTCGGCCATGCCGTCTTCGATGCTGATGATGGGGTACTTGTCGCACCAAGTGGCCAGCATGTCGGTCCACTGTTCAGACGTCAGGCTGATGCCGCCTTCGCCGGCCAACACGTACTTGCCGTCCTTGTAGAACTCGCTGGCCGCGCAATCGAGGCCAATGGCGATTTGCTCACCTGCGGTGTAACCGGCTGCAGCGATCGCGTCCAGCACCATCTGAATGGCCGCTTCGTGGCTGTCGACGTTGGGGGCAAAGCCGCCTTCGTCGCCCACGGCAATGCTCATGCCCTTGTCGTGGATGATTTTCTTCAAGGCGTGGAACACTTCAGCGCCCCAACGCACGGCTTCGCGGAAGCTGGGTGCGCCCACGGGGATGATCATGAACTCTTGCAAGTCCAAGTTGTTGTTGGCGTGTGCGCCACCGTTGATGACGTTCATCATGGGCACGGGCAGCTGGTTGCCGTTCATGCCGCCAAAGTAGCGGTACAAGGGCAAGCCAGATTCTTCGGCCGCAGCGCGGGCCACGGCCATGGACACGGCCAACATGGCGTTGGCGCCCAAGCGGCTCTTGTTGTCGGTGCCATCCAGGTCGATCAGGGTACGGTCCAAAAAGGCTTGTTCAGAGGCATCCAGACCCAACACGGCTTCGGAGATTTCGGTGTTGATGTGCTCGACGGCTTTCAAGACGCCTTTGCCGAGATAGCGGCTCTTGTCGCCGTCACGCAATTCAATGGCTTCGCGGCTGCCTGTGGATGCGCCAGAGGGCACAGCGGCGCGGCCCATGACGCCGGACTCCAGCAACACATCGCATTCCACGGTGGGGTTGCCACGGCTGTCGAGGATTTCACGGCCGACGATATCTACGATTGCACTCATTTTCAGACTCTCTCAATGGAAAAATAAAACTTTACAGACCTTCGACCACGACCATGCGCATGATGGCCGCACCGGCTCGGGCTTCGCGGGCTTTGAGGTATTCGGGCACTTCATAAAAGGCCTTGGCCGCTTCAAAGGTCGGGAATTTCAAAATCACGATGCGCTCGGGCGACCAGTCGCCTTCCAGCACTTCCACCTTGCCGCCCCGCACGCAGACTTCGGCGCCGGTGGCCTGCATCGCGGCAGTCGACCACTTTTTGTACTCTTCGTACTGGGTCGGGTTGGTCACTTGGACGTTGGCGATGATATAGCCGCTCATGCGAAGTTGTCCTCGAGGAAGGGGTTCTTTTTGGTGACGGAATCGAGCTGAACCAGCGTCTCCAGCAGGGCTTTCATTTTGCCCAGTGGCACCGCGTTGGGGCCATCCGACCAGGCCTCGGCGGGCTTGGGGTGGGTTTCCATGAAGAGACCCGCCACACCCGCGGCCACGCCAGCGCGGGCCAGCACCGGCACCATCTCGCGGGCACCGCCGCTGCTGGTGCCTTGGCCTCCGGGCTTTTGCACCGAGTGGGTCACGTCAAACACCACCGGTGCGCCGGTTTTGCGCATTTCGGCCAGGCTCGACATGTCGGCCACGAGGTTGTTGTAGCCAAAGCTCACGCCGCGCTCGCAGGCCAAGAAGTTGTCTTCGGACAAGCCGACTTCGCGGGCGGCGCTGCGGGCCTTGTCGATGACGTTTTTCATGTCCCAAGGGGCCAAAAATTGGCCCTTCTTGATGTTCACCGGCTTGCCCGATTGCGCTACAGCGCGGATGAAGTCGGTCTGGCGGCACAAAAAGGCCGGGGTTTGCAACACATCGACCACGCTGGCCACGGCCAAGACCTGCGACTCGTCGTGCACATCGGTGAGGATGGGCACGCCAATTTGGCGTCGCACTTCGTCAAGGATTTTCAGACCCGCGTCGATGCCCACACCGCGCTGGGTGTTGCCCGAAGACCGGTTGGCCTTGTCAAAGGAGCCCTTGTAGATCAAGGGGATGCCCAGACCCGCGCAGATTTCCTTGAGCTGACCGGCCACATCGATGGACATTTCCAGGCCTTCGATGGAGCAGGTGCCCGCGATCAGGAAGAAGGGTTGGTGCAAGCCAACGTCAAATCCGCAGAGTTTCATGGGGGCTCCTGTGTGGGATCAGGCCTTGGCCTGTTGCGCGATGGCGGCCTTCACGAAGGCATTGAACAAGGGGTGGCCATCCCAAGGGGTGGACTTGAATTCGGGGTGGAACTGCACACCCACGTACCAGGGGTGCACGTTTTGGGGCAGCTCGACGATTTCGGTCAGTTGCTCGCGTTGGGTCAAAGCCGAGATCACCAAGCCCGCTTTGCGCAAGTCGTCCAGGTAATTCACATTGGCCTCATACCGGTGGCGGTGGCGCTCGGTGACCACATCGCCATAGATTTGGTGGGCCAGTGTGCCTTTGGCCACGTCGGAGCTTTGTGCGCCCAGGCGCATGGTGCCGCCGAGGTCGGAGTTGGCATCGCGCACTTGGATCGAGCCGTCAGAGTCTTTCCATTCGTTGATCAGGGCGATCACGGGGAAAGGCGTTTCGGGTTCGAACTCGGTGCTGTTGGCGTCTTTCATGCCGGCCATGTGGCGGGCGTATTCGATGGTGGCCACTTGCATGCCCAGGCAAATGCCCAAGTAGGGCACTTGGTGTTCACGGGCAAACTGGGCGGTGCTGATCTTGCCTTCCACGCCGCGCTTACCGAAGCCGCCGGGCACCAAGATGCCGTCAAATTGGGCCAGGCTGGCTGCGGTTTCGGAGGTGATGGTTTCGGAGTCGATGTGCTCGATCTTCACGCGCACATGGTTGCGCATGCCCGCATGGCGCAGCGCTTCGTTGACCGATTTGTAGCTGTCCGACAGCTCAACGTATTTGCCCACCATGGCAATTTTCACTTCGCCCTTGGGGTTGGCCGTTTCGTAAACCAGATCGTCCCAGCGTTTGAGGTTGGCCGGTGGTGTGTTCAGGCGCAGCTTGTCGCAGATCAGGCCATCGAGCCCTTGCTCGTGCAACACGCGGGGTACTTTGTAGATGGTGTCCACATCAGGCATGGAGATCACGCCCCAGCCTTGCACGTTGGTGAAGAGAGAAATCTTGTCGCGCTCATCGTCCGGGATGTAGCGGTCCGCGCGGCACAGCAGCGCGTCGGGCTGGATGCCGATCTCGCGCAGCTTTTGCACCGTGTGCTGGGTGGGCTTGGTCTTGAGCTCGCCTGCGGTGGCAATCCAGGGCAGGTAAGTCAGGTGCACAAAGGCGGTGTTGTTGGGACCCAAGCGCAGGCTCAGCTGGCGTACGGCTTCCAAAAATGGCAGGGACTCGATGTCACCCACGGTGCCACCGATCTCGACGATGGCCACATCGACCGCTTCGGGGGTGCCGTAACCGGCGCCACGCTTGACGAAGTCCTGGATTTCGTTGGTGACGTGGGGGATGACCTGCACGGTTTTGCCCAAGTAGTCGCCGCGGCGCTCTTTTTCGAGCACGCTTTTGTAAATTTGGCCGGTGGTGAAGTTGTTGGCCTTCTTCATCCGGGTGTTGATGAAGCGCTCGTAGTGGCCCAGGTCCAGGTCGGTTTCAGCGCCGTCATCGGTCACGAACACTTCGCCGTGCTGGATGGGCGACATGGTGCCGGGGTCGACGTTGAGGTACGGGTCCAGCTTGATGAGGGTGACTGACAGGCCGCGCGATTCAAGCAAGGCGGCCAAAGAAGCGGAGGCGATTCCCTTGCCCAGGGAAGACACCACACCGCCGGTGACGAAGACGAATTTGGTCATGTCCAAGACGGGAGCCTGCAGCTCCCGGTAGGTGGAAATCGTGATTATAGACAGTCGCGTCTGCTACATTCCCCGACATGAGCACATTGGCTGGAAAACACATCGTTCTGGGCTTGTCGGGTGGCATTGCGGCCTTCAAGTCGGCTGAACTCTGCCGCGCCTTGGTCAAGGCGGGCTGCACGGTACAGGTCGTCATGACCGAGGCGGCCGAGCAATTCATGACCGCAGTCACCATGCAGGCCTTGTCTGGCCGGCCGGTCTACACCTCGCAGTGGGACAGCCGTGAAGCCAACAACATGGCGCACATCAATTTGAGCCGTGAGGCTGACGCCATTGTGGTGGCGCCTGCCAGTGCGGATTTCATGGCCAAACTGCTGCACGGCCGCGCCGATGAACTGCTCAGCCTCATGTGCCTGGCGCGGCCGCTGGACAAGGTGCCCTTGATCGTGGCCCCGGCCATGAACCGCGAAATGTGGGCCAATCCCGCGACCCAACGCAATGTGGCGCAGCTCAAAGCCGACGGCATCCATGTGCTGGACGTGGGGCAGGGCGATCAGGCTTGCGGCGAAACAGGCGATGGCCGCATGCTCGAAGCCGAAGAAATTTTGGAAGATTTGGTGGCGTTTTTTGCGCCCAAAACCATGGTGGGCCAGCAAGTGCTGGTCACAGCAGGGCCCACTTACGAGGCGATTGATCCGGTGCGCGGCATCACCAATTTGTCGAGCGGAAAAATGGGCTTTGCCATTGCCCGTGCGGCCCGCATGGCGGGCGCCCAAGTGACCTTGGTCGCAGGGCCTGTGCATCTGCCCACACCGCGTGGTGTGCAGCGCATCGATGTGCGCTCGGCCCGTCAAATGCTGGAGGCGGTGCAGGCCCAAGTGGACAAAGCCTCGGTCTTTGTGGCCACCGCCGCTGTGGCCGACTGGCGGCCTGACACGCAGGCCGATCAGAAGATCAAAAAAGACGGCTCAGGCCAAACCCCTGCGCTCAAGTTTGTAGAAAACCCCGACATCTTGGCCGCGGTGGCGCAGTCCGCCCGAGCCCAATCTGGCGCACTGTTTTGCGTCGGGTTTGCCGCAGAAAGCCACGATCTGCTGGCCCATGCCACCGCCAAGCGCATCCGCAAGGGCGTGCCGCTGTTGGTGGGCAACATCGGCCCGGCCACCTTTGGCCAGGACGACAACGCCTTGCTTTTGGTGGACGATGCCGGTGCCCGAGAATTACCGCATGCCAGCAAGCAGGCCTTGGCCGAGCAACTCGTCGCAGACATTGCCCGCCGTTTGAAATGATTCTTCAGTGCGGCATGGTCTGATGGGCCATGCGCTTCAATTTGGACCACCCATGAACATCGACCTCAAAATCATCGACGCCCGCATGGCCGAGCAACTGCCCGCCTATGCCACCTCTGGCAGTGCAGGCTTGGACTTGCGTGCTTGCTTGGATGCACCGCTGACCTTGCAGCCCAATGCCTGGCAGCTGGTGCCCACGGGCATCGCGGTCCACCTGAAAGACCCAGGTTACGCCGCCATGCTGTTGCCCCGTTCGGGTTTGGGCCACAAGCACGGCATCGTCTTGGGCAATCTGGTGGGCTTGATTGACAGCGATTACCAGGGTCAGCTGATGGTCAGTGCCTGGAACCGCAGCGATGTGGCCTTCACCATCGAGCCGATGGAGCGCATCGCGCAGATGGTGATCGTGCCGGTGGTGCAGGCCACTTTCAATGTGGTGGAAGAATTTGACGCGCCCAGCGAACGCGGTGAGGGCGGTTACGGCTCGACCGGCAAAAAATAAGTTGTAGCCATAGCCCTGTAGGTCGGAGCTTCAGCTCCGACGAGACAATTGTTTGAGGCATGTTGGGGCTCAAGCCACCGACCGACCATTCAGTGCAGCATGGGCCCCGTGGGTGTGCCTTCATCGCCCACTTCGATTTTGAAAAAACCGGTGCCGCAGCTGCCGCTGCCCACTTCGGCTTCGGTGGGTTCGCGCACCGATTCCACTTTCAGGCTCAGGCGCAGGGCAATGCCCGACAGCGGGTGGTTGCCATCCAGCACCACGTGTTCGGGGTAGATCTCGGTCACGGTGTACAGCACGTTGCGCGGCGCATCGGGGTTGCAGCCTTCGGGCAAGGCGATGCCCTCGATGGTCAGGCCCTCTTCCAGTCCGGCCGGGAACAGGGCAAGGGGTTCCAGAAACAGCAACTGGTCATCGAAGTCGCCAAAAGCATCTTCAGGCTCCAGGTGCAGATCGACCTTGGCGCCTTTTTCATGACCTTGCAGGGCTTCTTCGATTTTGGGCAGCAGGTCTTTGCCGCCAATGAAAAATTCAACGGGCTCGTCGAGGGTGTCCAGCGTTTCGCCCAGTGTGTCTTTGAGTGTCCAGGTCAGTGCGACCACGGAAGGTGTCTTGATTTCCATAGGACAATTGTCGCAGTTTGGCGAGCCATTTTGGCCGCCTTGGCTTTGAATCGGTGCCGCTGTGGCGCCCACAACTCCAGCGAAACATGAACACAGAACAACCCTTGGCCTTGCTCGGTGGCCTCACGCCCAGCCAATTCATGAAGCGCCATTGGCAGAAAAAACCGCTGCTGGTGCGCAACGCCATTCCCGGCTTTGTGCCTTGCGTCAACCGTTCTGAACTGGTGGCCCTGGCGGGCCAAGAAGGTGTGGAGTCGCGCCTGATCGTCGATTCGGACAAGGGCTGGAAGATGAAGCACGGGCCATTGGCCAAACGCAGTCTGCCGCCTTTCAGCCAAAAAAAGTGGACGTTTCTCGTGCAAGGCGTGGACCTGCACCACGACGGCGTGCACGCCTTGATGCAGCAGTTTCGCTTTGTGCCGGATGCGCGCTTGGACGATCTGATGATCAGCTATGCCACCGATGGCGGTGGCGTGGGCCCGCACTTTGACAGCTACGACGTGTTTTTGCTGCAAGCCCACGGCCAGCGCCGCTGGCGCATTGGCCGCAACAAAGACTTGACGCTGCAATCGGGTGTGCCGCTCAAGATTTTGCAAAACTTCGAGGCCGAAGAAGAGTTCGTCCTCAACCCCGGCGACATGCTGTACCTGCCGCCCAAATACGCGCACGACGGCATTGCCGAAGGCGAGTGTATGACCTGGTCGATCGGCTTTCGTTCGCCCCCTGAAGGTGAACTGGCCCGCGAAATTCTGCTGGGCCTGGCCGACGAAGCGTTTGACGGTGTGGGCGCTGCCTTGTACCGCGACCCCCAGCAAGCCGCAGTGAGCCATCCCTCCGCCATGCCCGCAGCGCTGGGCGAGTTTGCCCGCCAAGCGATCGCCAAAGCCCTCAAAGACCCGCATCTTGTGGACAGCTTGCTGGGTGAGTATTTGACCGAGCCCAAATCCAACGTCTGGTTTGAGCCCGCAGCGGACGAGCCCGATGTGTCACAGGGTGTTCAACTCGACCGCCGCACCAAAATGATGTACGACGATCGCCATGTTTTCATCAATGGCGAGAGTTTCCGAGTGGGTGGCAAAGACGCACGTTGTCTGCGTCAGTTGGCGGACGAGAGGCAGCTTTCCGCGACGCAGTTGGCCCCCATGAGTGAGGCCGCACAAGAAGCTTTGCAAGACTGGATGTCTGCTGGTTGGCTGAAAACCCTCTGAGGATGTTCCCTAGGGTGTTTGCCGTTTGAAGGTTTCGTGTCAGTTTGATGCCTGCTAGTAGAAAACGCTATAATTGAAGACTGAGCGCAAAAGAGCTCGAGTGCTTTTGTCTCGGTCTTAATCACCGTTTTGGTTATTAAGGCAGTTTCCGGAAATTGTTTTTAACCCCTACAAGGAAAATCATCATGAACAAGTCCCTCGTTTTGGCCGCCGTGATCGCTGCTGCTGCTTTGGCCGCTTGCGGTAAAAAAGAAGAAGCTGCTGCACCTGCTGCGCCCGTGGCTGCTCCTGCTGCTGCCCCAGCTGCTGACGCTTCTGCTCCTGCCGCTGCTCCAGCTGCTGACGCTTCTGCTGCAGCTCCTGCACCCGCTGCCAAGTAATTGGCCAGCGAGCTCCCGACGCCAGTCGGGACTGCATAAAAAAACCCCGCTTGGCGGGGTTTTTTTATGCTCGGGCCATGTTCATGGCCCGGTGTTTCAACGCAATTCGTTGGCCATCAACTTCAAAATGCGTTCGGCATTGGCCGCTTCTTCGGGCTTGCCATTCACATCCATCACCTGAACCAGGCTTTGGGCGTCGCCCTTGGCGGTCAAAGTGATGCGGTAGCGCGACAAGGCGGGCACTTCTTTGCTGCTGCTGAACAAGCGGTCAAAGAAGCCTGGCTCTTTGGCGGCGGTGCCCGGCGCCACATAGCGTACGAAGTAAACACCTTTGGCGCGGTCACGGTCTTCCACTGTGAAGCCGCTGCGGTCCAGGGCCACGCCCGCGCGGCGCCAGCTGCGGTCCAGGCTGTCGGCCAAGGCGATGGTGGGCAGACCGTCAACCACAGACACTTGCGCCCCGGAGGCTTTGACTTCGGGCGTGTTGGTGGCCGTTTTGGCCGCCTCGGGGCTGGCACCCAGTTTGACCATCAGTCGGCGCAAGAATTCAATTTCCAGCTCAGGATCTGTGGGTCGTGGTTGCCAGATGGTGCGGTTTTTTTGCGCATCGGCATAGTTTTCGACCATGCCGCGGTGGGTGATGTAGATCTCCACCTCGCCTTTGGCGTTGCGCTCGATGCGGGTGCGGAACTTGTCGCGCTCACCGGTGGAATAAAGGCCGTCCAAAACCTTGCCCAGCGTCTTGCGGACAAAGTCTTGTGGGAGTTTGGCGCGGTTTTCGGCCCAATCGGTTTCGATGATCCCCACATCCTTGGATTCGGTGACCAGGTTGAAGCCACTGGACTTCCAAAATTCAATGACGGGGTCCCAAACTTTGTCAGCAGGGCGGCTCACCACCAGCCAGCGCTGTTGGCCTTCGCGCACCATCTTCACGTCGCCCAAGGCATTGGTGGCGGTGCCAGCGTCTGTGACTTTGGCCGCGGCGCCTTGGTAGCCCAAAGCAGAAGCCGACGTGCTTTCCAGGGCGTAGCGCGAATCTTTGCGCAGCTGGGTCAAGTCAGGCGGAACTTCCAATGTGGTGGGCTTGGCTGCGCCTTTGTAATTGATCTTGTCTTCTTCCAGCACGCCGCAGGCGCTGAGCAAAATCGCCACCGACGCCAGGGCGGCGGTGCGTTGGATCGTCACAGACTTGGAGGAACGGTTCACAAAGAATCCTTGGTAATCAAATCAGGCCGCTGGCCTTGAGTGCAGCCTCGACCACAGGGCGTTGTGCTGCTGACAACTCGGTCATGGGCAGGCGCAATGCGGGGCCCGACAGGCCCATGCGGTTCATGGCCCATTTCACGGGAATCGGATTGGCTTCCACGAACAGGTTTTTATGCACCGGCATCAGCTGGAACTGGATCTTCATGGCTGCAGCGATGTCGCCTTTCATGGCCGCCACGCACAGCTCGTGCATCAATCGAGGGGCCACGTTGGCCGTCACGCTGATGTTGCCTGCGCCGCCACACAGCATCAAAGCCACGGCGGTCGGATCGTCACCCGAAAAAACCGCAAAAGACTTGGGCACATCGCGGATCAACCACTGGGCGCGTTCGATGTTGCCGGTGGCTTCCTTGATGCCGATGATGCCGGGCACTTGGGCCAGGCGCAGGACGGTGTCGTGCTGCAAATCGGCCACGGTGCGGCCGGGCACGTTGTACAAAATCACGGGCAGTTTGGGCGTGGCTTCGGCAATCGATTTGAAGTGCAGAAACAAACCCTCTTGGGTAGGTTTGTTGTAGTAGGGCACCACTTGCAATTGGGCGTCAGCGCCAATCGATTCGGCAAACTTGGCCAGCTCAATCGCTTCGGCGGTGGAGTTGGCGCCGCAGCCGGCAATGATGGGGATGCGTTTGGCCGCTTGTTCGACCGAGACGCGCAAAATTTCGCGGTGTTCGTCCACCGTCACGGTGGGCGACTCGCCCGAGGTGCCCACGATCACCAAGCCATCGGTGCCTTCGGCCACATGCCAGTCGATCAGTTGACGCAAGGTGGGGTAATCCACTTGGCCGTCTGCCAGCATGGGGGTGATCAGGGCAGGAATACTGCCTTGGAT
The DNA here is from genome assembly GCA_002255935.1 of Comamonadaceae bacterium PBBC2. GTDB lineage: Bacteria > Pseudomonadota > Gammaproteobacteria > Burkholderiales > Burkholderiaceae_C > Limnohabitans_A. The sequence goes on from NKIO01000021.1 coordinate 14,333, forward strand.
GGGGCGAATTTCGGTGGTCATGTCAGGGTGTTCTGAACGAAAAAGGACATTCTAACGACAGCGCACGGTTGTTCCGGCTTGCCGCTCGGGCAGATGTCACCAGAAGTGAGGTTTTGCGAGAGGCAGTTCAAGCCCGCTTCAGGGGCCAGCGCACCGGTTCAGCCTTGGCCGCAGACCGCACGGCCACGATCCTTTGAACGAAGCGCTCGGGCGAGGTTTCAAAACCCTCTTCGAAGGCCACGGTGCGCAAGCCCTGCGTGACTTGCAGCAATTCACTGGGCTGCAGCAAAAAGTCGGGACGAGAGGGCTTGCCCACCGTCTCGTTGCCTGCGGCAAATGTTTCGTAAATCAGCACGCCGCCTTCGGCCAGGCACGCCAGCATGTCTGGAAACAAGGGGCGCCACAGGTAATTCGTCACCACGACGGCGTCAAAAGTCTGGCCGGCAAAAGGCCAGGGGCCGTTTTCGATGTCGGCCAAAACCGTTTGGCCCGCCGATGCGGCGAAGGCCAAAGCTTCTGCGTTGCGGTCCACACCCGTGACCGGGTGGCCCTGTGTAGACAGCCAGCGCATGTGGCGGCCCGCGCCGCAAGCCACGTCGAGCACACGCCCAGTGGGGCGAATCAGATGGGCCCATCTCTGGACCCAGGCAGAGGGTTGTTCGGTGCCGTGCATCTTCAATTCATTCAAAAACAGGCCCACAACTGCTCGGACAGCATGACCAACATGTCGGGGCGTTGGTAAAGCCAAACCACCCCAGCCATGACTGCCGCCAATGCGCCACCAGCGAGGGCGCGGCGCCAGATTGACTTGGGCTGATGGCGCATGTGATCAGGCGGCTTGCAAAGGCTTGCGCACGATGGCGCTCTCGCGCACCGGCAGGTTCACCAGCGCGGCAAACACGCCCAGCGCAATGGCCAAGTACCAAACGATGTCGTAGCTGCCGGTTTTGTCGTACAGGTAGCCGCCCAGCCACACGCCCATGAAAGAGCCGATCTGGTGGCTGAAGAAGATGAAGCCACCCAGCATGGACAAATGCGCCACGCCAAAAATTTGCGCCACGGCCGCGTTGGTGGGCGGCACGGTGGACAACCAGAGCAGTCCCATGACGGCCGAGAACAGGTACACGCTGGTGGGCGTGAGTGGGGCCAAGAGGAACAACACGATCGCCACCGCGCGTGAGAAATAAATTGTCGCCAGGATGTTCTTTTTGGCCACCTTCTGACCCAAGGTGCCAGCAATGTAGGTGCCAAACACATTGAACAAGCCGATCAGCGCCAAGGCATAACTGGCCACCTGGGGCGGCAAGCCGTGGTCCTTGAGGTAGCTGGGCATGTGCACGCCGATGAACACCACCTGAAAGCCACAGACAAAGTAACCGGCCATCAATAGCTGAAAACTGGGGTACTTGAAGGCTTCGGCCAGGGCTTGGCCGATGGTCTGGTCGCGCTTGACTTGGCCTGGCGCATTCAGCGCAGGTTCGCGCAAGCCCCAAGCCAAGGGGATGATCAAGGCCGTGGCCGCGGCCAAGATCAACAAAGCGTTTTGCCAACCGGTGTTGCTGATCAACAGGCCCTCGACCGGCACCATGAGGAACTGGCCGAAACTGCCTGCCGCCGCCGCAATGCCCATGGCCCAGGAGCGCCGCTCGGCCGGCACATTGCGCCCGATGACGCCGTAAATCACCGCATAGGTGGTGCCTGCTTGGGCGGTGCCAATGATCACCCCGGTGAACAAGGCAAACAGCCAAGGGGTAGAGGCTTGCGACATGCCCACCAGACCCAGGGCGTAGAGCAGGGCGCCGGCGATGATCACGCGAAAAGCGCCAAACCGGTCGGCCACCATGCCCGCAAAAATGCCCATGAAACCCCAAGACAGGTTCTGGATCGCCATGGCCATGGCAAATTCTTGACGCCCCCAGCCCTGGGTTTGGGTGACCGGTTGCAGCCACAGGCCAAAGCCGTGGCGGATGCCCATGGACAGGGTGACGATGGCCGCGCCGCAGGCCAGCACCTGAAAAAGTGAGAGGGGTTTGTGTTGCATCCATGGACTGTAACCAATCCCGCGGCGGGGCGCAGTCCCGTCAAAGACCGGTATGGATACTGTTTATCCATCCAGTTTGATGGCGCAATTCCCACTACAATCCGCCACCATGGCTACCCAAACATCTGTCAAAACCTCCAGCGAATACTCCGAAGGCTCGATCCGGGTCTTGAAAGGCCTGGAGCCGGTCAAGCAGCGGCCGGGCATGTACACCCGCACCGACAACCCCCTGCACATCATCCAAGAAGTGCTGGACAACGCCGCCGATGAGGCACTGGCCGGGCACGGCAAAAAGATCAAAGTCACTTTGCACGCCGACGGCTCGGTGGGCATCGAAGACGATGGCCGCGGCATCCCCTTTGGCCTGCACCCCGAAGAAAAGGCCCCGGTGATCGAGCTGGTCTTCACCCGCTTGCACGCGGGCGGCAAGTTCGACAAGGGCAAGGGCGGCGCCTACAGCTTCTCGGGTGGTCTGCACGGCGTGGGGGTGTCCGTGACCAATGCCTTGGCCAAGCGCCTGGAAGCCACCAGCCACCGCGAAGGCCAGGTGGCCACCTTGGTCTTCTCGGGCGGCGATGTGATCGAGCCGCTGGTCTCCCGTGCGCAAGAATCGGGCGACCGCAAGCAAGGCACCTCGGTGCGTGTATGGCCCGACGCCAAATATTTCGACTCTGCCGCATTGCCCATGGGCGAGTTGACCCACCTCTTGCGCAGCAAGGCCGTGCTCATGCCCGGTGTGAGCGTGAGCCTGGTGAATGAAAAAACCAAAGAAACCCAGACCTGGCAATACAAAGGGGGCTTGGGCGATTACCTGACACAGACCTTGACGGCCGACCCGGTGATCCCGCTGTTTGTGGGCGAGGGTTTTGCCGATACCAACAGCGACAGCTTTGCTGAAGGCGAGGGCGCCAGTTGGGCCGTGGCCTTCACCGAAGACGGCTCGGCCGTGCGCGAGAGCTACGTCAACCTGATCCCCACCAGCGCAGGCGGCACGCACGACAGCGGCTTGCGCGATGGCTTGTTCACCGCCGTCAAGAGCTTCATCGAACTGCACGCCTTGCTGCCCAAAGGCGTCAAGCTCATGCCCGAAGACGTGTTCGCCCGCGCCAGCTATGTGCTCAGTGCCAAGGTGCTGGACCCGCAGTTCCAAGGCCAGGTCAAGGAACGTTTGAACTCGCGCGACGCGGTGCGTCTGGTCTCCAGCTTTGTGCGCCCCGCGCTCGAACTCTGGCTCAACGAGCATGTGGACTACGGCAAAAAACTGGCCGAGCTGGCCATCAAGGCCGCCCAATCGCGCCAGCGTGCGGGCCAAAAGGTCGAAAAGCGCAAGAGTTCGGGCGTGGCTGTTTTGCCCGGCAAGCTGACCGATTGCGAAAGCAAAGACATCGCCGACAACGAGGTGTTTTTGGTCGAGGGCGACTCGGCCGGCGGCAGCGCCAAGATGGGCCGTAACAAAGAGTGCCAAGCCATCTTGCCCCTGCGCGGCAAGGTGCTCCTGCTCACGCTGTTTTTCCGCCACTTCCCCAAGCTCATCGAAGCGGGCCATTTGTATGTGGCGCGGCCGCCGCTGTTCCGCGTCGATGCACCGGCCCGCGGCAAAAAGCCGGCGTCCAAAGCTTATGCGCTGGACGAAGGCGAGCTGACGGCCATCATCGACAAGCTGCGCAAAGACGGCGTGGCCGAAGGCAAGTGGAGCATCAGCCGCTTCAAGGGCTTGGGCGAGATGAGCGCCGAGCAGTTGTGGGACACCACGCTCAACCCCGACACGCGCCGCTTGCTGCCGATCGAGCTGGGCCCGCTGGACAACGCTGCCACAGAAAACCTGATGACACAGCTCATGGGCAAAGGCGAAGCCGCTGCCCGACGTGAGCTGATGGAGCTGCACGGCGATTCGATTGAAATTGACGTTTGACTTTCTTGTAGGTCGGAGCTTTAGCTCCGACAAATGTGCGTGCACCCCACGTCGGCTCTGAAGCGCCGACCTACACAACACCTGTCTTGCCATGACCATTGACCTGTTGACCCCCGAACCCGCAGCCGCCCCTGAAAACCCCAACACGGGCGACCACCTGGGCGCCTATGCCCAGCGGGCGTATCTCGAATACGCGCTGTCCGTCGTCAAAGGCCGCGCTTTGCCCGATGTGTGCGACGGGCAAAAGCCGGTGCAGCGGCGCATCTTGTACTCGATGGACCGCATGGGCCTGTCCTACAGCGGCCCGAACAACGCCACAGCGGCCAAGCCCGTCAAAAGCGCCCGTGTGGTGGGCGATGTGCTGGGTCGCTACCACCCGCACGGCGACACGGCCGCTTATGACGCGCTGGTGCGCATGGCGCAGGACTTCTCGCAGCGTTACCCGCTGATCGACGGCCAGGGCAACTTTGGCTCACGCGACGGCGACGGCGCCGCCGCCATGCGTTACACCGAAGCGCGCTTGGCCCGCATCACCAGCTTGTTGCTCGATGAGATCGACATGGGCACGGTGGACTTCATCCCCAACTACGACGGCTCGACCGAAGAGCCCAGCCAGCTGCCGGCGCGTTTGCCGTTCACGCTGCTCAACGGCGCCAGCGGCATTGCGGTGGGCCTGGCCACCGAGATCCCCAGCCACAACCTGCGCGAAGTGGCCGATGCCTGCGTGGCGCTGGTGCGCAATGACAAACTGAGCGACGCCGAACTGGTGGCCATCATCCCCGGCCCCGATTACCCCGGGGGCGGCCAGATCATCAGCCCGGCCAGCGACATTGCCGACGCCTACCGCACCGGTCGCGGCAGCCTCAAGGTGCGCGCCCGCTGGAAGATCGAAGACCTGGCCCGTGGCCAGTGGCAGCTCGTGGTGAACGAACTGCCGCCCGGTGTGAGCACCCAGCGCGTGCTCGAAGAGATTGAAGAGCTGACCAACCCCAAGGTCAAGGCCGGCAAGAAAACCCTGAGCCAAGACCAGCAACTGCTCAAGGCCAGCATGTTGGCCGTGCTGGACGTGGTGCGTGACGAATCCAGCAAAGACGCCCCGGTGCGCCTGGTGTTCGAGCCCAAGACCAGCCGCATTGAACAGCAAGAACTGATCACCGCGCTGCTGGCCCACACCAGCTTGGAGACTTCAGCCCCGATCAACATGACCATGGTCGGCATCGACGGCAAGCCGATCCAAAAATCGCTGCGCCAGATCCTGACCGAATGGATCAGCTTCCGCCAAACGACCATCACCCGCCGCAGCCAGCACCGCCTGAACAAAGTGCTGGACCGCATCCACATTCTGGAAGGGCGCCAGCTGGTGTTGCTCAACATCGACGAGGTGATCCGCATCATCCGCCACAGCGACGAGCCCAAGCCCGCGCTGATCGAGGCCTTCAAGCTCAGCGACCGTCAGGCCGAAGACATCCTGGAAATCCGTCTGCGCCAACTGGCCCGTTTGGAGGCCATCAAGATCGAGCAAGAGCTGTCCGAGCTGCGCGGTGAGCAAGGCAAGCTCGAAGAAATTTTGGGCAGCCCCGCCGCGTTGCGCCGCCTGATGATCAAGGAGATCGAAGCCGACGCCAAGACCTTTGCCGACCCGCGCCGCACGCTGATCCAGGAAGAGAAAAAAGCCGTGGCCGAAGTCAAGGTGGTGGACGAGCCGGTGACGGTGGTCGTGTCCGAAAAAGGCTGGGTGCGTGCCCGCACCGGCCACGGCCACGACGCCACCAGCTTTGCCTTCAAGGCAGGCGACGGCCTGTATGGCACCTTTGAATGTCGCACGGTGGACACGCTGCTGATCTTTGGCAGCAATGGCCGCATCTACAGCGTGCCCGTGGCCACCTTGCCCGGTGCACGCGGCGACGGCCAGCCGGTGACCACGCTGATCGAGCTGGAACCCACCACACAAATCGCTCATTACTTTGCAGGCCCGGCCAACGCCACGCTGCTGCTCAGCGGCTCGGGCGGCTACGGCTTCATGGCCTCGGTCGAGAACATGATTTCGCGCAACAAAGCGGGCAAAGCCTTCATCAGCATCGCGGACGGCGAAACCGTCTGCGCCCCTAGCCATGTGAGCGGCTCCAGCGCCACCGTGCCCGCCGACAAACAGCCCATGTCTGCAGCCACCAGCGTCTGCTGCGCCAGCACCGGCGGCCGTGTGTTGACCTTTGAGATCAGTGAACTCAAAACCATGGAAAAAGGCGGCCGGGGCCTGATGCTCATCGACCTCGAAACCAAAGACACCCTGGCGGGTGCTGCGGCCTACACCCGCAGCGTCAAGATCGAAGGCATCGGCCGAGGCGGCAAAGAGCGCGATGAAACGCTGGAAATCCGCAGCCTGAACAACGCCAAAGCGGCCCGGGCCAAGAAGGGCCGCGTGGCGGACCTGGGCTTCAAGCCGAACCGGGTGACGCGGGTCGAGTGATCCGGGGGGGGCGTGATGCTTTTTTGAGCACGCCCCGCCAGGCCTTGCAGGACGGTGCTTTGGCAGCTTGTTCCTTCACTTGTCCACAACTTTGGGCACGGGATTTGGGGATTGTTGGATGCCGCCATATACTGTTGATGTATCCCAAAAGGAGGCCGCCATGACCATCACCACCGTATTCACCAACAACCGTTCGCAAGCCATACGACTGCCTGCGGATTTGCGCTTGCCTGAAGATGTCAAAAAGGTGGAGGTGCGGGCTCGGGGTGCCGACCGGATCATCTCGCCCGTGGGGCATTCGTGGGACCATTTCTTCTTGAATGGCCCCCAGGTCAGCGAAGACTTTTTGCCAGAACGCGCCTCGCAAACGCAGCCCGAGCGCGAGGCGCTGTGATGCTGAAATACCTGCTGGACACGAACATCGTGATCTACGTGGTCAAGCGCCGTCCGCTGGAAGTGTTGGCCCGGTTCAACGAAAACGCCGGGCGCATGGCGATTTCGGCCATCACTCTGTCAGAGCTTTACCACGGGGCTGAAAAAAGCGCCAAAGTATCGCAAAACCTGGAGGTGATCGAAGAGTTCGCCAGCTTGTTGGAAGTGTTGCCCTACACCGCCAAAGCGTCGCAGCACTATGGAGCGATCCGCAGCGATCTTGAAAAGTTGGGCAAGCCCATTGGCGTGAACGATTTGCACATCGCTGCGCATGCCCGTAGTGAAGGGTTGGTGGTGGTCACCAACAACATGGCAGAGTTCGCCCGGGTGCCGGGCTTGATGGTGGAGAACTGGGTCGCGTCCATCAATTGACGCGGGCCTTAACGCATCCGCAAAGCCTCATACAAGCCAGCAGGCACCAGCAAAATATCTTTCAGCCTCTGGCTCAACTTCAAAGCCGGCGACGGCCTGTATGGCACCTTTGAGTGCCGCACGGTGGACACTTTGCTGATCTTCGGCAGCAATGGCCGCATCTACAGCGTGCCTGTGGCCACCTTGCCCGGCGCACGCGGCGACGGTCAGCCGGTGACCACGCTGATCGAGCTGGAACCCACCACGCAAATCGCTCATTACTTTGCAGGCCCGGCCAACGCCACGCTGCTGCTCAGCGGCTCGGGCGGCTCGGGCGGCTACGGCTTCATGGCGACGGTCGAGAACATGATCTCGCGCAACAAAGCGGGCAAAGCCTTCATCAGCATCGCGGACGGCGAAACCGTCTGCGCCCCCAGCCATGTGAGCGGCTCCAGCGCCACCGTGCCCGCCGACAAACAGCCCATGTCTGCAGCCATCCTGGCGGGTGCTGCGGCCTACACCCGCAGCGTCAAGATCGAAGGCATTGGCCGAGGCGGCAAAGTGCGCGATGAAACGCTGGAAATCCGCAGCCTGAACAACGCCAAAGCAGCCCGCGCTAAGAAGGGCCGTGTGGCGGACTTGGGCTTCAAGCCGAACCGGGTGACGCGGGTGGAGTGAGGACGCAGCCTGGCCACCGTGGCGCTGACTGTTTTTTGAGCACCCCCCGCCAGACCAAGCGGGGCGTGGCATCGGGGACTTATCCCTGCACTTGTCCACAAACTTGGGCACGGCCGATGGGGATACTTTGCCTTGGATCAATCGAAATGAGAATGGTTCTCGATAGAATCGATCTGCTCTTTGAATTTGCCCCCGATGACCCTCGACCAAGCCCCTCTGTCTGCCGTGCTCCGCGTGGCGCGGGTGCGTGTGCTTGCGGGACAGGAGGCCCAAGCCCGGCAACTGGAAGAGATTGGTTTTTTGCCCGGCGAGCCGGTGTGCGTGATGTCGCGCGGCTTGTGGGGCGGCGAGCCCTTGGCGGTGCGGGTGGGTTTGTCCACCTTTGCTTTGCGCCGAGAAGAGGCCGCTTGCATCGAGCTGGAAGCGCCCGATGCGTGAGCAGCGCCTGCACCTGACGCCTCGCGGCACCTTGGTCGCGCTGGTGGGCAACCCCAATTGCGGCAAGACGGCGCTGTTCAACCGCCTGACCGGCAGCAGCCAGAAGGTGGCCAATTACGCGGGCGCCACGGTCGAAAAGAAAGAGGGCAGCTTGCCCATGCCCGAAGGCGCCGCGCTGCGGGTGCTCGATTTGCCGGGCGTTTACAGCCTTTACCCCCGATCGGACGACGAGCGCGTGGCCTGCGATGTGCTGTTGGGGCGCTTGCCCGGAGAAAAACGCCCCGATGCGCTGGTCTGTGTGGTGGACGCCACCAATTTGCGACGGGGTTTGCGTCTGGTCTTGGCCGTCAAGCGCTTGGGCCTGCCTTGTTTGGTGGTGCTCAACATGGCCGATTTGGCGGCGGGGCGTGGCCTGAAGATCGACCTTGAGGCGCTGTCGCAGGACTTGGGCTTGCCGGTGGTCACCAGCGTGGCTGTTCACGCGGGGGGCGACGCGGCCATTCGCCAATGGTTGTATGCCAGGCCTTGGACGTCGTGGTCGCCTGTACCTCAGGCGGCCGATGGCCCGCAGTTCAGCCAGGAGCACGATCGCATCGAGGCCGACCATGAGGTGGTGCAGGGCATCTTGCGCCAATTGGGCCTGGACTCGTTGGTGCCCGATGTGCTGAGCGACCGCATCGACCGTGTGGTGCTGCACCCATGGGCTGGGCCCGTGATTTTGCTGGCCGTGCTCTTCTTGGTGTTTCAAGCGGTGTTTGCCTGGGCGGTGGTGCCCATGGATTTCATCAAGTGGTGCACCGATGCCTTGGCCAACGCCGCTGTGCAGGCCTTGCCCGCTGGCTGGTGGCGTGATTTGCTGGTGCAGGGCCTCTTGGCCGGCATGGGCGGTGTGCTGGTCTTCTTGCCGCAGATCCTGATTTTGTTTTTCTTTATCTTGTTGCTCGAAGAGTCGGGCTACCTGCCACGCGCGGCGTTTTTGCTCGACCGCATCATGGGCGGGGTGGGGCTGTCGGGGCGCTCGTTCATCCCCTTGTTGTCGAGCTTTGCTTGTGCGGTGCCCGGCATCATGGCCACGCGCAGCATTGCCAACCGGCGCGACCGCTTTGTCACGATTTTGATTGCGCCCTTGATGACCTGCTCGGCCCGTTTGCCGATCTACACCTTGCTGATCTCGGCCTTCATTCCGGCAGGCTCTTCGCACGGCATGCACCTGCAGGGCTTGGTCTTGCTGGGCCTGTACCTCACGGGCATTGCGGGCGGCATGGCGGTCGCCTGGGTGCTCCAGTGGCTCACCCGATCGGGGCGTCAGTCACGGCCTTTGATGATGGAGTTGCCGTCCTACCATTGGCCCACTTGGCGCAATCTGTCCATGGGTTTGTGGCAGCGGGCTTGGATCTTCTTGCGCCGCGTGGGCACGGTGATTTTGTTGCTGTCGGTGGCCCTGTGGTGGCTGGCCAGCTACCCTGCTGCGCCAGCGGGCGCCTTGGGTCCGGCCATCGAACACAGCTATGCCGGCCAAATCGGTCACGCCCTGCAAGGGGTGTTTGCGCCCCTGGGTTTTAACTGGCAGATCAGCGTGGCGCTGCTGACGGGCATGGCCGCACGCGAAGTGGCCATTGGTGCGCTGGCCACGGTCTACGCCGTGGTGGCCGGTGACGGCGGCGCGGCCACTGCGCTGGCCCCGGTGTTGGCGGGGCAATGGAGCCTGGCCACGGGCATGGCGCTGTTGGCTTGGTACATCTTTGCGCCGCAGTGCCTGTCCACGCTGGTGGCCATCCACCGCGAGAGCGGCAGCTGGAAGTTGCCCGCCATCACCTTGCTGTACCAGTTGGCCTTGGCTTATGGCGCGGCTTTCGTCACCTTTCGGGTGGTGTCGCTCTGGGCTTGAGGCCTTGAACCTTTGACCAGCATCAACCGGCCAACAAGGCAAACAACTCGCTTTTGAAGTGGATGCCCAGCCGGGCGAAGGCGCGGTTGCGGTAGGTCTTGACCGTGGGCAGGCTGACGCCCAAATCACGCGCGATGCCTTCTTGCGTCATGCCCGACAAAAGGCGTGCGCAGACGTTCAGCTCGCGTTCGGTCAATTTGGGCGCCAGGCTTTGCAAGGGCTGCACCCAGTCGTTGGGGCTGCGCTTGCCCAGCCGTGGGCGCGTCAGCTCGATTTGCTTTTGCGCCAAGCTCAGCAAAGCCGGGGCCAGCGCCTCGAAGTCGGACAGTTGCCCATCGCTGAAAGGGCGCTGGTGGTCGTGCCGGTAAAAGTTGATCGCGAAAATCGCCGCGTTTTGCCGCTGAACGATCGACACCCGCTCGGCCATGCCGTGCGCTTCATAGACGCGGGTGCGGTGCGGCGCGGGCACTTCGGGGGCCGTGATGTGGCACAGCACCATGCCATCGGGTGCTGTTTCTTGCACGGCCAAGGTGCGGTCACTGCGGTAGGGGCCCGACAGGTAGGCGTTCCAGCATTCACGGGTGGTGTCGGGAATGCCCAGGCTGGACGACATGAAGCGGGTGGGGTCACAGCCGCTGCCGGTTTGGTAAATCGAATAAGACGCCGCCGGCACCAGGGGTTGGACATGGCCCAGCAGCGAGGTTTCAAACTCGCGCTGCCCCATCAGGCCGATGAGGCCTTGCAGCACCTGAACGGGGCTGCTGGTACACGAGGGGGTCCATTGGCGCATGACTGAAAAAAGGCGAGGGTTTTCCCGTCATCTTAAGGGAGGACAGACAGGCCAAGCCCTTAGGAATACCCTAGGGCCCATGCTGAATTTGCCGACGCCCCCTTTGAATTTTTTTGCTGATTTTTCCGTGCAGGTCGACAAGCCTCAGGAGGTTGGCCAGACCCACCACGGCGTGCGCCGCTTGATCCCGATCTTGGGCGGTCAAGTGCAGGGCCAAGACTGGACGGCGCGTGTCTTGCCCGGTGGCGCTGATTTTCAGCTCATCGTCAACGAGCGCATGGCCGAGCTGGACGCGCGCTACACGATCGAGACCGATGGCGGTGATTTGATCTATGTGCAAAACCGCGCGGTGCGCACGGCCGCGCCCGAGGTCATGGCCCGATTGGTGCGCGGCGAAGCGGTGCCACCCGAGTTGGTTTACTTTCGCTGCAGCCCCAGTTTTGAGACGGCTTCGGCTTCTTTGGGCTGGATCACCGAGCGTTTGTTTGTGGGCACGGGCGCCCGCCATCCGGACCGCGTGGTCATGCGTTTGTTTGAAGTGGCTTGATCAACTCTGAAGCGGTCTCAAGCACCCATTCTTTTTTTGATTTTTGACATCTTTTATTTGGAGACATTCACCATGAAAACCGTTTTGAACCCTTTGACTTCTTGGAACCGCCGCCATGCCTTGTTGGCTGTGGGTATGGCCGCCAGCGCCGTGAGCCTGGGCGTGCAAGCGCAAACGCAGTACCCCTCTCGTCCAGTGCGCATGATCGTGGGCTTCCCGGCGGGCACGGGCCCAGACATCGTGGCGCGTTTGCTGGCGCAAAAGCTGTCCGAGGGCTGGGGCAATATGGGCGTGATCGTGGACAACAAGCCCGGTGCCGGTGGCCTGATCGCCGCCAGCGAAGCGGCCCGTGCCACCCCTGACGGCTACACGATCATGCTGGGCGAAACCGGCCAGCTGAGCATCGCTCCCAGCAGCTACAACAAACTGCCTTACGACCCGGTCAAAGACTTCGCCCCCGTGAGCCAAGTGGTCAGCGCCGACTTTGTGCTCTTGGTCAACCCGCAAAAAGTGCCGGCCAAAAACGTCAAGGAATTTGTGACCTGGACGCAGCAGCAAAAGGGCTTGTTCATGGCCACCTTTGGCGCGGGCACGCCCGGCCACTTTGGGGCGTTCATGTTCGGGGACGCGGTCAAGCTCAAGCCCGAAGCGGTGCACTACAAGAGCACGGGTGATGCGCTGGGCGGCCTGTTCAGCGGCGATGTGCAAGGCGTGTTTGCCAGCGTGGGATTGGCAGCGCCCAACGTGAAGGCGGGCAAGCTGGTGGCCTTGGGCAGCACCGGTGCCACGCGCACCGGCGCTTTGCCCGACGTGCCCACCATCAAGGAGCAGGGCTTCAACAACCTGGAGTTTTCATCCTGGTTTGGCATCGTGGCGCCGTCCAAAGTGCCTGCCGACATCCTGGCCAAGCTGAGCGCCGACATCCAAAAAGCCGTCAAGTCGCCTGAGACCAAAGCCAAGCTCGAGGAGTCGGGCTTTCGCGTGACCGGCACGAGCCGCGAAGAGTTCACGCGCATCATCGCGGCCGACACCGTGACCTGGGGCAAGGCCGTGGCGGCCACCGGTTTCAAGGCCGATTGAGACAGATTGAAATAGATTGAAAAGGAGACCCGTATGAACTCGAAAACATGGCACCGCACCCTCCAAGGGGCCGGCGTTTTGTCGGCCGTGGGCGTGCTGATCGCTTGCGGCACTTTGCCGGGTTCTTCGGTGGCGCCCCTCAAGGCGGCCACGGGCGCCACCTTGGCCAATTGCTCGGCCTTGGTCTCCTCTTTGAAATTGGACAACACCCGCATCGAGTCTTCTGTGTCGGTGGCCGCAGGGGCTGTCATGCAGGGCGACCGACCCGTGCCTGAGCATTGCCGGGTATTGGGTCGCATGCACGAGCGCAAGGGCAGCGATGGGCGCGACTACGCCATCGGTTTTGAGATGCGTTTGCCCATGGCTTGGAATGGCCGGTTTTATTACCAAGGCAATGGAGGCCTGGACGGCGCCGTGGTGCCTGCCCTGGGCGCGTTGGGCGGTGGGCCGCTCACCGGCGCTTTGATGCAAGGCTTTGCGGTGATCAGTTCGGACGCAGGCCATTCGGGCCCGCAAACGACGGTGTTCGGCTTGGAGCCTCAAGCCCGACTGGACTATGGCTACCAAGCGGTTGAAAAGCTCACGCCCATGGCCAAGCAATTGATCGCGGGGGCTTATGGCAAAGGGCCTGACCGTTCGTACATTGGCGGCTGCTCCAACGGTGGGCGCCACGCCATGGTGGCCGCCGCCCGTGTGGGCGATCAGTACGACGGCTACCTGGTCGGTGCGCCGGGCTACCGTTTGCCTTATGCCGCGCTCACGCAAATCTGGGGGGCCCAGCAGTGGGCCACGATTGCCACACCCGGCGCGACGGTGAAGAACCCGATGAACCCGAACGGCACGCTGCCCGATTTGGCCAGCGCCTTCACCCCGCAAGAGCGCAGCACCGTGGCCAAAGCCATTGCCGAGAAATGCGATGCCCTGGACGGCGTGCGCGACGGCATGGTGCAAGCCACACAGGCTTGCCAGGCCCAATTCAATGTGCACACCGATGTGCCCACCTGCACCGGCGAGCGCCATGGCGCGTGCCTGAGCACGGCACAAAAGAACGTCATCGCCAGTGTGTTTGCTGGGGCCAAGACATCATCTGGCCAAGCGTTTTACGCCGGCTTTCCTTACGACATGGGCATCGCTGGAGCCAACTGGGGCACTTGGAAGTTCATCGATTCTTTGATCCGCGATCCGCTGGCCATCGGCACCATCTTCAGCGTGCCGCCAATGCCGCTCAAGCCGCTCGAAGAAAACGTCACGGCCCGTCTGGCCATGTTCTCGGCCACCAACGACAGCTTCCGCGAATCGGGCTGGTCGCTCATGACCCCGCCCGGTGAGGCCAACCCCGCCAACATGGCTGCCTTGCGTGCCCGGGGCGCCAAAGTGGTGATGTACCACGGCGTGAGCGATGCGATCTTTTCGGCCGAAGACACCCGCCAGTGGGTCGAGCGCCTGAACCGCGTGAATGCCAACCCGGGCGCGGACTTTGCCCGCTACTTCCCGGTGCCCGGCATGAACCACTGCAGCATGGGCCCGGCCGCCGATCAGTTTGATCTGCTCGGCCCGCTGGTGCAGTGGGTGGAGCAGGGCGTTGCGCCGCAGGCCGTGGTGGCCAGCGTGCGCGGCGCGGGCAATGCCGGTGGCGTGAACACCGAGCTGCCCGCCGATTGGTCGGCCAAGCGTACCCGGCCGCTTTGCGCCTATCCCACCGTCGCCACTTACAAGGGCAGCGGCTCGGTGGAAGACGCCAGCAACTTCAGCTGCCGCTGAAGTGAGCGGGGCCGCTCAACAGCGGCCCCTGAATCGCGTGCAGCGCAAGCTCAGCTCTGCGCGCCCAGAAGGTAATCCACCTTGCCGACTTCGACGCCGTTGTGGCGCAAGATGTTGTAGGCCGTGGTGATGTGGAAATACATATTGGGCAGCATCCAACCGGTGAGGTAGTCCTGACCTTTGAGGGTGCGGGTTTTGCCCGGACCTGCGGGGAAGGTGATCTCTTTGTCCTCGGTGCCATCCAGCGCGGTGGCAGGCACGGTGGCGATGTAAGCCAAGGTTTTCTGGATGCGTTCTTGCAGTTGGGCCAGCGTGGTTTCGGTGTCGTCGAACTTGGGCGCTTCCACACCAGAGAGGCGGGCCACGCCGTTTTTCACCGCGTCGCAGGCGATCAGGATCTGGCGCGTGAAGGGCAGCATGTCGGGCGCCAGGCGGTAGGTGGTCAGCGCCGCAGGATCGATTTTCTTGGCCTCGACGAATTGCTCGGCTTTGCTCAGGATGTGGCTCAGATTGCTGAGCATGCGGGTGCACACAGGCAAACTGGCGCTGGACATGGAAATGGTCATGGAAGTCTCCGGTGGTTGTTGAAAAGTCAGGCGTTGGCCGCAGGCAGCGCACTCACGCGCTCGCCAATGGCATAAAAGTGGCCGCCCGCGACATGGTGCAGGCTGCGCAGTTCAGATGGGGCGTCCTCAAAGTGCCAGCGGCCTTCTGTGAAAACGCGTGCATCGGCCCAGGCGGTGATGACCTCGGCCAATATCAAGTCGTGCGGTCCGGCCACATGGGCGGTGGCGGGCAGTACGCGGCATTCGAGTTGCGCGATGCAGCCATCGACCAGGGGCACACCCGTATGAGTGGCGGCGTGGGTGGTGATGCCACAACGCGCCAGTTTGTCGGGCTGGTTCTTGCCGCTCATGTTGCCCGCTGACATGACCAGATCACGTTGCGCCACACAGGGCACATTGAGGCTCAGCACGCCAGAGGCATCGATCAGCTCACGGGTCAGCGTGGCCTTGTCAATGACGACAGCGATCTTGGGCGTGTCAAAGTCCAGTGGCATGGCCCAGGCGGCGGCCATCACGTTGCTGCGGCCAGCATGCAGACTGCCCACCAGCACAGTGGGGCCGTGGTTGAGCAAGCGGTAGGCGTGTTTCAGTTCAACAGCGTGCATGGGCGTTCAGCGGTTTTCGGGAGAGAGCACCGAGCGCTCTTTTTGGTATTGGTCATAACGGGGCAAGCCCGGATGCGGGGGCGCACTGGTGCCCACGGCTTTGGCCCTTTCCTGGGCGCGTATTTCTTCGTACACGGCTTGTGTGGACGTCAAGCCGCAGCCAGACAGTGCGGTGAAAAGCGTCAGGGGAATGAGGGTCTTGAACGTCATTTGCGTTGGTTGAATTTTTGCCAATACTGGAATTCGTCCTCGCGGATTTCGTATTCCAGATCTTCCACTCGGGTGAGCATGCGCTCTTTGGCATCGCTCACGGCACGGTTGTAGATGCTGGGGCCGATTTCTTGGAGCACAAATCCGAGCAAGGCACCGGCAGAAATGTTGCCGATTTTTTGCTCGAAGTTGGCTTCAAAGTAGCGCTCAATGCTGGCAATCGCCTGAGCGCGGTCTTCTTTGCTCAGTTGAATGGACATGGCCGAGGGTCAAGCCAGTTCGGCAATCAACTCAATCTCGACGCAGGCCCCCAGCGGGATCTGGGCCACGCCAAAGGCGCTGCGGGCGTGTGCGCCGACTTGGGGGCCGAAGACCTGGCCCAGCAGTTCGCTGCAGCCGTTGGTCACCAGGTGCTGCTCGGTGAAGTCGCCGGTTGAGTTGACCAGGCTCATCACTTTGACAATGCGTTTGACCTTGTTCAGGTCGCCCACGGCGGCGTGCAGCGTGCCCATCAGGTCAATCGCCACGGCACGGGCCGCTTGCTGGCCTTCGGCGGTGCTGATGTCTTTGCCCAATTGGCCGGCCCAGACTTTGCCATCTTTCTTGGCGATGTGGCCGGAAAGGTAAACCAGATTTCCGCTTTGCACAAAAGGCACATAGGCCGCAGCGGGCACAGCCACGGGGGGCAGTTCGATGTGGAGGGATTTCAGGGTGTCGTAAACGCTCATGGCAGGGGTCGTTTCTAGGTGAAAAAAGCGTTCAGCAGAGGCTGAACAATTGAAAAAACAGCCCAGATTGTCGCCGAAGCGGTCTGCGTCATGGGGCGGCGGTGGTATCGGCAAGTCGGTGGCTTCAGCGGTAGGTCGGCGGCTTCAGCCCCGACAGGGATGTTGTGCTTGACCACCGATGTCGGAGCTGAAGCTACCGACCTACGGGGGTGGCGATGTCGGAGCTGAAGCTGCCGAACTACGGGAACGGCGCTGTTGGCGTTGAATCACTCGCCCACTGGCGCCACCGTCACGGCCACTTCCAGGGTGTGGGCGCCGCCGCCTTGCAGCACGCCGCGCAGGGGCGATACATCGGCAAAGTCGCGGCCGATGGCCAGGCGCACATAGTCCAGGCCCGGACTGGCCAGGCCGCAGCGGTTGTTGGTGGGGTCCAGGTCCAGCCAGCCTTGGCTGGCGTGGCTGGCCAGTTCGGGCAGATAGACCGAGGCCCAAGCGTGCGAGGCATCGCTGCCCACCAGGCGCGGCTGGCCGGAGGGCGGTTGCGTGAGCAAATAACCGCTCACGTAGCGTGCGGGCAAACCCAGTGATCGCAAGCAGGCCAGCAAGATGTGCGCAAAGTCTTGGCAAACGCCGCGACGGTTTTCCAGCGCTTCGATCGCGGGGGTGTTGATGTCGGTGCTTTGCGAGGCATAGGTGAAGTCGCGGTGCATGCGCGCCGTCAGCTCCATGGCCGCTTGCATCAAAGGGCGGCCGGGGCTGAAGCTGCTTTGGGCATAGGCCAAAAACGCTTCGTGCACGGGGGCGTGGTGCGAGCCGAACACAAAGCCGTTGTTCACATCGGCGGGGTGGCCGCCTCGGTAGCGGAAATGCTCTCGCACCGACTCCCAGCTTTGCGTCGAGGTGGCGGGTGCGATGGGCGAGGTTTGGAGTTCGCTGTAGGCACGCACCCGCAAGCCGTCGTGCGGGTTGTTCAGCGCCCAGTAGGCGCGGTGGTTGCAAAAGGCATCGATGTTGTGCTGCACCGTAGCGGCGGGCTCCACATCCAGTTGGTGCTGCAGCACGGTTTGGCAGGGCGTGTTGGCCGGTTGCAGGTGGGCCACATGCTGCGCGGTTTGCACCGCAGGGCTGTAGCTGTAACGGGTTTCGTGGGTGATGGCCAAGTGCATGGGGTCTCAAGCGCCAAAGCTGAAGCGGGCGTCGCCACTGTGGGTGAAGAACAGACCGCACAGCTGGTCTGACACATGCCGTGCCGAGCTCTGGCATTCGGCCAGCGCCGCGTGCAAGGGCAAGGGGTGTTTGGCGCTGGCCAAGATGGCGTCGGCCGTGCAGTCCAGTGGCCACAGGGCTTCGGGTGTGAGGTCCACCAAACGCGGCACCACCGCAGCCAGGGGCACGGTGGCCCCATCGGCCAAGCTGCCCATGCGCAGCAAGCGCGAGCGCAAGGTGTGCGCCACCCAGCCCAAGGCGCGGGGGTTGTCCGGGTTGGTCACCAGCAGGTCCATCAGGGCTTGCGGGGTGCGGCTTTGCTGGTACTGCGCATGGAAGCTGATGGTGCTGTCAAACAGGTCCAGCACCGCGTCAAAGCCGGCTTGTTCGCCGATCAGGCCGCCTTGCACGGCGGTGCTCAGGGCGCTCGATAAAAATTCCAGTCGCTCGATGTGCCGGCCAATCGACAACAGGCGCCAACCATCGTCGCGCGTCATGCGGTCGGTTTGTGCGCCGGTCAGGGCCGCCAGCATCTGGCTGGTCTCGGCCAGCAGGGCTTGGACTTCCACCGTGTCTTGCGAGTTGTCGCTGGCCACCGAATTGAAAAAGCGCGATTCGGCCTGCTCCAGCAAACGCCAGTGCTCGGGCGACAAACGCTCGCGCACCGACGAGGCGGCCAAACGCACCGAGCGCAAATTGAAACCCACGCTGGTGGCCAGTTTGTTGTCCCACAGGCCAGCGATCAGCGAGCGCTCGAACACGCGGTGCGCTTGCGCTGCGGCAGGCACGCCCGGGCGCACCAGGCCGTGGCGTGTGGCCATGGCGGTGATGAAGTTCAAGAGCTGCGGCTGGTTCTGGTTTTCGCTGTTCAAAATCTCCAGGCTCAGGCGCACCAAGCGCAGCGTGTTTTCGGTGCGCTCGGTGTAGCGGCCCATCCAGAACAGGTTCTCGGCGGCGCGGCTGGTGACCAGGCGCTGGCGCTGGGCCAGCACGCTGGCCGAGGGTTGGCTCGATTCGGCTTTGGCCGCGCTGATGGGCGCACTGGCTGGCGAAGTGGTGGTCTCGGCGGCTTTGGCTTGCACCCACACATCGGCACTGCTGCCGCCGCGTTGCATGGAGGCAATGCCTGCGCGGGTGCCCAAACGGGCCAGACCGCCGGGCAGCACTTGCCAGCCGCCTTGGGCATCGGCCACGGCAAACACGCGCAGCACCACCGGGCGCGATTCGATCGCGGGCTGGCCATCGGCCTGCACCTGCCAAGTCGGCTGGTGCGACAGCGGCAACCACGATTGCAAGGTGTAGGCATCGGGGTCGCGCAGGATGCGCCCAGCCCATTCGTCTTGCTCGCGGCGGCTCAGTTGGTGGCCCAGCACCGGCTCAAAACTGTGGCGGTCGGTGTGGTAGGGGTAAGTGGGTTTGATCACACAACCCTGGATGCGCGGCAGCACATCTTGCAGGGCCGCCGCTTCGCCACACCACCAGCTGGGAATGGCGGGCAGCTGTAACTCTTGCCCCAATAAATCCCGCGCCAGTGCAGGCATGAAGCCCAGCAGTGCATTCGACTCCAAAAAGCCCGAGCCCGGCGTGTTGGCCACCAGCACATGGCCGCTGCGCACCGCTTGCAAAAGACCGGGCACACCCAGGGTGGAGTCGGCACGCAGCTCCAGCGGGTCCAGCCAGTCGTCGTCCACACGGCGCAAGAGGCCATGCACCGGCTGCAGGCCTTGCAGGGTTTTGAGGTAGAGCTTTTCGTCGCGCACCGTCAGGTCGTTGCCCTGCACCAGGCTCAGGCCCAGGTAGCGGGCCAGGTAGGCGTGCTCAAAATAGGTTTCGTTGTAAGGGCCGGGGGTGAGCAGCGCGATGTGGGCCGAGGCCCCTGCCGGGCTGCGGGCCTTGAGCCCATCGATCAGGGTGCGGTAGGTCTCGGCCAGGCGCTGCACCGGAAAGCCTTCAAACGCCTTGGGGAACTGGCGCGAGACGATGAGGCGGTTTTCCAGCAAATAACCCAGGCCCGAAGGCGCTTGTGTGCGCTGCGACAAAAGCCACCAACAGCCGTCCGGCCCACGGGCCAAGTCAAACGCGGCCAGCGACAGGTAGCGGCCACCCACGGGCGGCACGCCGTGCATGGCGGGCAGGTAAGCGGGGTGGCCTTGTATCAGCGCCGCAGGCAAATGGCCATCAAGCACCAGTTTTTGGGGGCCGTAGGCATCGGCCATGATGCGTTCGAGCAATTGCATGCGCTGCAAAACGCCCGCTTCGATCTGCTGCCAGTTGGCCTCGGGCACCATGAGCGGGAAGAGGTCGAGCGACCAGGGGCGCTGCGGCTGGTCGGCCGCGGCATAGACGTTGTAGGTGATGCCGTTGTCGCGCACTTGCCGCTGCAAGTTGCCCATGCGCAGCCCCAAGCCGTCCAGGCCTTCGCTGCCCAGGTGCTGGATGAAGGTCTGCCAGGCTTCGCTCATCTGCGCCGGGTCTTGGGGCGATGGCGCCGCCGTGTTGGTTGATCCTCGCAGCTCGTCCCAATGGCCCGCGGGCGCCGCCAGAGCCTGGTGCGCCAGCCAATTCATGGCCTGTGCATCCAGTTTTTCACAGCGGTTTTCGCGGGGTTCATTCATGCGGCCATTGTCGCTGTTTTATCGCCATCGCCGAACACAGTTCAGCTCCCACGGGGTGGTGCTTGGCAGGGGTATTGGTCATGCCTATGGCTTGTAGGAACTCAACTGTGTTGAGCGATGGCTGGGGTTTGTAGAAGCCCAACTCTGTTGGGCGATGGGTGTTATTTGTAGGAGCCCAACTGTGTTGGGCGATCGGTGGTGGACCACAAGTGCTGCAATCGCCGAACTAAGTTCAGCTCCCACGGGGTGGTGCTTGGCAGCGGTATTGGTCATGCCGATTTCTTGTAGGAGCTCAACTGTGTTGAACGATGGGTGATATTTGTAGGAGCCCAACTGTGTTGGGCGATGGGTGGTGGTCCACAGGCGCTGCCATCGCCGAACGAAGTTCAGCTCCCACGGGGGTGGTGGTTGGCGGCGGTCTTGGTCATGCCGATGGCTTGTAGGAACTCAACTGTGTTGGGCGATGGCTGATGTTTGTGGGAGCCCAACTCTGTTGGGCGATGGTGCTCCCACAAGCGGGTCATGCTTTGCGCAAATCCAGGGTGTACGGGAACTCTGGGCTGGCGTGCAGGGTCACGTTGGGGCCGAGGGCCGCCAGTTGCTTCATGGCGCCGGGTGTGTGGCCCATGCGGAAGAAGCGCGACAGGCGGCGGCTTTCGGCCTCGTAGGCGTTGACCGGGAAGGTGTCGTAATTGCGACCACCGGGGTGGACCACGTGGTACTGGCAGCCGCCCAGCGAGCGCTTCATCCAGGTGTCCACCAGGTCCACCGTCAAAGGCGCATGCACACCGATGCTCGGGTGCAGTGACGACGGCGGGTTCCAGGCTTTGTAGCGAACGCTGGCCACGTACTCGCCCACCACGCCGGTGGGCTGCAGGGGCAGGGGCTTGCCGTTGACGGTGACCGTGTGGCGTGAAGGGTTGATGCCGGTCACGTGCACCTCGATGCGCTCGAGCGACGAGTCCACATAGCGGGCGGTGCCGCCCGCGCCGTTTTCTTCGCCCATCACGTGCCAAGGCTCCAGCGCATTGCGCAGGGTCACCACCGCGCCATCGACCTTGACTTGGCCGACCAAGGGGAAGCGGAACTCGAAATGCGGCGCGAACCAACTTGGGTCAAAGTGAAAGCCTGCATCGCCCAGCTCGGTGAGCACGTCGTCAAAGTCCTTGTGGATCCAATGCGGCAGCATGAAGCGGTCGTGCAGCTCGGTGCCCCAGCGGGTCACGGGGGCTGCATAAGGCTCGTCCCAGAAGCGGGCCACCAGAGCACGCAGCAGCAACTGCTGCACGATGCTCATGCGGGCGTGCGGCGGCATCTCAAATGCGCGCAGCTCCAAGAGGCCCAGACGCCCAGTGCTGCTGTCCGGCGAGTACATCTTGTCGATGCAAAACTCGCTGCGGTGCGTGTTGCCGGTGACGTCGATCAAGATGTTGCGCAGGGTGCGGTCCACGATCCAGGGCGGCATGTCGGCACCGTACTTCTGGCGGTTGCGCATGATCTCGCGCAGCGCGATTTCCAGCTCATAGACCTGGTCGTTGCGGGCCTCGTCCACGCGCGGGGCTTGGCTGGTGGGGCCGATGAACATGCCGGAAAACAAGTAACTCAAGGACGGGTGGTTGTGCCAATACAGGATCAAGCTGGCCAGCAGTTCGGGGCGGCGCAAGAAGGGGCTGTCGGCGGGCGTGGCGCCCCCCATCACCATGTGGTTGCCGCCGCCGGTGCCGGTGTGGCGGCCGTCGGTCATGAATTTTTCGGCCGACAGGCGCGTCTCAAAGGCCGCTTGGTACAAAAACTCGGTGTGGTCGACCAGCTCGGTCCAGTTGTGGGCCGGGTGGATGTTGACCTCGATCACGCCGGGGTCGGGCGTGACCTGCAAAAGTTTCAGGCGCGGATCGCGTGGGGGCGGGTAGCCTTCCATCACCACCTTCATGCCCAGCTTCAAGGCGGTGGCTTCCACCGCGCTCACCAGGGCCAGGTAGTCTTCCAGACGCGCCAGGGGCGGCATGAAGACATACAAGACGCCAGACTTCTCACCTTTTTTCAGGGCATCGGCCTCGACCTTGGGGCCGTTGGCGCGGTTCGGGTCGCGCACTTCCACGCACAAAGCGGTGCGCACCACCGACGGGTCCGACTCAAAGCGCTTGGCCGCTTGCGCAGGCACAGTTTGGCTGCTGTGTCGGGCTTGCAATGTGATGGGCGCTGCGGGCAGGGCCGTGCGGGCAGTGAGGTGTGGCGAAAACGGGTCCTGCTCGATCATCTGCAAGCGGTCGGTGGGGGCAGACCACGGCAGCGAGTCCAGCGGCAAGCGCCAGCCCATGGGCGAGTCGCCGGGCATGAGGTACATGCGCTCTTCGCGCAGGAACCAGCGGCCCGTCTCCCACGAAGAGATGACCGGGTTGCCCGTGTCCACCGGTTGCAGGGGCAAGACATAGCCCACTTCTTGTTCCAAACCTTGGCTGAAGACGCGGCGCAAGCGGTTGCGTTCCATCTCATCGTCCAGCCGCGCATCGAACGGGTCCACGTTGACGGGCAGACGGCGTTCGCGCCAGAGGTAGTACCAAGCGTCTTCGTGGCCGGGCAGCACGGTTTGGCTGCCCAAACCCAGTTGTTCGGTCAGGCCCAGCATGAAGCGTTTGGCATCGGCACTGGTGTAGTGGCTGGGCTCGCGCTCGTCGGCAAAGGCGGCGGGGTTGTGCCAGCAGGGCTTGCCGTCGGCCCGCCAATAGATGCTCAGCGCCCAGCGCGGCAGCTGCTCGCCGGGGTACCACTTGCCTTGGCCGAAATGCAAAAAGCCGCCTTGGCCGTATTGCTGGCGCAGCTTGTGCACCAACTCGGTGGCCAGGCCCCGTTTGGTCGGGCCCAAGGCATCGGTGTTCCATTCGGCGGCATCGCGGTCCTGGGTGGCCACAAAGGTGGGCTCGCCGCCCATGGTCAGGCGCACGTCTTGGGCCAGCAGTTGGGCATCGACCTTGTCGCCCAGGCTCAGCACATCGTCCCATTGTTCTTCGGTGTAGGGCTTGGTCACGCGGGGCGACTCGTGGATGCGGGTCACCTTCATCTCGTGGCTGAACTCGACCTCGGCCTTGTCCATCAGGCCTTCGATCGGGGCGGCCGCCGAGGGCTGCGGTGTGCAGGCCAGTGGAATGTGGCCTTCACCGGCCAGCAGGCCCGAGGTCGGGTCCAGACCCACCCAGCCTGCGCCGGGCAAATACACCTCGCACCAGGCGTGCAGGTCGGTGAAGTCGACTTCGGTGCCGCTGGGGCCGTCGAGCGATTTCACATCGGGGGCCAGCTGGATCAAATAGCCCGACACAAAACGGGCTGCGATGTTCATGTGGCGAAACAGCTGCACCAAAAGCCAAGCCGAGTCGCGGCAGGAGCCGCTTTTCAGGGTCAGCGTTTCCTCGGGCGTTTGCACGCCCGGCTCCATGCGGATGGTGTAGCGGATGTCTTGGTGCAAGCGCTGGTTGATCTGCACCAGGAAATCGATGGTGCGCTGGCGCTTGCGGTCCAGGCTGCACAGGTATTTCTTGAACTTCGGGGTCTTGTTTTCTTTGACCAGGTAGGACTGCAGCTCTTCCTTGACCACATCGGCGTACTTGAAGGGCACTTCCTCGGCCGAGGGCTCCAAAAAGAAGTCGAAGGGGTTGAACACGGCCATTTCGGTGACCACGTCCACCGTGACCTTGAACGAGGTGGTCTTTTGGGGGAAGACCAGGCGGGCTTGGTAATTGGCAAACGCGTCTTGCTGCCAGTTGATGAAATGTTCTTCGGGCTCGACTTTCAGGCTGTAGCTCAGGATGCGGCTGCGGCTGTGGGGGGCCGGACGCAGGCGGATGACTTGAGGGCCCAGCTGAACAGGACGGTCGTAGGTGTAATGGGTGACGTGGTGCAGGGCAACGTGTATCGACATATTTCTAACAGCGCAACAGGGGCTGCACGCATGACAAGTGCAGCTTGGGCTTTTTAAACTAGCAAGACACGCGCCAGGCCAGAGGCTGGCGCCCCACAACAGCCATTCAGGGAGGCTGAAGATGCACAACTTGCGCTGGGCCCGTGGCTTGTCGCCTGTGCTGCTGGCCTGGTGCGCTGGGGTGGCGGTGCAGTTGCAGCAAGTGGCGCTGTGGTCTGCGGCCAGTTATGCCGCCACTTTTGGGTTCACATGTGCGGCCCTGACTGGGCTGGCGCTTAGGTTTTCACGGCACATGGGCGCATGGCGGCCAATGGCTGTTTGTGGCGCGGTTGGCGTGTTGGCTTTTGCCGTCACCGCAGGCCATGCGCTGCTGAAGGTGCAAGCCATCGATCCGGCCCTAGAGGGCCAAGACCTGGCCTTGGTGGGCGTGGTGCAGGCCATGCCGCAGCGCCAAGACATCGGCTGGCGCTTTCGTTTTGAGGTGGAAACGGCCCACCGGGTGCAAGGCGGTCAAGCGGTGCGTGTGCCCCGCCAAGTCTATTTGGGATGGTATGGCCAAGACGGCGTGAGCGACAGCGGCTGGAACCTGTCGGCCCTGCCCGAGCCGGTGCAAGCTGGTGAGCGCTGGCGCTTGCGGGCACGCCTGAAGGCCCCGCACGGCAACATGAATCCGCGCGGCTTTGACTACGAACTGTGGCTGTGGGAGCAGGGCATGGGCGCCACAGGCACCGTGCGAACAGGCGCTGCCCACCCACCGCCAGAGCGCCTGGCACAAACCTGGGCGCACCCGGTGGAGTGGTGGCGCCAAAGCGTGCGCGACCGCTTGCAAAACCGCCTGGCGCCTAAACATGTCGGCGTGGCGGGCATCGTGGTGGCGCTGGTCACGGGCGATCAAGCGGCCATTGACCGCAGCCATTGGGACGTGTTCCGCGCCACCGGTGTGGCGCACCTGATGAGCATTTCGGGCCTGCACGTGACCATGTTCGCCTGGCTGACTGCCCTGGCTGTGGCTGGGTGCTGGCGGCAATCGGCGCTGTGGGGTTTTAAGGGTGCTTTGCGCTGGCCTGCGCCGCAGGTGGGGGCCGTGGCGGGGCTGGGCTTGGCGGTTTTGTATGCGGTGTTCAGCGGCTGGGGCGTGCCCGCGCAGCGCACCGTGTGGATGCTGGGCGTGGTGACGCTTTTGCGCCTGTCGGCACGGCAATGGGCGGCGGGTCAGGTGTGTCTGTTGGCTGCAGCCGTGGTGCTGGCGCTGGACCCTTGGGCGCTGTTGCAGCCGGGTTTTTGGCTCAGTTTTGTGGCGGTGGCGGTGCTGCTGTGGACCGATCAACGTCAAGCGGGTGTGCACCGCTTGGGTGCCAAAGAGGGTGCGCCGTGGTGCCCCGCATGGGTGCGTTCATGGGCTGGGCGGC
The DNA here is from genome assembly GCA_002255935.1 of Comamonadaceae bacterium PBBC2. Classification (GTDB taxonomy): domain Bacteria; phylum Pseudomonadota; class Gammaproteobacteria; order Burkholderiales; family Burkholderiaceae_C; genus Limnohabitans_A. Next base: position 39,970 of record NKIO01000021.1, read on the forward strand.
TGTGGGGATTGTTGCGCGAACAATCGGTGGTCACGCTGGCGCTGGCGCCATTGTGTTTGCTGTTTTTCGGGCAGGTGTCGCTGGTGGGTTTGCTGGCCAATCTGGTGGCCATTCCGTGGGTGAGTTTTGTGGTCACGCCGCTGGCCATGCTGGGCGTGCTGTGGCCGGGCCTGGCCGTGTTGGCGGCCTGGGCGCTCGAGCCCTTGACCGCCCTGCTGGTGTGGCTGGCCGCCTGGCCCGCTGCCAGCGTGCAACTGGCACTGCCGCCTGCGGGCTTTGCCCTGCTGGCGCTGGTGGCGGCGCTCTTGTGGGTGTCGGCTTGGCCACGATCCTGGAAGCTCGCCAGCTTGACTTTGCTGTGGCCCGCACTGTTTTGGACGGCGCCCCGTCCCGCAATGGGAACTTTTGAATTGCTCATCACCGATGTGGGGCAAGGTAACGCTGTTTTGGTGCGAACGGGCAAGCACAGCTTGCTCTACGACGCGGGACCGCGTTATTCGGCCGAGAGCGATGCGGGGCATCGAGTGCTCGTGCCTTTGCTGGCGCAGAAGGCCGAAAAGCTCGATGTGCTCATGCTCAGCCACCGTGACAGCGACCACACCGGCGGCGCCGCGGCGGTGCTGGCCATGCAGCCACAAGCTCGGCTCATCTCCTCTTTGGAGGCTTCGCACCCTTTGTGGGCCATGGCCCGGACAACGCAACTTTGCCAGCGTGGCCAGCGCTGGGCATGGGACGGTGTTCAGTTTGAGGTGCTACACCCGACAGCCGGGGCGCTTGATGGGGCAGAGCCTCTGCCCAAACCCAATGCGTTGAGCTGTGTGCTGCGCATCAGCGATGGGGCGCGCTCGGTGCTGCTTGCTGGCGACATCGAAGCGCCGCAGGAGCGGGCGCTGGTGGCCGCTGGCCTGGACCCGGTGGACCTGCTCTTGGTGCCGCACCACGGCAGCAAGACTTCGTCCACACCCGAGTTCTTGGCGGCTTTGCAGCCTCGGCTGGCGCTGGTGCAAGCGGGTTACCGCAACCGCTTTGGACACCCTGCGCCCGTGGTGGTGGCGAGGTATCAGGACTTGCACATCCGTTTGATCGACAGCCCCCACTGCGGCGCAGCCACTTGGCGCAGCGATGCGCCCGAGCAGGTCGTTTGCGAGCGCGAACGCGGGCGCCGCTACTGGCACCATCGCCCGCCTTGAGGGGCTATGTGCAAGCCTTCCTTTGGAGGGCCGTTTTTGGAGGAGCTCAACTGTGTTGGGCGATGGCATGTGTGCCGTGGTTAATCGAAGAATCGCCGAACGAAGTTCAGCTCCCACGGGGGTCGGTGAACGCTTCAGGTTCGACACTAGGTGAGTAGGCAAGTGCAGTTCCGTATCCACAGGGCAGGCCACAGCCTAGGCAACGGCAATTTTTCCCCTTGTAGGAGCCCAACTGTGTTGGGCGATTTCATGCAGACAGTGGTTGCTCAAAGAATCGCCGAACGAAGTTCAGCTCCCACGGGGGCGGCGGGGAACACAGTTCAGCGCCAAACAAAAACGGCATGCGTCGCTTTTTGACGCGGGTCAAGCGTGATTGGTACGTATCTTGCTATCCTTTGCTCAGGAGTAATGAGCTATGCGCCAATTTGATGAGATGTACAGCCGCTTGCCTGCTGCGGGCGATGCGGGCGAGGTGAGAAAACACTACGAGGCTTATGCCCGTTGGTTGCAGGCGCAAGACCCCCAGACGATGGCCGCTCGCCGCGAAGAGGCCGAGATGATCTTTCGCCGTGTGGGCATCACCTTTGCGGTCTACGGCGACAAGGACGAAGACGGCTCGGGCACCGAGCGTTTGATCCCTTTTGATCTGATCCCCCGCGTGATCGCCGCCCAAGAGTGGAAGAGCATGGAAGCCGGTTTGGTGCAGCGCGTGACGGCGCTCAACCGCTTCATCCACGACGTTTACCACGAGCAGGAGATCCTCAAAGCGGGCGTGATCCCGCGCGAGCAGATCGAAAACAACGCCCAGTTCCGCCCCGAAATGGTGGGCGTGGATGTGCCCAACCAGATTTATTCGCACATCAGCGGCATCGACATCGTGCGCGCCCCTGACAGCGCCGGCAATGGCGAGTACTACGTGCTGGAAGACAACCTGCGCGTGCCCAGTGGCGTGAGCTACATGCTGGAAGACCGCAAGATGATGATGCGGCTGTTTCCCGAGTTGTTCAGCCAGCACCGCGTGGCCCCGGTGGCGCATTACCCCGACTTGCTGCTCGAGACCCTGCGGGCCAGCAGCCCTGCCACCACGGCCGAGCCCACGGTGGTGGTGCTCACGCCCGGCATGTACAACAGCGCTTATTTTGAGCATGCCTTTTTGGCGCAGCAAATGGGCGTGGAGCTGGTCGAGGGGCAAGACCTGTTTGTCAAAGACAAGTTCGTCTACATGCGCACCACACGCGGCCCCAAGCGGGTGGACGTGATCTACCGCCGTGTCGACGACGACTTTTTGGACCCTCAGGTGTTCCGCCCCAGCTCGACCCTGGGTTGCGCCGGCCTGATGGAGGCCTACAAGGCGGGCCATGTAGCGATCTGCAATGCGGTGGGCACGGGCGTGGCCGACGACAAGTCGATCTACCCCTATGTGCCCGACATGATCAAGTTCTATCTGGGCGAAGAACCGATCCTCAAAAACGTGCCCACCTTCATGTGCCGCAAACCCGACGACCTGCAGTACACGCTGGCCAATTTGAAAGACCTGGTGGTCAAGGAAGTGCACGGCGCAGGCGGCTACGGCATGCTGGTGGGCCCAGCCTCGACCAAAGAAGAGATTGAGCGATTCCGTGGCGCTTTGCTGGCCAACCCCGAGGGCTACATCGCGCAGCCCACATTGAGTCTGTCGAGTTGCCCCACTTTTGTGGAAAGCGGCATCGCGCCACGCCACATCGACCTGCGGCCCTTTGTGCTGTCTGGCCGCACGGTGCAGATGGTGCCCGGTGGCCTCACGCGCGTCGCCCTCAAAGAAGGCTCTTTGGTGGTGAACTCATCCCAAGGCGGCGGCACCAAAGACACTTGGATTTTGCAGGACTGAGAAGGGGAGAACACACATGCTTTCAAGAACCGCCGACCACCTCTTCTGGATGTCCCGCTACATGGAGCGGGCCGAAAACACCGCCCGCATGCTCAATGTGAGCTACGAGACCTCGCTCTTGCCGCAATCGGCTGCCGCTGTGGAAGCCGGTTGGGAAGGTATCTTGTCGATCAGCGAGTTGCTGCCGTCCTATTTGGCTTTGTACAAAACCATCACGCCCCGCGATGTGATGGCTTTCATGGTCAAGGACGTGGACAACCCCTCGTCGATCATCTCGTGCCTGCGTGCGGCCCGCGAGAACGCCCGTGCGGTGCGCGGCACCCTGACCACCGAGGTGTGGGAGACGCAAAACCAGACCTGGCTCGAAGTCAACCGCATGCTCAAGAGCGGCGAGTTCGAGCGCGATCCTGGGCAGTTTTTTGAGTGGGTGAAGTTCCGCTCGCACCTGTCACGCGGTGTGACGGTGGGCACCATGTTGATGGACGAGTCGCTGTACTTCATGCGCATGGGCACTTTTTTGGAGCGGGCCGACAACACGGCGCGTTTGGTGGACGTGAAGTTCCACGCCATGAACAACGATTTTTTTGGCGCACCGCAGTACGGCGCCCCTGAGACCGAGAGCACGCAGGAATACGACTTCTACCACTGGAGCGCGATCTTGCGCAGCGTCAGCGGCTTTGAGGTGTATCGCAAGGTCTACCGCGATGTGATCCGCCCCGAGCGGGTGGCCGAACTTTTGATCTTGCGTTCGGACATGCCGCGCTCTTTGCATGCCAGCCTCAACGAGGTGGTGTCCAACTTGGCGCTGGTGTCGCACGACCGTGAAAGCGACACCTTGCGCCACGCAGGCCGACTGCGCTCGGAGCTGGCCTTTGGCCGCATCGACGAGATTTTGGCGACCGGCTTGCACGCTTACCTCACGCAGTTTTTGGACCGCGTGAACGTGCTGGGCGGCCGCATCAGCCGCGAGTTCCTGATGCCCTCTGCGGCCTGAGTTGAGCTCAAGGTCGGTGGCTTCAGCCCGGACAAGCATGTGCCATGGCTCAAAGCGTGTCGGAGCTGAAGCTCCGACCTACGGGAGATCTTGCTTGGTGAGTTTCAAGTGCTGACCTGCTGGCTTCAGGTAGGTCGGCGGCTTTAGCCCCGACAGGCATACGCAACGGCTCAACGCGTGTCGGAGCTGAAGCTCCGACACGCGGGAGATGCTGCTAGGTGACGCTCAAGCGCTCAGCGTCAACACCACGGGGGCGTGGTCGCTGGGGCGTTCGTTCTTGCGTGGGGCGCGGTCGATCACGCAGGCGGTGGCGCGGGCCTTGAGCGCCTCTGAAATCAGGATGTGGTCGATGCGAAGGCCCCGGTTGCGGCGAAAGCCAAACTCGCGGTAGTCCCACCAGCTGTAGCTTTTCTCGGGTTGCTCAAACAGGCGGAAACTGTCCGTGAGGCCCAGATCGGTCAGGGCTTGGAGTTTTTCGCGCTCGGCCACGGTGCAGTGGATGGTGTCTTTGAGGCCCACCGGGTCCCACATGTCCAGCTCGTCAAAGGTGATGTTGTAGTCGCCCAACAGCACCAGATTCGGGTGGCGCGTCATCTCGTCCTTGACCCAGTCTCGCAGCGCATCGAGCCAGCGCATCTTGTAGACGAACTTGTCGCTGTCTGGCGCCTGACCATTGGGGAAATACGCACCGATCACCCGCACATCACCGTAAGTGGCCGCGATCACACGCGACATCTCGTCTTCAAAACCGGGAATGTTTTTGACCACATCCACACCCTCGGTGCGTGAGATCAGCGCCACGCCGTTGTAGGTCTTCTGGCCAAACCAGTGGGCCTGGTAACCGGCTTCGTTGAAAGCCGCGACCGGGAATTTGTCGTCGGTGAGTTTGAGTTCTTGCAGGGCCAGCACGTCGGTGGGGTTGGCGGACAGCCAGTCCAGCACTTGGGGCAAGCGCACCGACAGCGAGTTGACGTTCCAGGTCGCGATGTTCATGAAGCCGTGTGCCCCTCAAATGTGCAGGTAAGCCAAAACGCCGATCACCACGCCGCCAGCGCCTGCGATGTACATCACGTATTCCAGCCATTTCTTTTTGGACAGCAGGGCAATCGCGGCCATGGCAATGGCCACTTGCAGCACGGTGGTGGCCTGCGCCCAGCGGTGGTGCTGGTGCATTTGCTCGTCAGACTTTTCATCCCAGGCTTTGGCCTCGGCTTCGAGCTTTTCAGCACCGACTTTGATCTCGGCTTTCTCGCCCTTGTAGCGCTTGATTTCGTCTTGGTAGAACTCTTTTTTGCCGGGGGCCAACTCCAGCGCCAGCTCGCTCAGGTTTTGCTTGCTGCTCTTGGCTTGGTAGTAGTTCCACTGGTTGGAGGCTTCGGTCTTTTTGATGGCCGCGTTGTTCTTGTACAGGCCTGCGTTGGCCTGCGTGGCACCGCCCATGTAGCCAAACAGCGCGCCCACCGTGGCGATTACGGCGGTGAACATGGCAATCGAGCTGGTGTGGCCATCGCCATGGCCTTGGGCGGCGTGCTCCAACTCATGGTCGTGCGGGCCGTGAACGTGAAAACCGTGTCCAGACATGGTGTCTCCTCAATGGTGTTGGTATGTGACAAAACTGAAGGGCAGGCCACTGGCTGCCACATGCTGTTCGCGCCGGACTTCTTGCCAGCCCGCGCCGAGTGTAGGGGCGAATGCATCCCCCTCGAAGTCCTGGTCTATTTCGGTGACCACTGCGGTGCTGGCATGCGGCTCGGCTTGCGCGTAAATCTCGGCACCACCGATCACCCAGGCATCGGTGGCCTCGGGGCACAGGTTTTGGGCTTCGTCGATGGAGCCTGCGCGCAAAGCGCCTTCGGCCTGCCAATCGGTTTGGCGGGTGACCACGATGTTGACGCGGCCGGGCAGGGGGCGGAATTTGGGCGGCAGCGAATCCCAAGTCTTGCGGCCCATGATGACCGGTTGGCCCAGCGTGGTGCGCTTGAAGTGCGCCAGGTCTTCGGGCAGGTGCCAGGGCAGGGTGTTGTGGACGCCGATCACGCCATTGCGGGCGCGGGCATAGATCAGGTGGAGTTTCATCTCAGGCAGGCGCCAAGGCCTCAGCAATGTGTCAAACAGCCACAGGCGCTTTGATGGCCGGATGGCACTCGTAGCCCAAGACCTCGAAGTCTTCGAATTCGTAGTCAAAGATTGAAGCGGGCTTGCGCTTGATGTTGAGCATGGGGTAGGCCATGGGCGAGCGGCTCAACTGCAGCTCGACTTGTTCGTGGTGATTCGAATAAATATGGCAATCGCCACCGGTCCAGATGAAGTCGCCGACATCCATGTCGCACTGCTGCGCGATCATGTGGGTCAGCAGCGCATAGCTGGCGATGTTGAAGGGCACACCCAAAAAGATGTCGGCGCTGCGCTGGTAAAGCTGGCAGCTGAGTTTGGGTTTGTCGCCGGCCTTTTGGGGTGGCGCCACGTAGAACTGGAAGAAAGCATGGCAAGGCATCAAAGCCATCTGGTCCAGTTCGGCCACGTTCCAGGCGCTCACGATGATGCGGCGCGAGTCGGGGTTGCTTTTCAGCGTGTCCATCACCTGCTGGATCTGGTCGATGTGCCCGCCGCCAGGGGTAGGCCAATTGCGCCACTGCACGCCATACACCGGGCCCAGGTCACCGTCTTCGCGGGCCCATTCGTCCCAGATGGTGCAACCGCGCTCTTGCAGCCATTTCACATTGCTGTCGCCGCGCAAAAACCACAGCAGTTCCACGATGATGGCCCGCAAAAACACCTTTTTGGTGGTCACCAGCGGAAAGCCCTCGTTCAGGTCAAACCGCATCTGGTGGCCAAACACGCTGCGCGTGCCGGTGCCGGTGCGGTCGCCTTTTTGCACGCCGGTCGTGTAGACATGGCGCATGAAGTCTTCGTATTGGCTGCGGATGGGGCGTGCGGGCGTGTTCATGGGGTGTCAGTTTACGGCATTGGCACAGCGGGCTTTCAGCCTTCAGGCAGGGCTCGTGTGGCTTGTTTATAGATGATTCCCTCATTAGAAAATGATTATTCAGTCGTTTGAGTTTTAAAGACTTGCTTTCAGAATCCAACCCATCGTCACTAAGACGAAGCCATTTTGAAAGCCGAACATGAAAAACCAACGCCCATTTGCCCGCCTGATCTCGCCACTGATCGCCGCCGCCCTGAGCTTGAGCGGTCTGGCCGCCCAGGCCCAGGTCAGCCTGCTCAACGTGTCTTATGACCCGACCCGCGAGCTGTACGTCGAATTCAACCAAGCCTTTGCCAAGCACTGGAAAGCCAAGACCGGCCAAGACCTGAGCTTCAAGCAGTCGCACGGCGGCTCCGGCAAACAGGCCCGATCCATCATCGACGGACTGGACGCCGATGTGGCCACCCTGGCCTTGGCCGGTGACACCGACGCCCTGCACGACAACGGCAAGCTGATCCCCAAAGACTGGCAAAAGCGCTTGCCGCACAACAGCTCGCCCTACACCTCCACCATCGTGCTGGTGGTGCGCGAGGGCAACCCTAAAGGCATCAAGGACTGGGACGATCTGATCAAGCCAGGTGTCAAAGTGATCACGCCCAACCCCAAAACCTCGGGCGGTGCCCGCTGGAACTACCTGGCCGCTTGGGAGTTTGCCAAGCGCAAATTGGGCGGTGATGCCAAAGCCAAAGACTTTGTGGCGGCGCTCTACAAAAACGTGCCCGTGCTCGACACCGGCGCCCGGGGCTCGACCATCACCTTTGCCCAGCGCAACCAGGGCGACGTGCTGATCGCTTGGGAAAACGAAGCCTACCTGCTGGAAAAAGAGTTCTCCGCCAAGTTCGACGTGGTCTACCCTTCGCTGTCCATCCTGGCCGAGCCTGCGGTGACTGTGGTGGACAAAAACGTGGACAAGAAGGGCACCCGTGCTGTGGCCCAGGCCTATCTGGAATACCTGTACTCGGACGAAGGTCAGGACATTGCGGGCAAGAATTTCTACCGCCCCATCTCGCCCAAGGCCCAAGCCAAATACGCCAAGCAGTTCCCCAAGCTGAACTTGGTGACGATCGACCAAGCCTTCGGCG
>NKIO01000022.1 GCA_002255935.1 Comamonadaceae bacterium PBBC2
CCCCGATGCGCAGGCGCAGACCCGCATTGCGGGCAAGGACTTGCCGCTGGAGCAGACCATCGCCAACATGACGGCGGTGTTGGCCAATTTGGGCATCAAGATCGAGATCGCGTCGTGGCGCAACCTGGTGCCCAACGTGTGGTCGCTGCACATCCGCGACGCCCATTCGCCCATGTGCTTCACCAACGGCAAGGGCTCCAGCAAAGAGAGCGCCTTGGCCTCGGCGCTGGGTGAATACATCGAGCGGCTGAACAACAACCACTTTTACGCAGGCGTGTTTTTTGGCGAAGACATCGCGCAGGCCGACTTTGTGCACGACCCGCAAGAGCGTTGGTTTCAGCCGGCCAAGCGCGACGCGCTGCCCAAAGGCTTGTTGGACAAGCATTGCTTGGCCATCTACAACCCCGATGGCGAGCTCAAGGCCTCGCACCTGTTCGATACCAATTCGGGCAACACCCAGCGTGGCATTTGTGCGCTGCCCTATGTGCGCCAGTCCGATGGCGAGGTGGTGTACTTCCCGTCCAACTTGGTGGAAAACCTGTTCGTGAGCAACGGCATGAGCGCGGGCAACACGCTGGTCGAAGCGCAGGTGCAGTGCCTGTCGGAGATTTTTGAGCGGGCCGTCAAGCGCGAGATCTTGGAAGGCGAAATGGCCTTGCCCGACGTCCCGCAGGACGTGTTGGCCAAGTACCCCGGCATCGTGGCGGGCATCGAGGCTTTGGAGGCGCAGGGCTTTCCGGTCTTGGTCAAAGACGCATCGCTGGGCGGTGTGTACCCGGTGATGTGCGTGACCCTGATGAACCCGCGCACGGGCGGTGTGTTCGCGTCGTTTGGTGCGCACCCGCGCTTGGAGGTGGCGCTGGAGCGCAGCTTGACCGAACTGCTTCAAGGCCGCAGTTTTGAAGGCCTCAACGACTTGCCCGCGCCCACCTTCATCAGCAACGCGGTGACCGAGCCCAACAACTTTGTGGAGCACTTCATCGACTCCAGCGGCATCGTGTCGTGGCGGTTTTTCAGCGCGCAAGCCGACCACGAGTTTGTGGAGTGGGACTTTTCTTCGCAAGGGGACGATGCCACCGCCCAAGAGGCCGCCACGCTGTTTGGCATCTTGCAGGCCATGGGCAAAGAGGCTTACGTGACGGTGCACGATCAGCTCGGCGCCACCGCCTGCCGCATCTTGGTGCCGGGCTATTCTGAGGTCTACCCGGTCGACGACCTGATCTGGGACAACACCAACAAAGCGCTTTTGTTCCGCGCCGATGTGCTCAACCTGCACCGCTTGGACGACGAGGCGTTGGAAGCTTTACTCGACCGCTTGGAGAACAATGAGCTGGACGATTACCTGGACATCGCCACCCTGATCGGCATCGAGTTTGACGACAACACGGTGTGGGGGCAGCTCACGGTGATGGAGCTCAAGCTCTTGATCCACCTGGCCTTGCAGCAACTGGAAGAGGCCCACGACCTGGTGGGGGCGTTCTTGCAATACAACGACAACACGGTGGAGCGCCGTTTGTTTTACCAAGCCTTGAACGTGGTGCTGGAAGTGTCGCTGGGCGAGGACTTGGCTTTAGAAAACTATGAGCTGAACTTCCGGCGCATGTTCGGTGACGAGCGCATGGATGCGGCCATCGGCTCGGTGGACGGCAGCGTGCGCTTTCATGGCCTCACGCCCACCAGCCTGCAGCTCGATGGCCTGGACCGACACCAGCGCCTGCTCGACAGCTACAAAAAACTGCACACGGCGCGGGCTAGCGCGGCGGCGAAGCGGGCCTTGGTTTCAGCCTGACCACCCGTGAAAAAGGCACCCGCAGGTGCCTGGGTGGTGACGTGTGTCAAGCCTGACGGAGCAGTCCCTTCAACAAGGGCGCGCCGCAAGCTTGCCTTGTCGGCGTTTACTTGCCGAACAACCGCATCAAATGCTGCCAGCCGCGCAGCAAAAAGCCTGCACGCTCGACGTCGACTTGTGCCACCAGTGCGGTTTCGCCCACGGGTTTGCCGTTGGCTGTGGCGATGACTTTGCCGACCACCGCGCCTTTGGCCACGGGGGCTTCGAGGCCGGGCTTGACGACCACGGCCGTTTGCACTTGCGTTCCTCGGGGCACCGTGAGCAGCCAAGGTGAGCCCAAAACGGCGGCCACGGAGTCTGTCTTGCCGAAGCTGACTTTGGCGTTGGCCACCACGGCGCCTGCCTGGATGGGCGTGGCCTTGTCGAAGCTGCTGAAGCCCCAGCCCAGCAATGTGCGGGTTTGGTCAGCACGCGCTTGGGGGCTGCTGCTGTTCAAGATGACCGAGATCAGGCGCATGTCGTTGCGTTTGGACGAGGTGACCAGGCAGTAGCCGGCTTCGGCCGTGTGGCCGGTTTTGAGGCCGTCCACAGTGGGGTCGGTGTACAGCAGGGCATTGCGGTTGCCTTGCTTGATGCCGTTGTACTTGAACTCGCGTTCGGCATAGATGGGGTAGTACTCGGCGCCGTCTTTGATGATGGCGCGGGCCAAGATGGCCAGGTCGCGGGCCGATGATTTGTGCGCTGGGTCGGGCAAGCCGGTGGGGTTCACAAATTGTGTTTTGCTCATGCCCAGGCGCTGGGCTTCGGCGTTCATCAGTTTGGCAAAACCCGCTTCGGAGCCGGCCATGTGCTCGGCAATCGCTTTGGAGGCGTCGTTGCCCGACTGGATGATGATGCCGCGCAGGATGTCGATGACGGTGGCCTGGCTGTTCAGAGGCAAGTACATGCACGACTCGGCGCTGGTGCCACGGCACCAGGCGTTTTCGCTGACCGAGACCAGGTCGGTGGGCTTGAGCTTGCCTGCGCGCAGGGCCTGCTCAACGATGTAGCTGGTCATCATCTTGGTCAGCGATGCGGGCGGCAGGGCTTCGTCGGCGTTGGCCGAGGCCAGAATCTGGCCGGAGTCGTAGTCCATCAGCAACCATGCTTTGGCAGGCAGCGCAGGGGCGTTGTCGGCCAAAGCGTTATCTGCGGCCAGAGGTGGCATGGCGTTGGCGGCGGGGGACGCTTTTTTGCTGGTCGCGGCGGCCTTTTTGTGGGCGGCTTGTTTGGCTGCTGCTGATCCGGCTGCAAGGGGGGCCGAAAGTGGGGTCAAAGCGCCTGCGGCCAGGGCGAAAAGGACGGGAATGAGGGAGGAGGTCTTGGTTTGCATGGTGTTCACGGTCAGAGCCTCCATTGTCGCCGCAAGTGGCCCGTAAATTCAGTGCGCTGGGCACTGAAATACCGAGGCGATGAGGCTCAAGGCTTGACGGTGATCACTTCGGCGCCTTGGTCGAATTGGAGCAGGTAGTCGCTGATGCGCTCGAAGGTGGCGGTCATGGGTTTGCCGGTGTGGTCGGCGGTGGCCACTTCGGCACTGAACACCGAGCCAAGCATGAGCTTGAAGGGGTTCACTTCGACTGGCTGGGCGACAAAGTATTTCTGGGCCACTTGCTTGAGTTGCTTGACGTCAGCACTTTGGTAGATGGCGGCGTTGATCACGTCGAGGGTGAATTCGGTGCAGTTTTGGCGGCCTTCGTTGAAGGGGTTGGCAATGACCGAATAGCGCGGCTCGTGCAGCTTGGCATAGGTGGGCGATGCAATCACCTGGATCAGGCGTGCTTGCAGCTCGGGCGAGGGGATCAAAATGCCCGCTTCCATTTGGGCCACCCCTGAAAAGAAGTCCACTGGGTAGTCCTGCACCAGGCGGCTTTTGTCCGGGGCGTCATCGTATTGGTAGAGGTTGTGGATGGCGTAGCCGGGCAGGGTGCGGCCATCGGCGGTCTGGATTTGCGAATACACCACAAAGGCCACGTGTGTGAAGTGCATGCCTGGGGGCATCTCGGACAGGGGCCTGCCCATGCGGGCCAAGATGGCCACGTGGACGCCTTTGCTGGCCAAGGTGCGTTCGACTTTTTTGGCAAAGGCGATGACCTCATCGGCTTTGAAGTGGGTGGTTTCGCCGCCCCCCAGGCTGGCAGAACTGAAGCCCGGGGCAGCAGCAGCCGTGCCCCACAGGCACAGGCTCAATATCAAGGTGATGAGTGGTCGCATGGCGGTCAATCAGTTCTTGGCGGCATGCTTTTGCAGCGCTTGGTTGGGTGGGATGATGGAGATGGTCTCGTCCGTCACCGGCAGGGGTTTGCCAATGGGGCTGCTGGCCGTGTTCATTAAGGAGCCACCGGCTTGCGTGGCGGCACTGCCCACGCCGGTGGCCACCGCGCCGCTGGCCAACAAAGGTGTGGCCACCACGCCAGAGGCCAGTTGACCGGTCGCCAACAAGCTGTGGCCGACGCTGGCCGCGGCATTGCCGCTGGCACCGCCTGCGGCTTTGACCGCTTGTCCAATCTGCTCGGCCGGATTGGCCAGGGCGTTGCAGGCCCACAGAGCGAGTGCGCAAGCCAGCGCCGATGTCGTGCTTTTGTTCATCCCTCAACCCTTTCGTTATTCGTGAAAAATAATCTATAGGTATTCATTCTAGTGCCGCAAAAGGCTTGGAGCCCATCGTCGGGCTTGGCCTGTCGTGCCCGCGTCCTGTCTTTGGCGTCTTGGCCCACAAAATGGGCTGAACATCCCTCAGTCAGGCCCCCTATGAATACTGCCGCCGCCAACCTATTGCTGACCGGTCCGATCTTGCCAATCTTGCTGCGGTTTTCTTTGCCCAATATGGTGGCCATGCTGGCCACGGCCTTGGCGGCGATTGCCGAGACCAGTTACGTGGGGCACTTTGGTGCGCCGGCACTGGCGGGCATGGCGCTGGTGTTTCCGTTTGTGATGCTGCAGACCATGATGTCGGCCGGGGCCATGGGCGGCGGGGTGTCGTCGGCCATCAGCCGTGCGCTGGGCGCGGGCGATGCCAGCCGGGCCAATGTGCTGGCGGTGCACGCCTTGTGGATCGGCATGTCCATGGGCGCGCTGTTCATGCTGGTGATGGAGTTTTTGGGCCCGATGTTCATGTCGGCTCTGGGCGGCAAGGGCGAGGCGTTGGCCCAAGCCGTGGCCTATGGCGAGGTGGCTTTCTCAGGCTCGGTGTTCGTGTGGATCGTCAACACGCTTTCGTCGGTCATTCGCGGCAGCGGCAACATGAAAGTGCCTTCGGTCACCTTGTTTGCTGTGGCCGTGGCGCAGGTCTTGTTGGGCGGCGCTTTGGGCTTGGGCTGGGGGCCCTTGCCCGAGCTGGGCATGCACGGTGTGGCCGCTGGCGGTGTGCTGGCCAATGCCGCAGGCGCGCTGTTTTTGTGGGGCTATTTGGCTTCGGGGCGCGGCAAGATCACCTTGTGCATGCGCAGCACAGCGCTGCACCGCCAGCATTTGACCGACATCTTGCGCGTGGGCGCGGTGGCCTGTATTTCGCCCTTTCAGACGGTGTTGACGATCTTGATCTTGACGCGTTTGGTGGCCAGCTTTGGCACGCAGGCGCTGGCCGGTTACGGCATCGGCACGCGCCTAGAGTTTTTGTTGGTGCCCATTGCGTTTGCAGTGGGCGTGGCCTCGGTGCCTGTGGTGGGCATGGCCATTGGCGCCGGACAGATAGCCCGTGCGCGCCAAGCCGCATGGACGGCTGCGGCGGTGGCGACCGCTGTGCTGGGTGTGCTGGGTTTGGTGGTTGCCTGGGTGCCGGACGTCTGGACCACGCTGTACACGCAGGACCCGTCGGTGCGCGAATCGGCCGCCAGTTACTTTGTGTGGGCCGGGCCGTTTTATGGCTTTTTTGGTTTGGGCTTGTCGCTGTACTTTTCTTCGCTGGGCGCGGGCAAGGCCGTGGGCCCGGTCATCGCGGGTGCATTGCGTCTGTTGGTGGTCGCTTTAGGCGGGTCGCTGCTGGCCTATTTGCAAGCGCCAGCTTGGATGATCTTTGCCTTGGTGGGGGCGGGCATGGCTGTTTATGGGCTGAGCACCGTGCTCATCATCCACCGGACGCCTTGGGGCGAGCCAGCCGCCAAGGCCTGAGGCGCCAAGCGCTTCAGGGGCGTGCGTTTTCCAGGAGCTTGCCGTCGGGGCCGATCTGCACCAGTTGATTCACATCGCCCTGAACCCGGCGCAAAAAGCGCAGTTGCTTTTCTGGAGCTTGGTCGCTGTTGAGGATGTAGACCACGGCGTTTTCGTCAGCGCCGAAACCGCGTTCGGTGTTGAGCGCACCGGTGGTGGTTTGGCCGCGCATGACCATGCGGTAATTCAGGCCGTTGTCCTTGACTTCCAAGCTGAACTTATGACCGTCGAGCACACCCACGTTGGGTAAATCCGCTTGCTGGATGTAGCTCACGCGTTGGCCATCGATCATCCGGATGAACACCAAGCCCACCAATTTGGCGGGGGGCACATCTTTCAACTCGTTGTCGCATTGGGCCAGGCTTTGGGCGTAAGCCCCGCCGGAGTCCAGACAGCGCTGCATCGCTTTGTAGGGCAGAACCCAGGTCACGATGACGAAGATCGCCAAGACGATCACGCCCACGGTGTAGAGCAAAGGCTTTGGAAAGTTCTTGTTCATGATCAAAAAGTAATCCTGAAGTTCTCATTTAATTGAATTCTAAGGTATTCATTTTTAAATGGGAGTGAATTCTTTTTGAAGATGAAACAAGTTGTTGTCGTCTAGGGCTCCAATCACAAAACCGTGCACACTCACGCCTTGGAACGGAGGGCTTGGACCTGCGCTGACAGTTCGCGCACCGCTTGCGTCAGGGCCAGCAGTTCTTGCTCTTTCAGGATGTCGATTTTTTCGTGCAGCAGTTCAATTTCAAGTTCGGCCTTGACGTTGATCTCGTAGTCGTTTTGCGCGTGGCGGCGGTCCAGCTCGGATTGGCGGTTTTGACTCATCATGATGGCCGGCGCCGTGTAGGCCGCTTGAAACGACAGCAGCAAGTTCAGCAAAATGAACGGATAGGGGTCCCAGGCATGGGGGCCGGTCCACACATTGCCCACGATCCAGAAGACGATGGCTGTGCTTTGGATGATGATGAAGCGCCAGGAGCCCACGGTGGAGGCCACGATGTCGGCCAGCTTTTGGCCGCGCGAGGGCGGCGGTACGTCCAAGTGCTCGGCGATCAAGATGGGCGCAATGCCGTGCTTTTGCCGATGGGCCTTGCGGTGTTGGCGCAGCAGTTCGAGTTGCTGCACTTCGAAGGCGTGCTTGAGATCGGTGGTGTTGGTCGTCATTTGAGCCTCTGTGGTGGATGCCTTCAGGGTAGCAGTGTCAAAGGCCATGGCTGTTGCTGCAGGTCATGCGCGATGAACTGGACGCAGCGCGCAAAGGCAGGCACACTGGGCCACCTTCTGCTTTGACTCCCCATGAGCATCCAAGTCTTGATCGTCGGCATTCACCTCGCGCGCAGCACGCGAGGCAAGCCCTGCGCACCACCGCAGTGGGTGTGAACCTTTTCTTATAGGTCGGTGGCCTGAGCCCCGACAGGTGGGTGATCCACCAGTGCCACGTCGGACCTGAAGGTCCGACTTGCAAAAATCCTTTTGACCGATGCCCTTTTGGGCCGTGCAAGCACCATTGCATGGCCCTGTAGATGACTGGAGATGTTCATGGCTGATTTGTTTGAGAACCCGATGGGTTTGTGCGGTTTCGAGTTTGTTGAGTTCGCCTCGCCAGTGCCCGGTGTGCTGGAGCCCTTGTTTGAAAAAATGGGCTTTTCTTTGGTGGCCAAGCACCGGTCCAAAGACGTGGTGCTGTACCGCCAAGGCGACATCAATTTCATCGTCAACCGCGAGCCCAAAAGCTTGGCGGGGTACTTCGCTTCGGAGCATGGGCCTTGCGCTTGTGCTCTGGCTTTTCGCGTGAAGGATTCGCACCAGGCCTACGCCCGTGCGCTGGAGATGGGGGCGCAGCCGGTGGATGTGCCCACCGGGCCCATGGAGTTGCGCTTGCCCGCCATCAAAGGCATTGGCGGTGCGCCGCTGTATTTGATTGACCGCTACGAAGACGGCAAGAGCATTTACGACATCGACTTTGAATTCATCGAGGGCGTGGACCGCCACCCACCGGGCCACGGCTTCAAATTGATCGACCACTTGACGCACAACGTGTACAAGGGGCGCATGGCGTTTTGGGGCGGCTTTTACGAGAAGATTTTCAACTTCCGCGAGATCCGTTACTTTGACATCAAGGGCGAATACACGGGCCTGACCAGCCGGGCCATGACCGCGCCCGATGGCTTGATCCGCATCCCGCTCAACGAAGAGTCGGGCAAGACGGGCGGGCAGATCGAAGAGTTTTTGATGCAGTTCAACGGCGAGGGCATCCAGCACATCGCCCTCTTGACCGACGACATTTTGAAGAGCGTGGATGCGTTACAGATGGCGGGCATTCCGCTCATGACGGCGCCCAATGACATCTACTACGAGATGCTCGAAGAGCGCCTGACGGGCCACGGCGAGCCGGTGCCCGAGTTGCAGGCGCGGGGCATTTTGATGGATGGCTCGACGGCCCATGGCGAAAAGCGTTTGCTGCTGCAGATCTTCAGCCAGACCTTGTTGGGGCCAGTGTTCTTCGAGTTCATCCAGCGCAAGGCCGACGAGGGCTTTGGCGAGGGCAACTTCAAGGCTTTGTTTGAGAGTCTGGAGCGCGACCAGATTCGCCGAGGGGCGATCGACGTGGACCTGAGCTGAAAAAATGAGGGGCCACCGGTATCAGACTGTGGGCCCCAAGTGCTCAGCAAAAAATCAGCGCCAGCATGGCCGGGTCATCGATCAGGTTGGTCGTGGCGTAGCCGGCCAAGCGGTAGGCCAGCAGCGTCAAGTAATCCAACCAAGCGTCTGAATGCATGGGCCGTATTGTCGCAAATCGCGGCCCGCATCCCAGCGGTGATCACTCGGCTTTGACGTTGGCCGCCTGGATGACTTTGCCCCAGCGCTCGTATTCGGCCTTGATGTAAGCCGAAAACTCGGCGGGCGATTTGTTGGGATGAACCGATGCGCCGATCGCCGCAAAGCGCTCTTGCACTTCTTTGCTGCCCAGACCTTTGGCGATGGCCGCATGCATTTTTTGAACAATCTCAGTCGGTGTGCCGGCAGGCGCACCCAACCCAAACCAAGGGGAGACCACCAAGCCCGGGTAGCCTGACTCTTTGGCGGTGGGCACGTTGGGCAGCTGGGGTGAGCGTTGCTCCGACAGCACGGCCAGGGCCTTGATGCGATCGGCCTTGATTTGCGGCATGGCCACCACCAAGGAGCTTTGGAAGTCCAGCTGCGTGGAGCCGCCGATCAGATCCTGGATTTGCTGCGTGGCGCCCTTGTAGGGGATGTGGTTGAGCCGTGTGCCCGATTGCATCTGGAACAGCTCGGCGGCCAGGTGCGGCACGGTGGCCACACCCGGTGTGCCATAGGCCAACTTGTCGGGGTTGGCTTTGGCATAGCGGGTCAGCTCGGCCAGCGTGTTGAAAGGTGCGTTGTGGTTGGCCACCACGATGGGCGTCATCGCCACCATGTTGCTGATGGGGGCAAAGTCTTTGAAGGTGTCAAACGGGGCATTGCCCAGGTGCGGCGCTATGGCCACGGTGATCACCAGCAAGCCAATCGTGTAGCCGTCTGCAGGTGACTTGGCCATGATGGCATGCCCGAGCGTGCCGTTGCCACCGGGCTTGTTGTCCACGATGACGGTTTGCTTGAACTCCTCGCGCAAGATGTTGGCCGCTTCGCGGGCCACCAAATCGGTGGGCCCACCTGCCGGAAAAGGCACGATCAAACGAATCGGTTTGCTGGGCCAGTCGGTGGTTTGGGCCAGAGTCAGTGCAGGCACCATGCTCAGTGCAGCGGCCACACAAAACAAGCGTTTTTTCATGGGTGTGAACTCCGATGGGGTCAGCGCAAGACTGCGCTTTTGTGTGCCGCTTCGATCAGGCTTTGTGCGTCTTCGGGCAGCAAGAAGCGTTCTTGCATGGCGCGGTCGGCGGCCTTCTGAACCGCTTTCACATAGCCGTCGTGCGAGCCATAGCGCTCTTGCAAAGACAGGCGCGTGTCCTTGTTGGCTTGCCGCTCGGCAGCCGTTTGGGCAAAGGGCACCATGCCGCCCACGTAGTTGCAGATCTCGCCTTGGTGAAAGGGCTTGTCGCCGCCGGCGGTCACGTTCCAGCCCAGGTAAGTGCCCAGCGGCGCGTCGAGCAGCACCACGGGCACACCGCCGACTTCGTTGCCATCGGCGTCCACTTTGGGGGCGAACATGGGCAGCACTTGTTTGATGGGTGGGGGCGCGTTGGTGGGCACGCCCGAGCCATCGACGGCCTTGAAGCCTGGACCCCAGTCGTAGTCATGCACGGGCATGATGAAGTCGCGCTCAGGCACGGTGGGGCGCAAGCCGGGCAGTGCGGGGTAGCCCAGTGCGGTTTTCTCGGCGATGGCCAGTTGGTTCTTGGCCAACAGGGGGAAGCGGCTGGCCGGCGGCTCGGTGCCTTTCATGACCCAGTGGCGAAAGTGCAAGCGCAAGGCATTGACGGTTTCTTTGTGGGGCACAGGGTTGGCGGGCAGCAGGCCTTGGCCAAAGTTGTTGCCGGGGCACATGGGGCCAGCCTTGGGCAAGCCGGCGCCGGGCAGACTGCTGTCAAAACCGCCCGCACCACCGCCGTGGTTGCTGCTGGCGATGTAGTAGCGGCGCACATGGGCGGGCAGCGGCAGGTCTTGCTTGGCATCGGTGCCGATCCATTCGGGCGTGAGCTTCAAAGCCCAGACTTCGGCCGAGCCAAAGTGCTCCATGATTTTGGGGCAGGTGCGCGTTTGTGTGCAGCGGTCCAAGATGCCCGCAGCCGGCGTGCCGCGCACAGGGTCGGGGTGGGGCAGCCACCACTGCGGGCCTTCGCTGCCCGCTTGGTACAGCTCCAGCACGCCGTCAGGTTGTGCCCAGCGGAAGTTCAGCGCAATGCGCCGGCCCGCGATGATGGGCCACATGCCTTCGTGCACTTGTTGGCCCGCTTCGCCCTGGTTGAAGCCCAGGTGCAGCCAGCCGCGCAGGTAGTTGCCCGACTGCGACACGCCCCGCGCAATGCTGTGCGTGACCGCGTTGGCCACCGGGTTGGGGGTGCCCACATCGTCGGCTTTGGCATGCTTGAAGAACACGGCCACATCGCGCCATGCGGCAAAACCGACGCCCAACACATAAGGGTCTTGTGCGGTGAACACCACTTGGTACAGGCGCTTGGCGTCAAAGCCGTTTTTCAGGCAAATTTGCGTCGGATCGGGTTTGCCGGGGAAGGGATTTTGTGCGTCGCATTGGGCCCAGGCCCAGTCGCTGGCAGCGATGGTTTGTTCGTCGAACACTTCACCGTTCATGTTCTCGCGACCGCGCGAAACCAAACGCGCTTGGGTGGTGTCCAGGCTGGCCGGTTTGTAGGGCACTGGGTTGGTTTGAACCAGCAGGGGCTGCGAGGCAGGGCCTGCGCGGTTGACGATGCGGGCCAGCACTTGGCCTTTGATGGGGCTGCCGTCGGCGTTGCGGGCCACAGGCACTTGCAAAAATTGCAGGCCATCGATGGTGGCTTGGGGCTTGACGGTGGTGGCACCCGCGTTGTCGCCTTGCCATGCGCTGGCCAGCCCGATGTCACCGGCTGCGAACTCTTGCTCGGCATACGGGAACACACGCCCTCGGTTGGGCACGTCATGCCACATGAGGCCGCTGGCGTCTTTCAGGTTCACGGGCTTGTAGATCACAAAGGACGCCATGTAGCGGACCTTGCCATCCGCGTCTTTGGCCAGTTCGATGTCCTGAATGATGGCGTTTTGAGCGAGCTTGGGGTCCAGCTCGCCAAAGGCGCGACCGGCCACTTGTTCATAGGCGATGCCCGACTTGCCGGGCGCTGCGGCCACGGGGCGGGTGTCGTCGATCACGATGCGGGTGACGCGGGCTTGTGCGGTGTGGCTGAGCAAGCTCAGCATGGCCGTGGCCAAAAGCCAAGGGGTGGATGCGTTCATGAAAGCTCCAAGATGTGCCAGATGGCAGTGCAGTCCCATTCAACCGGAATCATGGGGGCGCTTCAAGAGTGCAGACCCCCAAGCGCGTGGCGACAAGGGCCTCAGCAGCCGCCTTGGCGACAGCGCGGCAAGGGGTCACAAAATCTGGCCCTGCAGCATGCGCGACTGCTGGCCCTGAACGCAGGCCCTAGCATGGTGCGCATTGAAAGGTTTTTGATGGCGATCGCTTTTTCCGCTTCATTTCAGCGCTTGGCTTTGTCCAACCTCTTGGCCCAATCGGCCGAGCAGTTGAGCCTGGCGGCGGTGCCGATCGTGGCGGTGCTCATGTTCCAGGCGGGGCCTGGCGAGATTGGCTTGCTGGCTTCGGTTCAGTCCTTGCCGTTTTTGCTGATGTCCATGCCTTTGGGTTTGCTGGCCGACCGCACGTCGCGCACACGCCTGATGGCCTTGGCCGAGGCCTTGCGGGCACTGGCCTTGTTGCTTTTGTTGGCCTTGATCCTCACGGGGCAGGTGTCGATCATGGCGCTGGCGGTGATCGGTTTCATGGCGGCGGTGGGCACGGTGGCCTTCAGTGTGGCTGCGCCCTCGCTGGTGCCGGCTTTGGTGCCGGTGGAGGGGCTGGCGCGGGCCAATGGCCGTTTGGAGCTGGCCCGCAGCGCCGCCTTTGCCGCAGGGCCTGCATTGGCCGGTGCGCTGATCGCCTGGACGGGGGCGCCTGCGGCCTTTGTGCTGTCGGGCATGTTGTCGGTGGCAGCGGTGCTGTGTTTGCGCGGCATTGCCGAGCCGGCACGGGCGGCCATGCCTGCTAGGCACCCCTTATTGGAGTTGCAAGACGGCGCCAAGTGGGTTTGGCAAAGTGATTTGCTCAGGCCCATGGTGTTTTGTTCGGTCGCTTGGAACATCTCTTGGTTCATGCTGCAAGCCGCTTACGTGCCCTATGCCATCCACGACCTGGGGCTGGACGCCAGCGGCGTGGGGGTCACGCTGGCCTGCTACGGCGTGGGCATGATCGTGGGGTCTTTGCTGGCACCGCGCGTGGTGGCGGCACTGCCCTTTGGTCGTGCGATTTTGGTGGGACCGTATGTCTCGGTCCTGTCGGCGCTGACGATGGCCTTGACCTTGTTTTGGCCCCACGGTTGGTTGGCGGCCTTGTCTTACTTTTTATACGGTGCGGGCCCGATCCTTTGGGTCATCTCCTCGACCACGCTGCGCCAGACGGTCACGCCACGCGCCATGATCGGACGGGTCACGTCCATCATCATTGTGTCGAGCACAGGCGCACGGCCACTGGGCGCGGCGCTGGGCGGTGTGTTGGGGGTGTACTTTCCCGCCTCGGTCAGCCTGTGGTGCGTGGTGCTCGGCTTTGGCGTGCAGGCGGTGATCATCACCGCGTCCAAGGTGCGCACACTTCAGCGCTTGCCTGACCCCTTACCTGACACCTGAGCCGATCGAAGAGAAACCACTGAGGAGACAAGACCATGGAACAAGCCGCTTTTGAAGCTTTGTTGAAACGGTTTTCTGCTGCGGCTGAAGCGGGCGATGGCGATGCCTTTGCCCAGTGCTTCACGCCCGATGGCGTCTACCACGACTACATCTACGGCGACCACACGGGCCGGGCCGACATCGCCCACATGATGAACGACCTGTTCCACCGCGATGCGGGGCCCGATTACCGCTGGGAGATGTTCGATCCGGTCTGCCATGGGCAGGTGGCCTATGCGCGGTCTTTGTCGAGCTTCACCTCCAAGGTGCCTGAGTTCGCGGGGCGGCAGGTGGTCATCGACGGCATCAGCCGTTTTGAATTGCGTGACGGACTGATTGCCGACTACAGCGAATCGGTCAATGGTGGCGTGGCCATGGTGCAACTGGGCGTGTCTGCGCCGCGCCTAGAGAAAGTGCTCAAGCGCTGGAGCCAGCAGTTGCTCGACCAGCCCGCCACACAAGCATTTTTGGCCCGTGGCAAGCGCACGGATTGAGTTGTTTCATGTTCATCGAAAGGCCCTGATATGAGCTACCAAGACATCTTGTACAGCGTGGATCACCGCATCGCGACCATCACCTTGAACCGGCCGGACAAGCTCAACGCCTGGACCGCCGTGATGGAGCGCGAGGTGCGCGAGGCCATGGACGCTGCTGCCGCTGACGATGGTGTACGCGCCATCGTGCTGACGGGGGCAGGGCGGGGCTTTTGTGCGGGGGCCGACATGGACTTGCTCAAAGGACTGGACCCGAGCGACATCACCGCGACCACCTGGACGAAACCCTTTGATGTGAACCAGCGGCTGGACTACCAGACGCGTTACGGGTTTTATCCGGCGATCCCCAAGCCGGTGATCGGCATGCTCAACGGTGCAACAGCTGGCATTGGCTTGGTGCATGCCTTGTATTGCGACATCCGCTTTGCGGCGGACAACGCGGTCTTCACCACCGCGTTTTCAAGGCGCGGCTTGATCGCCGAGCACGGCTTGAGCTGGATGCTGCCCAAGATCGTGGGCCACGCCAACGCCATGGATTTGCTGCTGTCGGCCCGCAAAGTGCTGGCACCCGAGGCGCAGGCCATGGGCTTGGTCAACAAGGTGTTTGCCCCAGACGCGTTGGCCGCCGCAACGTACGCCTATGCGCGTGATTTGGTGGACAACGTGTCGCCGCGCTCGATGGCCGTCATCAAGCGCCAGCAGTACGACGCGCCGTTTCAGACGCTGGCAGAGAACACCCGCCAGGCCAACGTGGAAATGGCCCGCAGTTTTGAGAGTGAAGATTTTCGCGAGGGCGTGGCGCACTTCATGGAAAAACGCGCAGCGCAATTCACGGGCCGATGAGACTCGGGGCAGACGGTTGATCCAGCGCCGCGATGCTCCGCATTTGCAGGTCGGTGGCTTCAGCCCCGACATCCAGCCTTCGCCGTAAGCCCAAGCTGTCGGGTCTCAAGCCACCGACCTACGGTCCGAGGGTTCACGTTTTGCGTGACGGATCGAAAAGTGGCCGCGCCCCTCTTCTCACTTGAGCGTCATCAGCGGAATGTCTTTGGCCGTTGCCAGCTTGTCCAGTTGTGCTCGGGTTTGGCCGGCCAAGAAGGCTTCGATGGCTTGGCGGGTGGCGGGCTTGAACAGGTCCTTGACCGGATGGGCCAGCTTCACGCCCGCGGCTTCGCACAGGCTGATGGCAAAGTGGGGTTCGAGCGCGGCCACCGCCACGCGGCCGTTTTTGCAGGCATAAATGCGGTAGCCCGCGTGCGCGCCGCCCACAGCGCCGTCGGGTGTGGTCATGCGCAACTGGCGGGGCAGGGCCAGCCACTCGGCGGCGGTGGACAGCGCCACTTCGTGGCGCGAGCCTTTGCCGCTGCTTTTTTGGGTGATCACCGCTTTGAGCGTGGCCTCGCTGGCCATGAGTGCGCCGCCCATGTCGGCAAACAGGCTGGGGGGCAGGTCCATGCCGTTCACCAAGCCGACTTCGGCTTGGTAGGTCAAATCGTGGCCAGGGATCTCGGCCAGTGGACCGGGCGCGCCCACCACTTCGATCAGGCTGAGCGCGGTGTATTGTTTTTGCAGCACCTTCCAGCCCAGCCCCAGCTTGGTCAAAGCTGAGGGGCGAAACGAGGTCAACAGCACGTCGGTCTTGGGCAGCAGCTTGTGCAATGCGGCCTGACCTGCAGCGGTTTTGAGGTCCAGCGTTTGGTGTTTGACGCCTTTGTGCAGCAGGTCGTAGCCCTCGGGTGTGTAGTGCTGCATCGGGTCGCCTGCGGGTGGGTTGACCTTGGTGCAGCTGGCCCCCATTTGCGCCAAGCGCATGAGGGCTGCAGGCCCGGGCAGGTTGAGGGCGAGGCTGAGAACGCGGACACCGCGCAGGGGCTTGAGAGAGGACATGCTGGAGCCTTGAATGGATTCCAACGAATTATGGTCAAGCGGCTGACGGAGCCCTGTCACCTGTGCAGTGTTGACGTCGAAGACATCGCTCTGCAAAACAGTCTCGCAGGTCGGACTTTCGGGTCCGACGCTGCTGCCTTGGGCGCAGGCCCATGTCCGGGCTAAGCCACCGACCAGCAGAACTGTTTGGGGTAGGTCGGACCTTCAGGTCCGACATGGCTTGTGCAGGCCCTTACCGTGTCGCGTGCCAACCATCTGTCACGCGATCACTCCCCAAAATTCAAGGGCAAGCCCACGTAGTTTTCGGCCATGGTGCGCGAGCCTGCTTCGCTGTGGATCAGGTAGTCGAGTTCGGCGTCCTGGAATTTTTGGCCGATCTCGCCGTTTTCCGGGAAGTTGTGCATCAGGCTGGTGAACCACCAGCTGAAGCGCTCGGCACGCCAGATGCGGCGCAGGCAGCGCTCTGAATAGCTGTCGATGCCCGCTTCGGTTTTGTCCATGTAATACGCGATGAAGGCCGAGGACAGGTACTTCACATCGGTGGCGGCCAGGTTCAGACCCTTGGCCCCGGTGGGCGGCACGATGTGCGCGGCGTCTCCGGCCAAGAACATGCGGCCAAAGCGCATGGGCTCGGTCACAAAGCTGCGCAGCGGGGCGATGCTTTTTTCGATGCTGGGGCCTGTGACCAGGTGTTCGCGGGCCTCGGGGTCGAGGCGGTTGCGCAGCTCGGCCCAAAAGGCTTCGTCAGACCACTGCTCGACCTTGTCAGTCAGTGGCACTTGCAGATAGTAACGACTGCGCGTGGCGCTGCGTTGCGAGCACAGGGCAAAGCCGCGGGTGCTGTTGGCGTAAATCAGTTCGTGGTGCACCGGCGGCGTGTCGGACAAGACGCCCAGCCAGCCGAAGGGGTAGACCTTTTCAAATTCCTGGATGGCGCTTTTGGGGGCGCTGGCACGGCACACGCCGTGAAAGCCGTCGCAACCGGCGATGAAGTCGCACTCGATGGTGTGCAACTGGCCGTTTTTCTCGTAGGTCACGCGGGGTTTGGCACTGTCAAAGTCGTGCACCTGGACGTTTTCGGCTTCGTAGACCGTGGGCAAGCCGGCGGCCTGTCGTGCGTCCATCAGGTCGCGGGTCACTTCGGTCTGGCCGTAGACGATCACGTTTTTGCCGCCCGTGAGCTTGTTCATGTCGATGCGGTGGCGAGCGCCTTTGAACAGCAGGTCAAAGCCACCGTGAACCAAGCCTTCGGCATGCATACGCTGGCCCACACCCGCTTCGTCCAGCAGGTCCATGGTCACTTGCTCCAGCACGCCCGCACGGATGCGCGAAAGGACATAGTCGCCGCTTTGGCGCTCGACGATGATGGCGTCGATGCCTGCTTTGAAAAGCAATTGGCCCAGCAACAAGCCAGAAGGGCCTGCGCCGACGATGGCCACTTGGGTGCGTGTGGTGCTCATGAGGTGTCTCCGTCAAAAGTGTCTTCAAACAATGACGACAAGCTTAGGCAATGGACAGGCCTTGGGTCTATGGTTGGGTCAGAGATTGTGCGATGATTGGGTTGGTTGTGCGAATATCGCGCAAATTGATGCGGCTCAAGATGCTGCCCCTCTCTGGGGCTTGTGAGCCCCAAGTGTTGGACCTTGGGTTTGTCTTTGTGGGAGCCCCGCTGTGTTGGGCGATTTGGCGATCGATGGACCACGGCCCATCGCCGAACAAGTTCAGCTCCTACGAACAGCCAACACAGGGCGGGCTGAGGGTTGTTTGCAGTTGCCGACAGTGTTGAGTGATGGGGCATGTTTTTGTGGGAGCCCCACTGTGTTGGGCGATTGGGCGGCGGATGGACCACGGCCCATCGCCGAACAAGTTCAGCTCCCACGAACAGCCAACACAGGGGCGGGCTGAGGGTTGTTTGCAGTTGCCGACAGTGTTGAGTGATGGGGCGTGTCTTTGTGGGAGCCCCACTGTGTTGGGCGATTGGGCTGTTACAGGACCACGACCCATCGCCGAACAAGTTCAGCTTCCACGTCCTTGATCGAGCACAGCGCTTAAGGAAATTCAGTGAGATCGATTTTTAAAGCCATTGAAGATGAGGAAGTCACATGACCATTGCCAAAGGCGATTACATCGAAGGACTGGCCAAAGGGCTGTCTGTATTGGAAGCTTTTGACACCGAGCGTCAGCGTTTGAATGCCACGTTGGCAGCGCAGCGCACGGGCATCACGCGTGCGGCGGCCAGGCGGCATTTGCTCACGCTGGCCGAGCTGGGTTATTTGGAAACCGATGGCAGCCACTACTGGTTGTCGGCGCGGGTGCTGCGTTTTGCGGGCAGTTACATGGCCACCTCGCGCTTGCCCAGAGCTTTGCAGCCCACGCTCAATCGGCTGGCCTTGCAAACACAGGCCTCGTTTTCAGCGGTGGTGCTCGATGGTGATGAGTGCGTGATCGTCGCGCGCAGTGCGGGCGTGGCCGAGCCGGTGCGGCATTTGGCGTATGGCCTGCATTTGGGGGCACGATTGCCTGCACACGCCACATCCACTGGTCAGGTCTTGCTGGCCAATTTGCCCAAGGAAGATTTGAGCGCTTGGCTCGAGGGGCGAAGCTTGGCGCGCATCACGCCGCAAACCCAAGTGGGTGCATCGGCCTTCAGAAAAATCATCGATCAGGTGCGCCAGCAAGACCACGCCTTGTCGCGCGATGCCCACGAGCTGGGCATCCATGCGCTGGCCGTGCCACTGCGCAACATGCAGGGCCGCACTTTGGCGGCGCTCAATGTGGTGGGCACGCCCGAGCAGCTGACCGATACCGCCGTGGTGCGCAAATGGTTGCCATTGCTGCTCGATGCCGCGCGGGAGCTCAGGCCCTTGCTTTGATGAGCGCCTGCGCTGCCAAGCGCCTCAATCGCTCATGGTGGAGCCTGGCAAGAAGGGCAGGTCACGCACCCGCACTTTGGTCAGCTTGTACCAAGCGTTGGCCAAAGCAGGCGCAAAGGTGGGCACACCCAACTCGCCCACGCCACCGATGGCCCGGCTTTTGTCGATGCTCCCTGCCAAGATGGTCACATTCACTTCGGGCGCTTCGTTCAGCAGCGTGACCTTGCTCTTGTTGAAGTTGCTCGCTTGTGCCACACCGTTGGTGAAGGTTTGTTGTCCGTACAGCGCAGCGTTCATGCCGTGGATCACCCCGCCCATGAGCTGGGCCTGTACCTGGTCAGGGTTGACGCAAATGCCGCAATCGATGGCGATCCAGACGCGGGTGACGATGGGGCCTTTGGTGCCTTTTTTCACTTCGACCACCTGGGCGCAGATGCTGTTGAACGCCGCCCCAATCGCAATGCCTTTGGCCGTGCCGCTGGGGCCAGGTGTACTCCAGCCCGAAGCATTGGCCGCAGCTTCCAGCACAGCGATCCAGCGCGGGTCGCTCAATTGGTTGCGCCTGAACAAGTAAGGATCAACGCCCACAGCCGCAGCCGCTTCGTCCATCGCTGACTCCACCGCGAAGGTGTTGATGGACGCACCCACCGATCGCCAAAACCCCACGGGGATGGGCGAGCCGTGCATGACGTATTCGGTCAGGCGTGCGCCAAAGTTGTAGGGCAGCTCTTGCGAGGCTTCGTAAGCTTGGCTGTCGCCTTTGGCCGTCAAGGTCGAGCCGCGCTGCGACAAGATTGAGGGCGAGACGTTGCGGTAAATCCAGCCGCTCACGTAAGAGCCGGCTGTCAAGCCCGCTTGCACACGCACGGCGGCCATGGGCCTGTAAAAGTCGTGGGTGAAGTCCTCTTCCCGGGGCCACATCAGCTTGACGGGGCGGTTGATGGCCATGGCCACCTGAATGGCCTGGCTGATGAAGTCCATCTCGATCTTGCGCCCCAAGCCACCGCCCAAGAAGGTGGTGTTCACGGTGATCTTGTCCGCTGTCAGGCCCGTGAGCGTGCTGGCCAGTGTGAGGACCGACTTGGCCGCTTGCGTGGGGGCCCAGATCTCGCAAGAAACACCGGCCACATGGTTCACGGTGCAGTTGAGCACTTCCATGCACACGTGTGCAACGTAGGGCAAGGTGTAGGTTAAGTCCAGTTTTTTGGTGGAGGCGGTGATGTTGGCGGCGGGGGTGCCCACGCTTTCGACCGTGTAAATGGTGCCTGGCACGTTAGAGCCCGCATACGGCACGCCGGTTTTGAGCAGGGCCAGGCCATCGCTCTTGAACTGGGCGCTGTTGAGTGTGGAGGCCGAGGCCGGCAGGCTCCAGCTGGGTTTGAGCCCCTTGGCCAGGCGCATGGCATCCCAGGTGTTGGTGGCCACAACGGCCAGCGCATTGACGTTGCCCACGGCATCCAGGCCTCGCGCGGCCGCGGCCACGACACGTGTGGGCACGATGGCCAGCGCGCCCGAGGGCTTGGCCGGTGTGCTGCTGAGCACGCCGCCATAGGTGGGGCAGTGTTTGATCACGGCATACACCATGTTCGCGATGCGCACATCAATGCCGTAGACCGCGCTGCCGTCGACCTTGAGTGGAATGTCTTGGCGAGGAACCGACTTGCCCACGTACTTGAGCGCAGAGGTGGCCACCAACTCGGCACCCGTTGGCACAGGCAGCAAGGCCGCGGCAGCGGCCACTTGCGCGTAAGTGCGTTGCTGGCCGTTGCTGTTGTTGATCACCACACCGTTGACGACGGTGTAGTTGCTGCGGTTGGTGTCGCCAATGCTGGTCATGGCCGCCGAGATCAGCATCTCGCGGGCGCCAGCGCCAGCATCGCGCACTTTCCAGAAGTAGTTTTTGATCATGCCGCTGCCAGCGGTGGTGATCGAAGCGCCAATGGGCGCGGGGCTGGTCAAGGTGGGTTTGCCCGTCACCACCTTGACGCGGGCAGGATCGACCATCAGCTCTTCGCACAAGGCTGCGGCCAAAGACTGGGCCGAGCCCTGGCCCATGTCGGCCGTGCCCACAGCCAGCGTGATGCTGTTGTCGCTGCCCACGTTGAGCCAAAGGGTGACCTGCGCGTTGGAGACGGCAGCTTGCGCCTTGGAGGACAAGGCGCCAAA
This sequence comes from Comamonadaceae bacterium PBBC2, assembly GCA_002255935.1. Lineage (GTDB taxonomy): Bacteria > Pseudomonadota > Gammaproteobacteria > Burkholderiales > Burkholderiaceae_C > Limnohabitans_A. Next base: position 20,793 of record NKIO01000022.1, read on the forward strand.
ACCCACCACCAAGCCGGTAGCCATGGCCGTCGATGCGGCCAAGAAGTCTCGGCGGGTGGGTTTGCTCAGCGTCTGGCTGGTGTCAACAGGTGTAGAAATTTTTTGCATGATGAGCCCCTTCACAGTCCAGCCACGGCTTTTTTCATGCGCTGGTAGGTGCCACACACACAAATGTTGTTGATCTCTTTGGCGACCTCTGCGCCGTGCTTGCCGGCGTTGACCACGCCAGCGACTTTCATGAGCACGCCCGATTGGCAGTAGCCGCACTGGGGCACTTGGTGGTTGATCCAGGCCACTTGCGCGGGGTGGGATTTGTTGGGCGACAAGCCCTCGATGGTGGTGATTTTTTTGCTGGCGGCGGAGGAGACGCTGATGTCGCAGGACTTTTCTGGTTGGCCGTTGACCCAGACGGTGCAGGCGCCGCAGATTTCGATGCCGCAGCCGTACTTGGTGCCGGTCAGGCCCAGCTCGTCGCGAAGCACCCATAAGAGGGGCATGTCTGCGCTGGAGACGGTGACGTTGTAGTCCTTGTTGTTGACGTTGAGTTTGTAGCTGGGCATGGGAGATCCTTTTTTGTCATTTTGTGCGTTTTTGTTGAAATGACCTGTTGATGCAGGTCAAGAAATGCCCAGCTTGTGCATTATTTTTTGAGCGCCAAGAATGCCTGGCTCTTGGACAGTGCTCACAATCGCCGAACACAGCTCAGCGCCCACGAATGGTCAGAGATGGGCGAGTGGATGGGCAGTTTGTGGGAGCCCAACTGTGTTGGGCGATGCGATCACCGCGGTGCTCGTGCTTTCAGCGTCGGTGCAGATGAACGGCGCGGCCTTGGGCAGTTCGGGCAGCAACAAATGCCGTTAAGGCTTGGGCACTGGTTTTTTGTGGTGTGTAGCCAAAACGTATTTTGAGCGCGCTGTTGAGCAACACCGGCCGGTAGCGCAAAAAGTCCAGCTGCTCGGGGCCGTAGCGGCTGATGCCCAGACGGTGGCCCACCCACAAAGCGCTTTGCAGCAGCCATGCGGGCAAGACGCGGGTGGGCTTGTTCAAGCGCTTTGCGATCTCGAAGATCGTCAGGGCACCGTCACCGGCCAAGTTGTAGCAGCCGCTGTGCGCTTGGCCACTGAGCGCATGCAAGATGGCGCCAGTCACGTCTTCGTCCCAGATGAACACAAAGGGACTGTCGCTGCCCGCAATGGCCAACAGGTGTGGTTTTTCAAAGAGAGCGGTGATCTGGTTGTCCACCCGCTCGCCCAAGATGGTGCCGATGCGCAGCACGGTTTGCTGCAATTGCGGGTGGCTTTGGCGGTATTGCGCCAGCATTTCTTCGACCAGCCGCTTGTGATGGCTGTAGGCAAAGCTTTCGTTGCCGCGCAAAGGCATGTCTTCGGTGAGCCCGTCGGGGTTGTCGGCGTGGTAGCCGTAGGCTGCGCCACTTGATGACACCACGATGTGCGCTACACCTTGCTGCACGCAGGCTTTCAACACGTTCTGTGTGCCGCCCACATCGACCGAGTATTCAAATTCTCGGTTGGAATTTTTGCCGGGGGTGACGATCGAGGCCAGGTGCACCACGGCATCGATGTGATGCACCGCGAGGGTCTCAGCCAGCGCCGGGTCGCGCACGTCTTGGGTGATGTAGGTGATGCCGGGCAAGCGCTGTGCTGGCGGCACGTCGCGCACATCCACGGCCACCGTTTGGCAATGGCCATGCGCCAATGCGCGGACCAAGCCCTGGCCCAAAAAACCCGAGGCCCCGGTGACCAGGACCCGGCGAGCCTGTGGGGCGTTCAAGCTTGACTGGCGGCCGGGCCGCCGCTGGTCAAAGGTTTGCGGGCCCACCAGCCTGCCAAGATCAGGCCGGCGATGATGTCCCAAAATCCCCACACGCCAGCCACCACGGCCATGCCGCCCAGGCCGTCAAAGAAGCTGAAGATCAGCACCAAGCCCAGGCCCGCGTTGCGGATGCCCACTTCGATGGAGACAGCGCGGCAGTCGTAGTCGCTCAAACGAGCCATGCGGGCAATGACCCAGCCGGTGCCAAAGGCCAGCGCATCGTGCAGCACCACGGCCAGCAACACCAGGCCCACATAGTCGAGGAAGTAACGCCAGTTGCCCGCAATGGCGCCGATGATGAACCCGATCAGCGCCACAAAGCTGAGGATGCGCAGCGGTTTCTTGAATCGCTCGGTCCACACCGGGAAGCGGTGCACGCAAGCCAAGCCCAGCACAAAGGGCAGGCCGATGATCAGAAGGATGTGCACGAACATTTGCACCGGGTCGAGCGCGATGCTGGTCAAGAGCTTAGACGCCGTGGGGTGGATGCCACCCCAAAACGCAAAGTTCAGCGGCATGGCCAACACCGAGATGGCGTTCGACACGGCGGTCATCGACACGCTGAGTGCCACGTTGCCATTGGCTCGGTGGGTCAGGATGTTGCTCACATTGCCCGGTGGGCAGCAGGCCACCAAGATCATCCCCAGCGCGATGCTGGGGGAGGGCTGCAGCACCAGCGTCAAGACAAAGGTGATGGCCGGCAAGACCAAAAACTGCGCCGCAATGCCGGCGGCAAACGCCACCGGCATGCGCAGCAAGCGGCGAAAGTCTTCCACACGGGTGTCCAGCGCGATTCCGAACATCAAAAAGCCGAGCACGACGTTGAGCACGGCCAGCGATGCGGGGTTGAAGTTCAGGCGGATGTCGTCAACAGGCAGCATGGTGGGCTTTCGGTGGGGGCTTTAGCCCATGGTGGCAGCGGTCTCGCGCATCGTGCGGCGGTAGACCTCTTTGTTCACATAGCAGGACATGCGTTCGAGCTTGAGGTATTTGTAGCCACCGGACAAGTCGGGCGACGGGCCTTGGCATGCAAGCATGAATGTGGCCGATTGCGGCGTGCCTTCTTGCAGGCCTTTGAAGTAGCGGGCCATGACTTCGGCTTGTTCGGCGCGGCCTTCCCAACCCAGGCCTGCGGCTTCAACCATGCCCAGCACCGCCAGGCGCTGGTAGTGCGGTGCAAAGATGTTCAGGTACAGCTGCGGAGCCATGCCTTGCCAGTTGAGCAGCCGGTCGTCGATGAAGGGGTAGTGCAGCTTGTAGCCGGTGGCGGCCATGACCAGGTCGTAGTCGGCTTGGCTGCCGTCCTTGAAATGCACGGTGTGACCGTCCATGCGATCGATGTCGGCGCGCACCTTCACGTCGCCATGACCGATGTGGTGCAGGATGAGCGAGTTCACGATGGGGTGGGACTCGTACATCTTGTACTCGGGCTTGGGAAAACCAAAGCGCGTCGGGTCGCCGGTGAACCACTTGAGCAAGGTGCTGTCGATTTTTTGCTTGAGCCAGCGTGGCAATTTGATCTTGCCCCCCACGGTGTCTGCGGGTTGACCGAACACGTATTTGGGCACGAAGTAATAGCCTCGGCGCACCGAGATGTCCACGCTTTGGGCGTGGTGCACGGCGTCCACCGCGATGTCACAGCCTGAGTTGCCCGCCCCCACGATCAAGACACGTTGGCCCTTGAACTGCTCGGCTTTTTTGTAGGCCGAGGTGTGCATCAACTGGCCGCTGAATTGGCCAGGCCACTGCGGCATGTTGGGCTCGGCCAGGATGCCGTTGGCAATCACCACGCCTTTGTATTCGGCCGTTTCCAGCGCGCCGTTGCCCGAGTCAAGGGTCACGCGCCAAAGGCTGTCGGCTGCTGGGCTGAGCGGCTCGACGCGCACCACGCGCACGCCAAATCGGTAGTGGCGTTTCAGGTCGAAATGCTTGGCGTAAGCCTGAAAGTAGTCCAGCAGTTCGCGGTGGCTGGGGTAGTCGGCTGTGCCTGCGGGCATGGGGAATTCCTTGAACTCCGTCATGTGCTTGCTGGAGATCAGGTGGGCCGATTCATACACCGTGGAGCGCTGGTTGCCGATGTTCCAAAGGCCGCCCACATCGGTGTGCATCTCAAAGCCCTGAAAGGCCAGGCCGTGTTTGTGGAGCGCCCGTGCTGCCGACAGGCCCGAGGGACCCGCGCCAATCAGGGCGATTTGTTCGTGTGTCGGGGTCATGCCAAGGTTCATGGTGAGGGGGTATCGAGCCCCGGAATGGGGGTGGCGCCCGCCTGACCTGCACGCGGCTTGCGCGGCTGGCCCAGCAGGATGCGGTCATGCCATGGGGCCGGCAGCAGCGACAGGGCTTTGGACAGCCAGCCGATGCGCCTTGGCAAGACGATGTGTTCACGGCCTTGCGCAACGCCTTGCAGCAGCGCGTGTGCAGCCGCATCGGGCTCCAGCAAACCGGGCATGGCAAAAGTGTTGCCCGCCGTGAGGGCTGTGCGCAAATAGCCGGGGCTGATGGTGTGCACGGTGAGGCGGCTGGGGCGCAGCTCGGCACGCAGGCTTTGCAAATAAGCGATCAGCCCGGCCTTGCTGGCGCAATAGGCACCATTGCCCGGCATGCCGCGCCAGCCCGCCACGCTGGCCACGCCCACCAATGCAGCCGTTTGACCGCTGTCTTGAAGGGCACGCACAAAGGGGTGGAAAGTGGTGGCCACGCCCAGCAGGTTGATCTCGAGCATGCGGCGCATGACGGCCAGGTCAGAGGCCTCGGCGGTGTCAAAGCCGCCGGCTACGCCTGCGTTGGCGATGACCAGATCGGGCGTGCCCACTTGCAGCCAGTCGCTGGCCACGGCCTGCATGGCGGCAGCGTCGGACACGTCGGGGGTGTAGATGCGGCAGCGCTCGGGGGCCAGAGCCGCCAGCGTTTGCAAGGTGCTGGTGTTCATGCCCACCAAGGCCACCTGGGCGCCTTGCACGATCAGCTGCCGGGCCAGGGCTTGGCCCAGACCGCCACATGCGCCGGTGATGACTGCGTTGCGAAACATGCCGTGTGCAAACCTGTGAATTTCTTCCAGATCATTTTGGCATGCCAAGGTCTTCACGTGATTCGGTGAAGACCCTTGTGCGACTCAAACACCCAGGTGCTGCTCGAGCACGCTGGGGTCGTCGTGCAGCGCTTGCGACGAGCCTTCAAACACCACCTGGCCTTTGACCAAAATCACGTTGCGGTCGGTGATCTGGGTGACGTGTTTCCAGTTCTTGTCCACGATGATGGCGCTGATGCCGCTTTCTTTGATCAGGCTGCAAATGCGCCAGATCTCGCGGGCAATCAAGGGCGCCAGGCCTTCGGTGGCTTCGTCCAGGATCAGCACATCGGGGTTGGTCATGAGCGCTCGGCCAATGGTCAGCATTTGCTGCTCGCCGCCTGACAATTGCTGGCCGCCGTGGTTCAGGCGCTCTTTGAGGCGTGGGAAGGTCTCCAGCACGCGCTCGTAAGTCCAGTCGCGCTGGCCCGCGCTGCTGGCGGCGCCTGCGCTGGCTTGGCCTGGGCGGGAGGCCATCACCAGGTTTTCTTTGACGCTCAGGTTGCCAAAGATGCCTCGGCCTTCGGGCACATAGGCGATGCCCATTTGCGCCACTTCAAAAGTGGGGCGGCCGTTCATGGCCTGGCCTTTGATGTGAACGCTTCCACTTTGCGGCGGCACGATGCCCATGATGGACTTGAGCAAGGTGCTCTTGCCCATGCCGTTGCGGCCCATGAGGCCTATGGTTTCGCCACGGGCGACTTGGAAGTCGATGCCGCGCAGGATGTGGCTGGCGCCGTAGAAGGTGTTGAGGCCCTGGGCGTTGATCAAGAGTTCGCTCATCTCAATGTTCCTCACCCACTTCTTCACTCACTTCTTCACCCAAGTAGGCCGCTTGCACGCTGGAGTCGGCGCGCACCACAGCGGGTGTGTCGCTGGCGATCACCTGGCCGTTGACCATCACCGTCAGGTGGTCGGCCAGGGTGAAGATCGCGTCGATGTCGTGCTCGACCAGCATCATGGCGTGGTCTTTTTTCAGGCGCAGCAAGAGCTGAACCATGCTTTCGGCCTCGGCCACGCCCATGCCGGCCAAGGGTTCATCCAGCAGCAGCACCACCGGCTCGGTGGCCAGCGTCATGGCGATTTCGAGTTGACGTTGTTCGCCGTGGCTGGCAGCACCGGCGATGGTTTGGCGGCGACCCTGCAAACCGGCCAACTCGATGGCGCGTTCGGCCCGCTCATTGACGGCCTTCAATTGGGATGCCTCACGCAGCCAGCCCAGGGGGTTGAAGGGCGAAGGCTGCACCCGCGACTGCGCGGCCAGGCGCACGTTGTCCCAAACGCTGAAGGTGCGGAAGATGTTGGTCTTTTGGTAGCTGCGGCCCAAGCGGTGGCGCGAGATTTTCTCGGGCGACCAGCCGGTGATGTCGAGGCCGTCCAGGGTGATGGTGCCGCTGGTGGGCGGCAAGTCGCCCGAGAGCAAATTGGTCAATGTGGACTTGCCCGCGCCGTTGGGGCCGATCACCGCGTGGATCTGGCCCAACCACAAATCGACGTTGACATCGTTGACGGCGGCCAGGCCGCCAAAGCGCTTGGTCAGCTGGCGAGCCGACAGCAGGGTTTGGCGTTCACTCATGGTGCGCCTCCTTGCGTGCGAAGATGCTGGAGATCAGGCGGGTGATCAGGCCCAAGATCCCTTTGGGGGCAAAGACGATCAAGGCCACGATGAAAAGGCCCATCCACATCTGCCAGTGTTTGCCGGTTTTGAACGCGCCCAGATCGGGCAGGTCTTTGAAGACGTGCAGCAGCATTTCAAAACTGAAGGCCCCGATGATGGCCCCTGCAAAATTGCCCATGCCGCCCAAGATGACCATCATGATGGCGTGCGCACTCATGTGAAAACCCATGAGCTCGGGGTTCACAAAACCGCTTTGTGCCGCCCAAAGGTAACCTGCCAAACCGGCCAGGGCCCCGGCCAAGGTGAAGGCGGCCAGCTTGTGGCTGAAAGCGCCAAAGCCCAAAGCCCGCATGCGGTGCTCGTTGACGCGGATGCCTGACAGCGCACGGCCAAAGGGACTCCACAGCAGGCGGCGCAAGAAGGCGTACACGCCCACCAGGCAGGCCAGGGTGAAGAAGTAAAACACCTGTTTGTTTTCCAGGTCGACCAGCACCGCATCGGGTTTGAAGTTGAGGAACAAACCGTCTGAGCCGCCCAGCGCCTTGTTGTCAAAGAACAGGAAGAACACCATTTGCGCAAAGGCCATGGTGACCATGATGAAGTAGATGCCCTGCGTGCGCACCACCAGAAAACCAATGATGAGCGCGGCCAGCGCCGAGCCCCCCACGGCCAGCGGCAAGCTGGTGTAAAGGCTCACCGGTTCGCCCGATGGCGTCAAGAAAGCCAGCGCATAACCGGCGATGCCAAAGTAAGCCGCATGGCCCAGCGACACCAGGCCGGTGACGCCTTGCAAGAGGTCCAGGCTCATCGCGAAGATGGCCAGGATCATCATGCGGTTGACCATGTCGATGTAGAAGTTGGTGCCGACGAAAGGGAAGGCGATGAGGGCTGCCAGGCCCAGCACGAGCAGCAGCTGCACGCTGCGCGGCAAGATTTCCAGATGGGATTGGGGTGCGCTCATGATGGCCTCATTGTTTGAAAAGGCCTTCGGGCTTGTACAAAAGCACCGCGGCCATGAGCACATACACCAGCATCCCCGAGACTTGGGGCAGCAGGACTTTGCCAAAGGTGTCCACCAGACCCACCAGCAGCGCAGCGATCAAGGCGCCGCGCACCGAGCCGATGCCGCCAATGACCACAACCACAAAGCACATGATCAGCACTTGCGAGCCCATATTGGGGTAGACGCTGGAAATGGGTGCGGCGATCATGCCGGCAATGGAGGCCAAGCCCACGCCCAGCGCAAACACCACCGCGTGGATCAGGCTGATGTTCACACCCAGCGCTTCGGTCATTTCGTGGTTGAAAGCCCCCGCGCGGATCTTCATGCCCAAGCGGGTTTTCGAGATCAAGAGGTACAGGCCCAAAGCCAACAGCAGGCACACGCCCGACATGAACAGGCGGTACACCGGATACGACAGCGTGTCGGTCAGCGCAATCGAGGCCGACAGGGCCTCAGGGATTGGCACACCGTGCACATCGTCGCCCCAGACCATGGAGCGCAGTTCTTCAAACACATAGATCAGGCCAAAGGTCAGCAGCACCTGGTCGAGGTGGTCGCGGTGGTAGAAGTGTTTGAACAGCAATTTCTCAAGCAAGAGGCCAAAGACCACCGACAGCACCGTGCCCACGATGATGGCCAGCGTGAAGCTGCCCAACATGCCCGACAAGGACCAGGCCAGAAAAGCGCCTAGCATGTAGAAGCTGCCATGCGCGAGGTTGACCACGCCCATGATGCCGAAGATCAGCGTGAGGCCAGCGGCCAGCATGAACAGCAGCAATCCGTACTGGACGCTGTTGAGCAGCTGGATGGAAAAATTGACGAGGTCCATCGGGGAAGGTCTTTGTGAGGCAGGTGTGAAAACGGCGGAACCAGTCCGCCGTTCACGAGAAGGGCTTGCCGTTCAGACAGGCCCAGACAGGCTTACATCCGGCAGCCGGCGCCAGAGTCGGCCAGGGCTTTGGCGGCCACGCCGATGACTTTGTTTTCTTTGTTGGACACTTCGCGCAGGTAGATGTCTTGCACCGGGTTGTGGGCCTTGCTCATGGTCCACTTGCCACGGGGGCTGTCGATCACGGCCACTTCCATGGCTTTGATCATGTCGGCCTTTTTGCTGACATCGCCCTTGACCGCGTTGGCGCCCTGCACCAAGAGCAGGCCGGTGTCGTAGCCTTGAACGGCGTACACATCGGGTTGCAACTTGAAGGTTTTGGCGTAGTTCAAGCGGAACTCTTTGTTGCGCTTGGTTTCGATGCCGTCACCGTAGTGCAGTGTGGTGAGCACGCCGTCGGCTGCGGGGCCCGCGGCATCGAGCACGCCTTCGGTCAGGAAGCCCGAGCCGTACAGTGGGATCTTGCCCTTCAGACCCGCAGCAGCGTAGTCCTTGAGGAATTTGGCCGCGCCACCACCGGCAAAGAAGCAGGCCACGGCATCGGGTTTGAGTGCGGCGATTTCGGTCAGCAAAGCTTGGAACTCGACGTTGGGGAAGGGCAGGCCCAATTCCTTGACGATGGTGCCGCCTGCCTTGGTGTAGCTTTCTTTGAAGCCTTCAAAGGCTTCGTCGCCCGCGGCGTACTTCCAGGTGATCCAGACGGCCTTTTTGTGGCCGCGCTTGACCATGGCTTCGCCCAGCGCCATGGTGGGCTGGCTGTTGGAAAAGCTGGTGCGGAACACGTTGGGGGCGCACTGGGCCCGGGTGGCAATGTGCACGCCTGCATTGGGGATCAAACTGATCACGCCGCTGTCGCGGGCCACTTTGTGGATGCCCATTTGCACGCCCGAGTGGACGGTGCCGATCAGCACATCGACCTTGTCGCGTTGCACCAGTTTGTTGGCGTTTTCGATGGCTTTGGAGGGCTCGGATTCGTCATCGACCTTGAACCATTCGATCTCACGACCGCCGAGCTTGCCGCCTTGCTCGTTGATGGCCATGCGCACACCGTTTTCGATGGCCACGCCCAGTTGGGCAAAAGTGCCGGTGTAGGGCAGCATAAAGCCGACGCGGATTTTGCCGGTTTGGGCCAGTGCGCTTGGGGGCAGCAAAAGGCCGGTGGATGCAGCGCCTACAAGGGCGGCACCTTGGCTGAGCATTTGGCGGCGGGATGTTGGGTGGGTCATTTCAAAAGTCTCCAGGTCATGCAAATCAAGGGGGCGTCAGCCAGATCAAGGTGTGCGCAAGCAAAGCATAGCGGAGGAAAAATGCTTGCATCATGCATTATGTTGCACAGGGCGCATGGCTTGACCTAAGGGGATTCCCCAGTTTGGGGACAAGAGATGCAAAAAAACGCATCTTTGATGCCGTGGGCCGGCGACTGGTGCGGGGGGATTTGGCCTGTCCGACAGGAATCGAACCTGTGACCCACAGCTTAGAAGGCTGTTGCTCTATCCAACTGAGCTACGGACAGTTGTAAAAACAAAAAAGGCCCTGACGGGCCTTTGATGTTCAGTGCCCTCACGGGTCTTGAGAAATGGTCGGAGCGGCGGGATTCGAACTCGCGACCCTCTGCTCCCAAAGCAGATGCGCTACCAGGCTGCGCTACGCTCCGACTGCGCTTATTCTAACCAGCAAATGCCCCCATCTTGGCTGGGGGCTCAAAAAACTTCAGCGTTTTTTGTACTGCGAAGCACCAAACAGGGCCTTTTTGGCCTTGTCGTCCAGCAAAGGTTTGCGCACATCGGCCAGAACCTGCACGGCTTTTTGCACCGCGGGGCGCTCAGCGATGCGGTCAAACCAGGCTTTGACGTGTGGGAAGTCGGCCCAATCGATGCCCTGGTTTTGCCAGCTGCGCAGCCAAGGGAAGATGGCCATGTCGGCCACCGAGTAGTCGCCGCCCGCGATCCAGTCGTGGGTTTGGAGCTGTTTGTCCAGCACGCCGTACAGGCGCTTGGCTTCGTTGGTGTAGCGGTTGATGCCGTATTCGATTTTCTCGGGGGCATAGATGCGAAAGTGGTGAGCCTGTCCCAACATCGGGCCCAAGCCGCCCATCTGGAACATCAGCCATTGCAGCACGTCGTATTTGGCGCGGTCACTTGGCGGCAAGAACCTCCCGGTTTTGGCCGCCAGATACAGCAAGATGGCGCCCGATTCGAACAAGGCGATGGGTTTGCCGTCTGGCCCATCCGAGTCCACCAGGGCGGGAATTTTGTTGTTGGGGCTGATCTTGAGGAAGGCTGGCTTGAACTGGTCGCCGGTGCCGATGTTGATGGCATGGACCTTGTAGGGCAGGCCGCACTCCTCGAGCATGATGTGGATTTTGTGGCCATTGGGTGTGGGCCAGGTGTACAGATCGATCATGGGTTCAGGCTTTCCAAAGAGGTCAAAAGGGGGATGATCGCAAAAAAACGGCCTGCCACACCGATGTGCAACAGGCCGTTTTGTGCGGGGCTTGTGGTGAATCAGCTGCCGCGTGTGACCGGCATGTCCACTTCGCCGGGCATGAGCAGGTGCTTGGCCAGCTCCAGCTTGGCCAGCGAGTTGCGGTGCACCTCGTCTGGACCGTCGGCCAGGCGCAGAGTGCGCTGGTGGGCGTAGGCATAGGCCAGCGGGAAGTCTTGCGACACGCCGCCGCCGCCGTGGGCTTGGATGGCCCAGTCGATGATTTGGCAAGCCATTTGCGGAGCCACGATCTTGATCATGGCGATCTCGGCCTTGGCGACCTTGTTGCCCACGGTGTCCATCATGTAAGCGGCTTTGAGCGTCAACAGACGAGCTTGCTCGATCATGCAGCGGGCTTCGGCGATGCGCTCTTGCCAGACGGTCTGACGGGCCACCTCACGGCCAAAGGCCACACGGCTGTTCAGGCGCTTGCACATCAATTCCAGCGCACGTTCTGCGCAGCCAATGGTGCGCATGCAGTGGTGAATGCGTCCAGGGCCAAGGCGACCTTGGGCGATTTCGAAACCACGGCCTTCACCGAGCAGCAAGTTGCTGGCCGGCACGCGCACGTTTTTCAGGATCACTTCCATGTGGCCGTGGGGGGCGTCGTCATAACCGAACACCGACAAGGCGCGCACCACGGTGACGCCAGGGCTGTTGGCGGGCACGACGATCATCGATTGCTGTTCGTGGCGACCGGCATCGGGATTGGTCTTGCCCATGACGATGTACACGGCGCAACGTGGGTCGCCGGCACCGGACGACCACCACTTGCGGCCATTGATGACGTAGTCGTCGCCATCGCGGCGAATCTCGCATTCGATGTTGGTGGCATCCGAGGAGGCCACATCGGGTTCTGTCATCAAGAAGGCCGAGCGGATTTCGCCGCGCAGCAGGGGCTCGAGCCACTCGTCTTTGAGCGCTTCGCTGGCATAGCGCTCCAGCGTTTCCATGTTGCCGGTGTCGGGTGCCGAGCAGTTGAAGATCTCAGCGGCAAAAGGCACGCGGCCCATGATTTCGCAAAGCGGTGCGTACTCGAGGTTCGACAGGCCTTGCGGTGCACGCTTGGACTTGGGCAGGAACAGGTTCCACAGACCGGCGGCTTGGGCTTTGGGCTTGAGCTCTTCCACGATCTTGGTGGGAATCCAGGCGTTGCCTTTGGCGCGGTTTTCAGCGATCTCTTCGAAGAACCTCGCTTCGTTGGGGTAAATGTGTTCGTCCATGAATGCCAGCAATCGGGCCTGCATGTCTTTGACCTTGGGGGTGTATTCAAAATCCATGGTCTGTCTCCTTGAAGTGAGGGGCGGGTGAAAAAAAGGTCATCAGGCTTGGCAGGCGAATTGCCAGGCCAGCTCGGCCATGGGCCGTGCGCCGGCGCCAGATGTTTTGGCTTGATCGCTCGATGCGGTGCCGTCTTCGACACGCTTGGCGATGCCTTGCAAGATGGCCGCGATGCGGAACATGTTGTAGGCCAGGTAAAAGTTCCAGTCCTTGGCCAAAGCCTCGGGGGTGGTGAAACCGGTGCGCTCGCAATAGCGGCGGATGTATTCGGCTTCGGACGGAATGCCCAAAGCCGCAAAGTCCAGGCCGCCGATGCCGCGGAATGTGCCGGGCTTGATGTGCCAGGCCATGCAGTGGTAGCTGAAGTCGGCCAGCGGGTGGCCCAAGGTGGACAGCTCCCAGTCGAGAACGGCAAGGACGCGCGCTTCTGAGCCGTGGAACATCAGGTTGTCCAGTCGGTAGTCGCCGTGCACGATGCTCACCAGTGAGTCGTCTTTGGCGCTGGCTGGGATGTGCTCGGGCAACCAGGCCATCAGCTTGTCCATCTCGGGGATGGCTTGGGTGATGGAGGCGACGTATTGCTTGCTCCAGCGGCCAATTTGGCGCTCGATGTAGTTGCCGGGTTTGCCGTAGCTGGCCAGACCTTGCTTGGCGAAATCGACCTTGTGCAAGGCGGCCATGACGCGGTTCATTTCGTCGTAGATCGCGCCACGCTCAGCCGTGCTCATGCCGGGCAGGGACTGGTCCCACAGCACACGGCCCTGCACAAATTCCATCACATAAAAGGCGCGGCCGATGATGGACTCGTCGTCGCACAGCACATGCATTTGGGCCACGGGCACATCGGTGCCGTGCAAGCCTTGCATCACGGCAAATTCGCGCTCGATGGCATGCGCCGAGGGCAGCAGCTTGGCCACGGGGCCAGGCTTGGCACGCATCACGTATTGCCTGCTTGGCGTGATGAGCTTGTAGGTGGGGTTGGACTGGCCGCCCTTGAACATTTCCACGCTCAATGGGCCAGCAAAGCCAGGCAGCTTGGCGGCGAGCCAAGCTTCCAAGGCCGAGATGTCGAAGGCGTGGGAGCCCGTGACAGGCCGGGTCCCCACGAAATGATCAAAAGCACTCATGGGGCACCCGTTTCCGCTGCTTTCAGCGGTGATTGAAAAGAAAGGCGGTTCAGTGATCCGCGTTCACGATGGCCAACAAGCCCTCGCGGTCCAACACAACCAGACCACCCGGCTCGATGCGGATGATGTGCTCGCGTTCCATTTGTTTGAGTTCCTGGTTGACCCGCTGGCGCGATGCGCCCAGCAGCTGCGCCAGTTCTTCCTGCGCCAGTTGCAAACTGATCCGAATGGCTTTGGCATCCGACAAGCTGGGCGTGCCGTAGCTGCGCAGCAAGTGGTTGAGTTGCTTGGCCAGTCGTGCACGCAGTGGCAAGGTGTTGAGGTCTTCCACCAAACCGTAGAGCTGGCGAATGCGACGCGATTGCAAGCGCAGCATCGCTTCGGCGAACTCCACGTGTTGCGACAAGATTTTCTTGAAGTCGGCCTTGGCCACATTCAAAGTGGTGGTCTCGCCGTGCGCGTAACAGTCGTGCGTGCGGCGATCCCCGTCGAAGATCGACACATCGCCAAACCAGATGCCCGGCTCCACATAGGTCAAAGTGATTTGCTTGCCCGAGACCGAGGTCGAGCTCACGCGCACCGCACCCTTGGCGCAGGCGATCCACTGCTCGGGCGGATCGCCCCGAGCAGCGAGCATGTCGCCGTCCTTGAATCGTTTGACGTAAGCGCATCGAAGTATGTCGTGCCGAAGCGATGGTGAAAGGGTTGAAAACCAGCGACCGTTGTTGATCGCTTCTCTTTCTTCCATTGTCAGAATGGGTTCGTCCATGGGCTGTCTTTTCAGTGACTGGTAATGGGATTTTTGTCGCCTGGGGGACCAGGCGATCACTCGTATTGCGGGGTTTGCTTGTTCAAGAACGCTGCAATGCCGATGCCTGCGTTATTGTGATGTAAGTTTCGTACAAAGTTGTCGCGTTCACGGGCCAGTTGCGCGTTCAAGCTGCTGGTGTCTGCATCCGACAAAAGTTCTTTGATGCTGGCCAAAGCATTGGGTGCGCGGGCGTTCAATTGAGCGCTCAGTTGCAAGGCCGATGCCAGGGCCTGCCCCGCATCGCTCAAGCGGTTGACCACACCCAACTGCTGCAAGCGTTCTGCGCCAATGCGCTCACCACACATCAGCAACTCGGTGGCCAGCTGGCGCGGCACGGCACGCGACAAGCTCCAGCTGCCGCCGCCATCAGGCGACAGGGCGATCGAGCTGTAGGCCATGACGAAGACGCTGTTGCGCGCCGCCACGATCATGTCGCAGGCCAAGGCCAGCGAAAAGCCAGCGCCGGCTGCATGGCCTTCGACCGCGGCGATCACCGGCTTGGGAAATGTACGGATCGCTTCGATCCAGTTGTGCAGACCTTCGATGCTTTGCGCTTGGTGCTCCGGCGGCAGCTGGCGGTTGTTTTGCAAACGCTGCAAATTGCCGCCCGCGCTGAAGATGCCATTGGCCCCGGTGATCACCACGCTGCGCACATCGGCGCTGGACTCGGCCACGTTGAGTGCTTCGACGCCTGCGGCGTACATCTCCGGGCCCAAGGCGTTGCGAAACTCGGGGTTGCTGAGGGTCAAGACCAGGGTTTGGCCTTCGCTGGTGCTGAGCAGTTGTGCGGTCATGTGTGTTCCTCTAAGCGCTGGGGACAGGTCCAAAAATCTGTCCACACCAACATCAGTCTTCGGTGTGCATCAGCGACAAGCCGATGGCACCGCGGCGGCGCAACCAGGGGCTGGGGCGATAGCGTGGATCACCATAGACCGTTTGCAGATTGAAGAGCACTTCGAGCACATTGGTGGGGCCGTAGCGGTTGCCCATGGCCAAGGGGCCCATGGGGTAGGCCAGGCCCAAGGTGACGGCGGTTTCCAAATCCTCAGGCGTGCAGATGCGTTGCTGGCAGATGTCGGAGGCGATGTTGACGATGGTGGCGACCACGCGTTGCGTGATGAAGCCGCCGCTGTCGCGGATGACCGAGACGGCTTTGCCGTCGCGTGCGAACAAGGCGTGGGCTGCATCGCGCATGTCGGCGCGGGTGGCGGGGTTGACCGCCAGCACGCGGCGCTTGGTGGCTGCGTCGTCGATCAGCATGTCGATGCCGACGGTGCGGGCGGGGTCCAGGCGTTCGACCACGGCAACGGTGGTGATGTCAAAGCCCAAGGGCGCGACGAGGGTCAGCGCTTCAGGGGAGGGCGATGAACCGGTTTCGATTTTGGCACCCAGGTCTTTGAGCAATTGCAACAGTTCCATGCGGCGTGCTGCGCGGGGTGAGACCCAGACAGGGGGGGTGTTGTCCACCACGGGGACGGGTGGTTCGGCAGGCACTTGGGCTGCGCCGTCCACGTATTTGTAGAAGCCTTCGCCGACCTTCTTGCCGACCACACCACCGGCCAAGCGCTGGGCGGTGATCACGTTGGGGCGGTAGCGCGGCTCTTCGTAATACTGGTGGTAGATCGACTCGATCACATGGTGCGACACGTCCAGTGCGGTCAAGTCGAACAACTCGAAGGGGCCGAGCTTGAAGCCGACCTGGTCGCGCAAGATGCGGTCGATCGTGGCGAAATCGGCCACGCCTTCGCTCACGATGCGCAGGGCTTCGGTGCCATAGCCGCGACCGGCGTGGTTGACGATGAAGCCTGGTGTGTCTTGGGCCTGCACAGGTGTGTGGCCCATCTGGGTGGCAAAGTCGGACAGGCGTTGGCAGACCGAGGCGTCGGTTTTCAAACCGGCAATCACCTCGACCACTTTCATGAGCGGCACGGGGTTGAAGAAGTGGTAGCCGGCAAATTGCGCTGGGCGCTGCAAGGCCGCTGCAATGGCCGTGACCGAGAGCGAGGACGTGTTGGTCACCAGCACCGCTGTGGGGGGGAGCACTTTTTCCAATTCGGTGAACAGGCTCTTTTTGATGTCGAGTTTTTCAACAATGGCTTCGACCACCAACTCACATTCGGCCAAGTCCTGCATGCGGGTGGCGCCCAGCAAACGGCTTTTGTGGCCCGCCACGGCTTCGGGCGTCAAGCGGCCTTTTTCTTGGAGCTTGTCCCATTGCAGGAACACCGCATCGCGTGCTTTTTGAATGGCTTCGGCTTGCGTGTCGTACAGCCAGACTTGGCTGCCGGCTTGTGCCGCGATTTGGGCAATGCCCCGGCCCATGGCGCCGGCGCCAATGATGGCGACTTTGGAAAATGCGAGAGTCATAGTGGATGCTTGCAAATAACGGGATCAGAAAAACGCCCAGGCAGTCCGTGCGGTAACGGCTTTGTAACCTGCCAGCGAGACGGCCATTATGGCCTCAGATTGGGGTGTTTTCAGTTCGGCGTAAGGGATGTGTCTGGGCGTAACGGGTCGCCAAAAGACTCAGTCCGATGGCCGCGATCAGTCCCAACAGGCCCGCAAAAGGCAAGGCGGTGATGCCCTGATGAACAATCGTCCAGCCCCCAACGGTCGCGCCAATGGCCTGGCCGGCGTACATGGCCGATGTGTTCAAGGAGATGGAGGCCGCAGCCAGCCAAGGCGCTTGGCCGGCCAGTCGGGCTTGCTGTGCCGAATTGGCCGAGAAGCCCCCCAGGCCCCAAAAACAAAGGGCCAGGGCCATGCCCAGGGCATGCGTGACCCAAGGGGCGATCAGCAAGCACAGACACATGAAAGCCAAGGAGATCAGGATGCAGCGAGGGGCACCGACGCGGTCAATGAAGCGCGACAGCAGCGCATTGCCGACAAAACCCATGCTGCCGTAGGCCAGCAGCATCAGGCTGAATTCAGACGGGCTGACATCAAAACGCTCTTTGACGTAGGGGGCAAGATAGCTGAACAGCACGAACTGGCCAGCGGCAAACATCATGGTCACGCTCAAAGTGACCCAGATGGTGCGCGAAGACAGGGTCTGCCGCCAAGCGGCTTTTGACAGAGCGGGGGGCAAGACTTTGGCGGGCATTTGCCGCCACAACCACGCGGCCCCCAGCATGGACAGAACGGCAATCAGGCCCATGGACCAGCGCCAACCAAAGTGACCACCGATCCAGGCCCCCAAGGGCATGCCCAGCACCGAGGCCACAGACCAGCCCAAAAACACGAAGGTCATGGCCTGGCCGCGTTGGTGTTCCTTGACCAGCAGGCCAATGCATGAAGCGGCTTGGGGCGTGAAGATGGCTGCGGCCACCATGGCCATGGCGCGAAAGCCCAGCAAACTGTGAAATCCCGGCGCCAGTGCCGCCAGAAGATGCCAAAGTCCGTACCACAGCAAACTGCCCACCAAGAGTTTGCGGCGGTCCCAACCGGCCACAACGGCGGCCAACAGCGGTGCACCAAAGCAGACCAGCAAGGCGCTGCTGGAGATCAACTGCCCGGCCGTGCTGACGGAAATCGACAGGGAAGCGATGATGTCGTTGAGCGTGCCGGCGGCCATCATGACGCCGGTGCCGATCACCACGTTGCCAAACATCATGGGCCAGAGGACCCGAGGCAGTCGCGTGCGCGTGGCCGTGTTCAACACTCAGCGCCTGACTTGCAATGCGCCGGGGTTGACGATGTTGGTGGGCGTGCCTTTGATGAAGTTCACCACGTTGTCAAAGGCCGCGCCGAAATACAGCTCGTAGCTGTCTTTTTCGACATAGCCGATGTGTGGTGTGCAAATGCAGTTTTCCAGTCGCAGCAAGGCCGAGCCTTGCAAGATGGGTTCGGACTCGAAGACATCGACCGCAGCCAGTCCCGGGCGGCCCCGGTTCAAGGCGCTGATCAGGGCATTGGCCTCGAGCAGCTCAGCGCGGGAAGTGTTCACAAACAAGGCGGTCGGCTTCATCCGACTCAGGTCGTCAGCACTGACGATGCCGGTGGTGGTGTCGTTCAGTCGCAAGTGAACGCTCAGAACATCGGATTCTTCAAAAAAAGCTTCGCGGCTGGTTGAAGCTTCAAAGCCATCACGCGCCGCCCGAATACGCGACTCGTCGGAGCCCCACACTTTGACGGTCATGCCAAAAGCTTTGCCATAGCCTGCGACCAGTTGGCCGATCTTGCCGTAACCCCAAATGCCCAGGGTTTTGCCCCTGAGCACAGTGCCCAGACCAAAGTTGGCGGGCATGGCGCTGGATTTGAGGCCAGATTGTTGCCACGCGCCGTGTTTGAGGTTGCTGATGTACTGGGGCAAACGGCGAGAGGCGGCCATGATCAAGGCCCAGGTCAACTCAGCGGGTGCGATGGGAGAGCCCACGCCTTCGGCCACGGCCACACCGCGTTCGGTGCAGGCGGCCAGGTCAATGTGGCTGCCGACGCGACCGGTTTGGGCAATCAGTTTGAGCTTGGGGAGTTTTTCCACCAAGGCCCGGCTGATGTCCGTGCGGTCACGGTTGAGCACGATCACATCGGCGTCCTTCAGGCGGACCGACAGCTGGCCGATGCCTTTGACGGTGTTGGTGTAAACCTTGGCGGGGAAGGCTTCAAGCTTGCTAGCGCAGTCCAGTTTGCGCACAGCATCCTGGTAGTCGTCGAGGATCACAATGTTCATCCC
The DNA here is from genome assembly GCA_002255935.1 of Comamonadaceae bacterium PBBC2. Lineage (GTDB taxonomy): Bacteria > Pseudomonadota > Gammaproteobacteria > Burkholderiales > Burkholderiaceae_C > Limnohabitans_A. The sequence goes on from NKIO01000022.1 coordinate 39,578, forward strand.
TCCATTGTGCCTTGCGCCGAAGCTGGGCATGAGGTCTGATGAAACCATTTGGTGAATTCTTGTGACGGGGTTCGGCCCATGTGCTGAGGCCGAACACAAGGGACGACAAGGCAAGCGCAAGCTGGCCCAGTTTCTGTCAATGACGCGCTTGAGCGGCCTCCAGGGCCACCAATCGGTCCAACTCGGCACAGACATCGGCCATGCGACCCGAAATCACCATGCGGCCAGCACAGTCAGAGCGCGGTCCAGACTCGGCCACACGCAAGACACGCAATGCGGGTACCTTGGTCGTGGGTTTTTTGGCAGAAAGCATGCCGGCCATGGTCGGGCAGCTGGGTCGACGCACCGTCCATACCGGATGGGTGCGACCAACAGGGCGGGGGCGTGGTGCGGGGGCAGCACGGTGAAACGAAGTCAGTCCTTGGAACAGACCCGACAGAGCAAAAAGAGCGATTCCCATGTGAAACCTTTCAAAAGCATGGAGGTTGGACACAGGCAGGATTGCTGAAAAAGCCAATTGCATCAGGGCTGTTGGTGCAAACCGTCAGCGCCCGCCACCTGGTGCAATGGCCGTTGGAAAAGGGCCTTACATCAGCAAGCTGTTGCGGATCAAACCCACGGCCAGGCCTTCGATGTCGAAAGGTTCTTCGGGGTTGACCACGATGGTCTGGTAATCGGGGTTTTCGGGGAGCAGTTCGATGCCGTGGGCCGTTTTGCGCAAACGCTTGACGGTGACTTCTTCGCCGAGGCGGGCCACCACGATTTGTCCGTTGCGCACGTCTTTGGTGGATTTGACGGCCAGCAAGTCGCCGTCCATGATGCCCGCGTCGCGCATGGACATGCCGCGCACACGCAGCAGGTAATCGGGTTGTTCGCTGAAGAGTGTGCTTTCAACTTGGTAGGTACGGTCCACATGCTCTTGGGCGAGAATGGGTGAGCCGGCGGCTACGCGACCGATCAGTGGCAAACTCAGTTGGCCCAAGCCGGGCAGGGTGAGGCTGAACAGATCGGACGGGGCCCGCAGACTGCTGCGTGAACCGCCCTTGAGGCGAATGCCGCGAGAGGTGCCGCTGACCAGTTCGATGGCGCCTTTGCGGGCCAAGGCTTTGAGGTGCTCTTCAGCGGCATTGGCCGACTTGAAGCCCAAAACATTGGCGATCTCAGCCCGTGTGGGCGGCGCGCCGGTGTTGGCAATGGTGCTCTGGATGAGTTCCAGAATTTCTTGCTGCCGCGGCGTGAGTTTGGGGCTGTCGATCATGGCGTCTTCCTTGAGAAGTAGGGTGAAACTGTTTTTTCATCCAGTGACTGTATTTTTAACCAGTTTTTGGGGCTGTGCAAGTGGGTCTGGCAAAAAAAATTGAAAAAGTTGTTGTTTTGGGCACTGGCGGCACCATTGCTGGCACAGCCGCCAGCGCCTCAGAGCAGGTGGCCTACACCGCTGCACAGCTGGGCGTGGCGCAGCTGACAGCCGCATTGCCAGACCTTGAAAACCTGTTGAATGGCCGTGAGTTGGTGGTCGAGCAGGTGGCCCAACTCGACAGCAAGGACATGGACCACGCCACTTGGCAACTGCTGGCTCGGCGTTGTGTGCATTGGCTGGCACAGCCTGATGTGGGCGCCTTGCTGATCACCCATGGCACCGACACCATCGAAGAAACCGCTTGGTTTTTGCAGGCGGTCTTGCAGCCCCAAAAACCCGTGGTGATGGTCTGTGCCATGCGCCCGGCCAGCTCGCACGAGGCCGATGGTCCACAAAATTTACGCGATGCCTTCGCTGTGAGCGCACAGGCTCAAGCCGCAGGCGTCAGCGTGGTGTGCGCGGGGGTGATCCACAGTGCCCGCCATGTGCAAAAGGTCCATCCTTACCGCTTGGATGCCTTCAGTTCGGGCGATGCCGGTCCCTTGGGCTGGGTGTCAGCAGGCCAGGTGCGTTGGTCTGCAACGCACAGTGCGGATGACGCGCCGAGCGATATCGATTTTTCAAACGGTCTTTTAGACACCGACGTGAACCAGTGGCCCGTGGTGGATGTGGTGCTCAGCCATGCCGGCGCCAGTCGCCGCGTGGTGGATGCCTTGGTGCAGTCGGGCGTGGCAGGTTTGGTGGTAGCCGCTTCGGGCAATGGCACGGTGCACCATGCTGTCCAGGCCGCTCTAGAAGATGCACAAAGACAAGGCGTTCAAGTGCGAAGCAGCACGCGTTGCCAAGAGGGGCGAATTGTTGGCAAGCACACGGCTTGGCCAGACATGGCGGGCTTGAGCCCACTGAAGGCGCGCATCAGTTTGATGCTGGCCTTGCATCGCAAAACAGTGGTTTGAAGCGGGCACACCATTGAAAAAGCCCGGCGAACCGGGCTTTGCAACGGAGCGTTGACGATCAGTTGGCCAGTGCTGCGAAAGCACGTGCGGTGATGTCTTCCACGCTGCCGGTGCCGCTGATGGCGCGGTACTTGGGCGCAGCCGATGCGTCGGCTTGGGCCCAGTTGGAGTAGTAGTCCACCAGAGGACGGGTCTGCGCGCTGTACACATCAAGGCGCTTTTTCACGGTTTCTTCTTGGTCATCAGCGCGTTGAACCAAAGGTTCGCCGGTCACGTCGTCCATGCCTTCCACCTTGGGGGGGTTGAACTTGACGTGGTAGGTGCGGCCCGAAGCAGGGTGCGAGCGGCGGCCGCTCATGCGTTCGATGATGGCGTCAAAAGGCACGTCAATTTCGAGCACATAGTCGAGCTTCACACCGGCCGCCTTCATGGCGTCGGCCTGAGGGATGGTGCGGGGGAAGCCGTCAAACAGGAAGCCGTTGGCGCAGTCGGCTTGGGCGATGCGTTCCTTGACCAGGTTGATGATCAGGTCATCGCTGACCAGACCGCCGGACTCCATGACGGCTTTGGCTTGCAGACCCAAAGGGGTGCCTGCCTTCACGGCTGCGCGCAGCATGTCGCCTGTGGAGATTTGAGGGATGTTGTATTTCTGGCAGATGAAAGTGGCTTGTGTGCCCTTGCCGGCGCCGGGTGCGCCCAACAGAATCAGTCTCATGGGAAGTCCTTGTAGCTTGAAATCGTGGTGGTCAGGTGGGCCTGACGATTGTTCTTGAGAATATCACGCGAGCCTCAAAGCTGGCTTACGCCGCCAAAAGGGCGCGCACGCGGTCCAAATCTTCAGGGGTGTCCACGCCGGGGCCGGGGGCCTCATCGGTGATGTGCACGGCAATCCGATGCCCGTGCCACATGGCGCGCAACTGTTCCAGCGATTCCATGCTTTCGACGGGAGCCGGCGGCAACTGGGGAAACAGGCGCAAAAAGCCCGCCCGGTAGCCGTAAATGCCAACATGGCGCAGCGGTGCTGGGTTGGGCAAGCCCTTGAAGCCGCCGGGGGCCTGGCCATCACGCCACCACGGAATGGGCGCGCGGCTGAAATACAGGGCCATTTGCCGCGCGTCGAGCACCACTTTGACCACGTTGGGGTTGGTGAATTCTTCGAGTTGGGCAATCGCGTGGGCGGCCGTGCTCATGCTGGCTTCGGGGCGTTGCATCAGCAAATCGGCCACATCGTTGATCAACCCGGGATGGATCAAGGGCTCATCGCCCTGGACATTCACCACCACGGCATCGTCGGCCAAATTCAGCAACTCACAAGCTTCGGCCAGACGGTCGCTGCCACTGACGTGGTCTTGGCGTGTGAGCAGGGCCTGAATGCCATGGGCTTGGCAGGCTTGCACGATCCGTTCGTCATCGGCGGCCACCACGACGAGGCTGGCTTTGGACAGCAGGGCGCGCTGGGCCACCCGCACCACCATGGGCAGGCCGGCAATGTCGGCCAGGGGTTTGTTGGGCAGACGGCTCGAAGCCATGCGTGCCGGAATTACCACGGTGAAACCCGTGGGCAGGGGGGCATCGGTCATGGCTTGAACTCAGAGTGGGGGGCGATCGGCGGCCAGTTTGGCGATTTCTTCATCGCTCAAAGTGCGGGCTTCGTTTTCCAGCAGGATGGGAATGCCGTTGCGCACAGGGTAGGCCAATCGGGCACTGCGAGACAGCAGTTCCTGGCGCTCACGGTCGAAGTTCAAAGGGCCCTTGGTGACCGGGCAGACCAGCAGTTCAAGCAGTTTGGTATCCATGCGCCAATGATAACGGCCACAGCGGGGTGGCCGCTCGGCTGTCAGCGCTTGAGTCGCTGGGCCACCAGGGCATCCAGTGCGTGCCAAAAAGGGGCTTCAGGGGACACCTGCAGGGGCACGGCCAATGCCGTGGGTTCGTGTGGCCACAGCTTGGCGGCGTCTTTTTCGGTGCACAGCCAGGTGCGGCCGGGTTCCGTGCTTTGCCAGTCGCTGTAGTCGTGGTGGTCGGGCAGGGCCAGGACGGTGTCCAGTTGCAAGCCGCTTTGGCGCAGCATTTCAAAGAAAGCTTCTGGCCTGGCCAAACCGGCCACGGCCTGTACAGGCTGGTTTTTCAAGTTGGCCAGAGGCACTTTTTGGCCGTCGCAAGTCAGGGCATGGTCGGCCAATTGGCGGTGTGCCTGAAAGCCGCCAGTCACAGACGATGACCCGGTGTGGACCAGCAAATCCACCAACCGAGGCCAGGCCTCGCGCAGGGGGCCAGCCGGCAGCAGCCAGCCATTGCCCACACCGCGTTCGTCCATGACACAAATGTCGATGTCGCGAGCCAGGGCCCAATGTTGAAGCCCGTCGTCGCAAACCAGGACCTGCACATCGGGATGGGTTTTGAGAAGTTCCTGGCCAGCTTCTGCGCGCAAAGCCCCCACCCAGACGGGGGCGCCGGTGCTTTGGTGGATCAACAAGGGCTCGTCGCCCACATCTTGTGGCAGGCTGCCAGCCTTCACGGCGCGGGTGTCGCGGGATTGCCGACCATGTCCGCGTGAAATCACGCCCACGCGCAAGCCTTGGGCCATCAGGTGTTTGACCAGCGCGATGGTCATGGGCGTTTTGCCCGCGCCACCGGCCACCACATTGCCCACCACGATGACCAAGGCCGGCAATTGCAGGGTGGGTGACCACCCGACACGGTAGCGCCAACGCCGCAGCGCCACCAATGCGCCATAGATCAAAGACAGAGGCCACAAAGCCCGGGCGATCGGTCCACGGCGCAACCAAACCCGGGGCAGGTGAAGCTGTAGCCAGTTGGACAGGCGCATCGCTTAAGAGCCCGAGGACGCCGTGGATTGGGTAGCAAAGGTGATTTGCGACAGGCCACTGCGGCGAGCGGCCTCCATGGCATTGACCACCGATTGGTGGCTGGCCATGGCGTCGGCGCTGATCACCAAAGTGGTGTCTTTCTGGGCCAGCGGTGTGAGCAACGCCGTCAAGGCACCGACCGAGCTGCCGCCAACGGGCGATTTGTTGATGGCGTATTGCCCCTGGGCGGTGACGCTCAGCACGATTTGCTTGGGCCGGTCGGTTTGCTTTTGGGCGTCAGCTGAGGGCAAGGTGAGGTTGATCTCGGTCAATCGCGACCAGCTGGTCGTCAACATCAAAAAGATCACCACCACCAACAGCACGTCGATGAAGGGGATCAGGTTGATTTCGGGCTCCGGTGTGCGCCGATTCTTCTTGAAATTCACAGTGGGCTTTCTCAGCTTCGAAGTTGGGCCACATGGCGCGCAAAGCGCTCGGCCGAAACTTCAAGGGCCAACAGGTGACGGTCCGCAATGCCTCGGAAATACCGCCAAAACATCAAGGTGGGAATGGCCACGATCAGGCCGAATGCGGTGTTGTACAGGGCGATGGAAATGCCATGCGCCAATTGGGCCGGCTGGCTGGCTGCAGGGTTGGTGGCGCCAAAAATCTCGATCATGCCGACCACGGTGCCCAGCAAGCCCAGCAGCGGGGCCACAGAGGCGATCGTGCCCAAGGTGGGCAAATAGCGCTCCAGGTGGTGCGCCGCGATGCGACCAGACATTTCCATGCTGGTTTTGATGTCCTCATCGGTGGCCTGAGGGTTTTTTTGCAGGCAGCGCAAACCGCTGGCCAACACCGGCCCCAACAGACCCGCATTTTCAAGCTTGTGCAGGCTGTCTTCGCTTGCAAAACCACGGCGTGTGGCATCCATGGCCTGCTCCATGACTTTGGGGGGTAAAACCTTATTGGTTTGCAACTGGAAAAGCCGCTCTAGGATCAATGCCACGGCCAAGATGGAGCACAGAATCAAAGGCCAAATGGGCCAACCTGCGGCTTGTATGATGGACAACAAAACAATTCCTTCCTGATGGATAACGGTCGCAAACGTTTGAGATTATGGACGAAGGGCGCAGTCAAATCGTTGGCGAAATCAGGACGCCATGCAGCGCTTGGTTTTCTGTGGATAACTTTGTGCAAAACTTCCCGGTGTGGCTTCGTTTGAATACTTGGGTTTCTTTGGTTTTCTCAGGGTTTTCTCTGAATTCCTGAAAAATACCTAAGAAAATCAATCACTTAAGATGAGGGTTCAAAATGAATGCGCCGCGCTTTGCCGCAAAAGCACGTGGTTACGCGCTTGTGGAGTACTGAGCCCAGCATTGGTGCCGTATGGCAAGCAAAATGCCCTTTGAAACTTGATGAAATCGACATTGATGCCCAATTTTGACGAATTAAAGCCACGTGCATGGACAGTTTCTGCGCTGTGCCGCGCCGTGGCTGACAGTCTGGATGCCCAATTCAATCCTGTCGCGGTCCGCGGCGAGATTTCGGGCTTCTCACGCGCAGCCAGTGGGCATTGTTATTTCTCGATCAAGGACGACACGGGGCAGATCCGTTGCGCCATGTTCCGCCGCGCCGCCAGCCTCATGGATTTCTCACCGCGAGACGGCGAGTTGGTGGAAGTCAGAGGCCGCTTGGGCGTCTACGAGGCCCGGGGCGACTTGCAATTGGTGGTCGAATCCATGGCGCGCGCAGGGCAGGGCGCTTTGTTTGAGCAATTTTTGCGCCTCAAAGCCAAGCTCGAAGCCGAGGGCTTGTTCGATCCCATCCACAAGCGCGCATTGCCTGATCAGCCTCGGGCCATTGGGGTGGTGACCTCCTTGGGCGCGGCCGCTTGGCACGATGTGATGACCGCCTTGCAGCGACGGGTGCCGCACATTCCGGTCTTGATGGCGCCAGCCCTGGTGCAAGGTGCCGGGGCTGCAGCCACTTTGGTGCAAGCCTTGCAGAACATGTACGCCTTGACGGCCGAAGACAACCCCCTGGCGCCGCCGGTGGATGTGATCTTGCTGGTGCGCGGCGGCGGCTCGATGGAGGACCTGTGGTCCTTCAACGACGAAAACTTGGCGCGGGTCATGGCCCAAAGTCCGGTGCCCGTGGTTTGTGGCGTGGGCCATGAAACCGACTTCACCATCGCCGACTTTGTGGCGGATGTGCGTGCCCCCACCCCCACCGCCGCCGCTGAAATGGCCGCTGCCGACCGCGGTGTGGCGCTGCAAACGCTGTCGGACCTGGAAAACCGGCTGAACCGGGGTTTGTTGCGCCAGCAAGACCGGCACGCTCAGCGGCTGGACAGTGTGGCCACTCGCCTGGGTGTGGGCCTGGCGCGTCAGCAAGACCGTCAGAGTCAGCGCTTGGCCGCTGTGGCTGCGCGGCTGAGCCGCCCGCAAGCACTGCTGGGCCAGCATGCCCAGTGGCTCGATCGTTTGGCCAGCCGCCTGCCATCGGGCGTGCAAAGCCAGCTGACCGAAGGTACGCACCGGCTGGACCGGCTCCATGACCGTTTGGGCTTCAACCGGAACCAGCAGCTTGCGCAACGTGCACAAGGTCTGGAGCGCGCCGCTTTGCGCCTGTCGTCGGTGGACCCGCACCGCGTGCTTGACCGGGGTTATGCCTGGCTCAGCGATGAAAACGGCCATGCCCTGACCAAGGCCGCGCAATTTCAGCCCGGGCAAAGCGTGCACGCCACCTTGGCCGATGGCGAAGTGCCTTTGCTGGTCAAGGGGTGATGGGCGTCGCTGCAAGTGAAGCCGAGTCAGGGGCCAAAGGTTGATTTTCGGGATCTCCCATAAAGCCGGCGGGTACTGACCCGGTGCAACGCGCTCGTAGGATGCCCCTCAGTGACCCGCAACACCAAGGGGGGATGCCCATGCCCCTAAAATGCACCGGTACAAGTTTTCAACCGCAACACAAGAGGATCCCATCATGGAACACACCTTGCCCGCACTGCCTTACGCGATCGACGCTTTGGCCCCTCACTACAGCCAGGAAACCTTGGAGTTTCACCCCGGC
>NKIO01000023.1:0-33072 GCA_002255935.1 Comamonadaceae bacterium PBBC2
GTTCGTGGATGGCGCGGCGGCGGATGTGGTGGCGGTCTTCGGCCAGGTTGGCCAGGTGCGAGAAATAAGTGAAGGCACGGATCACGCTCACAGCGCGGTCGCCGGGCAGACCCTTGAGCAGCTTTTTCAGGGCCTTGTCGGCTTCATGGTCGGCGTCGCGACGGAAAGCCACCGACAGCTTGCGGATTTGCTCCACCAGTTCATACGCTTCGGGGCCTTCTTGCGTGCGGATCACGTCGCCCAAAATGCGGCCCAAGAGGCGAATGTCTTCGACCAGGGGGCGTTCGCTGTCGCGTTTGTCGGTTTTGCTGGCGCGAGCGGCGGTTTTGGCGGGTGCTGCGGCGGTGTCTTTGGAGGCCTGTTTCATCGAGAGGTGTGCGGTGAAGGGTGTTTCGGCAAGGGGTGTGCAGCGCTTGTGGCGCTGTGCCTCATGCTAGCATCGGCCAGCCCTGATTAATTACCAACCGGTTTCATCTTGATGAGGCCTTTTTGCCGGGAAATCCCACGTGTCCAAGCCTGCAGCCCCCCACATCGTCATCGCCACCCGTGAAAGCCGACTGGCACTGTGGCAGGCCGAGCATGTCAAAGCTTTGCTCGAAGGCTTGGGCTGCACCGTGCAATTGCTGGGCATGACCACTCAAGGCGACCAGATCCTGGACCGCAGTTTGAGCAAAGTGGGTGGCAAGGGTTTGTTCGTCAAGGAGTTGGAAGTGGCCTTGCACGAAGGCCGCGCCGACATTGCGGTGCATTCGCTCAAGGATGTGCCCATGGACATGCCCGAAGGCTTTGAGCTGGCTTGCGTGATGGCGCGCGAAGATCCGCGCGACGCTTGGGTGTCTTCCACCTATGCCCGGCTTGAAGACTTGCCGCATGGCGCCGTGGTGGGCACATCGAGCCTGCGCCGCACGGTGCTGCTGCGTGCCTTGCGCCCCGATTTGAAGATCGAGCCTTTGCGCGGCAACCTGGACACCCGTTTGCGCAAACTCGACGAAGGCCAGTACGCCGGCATCGTGCTCGCAGCGGCAGGCCTCAAGCGCTTGGGGCTGACCGACCGCATTAGCCATATTTTTGAAACCACCGAGATGCTGCCCGCCGCAGGCCAAGGCGCCTTGGGCATTGAGATCCGCAGCGACCGCGCCGACTTGCGTGCCTTGCTGGCGCCGCTGGCCGACAGCGTGACTTGGCAGCGCGTGGCCTCCGAGCGGGCCGTGAGCCGCGCCATGGGCGGCAGCTGCTCCATGCCTTTGGCGGCGCATGCGGTCGTGGACGGCGGCGTGCTCAAGCTGCAAGCGGCCTGGGGCGACCCGCAAGGCGACACCACCTTGGTGACGGCGGCCTCGGACATCGCGGCGACGGACTTGCCTGCGGCCGAGGCTTTGGGCTTGCGCGTGGCGCAGGCTTTGCAGCAAGGCGGGGCGCACTGAGCGCCATGCCTGCCCTGACCACGGTCTTGGTCACCCGCCCTGAGCGCGAAGCCGGGCCTTGGGTGCAGGCCTTGCAGGCCGAAGGCGTGCAGGCCGAGGCCTTTGCCTTGATCGAGATTGCACCGCTGCCCGATGCGCAGGCATTGCAGTCGGCCTGGCAGCTGGTGCCCCAGTGCTTTGCGGTGATGTTTGTCAGCGCCAATGCGGTGCGCTTTTTCATGGCCGCTCAGCCTGCAGGCGTGGCCTTGCACGCTTGCCGAGCCTGGGCCACCGGTCCGGGCACACAAGCGGCCTTGCTGGCGGCGGGATGGCCTGCAGACCAAATCGATGCGCCCCCTGCCGATGCCCAACAGTTCGACTCGGAGGCTTTGTGGACCATCGTGGCCGAGAGCGCCCGTGCCGCGAACGCGCAGGCGCAGGCTACCGTCTTGATTGTGCGTGGGGCAGACGCCACAGGCCAGCTGGCCGGGCGCGACTGGCTGGCCCAGCAGCTGGAAGACGTGGGCCTGAAACTTGCGCAGACCGTGGCCTATGTGCGCCGCGCGCCGGCCTTGTCCGATGCGCAGCAAGCCCGTGCACAACAAGCCACGCACAGCGGTGCGTGGTGGCTGTTCAGCAGCTCAGAGGCGGCGGTGCATTTGCAGCAGGCTTGCCCGGGCCTGAACTTGTCCAAGGCACAAGCTTTGGCCACCCACCCACGCATTGCCGAGCGTTTGCGCCAAGCGGGATGGGGGCGTGTGCATCTGGTGCCTGCGTCACTGAAATCGCAAGCTGAATCGATAAAATCACTTTCATGACCTCCATGCCCGATCAAGCTCCAGCACCCGAAACCGCAGCGCCTGCTGCCCCCTTGCTGCGGCACTGGAAAATCTGGCTGGCGCTGGGCGTGGCCGCTGTGGCTTTGCTGGTGTCGGTGGCCTTGTGGCAAAAACTCTCTCGCATTCAAGAGCAGCTGGCGCGGCAAAGCGCCGATGCCGGTCAGCAGTCGCTCGAAGCCAAAGCTTGGGCCAAGCAGGCGCAAGACACCGTCAAGGACAGCGCCGCCCGACTGGGGCTGGTCGAGGCCCGCTTGGGTGAAGTGGCCCTGCAGCGCAGCCAGCTCGACGAGTTGATGCAAAGCCTGTCGCGCTCACGCGATGAAAACCTGGTGGTGGACATCGAAGCGGCTTTGCGCATGGCCCAGCAGCAAGCCCAACTGACCGGCAGCGCCGAGCCTTTGGTGGCGGCCCTCAAATCGGCCCAGCAGCGGGTGCAACGCGCGGCCCAGCCGCGTCTGGCCCCGGTGCAGCGGGCCCTCGAAAAAGACCTGGAGCGTTTGAACGCCACCCCCGCTTTTGACCTGCCCGGCTTGTTGATCAAGTTGGACGAGGGCGTGGCTTTGGTGGACAGCCTGGTGCTGGCCAATCAGCAACTGCCCGCGCAGATGCCCCAGCCCAAAGTGGATGCGCAGGGCGCGCCTGTGGCACCTTCTTGGTGGATGGCGGGACTGAACCGTTTTGGCGACCAGCTGCGTGATTTGGTGCGCGTGAGCCGCATCGACTCCCCCGATGCCGCCTTGGTCTCGCCAGAGCAAAGCTTTTTCTTGCGCGAAAACCTCAAACTCAAGTTGCTCAATGCCCGCCTGGGTTTGCTGGCCCGCCAAAAAGACGCGGCCCGCAACGACTTGGGCTCGGCTGCGGTCATGGTGCGCCGCTATGCCGATGGGACCTCGCGCAAAACCACCCAAATGCTTCAATTGCTGGAGCAAGCGGGTGTGCAAATGAAGTCCAGCGAGTTGCCGCGCTTGGAGGCGTCGCTGACCGCCTTGTCCACCGCTGCGGCAGGAAGGTAAGTCCATGCGCGCAGCTTTGTGGCTTTTGAGTTTGTTTGCGCTGGCCTCGGCCGGTGCCTGGCTGGCGGGCAACAACCAAGGCACGGTGACGGTGTTCCTGTCGCCTTACCGTGTGGACCTGTCGCTCAATTTGGTGCTTTTGGTCTTGGCTTCGGTGGTGTTTTTGGTGGTCGTGGCGCAGCAAGCCCTGGCCGCTTTGTTCGCTTTGCCCAAGCAGGCGCAGCGCTGGCGCTTGCAGCAAAAAGAGCGCGCAGCCCATGCGGCCTTGCTCGATGCGATCAGCCACTTCATGGCCGGGCGTTTTTTGCGGGCCCGCAAGTCGGCGCAAAACGCCCTGGAAAAAGAATCCGCCATGCAAGCGGCCGGTTTGACGCTGGACCATGCGGTGTCCTTGCGCACGCTCTCCCACGTCTTGGCGGCCGAGTCGGCCCACGCTTTGCAAGACAAGGCGCTCAGGCAGCACCATTTGGCGCAAGCCGTCATGCAAGCTCAGGGTGGCACAGCTGCCGAGCGACAGACCTTGACCGAAGGCGTCCAATTGCGTGCGGCCCGTTGGTTGCTCGATGACCGCGACGCCAAGGCCAGTCTGGAACGCCTGCAAGAGTTGCCCACCGCTGTGGGGCGCCGCATGGTGGCCATGCGCTTGTTGCTCAAAGCTTCGCGTTTGGCGGGGCAAACCGCGCAAGCGCTCGACACCGCGGTGCTGCTGTCCAAGCACCGGGCCTTCTCGCCTGCGGCGGCCGAGAGCCTGGTGCGCGGCTTGATCTTGGAGTGGCTCTTGCAAATGCGTGACGCAGAAGGCGTGCAAAAGCTCTGGCAAAAATTGAACCCCAGCCAACGCAAGATGCCCGATGTGGCGGCCGAAGTGGCCTTGCGCTTCATGGCCTTGGGCGGGGCGGCGGCCACAGCCCGCTTGTGGTTGGAGCCATTGTGGGCACCGATGCAGTCAGGCGCCGCTGACTGGTCTCCTTTGCAACAGCTGCGCATCGTGCAAGCGCTGGAGTTGAGCCTGCCCGATCCGCAAGCCGCCGATGCGCGCCAAAGCCTGGCCCGTGTGGAGGGTTTGCAACAGGCCCAGCCGCGTGACCCGCGTTTGCAGTACTTGGCGGGCATGGTGTGTTTGCGCCATCGCCTGTGGGGCAAGGCGCAAGCCTTGTTGGCGCAAGCGGCCAAGGGCTTGCAAGAGCCTGAGCTGCAGCGCCGCACCTGGTTGGCGCTGGCCGAATTGGCCGAGCAACGCGAAGACGCTGCCGCAGCCGCGCAGGCTTGGAAGCAAGCCGCCTTGGTCGGCGCCTGAATTTCTCAGGTTTTGATCGGCGGCCCACGGTGAACCACGCTGCTTTGCCCCGGGTGCTGATTGTGGGCGGCGGCTACACCGGCGTTTGTCTGGCGGTTCAGTGGGTGCGGCAAGCCGCGCAGCCCTTGGACATCACCCTCATCGAGCCGCGTGCCCAGTTGGGGCAAGGCATGGCCTACTCGACCACCGACCCTGATCACCGTCTGAATGCCCCCACGTATGTGCACACGGCCATCCCGCAAGAGGCCTGGCATTTCACCCGTTGGTGTCAAGCGCAAGGCTTGAACCAAACCGACCCCCAGGCCCTGCATGCCGATGGTGCGCGGTACATGCGCCGATCCGACTTTGCGCGCTATTTGGCCCAGACGCTGGAGGCCCACGCGCACGGCGCAGTCAATGGCTGCCAGATCACTCATGTCCAAGACGTGGCCGTGGACGCACAGCGCACCGCCACGGGCTGGCAATTGCGCACACGGGGTGGCCAGGTCCTGCAGGCAGACATGCTCTTGTTGGCCACCGGCAACCCGCCTTTGCGCTTGCCCGCACCGTTTGCAGACGCTTGGCGGGATCATCCTGCGGTGATCGAAAACGGTTTGGACACCCCGCGCCTGAAGGCCATCCCCGCGGATGCGCGGGTCTTGGTCTTGGGCGGCGGATTGACCGCACGTGACGCCCTGGCCACTTTGCTGGGCCAAGGCCATGCGGGCCCTCTGGTGGTGATGTCCAGGCGTGGCTTGATGCCCAAACCGCAAGGGCCGGTGTTGCCGGTGCTGGCCCAGATCGACACGCCCGGGGTGCTCGACCAATTGCCAGGGAGGGTGCTCATGAACCGATTGGCCAACCCTGTGCCTGAGTTTTTGCAACAAGTGGGGCCTTCGCCAACCGTCAGGGCTTTGCTCAGGGCGCTTCGCCAACGCATGGCGCAGGTCTCGGTCGAAGGCGTGGGCTGGACGGTGCCGTTCGATGAACTGCGCGATGCTTTGTGGCAGTTGTGGCCGCGCTTGCCGCTGGCGCAAAAGCGCAGGTTTTTCCAGCGTTTGCGGGTTTGGTACGACGTGCACCGATTCCGCTCGGTGCCACAAACCGACACCGCCGTGCAACAGGCCTTGGCCGCTGGCCAGTTGCAGTTTTGGGCAGGGCAGGTTCAGGCGGCGGCCCAGGCCACATCGGGCCCCGGTCTGCGTTTGAGCCTCTCGCGCAAAGTCGATGGACAGCGGCAGCACAGCGCTGAAATATTCGATGCCGTGGTCAACTGCACGGGCCTGGACACGGCGGCGGGCCTGGCTGAAAACCCCTTGCTGCAGAGCTTGACGGCGCAAGGCCATCTGCGCCTGGACGATGTGCGCATGGGCTTGGCCGTGGATGCCCAGTGCTGCGCCTTGAACGCTTCAGGGCAGGCACAAGCCGATTTGCGCGTGGTGGGCCCCGCCACCTTGGGCACCTTCGGGGACCCCATTGGCGCCATGTTCATCGGTGGCCATGTGGCCCGCACGGTGCCGGACATGCTGCGGGTTTTGCAAGGCGCATGAAAAAAGCCGAACCCTAGGGTTCGGCTTTGGGGGGTGACGCTGATGCGATCAGCGCATCACGCTCAGAAAGGCAAGTTCATGTCTTTCAGGTCTTTGCGTGTCTCCACCAAGACCAGCGGACCTTCGTTCACGACCACGGCGGGCGGACGCTCGCGCGGCACATGCACAGGCTTGGGTTCGGCGGCGATGGCCGCTTGCACCGCTGCGATCTTGTCAGCGTCGGAGTTGACCCAGACCAGACCGGAGGTTTGCGCGATGTCTTGCAAGCTTTCCAGCGGCAAGCTGTAGCTGGCCACTTTGGGCAGACCACGTGAAGGCTGGGGGGCTGCGCTCGGTGCAGCGGCAGTCACGTGCGTGATCACCGGTGCAGGCGCCACTGCTGCAGGCACCACTGTCGCGACAGGGGCCGCAGGCGCTGCTTCTGGGGCCGCCACAGCAGGGGCCTCTGCAGCAGCCGTGGCCTGTGGGGTGGACTCGGCGGCGGCTTGCTGTGCACGCTCGAAGTAAGAGCGTTGTGCAGGGCGGTCTTGCTCGCTCACTTCAGTCACGGGCGCGGCATCGTTGACGGCGTTTTCGTTGCCGTTTTCGCTTCCGTTGTCTTGGCGGGGTTCGCCATTGCGTTCGCGGCGGTCGCGGCCATAACGGTCGCGTGAGCGGCGTTCACGGCGCTCGCCGGTGTTCTCGGTTGGTGAGGCGTTGTCTGCGGGCGCTTCCTGGCCTTCGATGGCCACGGCGTTCTCGGCAGCGTTCAACTCGCCTGGGGCTTTGTCGTTGTTGCGGCGTTCGCCACGTTCACGGCGGCCTTCACCACGCTCGCCACGGCCTTCACCACGCTCGCCACGGCCTTCGCTGCGTTCACGGCGACCTTCGCCACGTGGTGCGCGTTCGGTGCGCACTTCGGTGCCATCGGCGGCCAACTCGGCTGGGGCCTCGTTGCGGTTGCTGTCACCGCGTTCGCGACGGCCTTCGCGGGGCTGGCGCTCGCCAGCAGGGCGCTCTGTGCGCTCGCCACGTGCGGGGCGCGCTTCGCCATCACGCACTTCGTTGCGGCCTTCACCACGGCGACCACCTTCACGGGGTGCGCGGGCTTCGCCTTCGGGGCGCTCAGTGCGTTCGCCACGGCGGCCATCACGGCGACCGTCACGGCGGCCACCTTCGCGACGTTCACCATTGCGCTCGCCGTTGCGGCCTTCGCGGGTCTTTTCGTCTTTCTTGTCGGCCACAGCGGGCTTGGCGGCTTCGGTGCTGCCACCGAACAGGCTCTTGAGCCAGCCAAAGAAACCGCCGCTGGCAGCAGCAGCCTGCACGGGCGCTGCAGCTTTGACCGGTTTGGCGGCCACAGGCGCTTCCACCTTGACCGGCGCCACTGGCGCGGGTGCATCAGGCAACACGCCTTTGATGACCGGCGTTTGTTTGTTGGTGGGCTCTTGCGAACGGCGGGTCACAGTGGTGGCGTCTTCGACGATCTCGGCCATCTTGTAGCTGGCTTCGATGCGGTCCAAGCGCGGGTCGTCGTGCTTTAAGCGCTCGAGCTTGTAGTGAGGAGTCTCCAGCGACTTGTTGGGCACCAGCAGCACGCTGATGCGTTGCTGCAATTCGATCTTGGCGATCTCGGGGCGCTTTTCGTTGAGCAAGAAGGCGGCCACTTCGACCGGCACTTGGGCGTGCACGGCGGCGGTGTTGTCCTTCATGGACTCTTCTTGGATGATGCGCAAAATTTGCAGCGCCGAGCTCTCGGTGTCGCGGATGTGGCCAGCGCCGCCGCAACGTGGGCAGGGGATGGACGCACCTTCGGACAGGGCTGGCTTCAAGCGCTGGCGGCTCATTTCCATGAGACCGAACTTGCTGATGGTGCCGAACTGCACACGGGCGCGGTCTTGGCGCAGCGCGTCGCGCAAGCGGTTTTCCACTTCGCGGCGGTTCTTGGACTCTTCCATGTCGATGAAGTCGATCACGATCAGACCGCCCAGATCGCGCAAGCGCATCTGGCGGGCCACTTCGTCAGCGGCTTCCAAGTTGGTGCGGGTGGCGGTTTCTTCGATGTCGCCGCCCTTGATGGCGCGTGCCGAGTTCACGTCCACAGACACCAAGGCTTCGGTGTGGTCGATCACGATGGCGCCGCCCGAAGGCAGCTGCACGGTGCGGGCATAGGCCGACTCGATCTGGTGCTCGATCTGGAAGCGGCTGAACAGCGGTGCATCGTCACGGTAGCGCTTCACGCGGGGCGCGAATTCGGGCATCACGTGGCTCATGAACTGCTGAGCTTGGTCGTAGATGTCGTCGGTGTCGATCAGGATGTCGCCGATGTCGTTGTTGAAGTAATCGCGGATGGCGCGGATCACCAAGCTCGATTCCTGATAAATCAGGAAAGCGCCTTTGCCTTGCGCGGCGCCGTCGATCGCGGTCCAGAGTTTGAGCAGGTAGTTCAGGTCCCACTGCAGTTCGGGCGCGGAGCGGCCGATGCCTGCTGTGCGGGCGATGATGGACATGCCCTTGGGGTACTCCAGCTGGTCCATCGCTTCTTTGAGCTCGGCACGGTCATCACCCTCGATGCGGCGGCTGACGCCACCACCGCGGGGGTTGTTGGGCATGAGCACCACGTAGCGACCGGCCAGCGAGATGAAGGTGGTCAGGGCTGCGCCCTTGTTGCCACGTTCTTCTTTTTCGACCTGGACCATCAGTTCCTGGCCTTCGCGGATCACATCGTTGATGCGGGCCTGGCTGACCGACACGCCTTCGGCGAAGTACTGGCGCGAGATTTCTTTGAAGGGCAAGAAGCCATGGCGGTCTTCGCCGTAGTCCACAAAGCAAGCTTCCAGCGAGGGCTCTACGCGGGTCACGACCGCTTTGTAGATGTTGCCCTTGCGCTGTTCGCGGCCTTCGATTTCGATTTCGTAGTCGAGGAGTTTTTGTCCGTCGACGATGGCCAAGCGGCGTTCTTCAGCCTGCGTAGCGTTGATCAGCATCCGTTTCATGATGCATTCCTTCTTTAATCAGTGTCGCGCGGGTGGTGCAGAGTTTTGAAGCACGCACACGAGCGATTTACAACCGACCCTCTAGGGGTCCACGTTGCCAAAGCTGACGCTCGAAACGAAGGGAATTGCCGATGGTGACCGCCATTCAGCTGCGCGTGAGCACAGGAATGGGGATCGTGGCGCGTGGATGGGGCGAGTGGAAAGTTGTGCAGAGATTCGTCCACTGCCGGGGGCTTCCCCCGGTGTCCAAGACAAACTGCCCGGCACGCGGCGTGACGACAGAGCTTGGCTTTGTGAGCCACTCCATCCACATCAGCAAAGTTCCGAACAACACAAACATCTCGCTTTGATCCGTTCAGCAGCCTTCTGAGGCTGCTGAACTTGGGGTATTCCGTATCTGGGTTTCTGAGCGTCGGCCCAACCTCCGGGGCGATTGGCCACTGTCGGCGTCGGCCTTCAGTCTGCAAATCGTGCCGGTGGTGGCATCGACCTTCTGGTTTGGCGCGGTGGTGGTGGACTAAACTCCTGTCCTCAGGAATTCATTTCCATTTGAATCAACCACTTACAGCCAATTGCCAGTGAATCACATTATAGGGGCCCAAACCGCTGCTGCGCCGCCCGCCGTCAAATGGTTGTTGGTGGACGAGGAGTCTGCGGGTCAGCGCTTGGACAATTTTCTGATGCGCCACCTCAAAGGGGTGCCCAAAACCCATGTGTACCGGATCATCCGAAGCGGCGAGGTCCGCATCAACAAGGGCCGCGCCAGTGCCGAAACCCGGGTGGAGAGCGGCGACCAAGTGCGCCTGCCGCCGGTGCGCATTTCCGACAAAGTGGCAGAAAAGGCGGCCAAGCCGGCCCCGGGACGAGAGTTTCCTGTTCTTTTAGAAGACGACAGCCTCTTGGCCATCGACAAACCCGCTGGGGTTGCGGTGCATGGGGGCTCGGGGGTGAGCTTTGGTGTGATCGAGCAATTGCGCCAGGCCCGCCCGCAAGCCAAATTGCTGGAGCTGGTGCACCGGCTGGACCGTGACACCAGCGGTATTTTGCTGGTGGCCAAAAAGCGCAGCGCCCTGAAAAACCTGCAGGACCAGTTCCGCGAACGCGAAACCGGCAAAACCTACTTGGCCTTGGTCAAGGGCGAATGGCCCGCCAAACTCAAGGTGATTGACCAGCCGCTGCACAAGTTTTTGTTGCCCGATGGCGAGCGGCGTGTCAAAGTGACCGCCCCGGAAGACCCCGATGGCATGCGCTCGATCACGCTGGTCAAGGTGTCGCAGCGCCTGGCGGGCGCCACGTTGCTGGAGGTGACCATCAAAACCGGGCGCACCCACCAGATCCGGGTGCACCTGGCCAGCCATGGCCACCCGATTGCCGGTGATGACAAATACGGCGACTTTGAATGGAACAAGGCGCTGCCCAAGCAGGGCCTCAAGCGGATGTTTCTGCATGCCTGGCGTTTGCAGTTCAACCACCCCGTTTCGGCCGAGCGCGTGGCCTTGCAAGCCGATTTGCCCTCTGAATTGAAAGCCTACGTTGACCATGTCCAGCTCAAGACCCCGGCAATTTGACCTGATCGCATTCGATTGGGATGGCACCCTGTTCGACTCCACGGCCATCATCACCCGTTGCATCCAGCGGGCTGTGGTCGATGTGGGCGGGCAAGAGCCCTCCCGTGAAGCGGCCTCTTATGTGATTGGCATGGCGCTCATGCCCGCGCTGGCCCATGCTGCGCCGGATGTGCCTCAAGACAAATACCCTCAGCTGGGTGAGCGTTACCGGCACCATTACATGGCGCACCAAAACGACATCAGTCTGTTTGACGGTGTCTTGCCCTTGCTCCATGCCTTGAAGGCGCGGCACCACTGGGTCACGGTGGCCACAGGCAAAAGCCGTCAGGGCTTGAACGAAGCCTTGCGCGATGTGGCCCTGCGCGATGTGTTCGATGGCTCACGCACTGCCGACGAGACCGCCGGCAAACCCAGCCCCTTGATGCTGCACGAGTTGATGCGTGAATTTGGCGTGGAGCCCGAGCGGACCTTGATGATCGGTGACACCACGCACGATCTGCAGATGGCCTTGAACGCCGGTTGTGCCAGCGTCGGTGTGAGTTATGGCGCGCACGAACCCGAGGCTTTCCATGTCTTAAAGCCACGCCATGTGGCCCACAGCGTGCAAGATCTGCACGACTGGTTGTTGCAACACGCTTGATTTTTGGGGTGTTCATGGACGCGACGATCCCTTTGTGCAACAGCGCGGACCTGGTCAACGGTGGGCGGGCGGTGCCTTTTGACATCGTCTATGCAGGACAAACTTGCCGTGCTTTTGCCATCCGTTACCTGGGCGGTGTGTACGCCTATCTGAACCGCTGCACCCATGTGGCGATGGAGATGGACTATCAGCCCGATCGATTTTTTGACAACACGGGCCGTTGGTTGATGTGCGCCACGCACGGGGCCACTTACCAGCCCGACACAGGGACCTGCTCGGGCGGGCCTTGCCGAGGAGGCCTGGTGAAAATCGAGTTGTCAGAGCGCGATGGCGTGGTTCACTGGCATACTGCCTACAACTTGAAACCTGTTGAATTTTGACCATGCAAGACCCTCGCGAACCTCTGTTCACCACGCCCTCGGCCGATGCCGCGCCTTCGGTTGACCGCAGTTGGGAGCGCCGCACCTTGGAAGAGCTGGCTTTTGCCACTTTGCATGAGCAAAAAACAGCGCGCCGCTGGAAAACCGGTCTGCGTCTGGCTTGGTTGTTCTTGATCGCCGTGATCGCTTGGCAAGCATTCAGCTACAACTCGCCCTCGACCAGCCCCAGCATGCCGCACACGGCCATGGTGGCCATCAAAGGCGAGATCGGTGGCGAAGGCGAGGGCAGCGCGGAAAACGTCATGGCCGCCATGCGCAGTGCGCTGGAAGATTCGGGCTCGCAAGCCTTGGTGTTGTTGATCAACTCGCCCGGGGGCAGCCCTGTTCAAGCTGGCTTGATCAACGACGAAATCCGCCGCCTCAAAGCACTGCATAAAAAACCGATTTACGCGGTGGTGGAAGAGTCCTGTGCATCGGCCGCTTATTACATTGCGGCAGCGGCCGACAAAATCTTTGTCGACAAGGCCAGCATCGTGGGCAGCATCGGCGTTTTGATGGACGGCTTCGGGTTCACCGGATTGATGGACAAACTGGGTGTTGAACGCCGCTTGATGACGGCTGGCGCCAACAAGGGTTTTCTGGACCCATTCAGCCCGCAAACCGAGGCCCAGCGCAAGCACGCGCAGGCCATGCTCGATCAGATCCACTCCCAGTTCATTCAGGTGGTCCGTCAGGGGCGGGGTGACCGCCTGAAAGAAACGCCTGAGATGTTCAGCGGCTTGTTCTGGAGCGGT
Source organism: Comamonadaceae bacterium PBBC2 (assembly GCA_002255935.1). Lineage (GTDB taxonomy): Bacteria > Pseudomonadota > Gammaproteobacteria > Burkholderiales > Burkholderiaceae_C > Limnohabitans_A. The sequence continues at coordinate 12,439 of NKIO01000023.1, forward strand.
CAACAAGCCGTGGACATGGGGTTGGCCGACGCTTTGGGCAGCTTAGACGGTGTGGCCCGTGATGTGGTCAAAGCACCGGACGTGATCGATTACTCGCGTCACGAAAACGTGGCCGAGCGATTGGCCAAGCGCTTTGGTGCCGCGATGGGCGAGGGCGCTGTCCACGCCTTGCGCATGGGCTCGTCCCTGCGCTGACCCTTCAGGGCCCGATGGCGTAAACCGCGGGCGTGTGACCATCAGGGCCTTGCAGGCCCTTTTTCCATTGCGCAACGGTGTGGCTCTGGATGCGCGCAGAAGGCAGTGTCAGGCCGCTGGCGATCGCCAAGCGCGTGCCACCTTGCAAACTTTGCAGCAAGCCGCTGAGCATGGCGGCATTGCGGTAAGGCGTTTCAATCCACAGCTGGGTCTGGCCGGTTTTGTGGGCCAGCGATTCGAGCTGCTTGAGCCGCGCGGCCCGCTCGCCGGCGTCTTGTGGCAAGTAGCCCACAAAAGCAAAGTTCTGGCCATTCAGGCCGCTGGCGGCCAAGGCCAGCAGCAAAGACACGGGGCCCACCAAGGGGATCACACGCAAGCCCAGATCGTGCGCGGCCCGCACCACTGAGCTGCCCGGGTCGGCCACGGCGGGCATGCCCGCTTCGCTGATCAGTCCGATGTCATGACCCTTCAAAGCGGCGGCCAGCAAGGGTTTGCCATCAAAGCCCGATTGGTGGTCGCCTTTTTTGTGCACATGGCGCGGCAGTTCGATGATCTGTTGCTCGGACAGTGGTGCCGCCAACGGGTGTGATTCGTTCACGCGCTTGAGGAAAGCCCGTGTGCTTTTGGCGTTCTCGCACACCCAGTGCTGCAAGCTGGCCGCAATGGCCAGGGTGCTGACGGGCAGGACATCGCTCACCGGGGCTTGTTCGGCGCAGCCAAAGTCCAGTGGGGTGGGCACCAAAAAAAGGCGGCCTGGGGTTTGAGGGGCGTTCACAGCAGTTTCACTCCAGCTTGGCGCAGCAGGCGTGCGGTGCGGATCAAGGGCAGGCCAATGAGTGCGGTGGGGTCGTCGTTGTCGATGGATTCGAGCAACGCAATGCCCAAGCCTTCACTTTTGGCGCTGCCAGCGCAGTCATAGGGCTTCTCGGCTTGCAAATACGCCTCGATCTCGTCGTCGCTCAGGTCGCGAAATACCACGCGCACAGCGGCCAGATCGACCGCTTCAAAACCGGTGGCCAGACACACCACGGCCAAAGCGGTTTGAAACACCACGGTTTGGCCGCGCATCTGGCGCAGTTGTTGCACGGCACGGGCATGCTCGCCGGGTTTGCCCAAAGGCTGACCTGCGAGATCGGCCACTTGGTCAGAGCCAATCACCACGGAGTTGGGGTGTTTGGCGGCCACAGCTTTGGCTTTGGCCAGGGCCAGGCGCAAAGCCAGGTCGCGTGGCGATTCGCCAACAGCGGGCGTTTCGTCCACATCGGGGGCGGCTACCGAGAAGGGAATGCGCAGGCGCTCCATCAATTCGCGGCGGTAACGCGAGGTGGAACCCAGCACCACAGGGCGCTGGTCGGCGGACAACAAAACAGGAGGAGTTGCGGAAATGCTCATGGGGGGATTCTCTTACACTGCAGCCATGGAAAAAAAGTTGGACCCCTCGCATTTGGATCTCGTGGCCTTTGCCCGAGATGGCGCAAACCTCCAAGGGCAGTCGCCCTTGAGCGCTTTGCCACGTTTGCTCGATGAGCAATTTGCCGGTGACTTGCAGGCTGGCCAGGTGCTCTGGCGCTTGGCAGGGCGTTTGGTGCCCCAGTCGGGTGGTGCCGATCAAATCTGGCTCGATTTGCAGGCCTCGGTGGCTTTGCCCATGCAGTGCCAGCGGTGCCTGACACCGGTGCTGGAGACGGTCGAGGCCGAACGCTCCTTCCGGTTTGTGGCCGATGAAACCACGGCTGCGGCGCTGGACGATGAGGCCGAAGAGGACATCTTGGTGATCAGCCGGGATTTTGATGCCCTGGCCTTGATCGAGGACGAGTTGATTTTGTCTTTGCCCTTGGTGCCTTTGCACGAGGTCTGCCCCAAAGTCATGCCCATGTCGGCGGTGGACCCGGAGTTTGAATCCGAGTCGGCCAAACCGAACCCCTTTGGGGTTTTGGCCGGACTGAAAACGGGCAAGTCTTGATCTTTTGATCCGGCCTGTTCAAAGGGCTTGGCTTAGGCTATAATCGATGGCTTCGCTCAGTTCTTTGCTGAGTGACCACTCTCATCAACCAGAAGCTGCGTTGTATTTGCGCGGCCTCCAAGCTTCCAAGGAGCCATCATGGCTGTTCAGCAAAACAAAAAATCGCCCTCCAAGCGCGGTATGCACCGTTCGCACAATGCACTGAACGTGCCTGGCATCGCTGTGGAACCCACCACCGGTGAAACCCACTTGCGTCACCACGTCAGCCCCAACGGTTTTTACCGTGGCCGTCAGGTGCTGAAAAACAAATCCGAAGCCTGATCGGCGTCAGCCCTCAGCCTCCAGAGGCCCGGCGCTACTTTTAAAGTAGCATCGGGCTTTTGTTTTTGTGGTCTTTGATTTGTTTATTTCTGTTTTGAGTCCAAGGATGCCATGACCTCGCCTACCCCGATCACTGTGGCAGTCGATTGCATGGGCGGTGACCATGGCCCACGGGTGACCTTGGCTGCATGTCGCCGTTTTTTGTCGACCCATCCCGATGCGCACTTGCTTTTGGTGGGACGTCCTGAAGCCTTGAGCGCTTGGTCGGATCCTCGTGCCCATGTGGTGCCAGCCACCGAGGTGGTGGAGATGGACGATCCGCTCGAAATTGCGCTGCGCAAGAAAAAAGACTCCTCCATGCGCATCGCCATCGAACAGGTGCGCGATGGCAAGGCGGGTGCTGCCGTATCGGCCGGCAACACGGGCGCTTTGATGGCCATTGCCCGGTATGTGCTCAAGACGATGGACGGCATTGACCGTCCGGCCATTGCAGGTCAAATGCCCAACTTCAAAGGTGGCGGCACCACCATGCTCGACTTGGGCGCCAATGTGGACTGCACCCCTGAGCACTTGCTGCAGTTTGCGGTGATGGGGTCGGCCTTGGTCTCCGTCCTGCAGGACAAGCAAAACCCGACGGTGGGCCTGCTCAATATTGGTGAAGAAGCCATCAAAGGCAATGAAATCATCAAAAAAACCGGCGAACTGTTGCGATCTGCGGGCAGCGCTGGGGATTTGAACTTTCACGGGAACGTGGAAGGCAACGATATTTTCAAAGGCACGGTCGATATCGTCATCTGCGACGGCTTTGTAGGCAATGTGGCCCTGAAAGCCAGCGAAGGCCTCGCCACCATGATCGGCGGCTTCCTCAAAACCGAGTTTTCTCGCAATATTTTCACGAAAATAGCCGCTATTTTGGCTTATCCGGTCTTATCTGCATTTAAAAACCGAGTTGATCACCGTCGTTACAACGGCGCGGCTTTGCTCGGCTTGCGCGGGCTGGTGTTCAAGAGCCACGGCTCGGCCGATGAGATTGCTTTTGAGACAGCCTTGAACCGGGCTTATGATGCAGCCCGAAACCAATTGCTGGATCGCGTTCGTGAACGCATCGCGCATGCCGCCCCCTTGTTGATGGGTGCGCAAGCCGATCGGGCAGAAACAGCGGTCACCACACCATGAGAATTTACTCCCGCATCTTGGGCACAGGCAGTTACCTGCCTGAAAAACGCCTGACCAACGCCGACCTGGCTGCCGAGTTGGCGCATCAAGGCGTTGAAACCTCTGACGATTGGATCGTGGAGCGCACAGGCATCCGTGCCCGCCACTTTGCGGCCGATGCCCAAGGCAGCAGCGATCTGGCGACAGAAGCTGCGCGCAGGGCTTTGACCGCCGCCGGCATTTCTGCCGAAGAACTTGACCTGATCATCGTGGCCACATCGACGCCTGACATGGTGTTCCCCTCCGTGGCCACCATGGTCCAGCACAAACTGGGCACGGCAGGTTGCCCTGCATTTGACGTGCAAGCGGTTTGCAGTGGTTTCATCTATGCCCTGACGATTGCCGATTCGATGATCCAGTCGGGTTCGGCCAAGCGCGCCTTGGTGATCGGCTCGGAAGTGTTCAGCCGCATCCTCGACTTCAAGGACCGCACCACCTGCGTTTTGTTCGGTGACGGGGCGGGCGCGGTGATTTTGGAAGCTGCCGACAAGCCCGGCATTTTGGCCACCGATTTGCATGCCGACGGCAAGCACAAGGACATCCTGTGCGTGCCCGGTCACGTCAACCGGGGTGGCATTTTGGGCGATCCGGTCCTCAAGATGGACGGACAGGCCGTTTTCAAACTGGCGGTGGGCGTGCTCGAAGAAACCGCCCGTGCCAGCCTGGCCAAGGCCAACTTGACCGATGCCGACATCGATTGGTTGATCCCTCACCAAGCCAACATCCGCATCATGCAAAGCACCGCCAAAAAGCTCAAGCTGAGCGCGGACAAGGTGGTGGTCACGGTCGATCAGCACGGCAACACCTCGGCCGCCTCCATCCCGCTGGCGCTGGACACCGCCGTGCGCGATGGCCGCATCCAGCGCGGTCAGACCCTCATGCTCGAAGGCGTGGGTGGCGGCTTCACGTGGGGCTCGGTGCTCCTTCGTTATTGATTTGACAGGCCCGGGTCAGCGATGCGCGGCACGCTCGCCCGGATTCTTTCCCGATACAAAATTTGCACATGACCACATTTGCTTTTGTTTTTCCCGGTCAAGGCTCCCAATCGGTGGGCATGCTGGACGCTTGGGGTGACCACCCCGTGGTGCTCGAAACCCTCCAAGAAGCTTCTGACGCCTTGGGCGAAGACGTGGCCCAATTGATCCACGAAGGCCCCAAGGAAGCGCTGGCCATGACCACCAACACCCAGCCCGTGATGCTGGTGTCGGCTGTGGCCGCTTACCGCGCTTGGCTGGCCGAAGGTGGCGCCAAGCCTTCCGTGGTGGCGGGTCACTCCCTTGGTGAATACAGCGCCTTGGTGGCTTCAGGTGTGTTGACCCTGACGCAAGCCGCGCCGCTGGTGCGCCTGCGTGCTGCCGCGATGCAAGAAGCCGTGCCTGTAGGCGTGGGCGCAATGGCCGCGATTTTGGGTTTGGCCTCCGACAAAGTCATTGAGGGCTGCAAACAAGCCCAAGCCACATTTGCCGCAGACAGCGCTGAAGTGGTGGAAGCCGTCAATTTCAACGATGCAGCGCAAACCGTGATCGCGGGCAGCAAGGCTGCAGTCGATAAAGCCTGCGAAGTGCTCAAAGGCATGGGCGCCAAGCGTGCGCTGCTCTTGCCCGTGTCAGCGCCCTTCCATTCGAGCCTGATGAAGCCCGCCGCTGAAAAGCTGCGCGAAAAACTGGCCACACTGACTTTGGCCGTACCCGAGATTCCGGTGCTCAACAACATCGATGTGGCCATCGAATCCGATGCCGACCGCATCCGCGACGCGCTGTACCGTCAGGCCTTCGGCCCCGTTCGCTGGGTCGAGTGCGTTCAGGCCATCAAGGCCCGTGGTGTGAGCACCCTGGTCGAATGCGGCCCTGGCAAAGTGCTGGCGGGCATGACCAAGCGGATCGATGCCGAATTGAATGGCGTGGCCTTGTACGACCCCGCCACCCTGTCTGAAGTCAAAGGATTGCTGGCATGAGCGAAGCCCCAAAACAAATTGCACTGGTCACCGGTGCCTCACGTGGCATCGGTGCGTCGATTGCCTTGCATTTGGCGCAACAAGGTTTTGTGGTCATGGGTACCGCCACCAGCGACGATGGTGCTGCCAAGATCAGTCAGGCCCTGTCGGCCTTCCCCGGCAGTCGCGGTGCGAACTTGAACGTCAATGACGCGGCCGCAGGCGAAGCCCTGATCGACGCCATCGTCAAAGAGCATGGCGGCCTGCATGTGCTGGTCAACAACGCGGGCATCACCCGCGACACCTTGGCCATGCGCATGAAAGACGATGATTGGGATGCGGTGCTCGACACCAACCTCAAGGCAGTCTTTCGCATGAGCCGTGCCGTGATCCGCCCCATGATGAAGCAGCGCTATGGCCGCATCATCAGCATCACCAGCGTGGTGGGCGCCTCCGGCAACCCCGGTCAGGCCAACTACGCCGCTGCCAAGGCGGGTGTGGCAGGCATGACCCGTGCACTGGCCCGCGAGTTGGGCAGTCGCAACATCACCGTGAACTGCGTGGCCCCTGGTTTCATTGAAACCGACATGACCGCCAGCCTGCCCGAAGAACAACAAAAAGCCTTGCTGGGCCAGATTCCTCTGGGCCATTTGGGCAAGCCTGAAGACATCGCCCACGCGGTCGCGTACCTGGCCGGAACGCACGCGGGCTATGTCACAGGACAAGAATTGCATGTCAATGGTGGCATGTTCATGGCCTGATTTTCTGGAAATGCCTTCCAGACAGGTAAAATCTTCATTTTTCACAACCCTCAGAGGGACCCCATGAGCGATATCGAAGCACGTGTCAAGAAAATCATTGCTGAACAACTCGGCGTTGAAGAGTCACAAGTCACCAACGAAAAAGCCTTTGTGGCCGATCTGGGTGCCGACTCCTTCATCGAAATCCCTGACGAAGACGCAGAAAAAATCACCACGGTGCAAGCTGCGATCGACTACGCCCAAAGCAAGAAGGCCTGATCGACGATGACCCGGCGCCGCGTTGTTGTCACGGGTTTGGGATGCATCAGCCCCGTGGGCAACACGGTCGCCGATGCATGGTCCAGCCTGATTGCCGGTCAGTCCGGCATTGCCCCGATCACACGTTTTGATGCTTCAGCCATAGCTTGTAAGTTTGCGGGTGAAGTCAAGAACTTTGATCTTGAGACCTACATCTCGAGCAAAGAAGCTCGGACGATGGACCGTTTTATCCATTTCGGCATTGCTGCAGCAACTCAGGCGATCCAAGACGCCGGGCTGCTGACAGGCGAAGCCCTGACGGAAGACGAGGCCTGCCGCATTGGTGTGGTGATTGGTTCGGGCATTGGCGGCTTGCCGCTGATCGAAGACACCCACACCGAATACACGGCGCGCGGTGCGCGTCGCATTTCCCCATTTTTCGTGCCAGCCTCGATCATCAACATGATCTCGGGGCATGTCTCGATGCGCAGTGGTTTCAAAGGCCCCAATTTGGCCGTTGTGACCGCCTGCACCACAGGCTTGCACAGCATTGGCGAAGCCGGTCGTTTGATCGAATACGGCGATGCGGATGTGATGATTGCAGGTGGCTCCGAAGCTTGCGTTTCGCCCCTGGGTGTCGGTGGTTTTGCCGCCATGCGCGCCTTGTCGACACGCAATGACGACCCGACTGCAGCATCCCGTCCCTGGGACAAAGACCGCGATGGTTTTGTCTTGGGCGAAGGCGCGGGCGTGATGGTGCTCGAAGAGTACGAACACGCCAAAGCACGCGGTGCCAAAATTTATGCCGAACTGGGTGGTTATGGCATGAGCGCTGATGCCGGTCACATGACCGCACCGAGCATGGACGGCCCACGCCGTGCCATGATCAATGCGATGCGCAATGCCGGCGTCAATGCCGACCAGATCGACTACCTCAACGCTCACGGCACCTCCACGCCGCTGGGTGACATCAACGAAACCAATGCCATCAAGGCGGCTTTGGGCGATCATGCGTACAAAACCGTGGTCAGCTCAACCAAGTCCATGACCGGTCACCTTTTGGGTGGTGCGGGCGGCATTGAGAGCGTGTTCACCGTGTTGGCTTTGCACCATCAAAAAGTGCCACCGACCATCAACTTGCTCAACCCTGATCCCGAGTGCGATCTGGACTACTGCGCCAACACGGCGCGCGACATGAAAATCGACGTGGCCCTGAAAAACAACTTCGGCTTCGGCGGTACCAACGGCTCTCTGGTGTTCAAACGCATCTGACGAGTCCACGGCAAGGTTCACGCCATGCACAACGCCCCACCTGTGGTCTACCCGGTGGGGCGTTTTGTTTGGGGGCCACGCTTGACTTGGCTTTTGGCGGCGCTGTCCGCATTCGCTTTGTGGGCTTGGCGAGAACTCAGCGAGAATGCAGGCCTTTTGCAGTGCCTGGCGCTGATGTGTTGGGGCGCATCGGTCTTTGCTGCCATGATCTTGGCCAAACGTGAATTCCTCCGAGAAGGGCAATTGCTCTGGGATGGAGAGGGTTGGCATTGGCAAGATATTCAGCAGCATGAGCACCCTGTTCATGTGCACGTATTGTTGGACACGGGGCAAAGCCTTTTGGTGGTTTGCCAAGGTTTCCATGGCCCTGTTGGAGGCCCTCTTCGCCGACGGTTTGCCTTGCTCCATCGGTCCACCATGCCCTTGTCTTGGCATGGTTTTCGATGCGCTGTATATTCGCGCCCCATGGGCGATGTAAGACCTGAACGCAGGCACGCTTCGCCTCTGGAAATATGAGTCTTCGCACCGCGCGCAACACGGCGCTGGTTTTCAAATCTAGGGATGTAGCGATGTTCAAAATGACAGTGAAGAAATATGCACTCGCCATGTCGGGCGCTGTGCTTTTGTGGGGGAGTGTTGGCGGTTTGGTGCCCCAAGCCGCCATGGCGCAAAACGCCGCACCTGTGGTGCGCGGCTTGCCTGATTTCACCGAGTTGGTGGAGCAGGTGGGGCCGTCGGTGGTGAACATACGGACCTTGGAAAAGGTGCGCACCAGCTCGGCAGGCGCAGGCGGTCCAGACGAAGAAATGCAGGAGTTGTTCCGGCGCTTTTTTGGCACCCCCATGCCCAATGTGCCGCGTCAGTCGCCCCGGCCCAATCGCCAACAAGCCCCTGAGGAAGCGCAACCTCGCGGTGTGGGCTCGGGTTTTATCTTGAGCTCGGATGGTTTCATCATGACCAATGCCCATGTGGTCGATGGCGCCGATGAAGTGATGGTGACGCTGACCGACAAGCGTGAATTCAAGGCCCGCATCGTTGGGGCCGACAAACGCACCGATGTTGCGGTGGTGAAAATCCAGGCCACGGGTTTGCCTGCCATCAAAGTGGGCGATGTCAGTCGCCTCAAAGTGGGCGAGTGGGTCATGGCCATCGGTTCACCCTTTGGCCTTGAAAATTCGGTGACGGCTGGCATCGTGAGCGCCAAACAACGTGACACAGGCGAATACCTGCCCTTCATCCAGACCGATGTGGCGATCAACCCCGGCAACTCAGGTGGTCCGTTGATCAATATGCGCGGTGAAGTGGTGGGCATCAACAGCCAGATCTATTCCCGCTCAGGTGGTTTCATGGGCATTTCTTTTGCGATTCCCATGGATGAAGCCATTCGCGTGAGCGACCAGCTGCGTGCAACGGGCCGCGTGACCCGCAGCCGCATCGGTGTGCAGATCGCACCGGTGACCAAAGAGGTGGCCGAGTCGATTGGCTTGGGTAAAGCCCAAGGTGCCTTGGTGCGCGGCGTGGAAGAGGGTGCCCCTGCCGACAAGGCTGGCATTGAGGCGGGCGACATCATCACCAAGTTCGATGGCAAAACGATTGAAAAAATGTCGGACTTGCCGCGCTGGGTGGGCAACACCAAGCCGGGCACACGCGCGCCAATCACGGTGTTTCGCCGCGGTGCCAGCAAGGAGCTGAGCATCACGGTGGCTGAGATCGAAGCAGAAAAAGCCGAAACCCCAGCCAGCGAGAAAAAAGCGGCACCGACCAAAGCATCCAGTTTGGGTTTGGTGGTCAGTGACCTGAGCGCTGGCCAGAAAAAAGAGGCGCGTGTGCGCGGGGGCGTGGTGGTTGACAGTGCCAGTGATGCCGCCGCGCGTGCAGGCATTCAAGAGGGGGACCTCATTTTGGCCGTGGCCAATATGGAAGTGGCCAATGTCAAGGAGTTCGAATCGGTGGTGGCCAAGCTCGATAAAAGCCGCCCGGTGAGTTTGTTGATCCGCCGTGGCGATGCCGCTCAGTACGTCTTGATCCGTCCTGCCAAATGAGTGGGCGCGGGGCTTGTCAAGAGCCCCGCTGCTTTGCTGGGTTATTTCGACGGCATTCAGGGGATGAGAAATATTTTTTCAAGCCAAGTTATCCAGATTGATATGTGGGTATTTACTAACTTTCATGAGTTCTCATAACGAATTTGGATAAAATCAGGCGTCTTGACCATGAATTCATGGCATATCAGACAGGTACGAATTCACGATGCGAGATTCACCGGATGAATCCACCGATGATTCACAGACCTTCCACAAGTTGTTCCACGAAGTATTCGGTGGCTTGTTGATAACTTGTGGATAATTTTCATGTTGCACAGCAGCAACGACCGGTCTGAAGCGATTTGGGGGCTTTGCGAACCAGGCAATTTGCCTACAATGAAGTCCCAACCATCGCAGTTGCCATAGATTGTTGGTTCAGGGCGCGTCATTCAAAAGACGCGCCCTTTTTTCTTTTTCGGATCATTGATCCACACCTACTTGCAGACCTTCGTTGATGAATTACATCAGAAATTTTTCGATCATTGCGCACATTGACCACGGCAAATCCACGCTGGCCGATCGCTTGATTCAGCGTTGCGGAGGTCTGGAAGCGCGTGACATGGAAGCCCAGGTGCTTGACTCGATGGACATCGAGAAAGAACGCGGCATCACCATTAAGGCCCAAACCGCTGCGCTGCAATACAAAGCCAAAGATGGCCAGGTCTACAACCTCAATCTGATCGACACGCCTGGACACGTGGACTTCTCTTATGAAGTGTCGCGATCGCTGTCGGCCTGCGAAGGTGCTTTGTTGGTGGTCGATGCCAGCCAAGGCGTGGAAGCCCAGACCGTGGCCAACTGCTACACCGCACTCGATTTGGGTGTGGAAGTGGTGCCGGTGCTCAACAAGATGGACTTGCCCAACGCCGATCCTGACAACGCGCGAGCGGAAGTGGAAGATGTGATCGGCATCGATGCGACGGACGCGATTCCTTGCTCGGCCAAGACCGGCATGGGCATTGACGAAATCTTAGAAGCCATCGTGGCCAAGGTGCCTGCGCCCACAGGCAACCCTGAGGCGCCTTTGCGGGCCATGATCATCGACAGCTGGTTTGACAGCTATGTCGGTGTGGTCATGTTGGTGCGCGTGGTGGACGGCCAGCTGCTCAAAAACGAACGCATCCGCATGATGGCCAGCAATGCCGTGTACGAAGCAGGCAGCCTGGGTGTGTTCACCCCCGCCAACCAGCCCCGCGACGCGCTCAAGGCCGGTGAGGTGGGCTACATCATCGCGGGCATCAAGGAGTTGCAGGCCGCCAAGGTGGGCGACACGGTGACGCTGGAGAAAAAGCTGCCCAACAACATGGGCCCGGCCACCGAAGCCTTGCCTGGTTTCAAGGAAATCCAGCCTCAGGTGTTTGCCGGTTTGTACCCGACCGAAGCCAACCAGTACGACGCCTTGCGCGACGCCCTCGAAAAGCTCAAACTCAACGACGCCTCGCTGCACTACGAACCTGAAGTGTCGCAAGCGCTGGGCTTTGGTTTCCGTTGCGGCTTCCTCGGTTTGCTGCACATGGAAATCGTGCAAGAGCGTCTGGAGCGCGAGTTCGACCAGGACCTGATCACCACCGCGCCCAGCGTGGTCTATGAAGTGGTCAAGGGCGACGGCGAAGTCATCATGGTGGAAAACCCCTCCAAGATGCCCGATCAGGGCAAGCTGCAGGAAATCCGTGAACCCATCGTCACCGTGCACCTGTACATGCCGCAAGACTATGTGGGCCCCGTCATGACGCTGGCCAACCTCAAGCGGGGCGTTCAGATGAACATGGCCTACCACGGCCGGCAAGTGATGTTGACCTACGAGATGCCATTGGGCGAGATCGTTCTCGACTTCTTTGACAAGCTCAAATCGGTCAGCCGGGGTTATGCCTCGATGGACTACGAGTTCAAGGAATACCGCGCGTCTGACGTGGTCAAAGTCGACATCATGCTCAACGGCGAAAAGGTCGATGCGCTGTCCATCATCGTGCACCGCACCCAGGCGCAGTACCGCGGCCGCGCCGTGGCGGCCAAGATGCGCGAGATCATTTCCCGCCAGATGTTTGACGTGGCCATCCAGGCGGCCATTGGTGCCAACATCATTGCCCGTGAAACCATCAAGGCCTTGCGTAAAAACGTGTTGGCCAAGTGCTACGGTGGCGACATCACCCGCAAACGCAAACTGCTCGAAAAACAAAAAGCAGGTAAAAAGCGGATGAAACAAATTGGCTCGGTCGAGGTGCCCCAAGAGGCGTTCTTGGCGATTTTGCAGGTGGAAGATTGATGCAGTTTTTGACGTCTTTGGTGTTGGCCGCTTTTGTCGGCTACGCCGGCAGCTGGTACCTCGGTTTCATCGAGGGCAACTTCGCACTGCTCTTGTTCATGGCCACGGTCATCACCGGGGTCTACTGGTTGGCCGAGCGTTTTGTGTTCTTGCCGCGCCGCCAACAAGCGGCTGAGCAACTCGAAGCGCAAGCCGCCCAGCGCCGCCTTGATCTCAACAAGATGGGCATCGAGAAAATCGACACCGACATCCAAGACGCGCGCGACAAGCTGTTGATGCAGCCTTGGTGGCTCGATTGGACGGCGGGCCTTTTCCCCGTCATCGTGGTGGTATTCATCTTGCGCTCGTTTTTGTTCGAGCCCTTCAAGATCCCTTCGGGCTCGATGATCCCGACGCTGCAAATTGGCGATTTGATCTTGGTGAACAAGTTCCACTACGGCATTCGCTTGCCGGTGCTCAACACCAAGCTGACCGAAGGCACGCCTGTGCAGCGCGGTGATGTGATGGTGTTTCGCTACCCGCCCAAACCCAGTGTGGACTACATCAAGCGCGTGGTGGGTGTGCCGGGCGACGAGGTGGCTTATCTGAACAAGAAGCTCACCCTCAATGGCCAGCCCATCGAGACCCAAGCCTTGCCCGATTATTTCGACGAATCGACCATGCGCTACTTCAAGCACTTCAGCGAGAAGCTGGGTGGCAAGCCGCATCAAGCGATCATGGACAACGACCGTCCTGCATTTGTGCCGGGTGTGGACCCATTCCCCTTCAGTGAAAACTGCCAGTACACCGTCGAAGGTGTGCGCTGCAAAGTGCCCGCTGGCCACTATTTCATGATGGGTGACAACCGCGACAACTCGGCCGACTCCCGCTACTGGGGTTTTGTGCCCGATGCCAACATCGTGGGCAAAGCCTTCTTCGTTTGGATGAACTTTGGCAACCTCAAGCGCATCGGCGCTTTTGATTGATGGCTTTGCCCATGTCCGAACTCCTGTCCGCTTTGCAAATTCGCCTGGGCTACGCTTTTCGTCAGCCTGGCTTGTTGCAGCAGGCGGTCACCCACCGCAGTTTCAGCGCAGACCACAACGAGCGCCTGGAGTTTTTGGGCGACTCGGTCTTGAACCTGTCGGTGGCGCACATGTTGTATGTGCAACTGGCCCAACTGCCCGAGGGGGATTTGTCCCGTGTGCGTGCCAACTTGGTCAAGCAAGACACTTTGCACCAACTGGCCAAGACGCTGGACCTGCCCTCTGTGATCCGTTTGGGCGAGGGCGAGATGCGCTCTGGCGGCCAAAACCGTCCTTCCATCTTGGCCGATGCCTTGGAAGCCATCATCGGGGCCGTGTACTTGGACGGTGGTTACAAAGACGCCCAAGCCTTGGTGGAGCGCTTGTTTGAAAAAGTGGACATCAAACCCGACATGCAAGCGGTGGGCAAAGACCCCAAAACCGAATTGCAAGAATGGCTGCAAGGCCGCAAACTGGCCTTGCCCAAATACACCGTCATCGGCACCTCGGGTGCCGCTCATCGGCAGGTGTTTGAAGTCTCGTGCGAAGTGACCGAATTGCGAAAAACAGAACAAGGCACGGGCGCATCGCGCCGCGCAGCCGAACAGGCCGCAGCCGCGGTCATGTTGAACACCCTCAAATCAGAAAGCGCCGCATGAGCACCGATAAGAAACCTGGCGAAGCCGAGCGCACCGCGCATGAACAGATCGTGCGCCGCCCGGTCCAGATCGCTGGCGTGACCATCCAGCCGCGTGACAGCGCAGAAGCTGCCGCCTTGCCCGTGGAACCTCTGGCCGCACCTGTGGCGGTAGAGGGTCAGCGCTGCGGCCTGGTGGCCATTGTGGGCAAGCCCAACGTGGGCAAATCCACCTTGCTCAATGCCTTGGTGGGCCAAAAGATCAGCATCACCTCGCGCAAGGCCCAGACCACGCGCCACCGCATCACCGGCATCCGCACGCAAGGCGCCAACCAGTTTGTGTTTGTGGACACGCCCGGCTTTCAGACCATCCATGGCACAGCGCTCAACAAGTCGCTGAACAAAACCGTGGTGGGCGCGGTGGGTGATGTGGACTTGGTCTTGTTCGTGGTCGAAGCGGGCAGCTTCACCACCGCCGATGCCAAAGTCTTGGCCCTGCTCAAGCCCGGCATCCCAGTCTTGCTGGTGGCCAACAAACTCGACAACGTGCACCGCCGTGGCGACATCGCCCCTTGGTTGGGCGAGATGCAAGAGCGCCACGCCTTCACCGAGTTTTTCCCGATGTCGGCCAAGCAGCCCAAAGACATCGAACGCTTGCTTGGCGTTTGTGAAAAATACCTGCCCGAGCAAGCCTGGTGGCACGGCGAAGACGAACTCACCGACCGCAGCGAGAAATTCCTGGCCAGCGAGATGGTGCGTGAAAAGCTCTTTCGCTTGACAGGGGACGAACTGCCTTACACCTCCACGGTGGTGATCGACAAGTTTGAAGAAGAGCCCGGCCGCACCTCCAAGCGCATGCTGCGCATTGCGGCCACCATCGTTGTCGAGCGCGAAGGCCACAAGGCCATGGTGATCGGTGACAAGGGCGAAAAGCTCAAGCGCATCGGCACCGAGACCCGCATGGAGCTGGAAAAGCTTTTGGACGCCAAGGTCTTCATCGAGCTGTGGGTCAAAGTGCGTTCGGGCTGGGCCGATGACGAAGCCCGCGTGCGCTCCTTCGGCTACGAATAAACACCCAACATGGCGACCACACGGATCGCGGATGAGCCAGCTTATGTGCTGCACCGCTACGACTGGAGCGAAACCAGTCTGATCCTGGAGGTTTTCACCCGACACCACGGCCGCGTAGCCGTGGTGGCCAAAGGGGCCAAGCGCCCCAGTTCTAGCTTTCGTCCGGTGCTCTTGCCTTTGCAGCCCTTGTCGCTGACCTTTGGTGGTGAAGGCGACATCCGTACCCTCAAGTCGGCCGAATGGGTGGGTGGGCACGTCATGCCCACGGGTGAGGCCCTGTTGTCGGGCTACTACCTCAATGAGCTGCTCATGCGCTTGTTGGTGCGCGACGATGCGCACGCACATTTGTTCGAGGTCTATGCCGCAGCGGTGCGTTTGCTGGCCAGTGGCGAGCCCAGTGCGCTGCAATGGGCCCTGCGCGGCTTTGAGCTGATCTTGCTCAAGGACATTGGCCTCTTGCCCGCGCTCAATGCCCAGACCCTCACCCTCAAAGCCTTGGGGGACGACGAGCACTATGCCTTGGTGCCAGAAGCGGGGCTGCAATGGGTGCCGGCCGACGACCGCCATGCGCTGACGGGCCGCCAGTGGCTGGCGCTGCAAGCCGCTTTGGACAACGCACATCCGATGACGGCTTTGGTGCGCGACTGCGGCGACTTGCTGATCCAGTTGCAACGCCCGATGCGCCTGATGCTCAACTACCATTGCGGTGTGGGTGCATTGCGCACCCGCCAAATGATGCTGGACCTGCAAACCTTATGACCCACACCTCCTCTAAAGTGGCCCTGTCGGTGAACGTGAACAAAGTGGCGCTCTTGCGCAACTCGCGCCACCTGGGCATCCCCAGCGTCACCCGTGCGGCCCAGCTGTGCCTGCAAGCGGGCGCGCAGGGCATCACCATCCACCCCCGGCCCGACGAGCGCCACATCCGCGCCAGCGATGTGAGCGAGCTGCATGCCCTCATGCAGGCCTGGCCCGAGCGCGAGTTCAACATCGAAGGCAACCCCTTCCACAACCTGATGGACCACGTGCGTGCCGTGCGCCCGCACCAGGTGACCTTTGTGCCCGACAGCGAAGGCCAGTTCACCAGCGACCACGGCTGGGCTTTCCCGCAAGACGCTGAACGCCTGAAACCTCTGATCGACGAGTGCAAGGCGCTGGGCGTGCGGGTCAGCCTGTTCATGGACCCTGTGCCTGAGCAAATGGCCGCAGCCCGTGCGGTGGGCGCCGACCGCGTGGAGCTGTACACCGAGCCTTATGCAGCCACCTGGGGCACGCCTGACAACGCCGTCCAGTTGCAGCGCTATGCCGATGCAGCGCAAGCCGCCAGCCAAGCCGGTTTGGGTCTCAATGCAGGGCACGACCTCAACCGAGACAATTTGCCGGCCTTCGTGGCCGCCGTGAAGGGCTTGCAAGAGGTTTCCATCGGGCATGCCCTGACCGCCGACGCCTTGGAGCTGGGTTACCCCGCCACCGTGCAAGCCTACTTGGCTTGCCTGAAAAAATGATCTACGGCATCGGCACCGACATTTGTGACATTCGCCGCATCCGTGCCAGCCTGGAGCGCCACGGCGAACGCTTTGCCGCCAAGGTCTTGTCCGATGCCGAAATGGCGACATGGAAAGCCCGCAGCGCCCGTTGGCCCGAGCGCGGGGTGCGTTACCTGGCCACACGCTTTTCGGCCAAAGAGGCCTTCAGCAAAGCGATTGGTATGGGCATGCGCATGCCCATGACCTGGCGGCTGTGCGAAGTCGGCAAGTTGCCCAGCGGTCAGCCGGTGATCGTCTTGCACGGGGTGCTGAAAGAGTGGTTTGAAACCAAGGGCCTGAGCGCCCACATCACCGTGACCGACGAGTCGGAATACGCCGCCAGCTTTTGTGTGGTGGAAACCCGCCAGCCTTGAAATCCTCTTGTTCACCCCGAACTGCCTAGACAAGCCATGAGCATTCACGCCCCCCTGATTTTGGACATCCAAGCCCACAGCCTCAGCGCCGTGGACCGCCGCCGCCTGGCCAACCCTTTGGTGGGCGGCATGATCTTGTTTGGTCGCAACTGGCAAAGCCGGGCACAACTGAGTGATGTGTGCGCCGACATCAAAAGCATCCGACCTGACTTGCTGATTGCGGTGGACCACGAAGGCGGCCGTGTGCAACGTTTTCGCACCGACGGCTTCACGCACTTGCCCAGCATGCGGGCGATTGGCGAACTGTGGGGTCAGGACGACAAAGGCCAGCCGGGCTCGGGTGTGCTCAAGGCCTGTGAAGCGGCCACCTCGGCGGGCTTCATCTTGGCCAGTGAATTGCGGGCCTGCGGCGTTGATTTCAGTTTCACACCCGTGCTCGATTTGGACCATGGCGAGAGCGGTGTGATTGGTGACCGCGCCTTTGCCCGCGACCCGCGTGTGGTGAGCCTGCTCGCCCGCAGCCTGATGCAAGGCCTGTTGCAGGCCGGTATGGGCAACTGTGGCAAGCATTTCCCCGGACACGGCGCGGTCAAGGCCGACTCGCATGTGGCGCTGCCCGTCGACAAGCGCAGCCTCAAAGCCATCTTGGCCGACGATGCACAGCCTTACCGATGGCTCACCAGCGTGCTCACCGCTGTCATGCCTGCGCACGTGATTTACAGCAAGGTGGACAGCCGCCCGGCTGGGTTTTCGCCGCGCTGGCTGCAAGACATCTTGCGCGGACAACTCGGCTTTCAGGGCGTGGTCTGCACCGACGACTTGTCGATGGCGGCTGCCCGCCAGATGGACGGCCGCACCCTCAGCTACACCGAGGCGGTGATCACCGCGCTGCAAGCGGGCTGTGATTTGGCGCTGTTGTGCAACCGCTCCGCCGTCAACGCTGGCGCTGAACTGGACGAGGTGCTTGACCAGCTGGCCGAAGCCCAAGTCAAAGGCCACTGGCTGCCCAACGAGGTCAGTGAAGAGCGCCGCCTGAACCTCTTGCCCCGATCGCCCGCACGCCCTTGGGATGAGCTGGTGCGATCGAGCGATTACATGCAGGCGCTGGATCGTCTGCCTTGACCTGAACGGGACCTTATGAATTGGATTGCACGGATTTTGATGGGCCTGCTGGGACTGGCGTTTTTGGCGGGTCTCTTGCTGGCTCTGGGCGCCTACATCGTTTACGCCACCGTCCGTTGGCTGCTCACAGGACGCAAGCCACAGGTGGTGTTGGTTTGGCAACGCTTTAGCCAGCTGCGCAAAGGTGCTCGCTGGGGCGCTCAGCCCGGTTTCGAGGCCGGCTTTCCACCCCGGGACCAAGGTGATTTTGTCGATGTCGAAGTGCGCGAAGTCCGCCCTGATTCACCACAAGACAAATTGCTCAAATGAGTGCAATGGGCGCCTTCTTGTCGCAGGCGCGTGTGGGCCGGTTCGGCGCTCTTTTTTCGGCTTGGGCGGTCAGCTGGCTGTTGTCGGCTTGTGCATGGTTGCCGCCCGCATCGGAACCTGCGCAAGAGGCAAAGCTCGCGTTGGCCCTGGCGCGGCTGGCCGATGCGGTGGACGTGAGCGACGCGCCAGGCTACTCTGTGCGGGTCCTGTCCAAGGGGCAGGTCTTGTTTGCCCAAGATGCGGGCCTGGCTTCTTTGGATTTGCGTTTGCCCATCGATGAACAGACCATTTTTGAACTGGCCTCGCTGTCCAAACCCTTCACCGCCCTGGCCGTGATGCAGTTGCAAGAGCGGGGCTTGATCGATCTGTCGCAGCCCATGTCGCAGTATGTGAAGGACTTGCCCAAGGACTGGGCCACGATCACGGTGCATCAGCTCTTGTCCCATCAGTCGGGCTTGCCCGATGGGCTCAACCAATGGCCTCGCAGCCGTTTGCACGCCATGGACTTCAAAGCCCTGATGGCACATGGGGCCGGGCAAGCCCCTCTCGATTTTGAACCCGGTCGCCAGGCGGTCTACAGCAACCTCAATTACATCTTGCTGGCCCAGCTGGTCGAAGCAGTGGCCGGTCAGTCGTTTGCCGATTATTTGCAGGCCCATGTCTTTGAGCCCGCTGGCATGCGCTCGAGCTCGGTGCTGGGGTATGCCCCTGCGCAGGTCATGCAACTGGCTTTGTCTTATGGTGATGCCGTGAAAATTCACGGCATCGACTACGCGCTGGCCGGCGCCATCAGCCAGAAAAGCTCAATGGCCGATCTGGCGCAATTTGTTCGGGCCTTGCTCGATCACCGTTTGGTGCGTGCCGAGACCCTGGACTTGATGATGACGCCCCAAGCCCTGTTTGAGGATGGCAAACGCTATGGCTATGGCTGGTACCTCGGTCAGCTGGGCGGTTGGGCCGCCCTGTCCACCACCTTGCCGGCCGTGGGGGCGGGGCACACGGGACGATTGGGCGCATACCGCACTGCGATGTACTTGAACCGTCAGCGTGATTTCCAATTCATCATGCTGTCCAATGGCGGTGCAACAACGGAAGCCTTGCTGACCGAACTGTTGAAAACGACCCGCGATGCACTGGAGTGAGTGCGTGGATGGGCAATGGCCTTCGCCCACAAAAAACCCGGCCAAGGCCGGGTTTTTTGTGGGGCAAGAATTGCTTATTCCTGCACGTGCCGCAGGGCCGGGAACAGGATCACATCGCGGATGCTGGCGCTGTCGGTCAACAGCATCATCAAGCGGTCAATGCCGATGCCGCAGCCGCCTGCAGGGGGCATGCCGTATTCGAGGGCACGCACAAAGTCGTGGTCGTAGTACATCGCTTCGTCGTCACCGTCGTCCTTGGCCGCCACTTGGGCATGAAAGCGTGCGGCCTGGTCTTCGGCATCGTTCAATTCGCTGAAGCCGTTGCCGAACTCGCGGCCAGTGATGTAGAGCTCAAAGCGCTCGGTCACTTCGGGGCGGGTGTCGTTGGCGCGGGCCAGCGGGCTGATCTCTGTGGGGTGTTCCATGATGAAGGTCGGCTCCCAGAGCTTGTCTTCCACGGTTTCCTCAAAGTAAAACACCTGCAGGCTGGCCAGGCTGCGGGTCGACAGCTTGTCTTTGGCTTCGCTCATGCCCAGCTTTTTCAGCGCGTTGATCAGCCATTCGGCGTTGTCCACGTTGTCACCGGCTTCGGTGTGCTTGACGATGGCTTCGCGGATCGTCATGCGGGCAAAGGGCTTGTTCAGGTCGACGGGCTTGCCGTTGTAGGTCAGGTCCAAGGTGCCTGCAGCCGTCATGGCCGCGTCGCGGATCAGGCTTTCGGTGAAGCCCATCAGGTCCTGGTAGTTCCAGTAGGCCGCGTAGAACTCCATCATGGTGAACTCGGGGTTGTGGCGCACCGAGATTCCTTCGTTGCGGAAGTTGCGGTTGATCTCGAACACACGCTCAAAACCACCGACCAGCAAACGCTTGAGGTACAGCTCGGGTGCGATGCGCAAGAACATGTCTTGCTCCAGCGCGTTGTGGTGCGTCACAAAGGGGCGGGCGTTGGCACCACCGGGAATGGGGTGCAGCATGGGGGTTTCGACCTCGAGGAAGCCGTGTTGGACCATGAACTCGCGGATGCCGCTCACGGCCTTGCTGCGGGCCACAAAGCGCTTGCGGGCGGCTTCGTCGGTCATCAGGTCCACATAGCGCTGGCGGTATTTGACTTCCTGGTCGGCCACGCCGTGGAACTTGTCGGGCATGGGGCGCAGACTCTTGGTGAGCATGCGGATGCTGGTGGCGTGGATCGACAGCTCGCCGGTGCG
>NKIO01000023.1:33171-46480 GCA_002255935.1 Comamonadaceae bacterium PBBC2
GTCGCCCAGGTCCCAGTGCTTGAACAGGGCATACAACTCTTCACCCACGTCGTCTCGGGTCACATAGACCTGGATGCGGCCCGTGGCGTCTTGCAGCGTGGCAAAGCTGGCTTTGCCCATCACGCGCTTGAGCATCATGCGGCCGGCCACTTTGGCGCTGGTTTTGGCCACGCCTTCACCGTTCAGTTCTTCAGCAGCTTTCTCGCCATGGGCCTGGTGCAGATTGGTCGCGTGGTGCTCGGGCTTGAAGTCGTTGGGAAACGCCACGCCCTTGCCATCGGCCTGCGCCTGACGCATGGCCTTGAGTTTTTCGCGGCGCTCGGCGATCAGCTGGTTTTCATCCTGTGGGGCAGGGCTTGGGGCGGCAGCGGCGTTGGCGGTCGTGTCAGACATGGCGAGGAGCAGTTGGGACGCGGCGCAGGGGCGCCAGATCCGGGGTTGGAATGTGCGCGAAGGCGCAAAGCCCTCTATTTTAAGAGTTTGCGGGCGGTTTCCGGTCCGAAGCCGCATCAGAAGTTGGTGCGACCAGATCGCCGATCAATTCCAGCCGCATCAAGGGCTCTTGCAAGGCGAACAGGCGGTATTTCATGGCCAGGGGCAAAGGCAGCAACTCGCCATAGCGGTCAGACAGCCAGCTGCAGTCTTGCAGGCGCCAGGCTTCGTTCCAGTGCGGCACCACGCTTTGCTGGGCGCTCAGGCTTTGCAGGGCCCCGTGCATCTGGTCGGACAGGTGCTGAAGGTGCTCCGGCACGGCCACCTGGGGCTCAGGTGGCAGCGCTTGCACCTGGCCTTGCCAGAGGCCGTCACTGCGTTGTGTGGTGCTGTGAATCTTGAATCGCGCCGCCCCTCTGCACCAGACCCGCACCAAGCCCGCTTGGGGCCGCTCAATGCGCTCAATCTGGACCCCCGTGCCGATGGGCTCGAACTGCTCGGCCGCCTCGCCGGGGCGGTGCACCTCGCGCCCCTGGGTCAAGGTCACGACCCCAAAGCCGGTGCCTTGGCGCTCGCACTCGCCAATCATTTGCAAATAGCGCAGCTCAAACAGCTGCAGGGGCAAGAGGGCGCCCGGAAACAGCACCGTGCCCAAGGGAAACAGGGGCAATGCCGTCAAGGATTCTGCGGAGAGGGCGGGGTTTTCAGGCATCTGGGTATCATCGCACGAGCAGGAGAAAAAGCGATGTGGTTGCAGATGGTGAACATGGTTTTGGAAGTGGTGGCCGGGTTGGTGGCGGGCACCTGTTTGTTGCGCTTTGTCATGCAGTGGCAGCGCATTTCGTTTCAGCAGCCTCTGGGCCGCTTTGTGTTTGCCGTGACCGACTGGCTGGTCCTGCCCTTGCGCAAGGTCATTCCAACTGGGTCTGGTTGGGATTTGTCGAGTTTGCTGGGGGCTTGGTTGGTCAAACTCGCGCAATACGGCGTGCTGTGGTTTTTGGCGGGCGGTCGCGGTCAGCTTGGCCTTTTGCCCTTGGTCGGTTTGGTCGGCCTGGCGCAGTTGGTGGTGTCGGCGCTGGGCGCTTTGGTGCTGGTCTTGGCGCTCATGTCTTGGGTCAATCCGGGCTCGCCCATGCATGCGCTGAGTGAGCGTTTGTGCAGCCCTTTTCTGCGCCCATTTCGCCGTTGGATTCCGCTCATCGGAGGCGTGGACTTGTCGCCCATCGCGCTGCTGCTGGTGCTGCAGTTGCTGGGCATCGTGCTGGCCCAGTTGCAAATGAGCTGGATGTACTGAACAGCGCCGTGACCCATGCAAAAGGCCCTCTTGCGAGGGCCTTTTGCTTCGGGGGTCGCTGGGTGATCAGCTCACCGCATCGGCCGGCTGGCGCTGCAGCATGGCCAAGGTGCTGGCCACGGTTTTGCGCAGTTCGCGGCGGTCGCAGATGAAGTCCACCGCGCCCTTGGTCTGCAGGAACTCGGCCCGCTGGAAGCCCTCGGGCAGCGTCACGCGCACGGTGGTCTCGATCACGCGGGGGCCCGCAAAGCCGATCAGGGCCTTGGGCTCGGCAATGACCACGTCACCCACGAAAGCAAAACCAGCGGACACGCCGCCCATGGTGGGGTCGGTCAGCACGCTGATATAGGGCAGGCCTTTTTTGGCCAGGCGGGTCAGCGCGGCATTGGTCTTGGCCATTTGCATGAGCGAGAGCAAGCCTTCTTGCATGCGGGCGCCACCGGTGGCAGTGAAGCACACGAAAGGCACTTTCTGCGCGATGGCGGTTTCCACGCCGCGCACAAAACGCTCCCCCACCACCGAGCCCATGGAGCCGCCCATGAAGTCGAATTCAAAGCAGGCGACGACCAACTCGATGTTGTGCACCGAGCCGCCCATGACCACCAGGGCGTCGGTTTCGCCGGTGTTGTCCATGGCTTCTTTGAGGCGCTCGGGGTATTTGCGGCTGTCTTTGAATTTGAGAGGGTCTACCGGCACCACTTCTTGGCCAATTTCGTAGCGGCCTTCACCGTCCAGAAATGCGTTCAGACGGGCGCGTGCGCCAATGCGCAGGTGGTGCGAGCAGCTGGGGCAGACGTTTTGGTTTTCTTCGAGGTCGGTCTTGTAGAGCACGGTCTCGCAGCTGGGGCATTTGATCCACAAGCCTTCAGGCACGGTGCGGCGATCGGCCGGGTCGGTGTGCTGAATTTTCGGGGGGAGCAGTTTTTCTAGCCAACTCATGAGGGTTCTCCTTCAGGGGCGGATTATCGTTGAAACGCGGTCAGCGATTGCAGAGGGGATCAGGCGTCCAGCGCTTGGCGGATATCGCTCAAGAACGCAGAGGCCACGGTGTTGACGCGATCGGCCGGTTCGGCAGCGATCAACTGGATCAAGCGGCTGCCAATGACCACCGCATCGGCCACGCGGCTGATGGCTTTGGCCGTGGCGGCGTCCCGGATGCCAAAGCCCACGCCCACCGGCACGCTCACATGTTGGCGGATGCGCGGCAGCATGGATTCCACCGCATCGATGTCCAAGGCGCCAGAGCCCGTCACGCCTTTGAGCGAGACGTAATACACATAGCCGCTGGCGACCTGGGCCACTTGCTGCATGCGCTCGTCGGTGCTGGTGGGGGCCAGCAAGAAGATCAGGTCCATGCTGTGGGCGCGCAGCTTGGCGGCAAATTCCACGCATTCTTCGGGCGGGTAGTCCACGATCAGCACGCCGTCCACCCCCGCAGCCGAGGCGTCGCGGATGAAGCTGTCAGCGCCGAATTTTTGGTCATAGCGCTCGACCGGGTTGGCGTAGCCCATCAGCACCACCGGGGTGTTGGTGTTGGTTTGGCGGAATTCGCGCACCATGGCCAGCACCTGCACCAGGCCAATGCCGTAGGCCAAGGCGCGGTCGCCCGCCTTTTGGATCACAGGGCCGTCGGCAGAGGGGTCTGAAAATGGAACGCCCAACTCGATGATGTCGGCCCCGGCCCCGGCCATGGCGTGCATCAGCGAAGGGGTGCTGTCGGCAAAGGGAAAGCCTGCCGTCACAAACGGGATCAGGGCTTTGCGGCCTTGGGACTTGAGTTGGGAGAGGGTGGTGTCAATGCGGCTCATGGGGGATTCAGTGTGGCTGTTGTGGGAGCCAGCCCTGCTGGCGAGGGGTGATCGCTTGCGGGCAAGCTCCTACAGGGTTCATTTCATGAGGATCACGGGCTGATCACCGCCCTTGACCGATTGGCCACGGCAGCTGGGGCGGC
Source organism: Comamonadaceae bacterium PBBC2 (assembly GCA_002255935.1). Classification (GTDB taxonomy): domain Bacteria; phylum Pseudomonadota; class Gammaproteobacteria; order Burkholderiales; family Burkholderiaceae_C; genus Limnohabitans_A. The sequence continues at coordinate 36,849 of NKIO01000023.1, forward strand.
AGTAGAAGTCGGCTTGGCTCAGGTCGGCCACGGTGCCGATGTCTTTGTCGCCACGGCCCGATAAGTTCACCAGGATCGACTGGTCAGCGCGCATGGTTTTGGCCAGCTGCATGGCGTAGGCCACGGCGTGGCTCGATTCGAGCGCGGGGATGATGCCTTCGGTGCGGCACAGATAGTGGAAAGCCTCGAGGGCTTCCTTGTCGGTGATGCCCACGTATTCTGCGCGGCCGATGTCCTTGAGGAAGGCATGTTCAGGACCGACACCGGGGTAGTCCAGGCCCGCGCTCACGCTGTGGGTTTCGGTGATCTGGCCGTTGTCGTCTTGCAAGATGTAGGTGCGGTTGCCGTGCAGCACGCCAGGGCTGCCCAGTTGCAGCGAGCACGAGTGCTTGCCCGAATCCATGCCTTCGCCGGCGGCTTCCACACCGATCAAACGGGTGCTCTCGTGGGCAATGTAGGGGTAGAAGATGCCCATGGCGTTGCTGCCGCCACCCACGCAGGCAATGACCGCATCGGGTTGCTGCTCGGCCATCTGCAGGCGCTTGAACATCTCGGGCATTTGCGTGAGGCATTCTTCGCCGATCACGCTTTGGAAGTCGCGCACCATCATGGGATAGGGGTGCGGACCCGCCACCGTGCCGATGATGTAGAAGGTGTTGTCCACATTGGCCACCCAGTCGCGCATGGCTTCGTTCAAGGCGTCTTTGAGGGTTTTGCTGCCCGACTCGACCGGGATCACGGTCGCGCCCAAGAGCTTCATGCGGTAGACGTTGGGGCTTTGGCGTTTGACGTCTTCGCTGCCCATGTAGACCACGCACTCCAGGCCGTAGCGGGCGCAGATGGTCGCGGTGGCCACGCCGTGCTGGCCCGCGCCGGTCTCGGCAATGATGCGGGTTTTACCCATGCGCTTGGCGAGCATGGCCTGGCCGATGGTGTTGTTGATCTTGTGGGCGCCGGTGTGGTTGAGGTCTTCGCGCTTCAAGAAAATTTGCGCTCCGCCCATTTCACGGCTCATGCGGGCCGCGTGGTAAACGGGGGAGGGGCGACCCACAAAGTGCGCCAACTCCGACTTGAATTCGGCGATGAACGCAGGGTCGTGCTGGTACTTGGCGTAGGCGGCTTTGAGTTCGTTGATGGCATGGGTCAGGGTTTCTGACACAAAGCTGCCGCCATAAATGCCGAAGTGCCCCTTGGCATCGGGCTGTTGGTAGTCGTACATGGTGACCTTGGAAAACGGATTTCAGGAGGCGTTGTCTGCGGCGCGGACCGCCAAGACAAACTGCCGGATTTGGTCGGCATCTTTCAGGCCCTTGCCTGATTCGATGCCGGAGCTCACGTCAACGGCCAAAGACCGTGCCCGTGGCCGCAAGGCGCGAATGCCATCGGCCACGTTTGCAGGTGTGAGTCCACCAGACAAAACGAGGTGAGCATTGACGCTTGGTGGCAGCAGTGACCAATTGAATGTTTTTCCGCCGCCGCCGTACCCGTCGACGTGCGCGTCGAGCAAGATGGCTTGGGCTTTTTGGTGAATTTCAGCGAATTTTACCAAGTCAAAGCGGGCCGCTTCCGTCAAGGGCATTCGGGCCGCCTTCAGGTGTGGGCGGCCTGTGGCCTGGCTCATGGCCTCACAAAACGCGGGCGTTTCGTCGCCATGGAACTGCAAAACAGCGCCAGGCACCGCCGTGCAAGCTTGGCGGATGCGCTCTGCAGAATCGTTCACGAACAGCAAGACCGGCGAGACAAAGGCGGGCATCAGCTGCGCCAGTTCGGCAGCGCGCTCGATGCTGACGTGGCGTGGGCTGGGCGGGTACAGCACAAAGCCCACCGCATCAGCGCCAGCTTCGGCGGCGGCTTGAACATCGGCTTCGCGGGTGAAGCCGCACATTTTGATGCGGGTGCGTTGCACGGTCATGGCAACCAATCAAAGGGTGGGGTGGTGTCGGGCAGGCCCCATTCTGCGCTGTAAATCGGTCCGGCAAAGTAAAGGCCATTGGGCGAGAAAGTGGGGGCCGCTGCGTCGCGGTCTTTGGCATGCAGGACCTGCAGCATCCAGTCGGGGCTTTGTTGGCCTTGGCCCACTTGGACCATGCAGCCCATGATGTTTCGGATCATGTGGTGCAAGAATGCATTGCCCTCGAACTCAAAACGCCAGTAGTGGCCTTTTTTGGAGATGTCGATTTTGCGGAGTGTTTTGACCGGCGACAGCGCTTGGCAGCTGCTGGCCCTGAACGAGGAGAAATCATGCTCGCCCAGCAAGTGCAAACTGGCCTCGCGCATGGGCTCTTCGGCCAGCGGGCGATAGGACCAACCCACGCGGCCGGCATCGAGGCTGGGGCGCACGGGCGAATCGAGCAACACATACACATAGCGCCGACCCGTGGCGCTGGCTCGGCAATGAAAGCTGTCGGGGACATACTGCGCCCATTGCACGGCAATGTCATCGGGCAAGAAGCGGTTGGTTCCACGTACCCACGAATAGGGCGTGCGGTCAAGGTCGGTGTCAAAGTGCACCACCTGCATCAGGCCATGTACCCCTGCGTCGGTGCGGCCAGCGCACAAAGTGCTCACGCGGGGGACATCACCAAAGGCCGCGAGGGCTTTTTCGAGTTTGTCTTGGATGGTCAGGCCGGAAGACTGACTTTGCCAGCCTTGGTAGGCTGTGCCGGAGTAACTGACACCAAGCGCCAGTCTCACGCGATTTGACCGAGCATCTGCAGCGCACGTGCCTTGAGGTCACCGCTGGCTGTGGATGCCACAGACATGATCAGCGTGCGGGCCAAATCGGTGTCGCCGGTGGCCAGCAATTGGCTGGCCAATGCCAGCTTGTTTTGCTCGGTCACTTCGTTGACGGCAGGTGCTGGTGCTTGTGGCGCAGGGCTGCTGTTCAGGTTCAGATCAATGCCCGCCATTTGCGGTGGGATGTCCATGGCAGGGCCCATGGGCGGCATGGGCTGGCTGGGGCCATCGTCGTACGAAGGTGCGAAGACTTCTTCAGACTTGGCGCTCTTTTTGCGACTCCAGAACACCAAGGCGATCAAGGCCAACAAGGCCCCAATGGTCCATGCCCAGATGGATTTGTTCTGGCTCAGTTGCTCCAGCAGACCCGGATCGTTGTTGACGGCATCGGGCAGGTTGGAGCTGACCTTCACAGACGAGTCCGACTTGCGGTCCTTGGCCAAGGCCTCCAGATCCTGCATGTTTTTGTTCAAGGCATTGAGCTGCTCTGAGGCGTCTTTGGCTTCGCGCTCGGCTGCCAACTTGGCTTCGGCGCTGTGGCTGCCGGCCTGTGCTTTGGACAGTGTCAACTTGTCTTGCTTGGCGCTGGAGGAAGGCGCGGCAGGGGACTCTTTGCTCACGCTGCCGGACATTTCGCGGCTTTCGGCAGAACCCACCAGCAGTGGCGATTCGGCCACGCGGCGCGCATAAGCGGCAAAGTCGCGGTTTTGCGCCATCACGGTTTGACGGGCTTCAGAGCGTGAAATTTGGGTGGCTTCTCCGGGCTTGGGCATGCGCAAGACAGAGCCCGCACGCACCAAGTTCACATTGCCTTCGATGAACGCATTGGGGTTGGCCCGCACCAAGGCCAGCAGCATTTGGTCCAGCGAGACATTGGCTGGCAAGCGGCCCATCACCAAGTGGGAGGCGGTGTCGCCAGGGTTTACCGTCAAGGAGTCCGACCCTGCAAAGAAGCTTTCATTGCGGGGCACATACGAGCTGATGGGCGCCACTTGCAAAAGGGGCTGCGCATTTTGGACGATGGGCGCCACAGCGGCTGACAAGCTGGCGGGTCTGCTGGGCACCGGTGCGGGCGAGGTGTCTGGGCTGTCAAAGCGGTAAACCGGCACTTGATCGGCATTGACTTCCACACTGGTGGGGTTGCTCAGGACAGGGGCTGCAGGCGCAAGGGCAGACACTGCGGGCGCGATGGCAGTTGGCGATGCACGGCCAATCGTCACCGGCGAGGCGATCACCTCGGGTTGATACACAGGGGCCGCCATTTGCGGCTGGCGAGACACAGTGCCCGGCGTGGCGGCATTGAGCAGCAAGGCATAGTTCTTGACCAAGCGGCCAGTGGACCACTGGGCTTCCAAAATCAGGTCAATGAAAGAATCCTGGATGGGGGTTCGCCCGTTCAATACGATGTAAGGACGGCCATCTGCACGGTTTTCAACGCGGGTGGTGACGCCAGCGAGGGCGGAATTGAACTCCATCCCGGCTTGTTGAAAACTGCGCGGTGCCGCCAATTGGGCTTGCAAGCCACGCAATTCATCGGGGGTGTATTGCGTGATTTCGACTTCGGCGCGCAAAGGCTCGCCCATGGCCGATTGGACCTGGAACTTGCCCAAGGTCAGAGCATGGGAGGGCAGACTCCAAGCGAGCAGAATCCAAGCGCTGATCGCTTTGAGTTTCGAGATTCGTGCTGCGTTAAGTGTCGTTTCGCCCATATTCCCAGACCTATTTAGTTGTATATCGAAGATATCACAACTTACGCATCGAGCAAGATGCGCAGCATGCGGCGCAAGGGCTCGGCAGCGCCCCACAGCAACTGGTCACCGATGGTGAAGGCGCCAACGTACTCGGGGCCCATGGCCAGTTTGCGCACGCGGCCCACCGGAATGGTCATGGTGCCGGTCACGGCCACGGGGGTCAGGTCTTGGATGGTGGCTTCGCGGGTGTTGGGCACCACTTTGACCCAGGGGTTGTCGGCGGCGATCATGGCTTCGATGTCGGCCACGGGCACGTCTTTTTTGAGCTTGAAGGTCAGGGCTTGGCTGTGGCAGCGCATCGCGCCCACGCGCACGCAGAAACCGTCCACGGGAATGGCGGAAGAGCCAAAGCCCTCGCCGAGCCCCAAGATCTTGTTGGTTTCGGCCATGCCTTTCCACTCTTCTTTGGACATGCCGTTGCCCAGGTCCTTGTCGATCCATGGGATCAAGGAGCCACCCAGGGGCACGCCAAAGTTGGCGGTTTCGGACGCTGTCAGGGCGCGTTGCTTGGCAACCACCATGCGGTCGATTTCCAGAATGGCGCTCTTGGGGTCGTCCAGCAAAGCTTTGACTTCGGCATTCAGGGTGCCGTATTGGGTCAGCAGTTCGCGCATGTGTTGAGCGCCGCCGCCCGAAGCCGCTTGGTAAGTCTGGGTGCTCATCCACTCGACCAGACCGGCTTTGTACAGAGCGCCCACGCCCATCAACATGCAAGACACGGTGCAGTTGCCGCCCACCCAGTTGTTGCCACTGTGGGCCAGGGCGTTCTTGATCACGGGCATGTTGACCGGATCCAAGATGATCACCGCGTCTTTTTCCATGCGCAGGGTCGATGCCGCGTCAATCCAATGACCGTTCCAGCCGGCAGCACGCAGCTTGGGGAAGACTTCGGAGGTGTAGTCGCCACCTTGAGCGGTGATGATGATCTCGCAGCGCTGGAGTTGCTCGATGTTGAAAGCGTCTTGCAGCGTGGTTTCGTTCTTGGCCATCGAGGGGGCTTTGCCGCCCGCGTTCGATGTGGAGAAGAACAATGGCTCGATCAGGTCAAAGTCTTTTTCCTGAATCATGCGGTCCATCAGAACCGAGCCGACCATACCGCGCCAGCCGACCAAACCTACTAACTTGCTCATTTCAACGCCCTTTCAGTTTTTAAAACAGTGTCAGACCAGACTGTTTGCCCGGCTCGTCTGGCCGGGAGGGCGCACGACGAACCAGGCCGGATCAGCCCTTAATGGTCGTGGTTTTTGTGGTGATTGCACGCGCGCCAACCGCTGCCGTGGCGGCAGTGGTGAAGTTCAAGGAGAACAGGCGGGCGTTAAACATGCGAAGTATTGTAATGGATGCAGTCTGAGCACTTCCTGACAGCATCCATGCGGCTTTCAAGCCAGCGCTTTGACCACCGCATCACCCATTTCGCGGGTGCTGACCTTGGTGGTGCCTGCGCTGTAGATGTCGCCGGTGCGAAGGCCTTGGGCCAGCACTTTTTGCACGGCCGCTTCGATGCGCTGGGCCGCTTCTTCCTGGTTCAGGCTGAATCGCAGCATCATGGCGGCTGACAAGATGGTGGCCAGCGGGTTGGCGATGCCTTTGCCTGCGATGTCGGGGGCGCTGCCGTGGCTGGGCTCGTACAAGCCCTGATTCTTGGTGTTCAGGCTGGCCGAAGGCAGCATGCCGATCGAGCCGGTCAGCATGGAGGCTTCATCGCTCAGGATATCGCCAAACATATTGCCAGTCACCACCACGTCAAAGCGCTTGGGCTCCTTGACCAGTTGCATGGCCGCGTTGTCCACGTACATGTGGTCCAGCGCCACATCGGGGTACTGCTGGCCGACTTCGGTGACCACGTCTTTCCAGAGCTGGAAGGTCTCCAGCACGTTGGCCTTGTCCACGCTGGTCAAGCGCTTGTTGCGCTTGCGTGCGGCTTGGAAGGCCACGTGGGCAATGCGCTCGATCTCGGGCTTGGAGTAGCGCATGGTGTCGAAGGCTTCTTCGGCGCCGGGAAAGTGGCCGTCGGTGGCGATGCGGCGCCCGCGTGGTTGGCCAAAGTAAATGTCGCCGGTCAGCTCGCGGATGATCAGGATGTCCAGTCCCGCGATCAGTTCGGGCTTGAGGCTGGATGCGCCGACCAGTTGCTCGTAGCAAATGGCAGGTCGGAAGTTGGCGAACAGGCCCATGTTTTTGCGCAGACCCAAAATGGCTTGCTCGGGGCGCAAGGGGCGGTCGAGCTTGTCGTATTTCCAGTCGCCCACGGCGCCAAACAGCACGGCATCACTGTCCATGGCCAGCTTGAGTGTGGCTTCGGGCAGGGGGTGACCATAGGCGTCGTAAGCGGCACCACCGACCAAGGCGGTTTCCATCTCGAACTTCAAGTCGAGCGTGTTGAGGACTTTGACGGCTTCGGCGACGATTTCGGTGCCGATGCCATCACCGGGGAGGACTGCGATTTTCATGGGGGTTCCAGGGTTTTATGCGTTGACAGCGGTGTGGGCCAGCCAGGGCTTGGTGGCCAGGCGCTCGGCTTCGTAGGCTTTGATTTTGTCGGCGTGGCGCAAGGTCAGGCCGATGTCGTCCAGACCGTTGAGCAAACAGTATTTGCGGAAAGCTTGCACCTCAAAAGGAATTTCTTCGCCTTGAGGACGGACCACCACTTGGCGCTCCAGGTCCACCGTGAGCTCATAGCCAGGGAAGGCGGCCACTTCGTTGAACAGCAGGTCCACGGCGGCTTCGGGCAGCACGATGGGCAGCAGGCCGTTCTTGAAGCAGTTGTTGAAGAAGATGTCGGCAAAGCTGGGCGCGATCACGCAGCGAAAGCCGTACTGATCAATGGCCCAAGGCGCGTGCTCTCGCGAGGAGCCACAGCCGAAGTTTTTGCGTGCCAACAGCACCGATGCGCCTTTGTAGCGCGGCTGGTTCAGCACGAAATCGGGGTTGGGCTTGCGGTCAGACTCGGGCACGCCGGGTTGACCCACATCCAGGTAACGCCACTCGTCGAACAGGTTGGGGCCAAAGCCCGTCTTGCGGATCGACTTGAGGAATTGCTTGGGGATGATGGCATCGGTGTCCACGTTGGCGCGGTCCATCGGGGCCACGATGCCTTTGAGGAGGGTGAATTTTTGCATGTTGTGATTCCTCGATCGCTTCAGGCGAATTTGCGAACGTCAACGAAGTGGCCGTGGATGGCTGCCGCTGCCGCCATGGCGGGGCTGACCAAGTGGGTGCGGCCACCCGCGCCTTGACGGCCTTCGAAGTTGCGGTTGGAGGTCGAGGCGCAGCGTTCGCCGGGCTCCAGACGGTCGGCGTTCATGGCCAAGCACATGGAGCAGCCGGGTTCGCGCCACTCAAAACCCGCAGCCGTGAAAATTTCATGCAGACCTTCGCGCTCGGCTTGTTCTTTGACCAAGCCCGAGCCAGGCACGACCATGGCCAGCTTGACGTTTTTGGCCACTTTTTGGCCGAGCTTTTTAACGATGGCGGCGGCTTCGCGCATGTCTTCGATGCGGCTGTTGGTGCACGAGCCGATGAAAACTTTGTCGATGGTGATGTCGGCCAGGGCTTTGCCCGGTTGCAGGCCCATGTAGGTCAGGGCGCGTTCGATGGCGTCTCGCTTGACGTCGTCTTTTTCTTTGTCGGGGTCGGGCGTTTGGCCGTCAATGCCCAGCACCATCTCGGGCGAGGTGCCCCAGGTGACTTGGGGCACGATGGTGCTGGCATCCAGTTCCACCACGGCGTCAAAGTGCGCGTCAGCGTCCGAGTGCAAGGTCTTCCAGTAAGCCACAGCGTGGTCCCACTCCACGCCTGTAGGCGAGAGCAAGCGGCCTTTGACGTACTCGATGGTTTTTTCGTCCACGGCCACCAGGCCCGCGCGTGCGCCGCCTTCGATGGCCATGTTGCAGACCGTCATGCGGCCTTCCATGCTCAAAGCGCGGATGGCCGAACCTGCGAATTCGATGGTGTAACCGGTGCCGCCAGCGGTGCCGATCTTGCCGATGATGGCCAGCACGATGTCTTTGCCTGTGAGGCCTTTGGCCAAGGTGCCCTCGACCTTGATGAGCATGTTCTTGGCTTTTTTGGCCAAGAGGGTTTGTGTGGCCATGACGTGCTCGACCTCGGAGGTGCCGATGCCGTGGGCCAGTGCGCCGAATGCGCCGTGGGTGGACGTGTGAGAGTCGCCGCAGACCACGGTCATGCCGGGCAGGGTGGCGCCGTTTTCAGGGCCAATGACGTGCACGATGCCTTGGCGCTTGGACATGAAAGGGAAGAAGGCCGCAGCGCCGTATTCCTTGATGTTCGAGTCCAGCGTGGTGATTTGTTCTTTGCTGATCGGGTCGGTGATGCCGTCGTAGCCCAGTTCCCAGCCGGTGGTCGGGGTGTTGTGGTCGGCAGTCGCCACGATGGAGCTGACGCGCCAGACTTTGCGACCGGCTTGGCGCAGGCCTTCAAAGGCTTGGGGGCTGGTGACTTCGTGCACCAGATGGCGGTCGATGTACAGGACGGAGGTGCCGTCTTCTTCGGTATGGACGACGTGTTCGTCCCAGATTTTGTCGTAAAGCGTGCGTGCCATGGAGCTTCCTTGCTGTGCAACTTGCCATTTTATGCGGAGAGCTGCTGGAAATGCCGGCGGCTTGCAGGGCAAAAAGGTCCCTGTGGGGACTTGCTTGAACGCCATCCGACTGTTGCGGGGGACTTGCGCGCCTGCGGCCCGGTGCTGCCAGTCCTCATCAGTCGCTTCGCGCCCGCAAATCGGCCTGGCAGCACCGGGCCGCAGCGACTCAAGTCGATGGGACGCGACGCATCAGCGGGCTCATTTCGGCTGTTGAATGGGGGCTTTGGCTGGGGGAATGAAAAAAGCCCGCTTGGCGGGCTTTTGGGGTTCGGTTGAAAACCGATCAACGCTGCACGTCGCGGCGTGGGGAGCCGGTGAACAACTGACGTGGGCGGCCGATTTTGTACTCGGGGTCGCTGATCATTTCGTTCAGTTGGGCAATCCAGCCGACGGTGCGGGCCAGAGCGAACACACCGGTGAACAAGTTCACGGGAATGCCGATGGCGCGTTGCACGATGCCGGAGTAGAAGTCCACGTTGGGGTAGAGCTTGCGGCTGACAAAGTAGTCGTCTTCCAGGGCGATCTTTTCCAGGGCCTTGGCC